>DDSP01000070.1 GCA_002343445.1 Chthonomonas sp. UBA2387
CGTGACCTGCGCGTTGCGGTAGCCATGTTGTTCGCCGAGTTGGAGCGCGCGGTCCCAAGCCCTGCGCGCCGCGACGAGCAGATCGGTGGGGCAACGATCCGAGCTGATGCCGACCGGCTTCACGCTCAGACCCTCATAGTCGTCCTCCAAGGCGTCGTACGCCGCCGACTTGTGGTTGCGGATCACGCGGAGCATGTCCTTGGCATTACGCTTGTAGCCTGGGAACGGTCCCATCTCTCGCGCCAACTCGGCACTGGTCGCGTAGGATTCGCCGCCTAGAATCGCGGTCAAGGCACCGGCGATCGCGCGGGACTCTTCGCTGTCGTAGGGCACAGCTTGCCGCATGAGCAGAGCACCTAGATTGGCGTAACCCAGTCCCAACGTGCGGAACTCGTAGCTGAGCTTCGCAATCGAAGGGCTTGGGAATTGCGCCATCAACACGCTGATCTCTAGAACAATCGTCCAAAGGCGAATGGCGTGCCGGTAACCCTCGATGTCGAACTTGCCCGTCTCCTCGTCGAGGAACTTGACCAAGTTGATCGAAGCCAGGTTGCAGGCCGTGTCGTCCNNCGAGCAGGGGTTGCTCGCGTTGATGCGTCCATCTACGGGGCAAGTATGCCAATCGTTGATGGTCGTATCGTATTGCAGTCCCGGGTCTGCGCTGGCCCACGCGGCTTCGCAGATCTGGTCCCAAAGCTCGCGGGCGGGCAGGGTCTTCATCGTGCGCCCATCGGTCCGACCTTTCAGCGCCCATGTGTCGTCCGATTCCACGGCGCGGAGGAAGGCGTCGGTCACGCGGACCGAATTGTTCGAGTTTTGGCCAGAAACGGTGACATAGGCTTCGCTTTCGTAGCCCGTGTCGAAGATCGGAAACTCGATCTCGCGGGCCCCTTGGGCGCCGAGTTGGATCACGCGCTGGATATAGTTCAGGCTTACCTGTGCCGTTTTGGCTTCGGCCACGGCGCGGCGCAAGCCCTCGTTCTTGCGCAGGTCGAAGCGGTCGTTCTCAGGGAGTTCCTTCGCCCCGTGACCCGCTTGCAGGATGGCGTTCAGGTGCTTGTTGTTCAGCACCGAGCCCGTGACCAAGGCCGCTACCTTCTGCTCCTCTCGGACCTTCCAGTTGACGAACTTCTCGATGTCTGGATGGTCGATGTCCAGGCAGACCATCTTGGCAGCGCGGCGCGTGGTGCCGCCCGACTTGATCGCACCCGCCGAACGGTCGCCGACACGCAAGAAGCTCATCAGGCCGCTAGACTTTCCGCCTCCGCTCAGGGGTTCGTTCTCGCCGCGCAGCGAGGAGAAGTTGGTGCCTACCCCGCTACCGTACTTGAAGATCCGGGCCTCGCGGGTCCACAGGTCCATGATGCCCCCTTCGTTCACCAGGTCGTCCTTGACCGAGAGGATGAAGCACGCGTGCGGCTGCGGGCGTTCGTAAGCGTTCTCGCTCTTCTTCAGATCGCCGGACACCGGATCCACGTAGTAGTGCCCCTGCGGTGTGCCGGTGATGCCGTAGGCGTAGTGCAAGCCTGTGTTGAACCACTGGGGGCTGTTCGGCGCGGCGATCTGGCGGGCCAGCATGTGGCAGAGTTCGTCATAGAAGGCATCCGCGTCTTCGGTGGAGTTGAAGTAGCCGTACTGCTCGCCCCAGTGCCGCCAACAGCCCGCCAATCGGTGGAAGACCTGGCGGCTGTCGGTCTCGCCGCCGGTCGTGCCATCGGGTTGCGGCACGCCAGCCTTGCGGAAGTACTTCTGCGCCAGGATGTCCGTGGCCACCTGGGACCACGCGGCGGGCACCATGACGTTCTCCATCGAGAACACCTTCGTGCCGTCGGGGTTGCGGATCTCGCTCTTGCGGGCGACGAATTCGATGTCGCCATAGGCGCCTTGCTCGGCGGTCGTGAAATACCTTCCAATCTTCATGCTGTGCTTCCTGCTGCTTCTGTAGACACCAGTCTATCATACTGCGTCGCGTTTGGGCGACCAAATCCTCGTGCCGCGCACAATCGCAACGCTTCGGCGAAATCGTCCACGCTGGCGAACTGCCGGTACACGCTGGCGAACCGGATGTAGGCCACGGTGTCGAGGGCCATCAACTCGGCGATGACGCGCTCGCCCACTTCGCCGCTCGGGACTTCGTCCTCGAACGTGCTGTACACGTCCCGCTCGATCCGCTCGGCGGAGTCGCGGAGGCTCTCCAGCGAGACCGGCCGCTTGCCGCACGCCACGATCATGCCGCGCAAGACTTTCTCGCGGTCGAACTCCTCCCGCGTGCCGTCCCGCTTGACCACGAGGAGGCGCGGAACTTCGGGCGCCTCGAACGTGGTGAACCTGCGGAGGCACGCCTCGCACTCGCGCCGACGTCGCACGGCTTCGCCGCCGCGAGCGGGTCGCGAATCAAGGACGTGGTGCTCTTCCGAGCCGCAGAACGGGCAACGCATGACTGGGTCTTCGGACCGATGGCCTCGCCCTGAGGCTACAACATATCGGGCCGCAAAGGGAGAGACGGCACAGGATATTGATCCGATGCTCGTTTTGTCCCCTTTTTTGCCACACGTTTTCCAAGGGAGGTTTGGTGCGGCTTGGCACGGTTCGGTTGGGTTCGGAGTCTTCCGCGCCTTGCCGCTCTATCGAAAGAAGTCGAAAGCCTCTAGCCGCTTCTTGATCGCTTGCAGGAACCGCCCCGCCAACAAGCCGTCCACCAGACGGTGGTCGTAGGTGAGCACGAGGTACATCATCGAGCGCACGGCGATCATGTCGTCCACGATCACGGGCTGCTTCACGATGCCGTAGGTTCCCAGAATGCCCGCCTGCGGCGCGTTGATCATCGGCGTGCCGAACAGCGCTCCGTACGAGCCGGGGTTGGTCAGGGTGAACGTGCCGCCCTTTACGTCGTCCACGGTCAGTGAATTCGACCGGGCACGCTTGGCGATATCTTCAAGATCACGGGCCAGATCAACGACGGATTTCTTATGACAGTCGCGGATCACCGGGACGATCAGGCCTTCGTCACCGTTCTTGCCCAACGCCACGGCCACGCCCATGTGGACGGCGCGGTTCTTGAGGATCGTGTTGTCGGGCTGCAGCGAGCTGTTGATCAGCGGGAACTCGACCAGAGCCTCGGTGATCGCTTTGATGAAGAAGGGCGTGTAGGTGAGCTTGACGCCATAGGTCGCTTGGAAGCCGTCTTTGTTGGCTTCGCGGAAGCGGACCATCGGCGTGACGTCCACCTGGGTCGTCGTCGAGACGGTCGGGACAGCGGCGCTGCGCACCATCGCATCGGCGATCATCTTGCGCAAGCCGACGAGTGGCACAATCTCCTGCTCGGGGCCGGCTTGCGTGACGGCTGGCGGCACGTCCAACTTGGGTGCGGGGGCGACGGGAGCGGGCGCCGGAGCGGCGGGCTTCGAGGTGCCGGCAAGGTACCCCTCCAAGTCCTTCTTGGTGACCCTTCCGCCCTGCCCCGTGCCCTCGATGCGGGCCAAGTCGGCGTCGCTCAGTCCGTGTTCCTTGGCCATGGCGCGCACCACGGGCGTGAACCACGTTCTGCCGGTCGCGGGTGTTGGGGCGGGTGCGAGAGCTTCTTCTATCGCCAGAGCAGATTCCGGTGCGGTGGGGGCGGGTGCGGCTGCGGGGACGGCGTCCGCTGTGTCGGAGATGATGCCCATGACCTTGAACACTTCGACCGCTCCACCTTCGGGAATGCGGATCTCGGTGAGGTAGCCGGACGCGGGTGACGGCAGCTCGGTGTTGACCTTGTCGGTCATGATCTCGACGATGGGTTCGTCCTCCTTGACGAACTCGCCCACCTGCTTCAGCCAGCGGCTGACCGTGCCCTCGTGCACGGATTCGCCCAGCTCGGGCATCAGAATCTCGACGGCCATGACCCCCGATTATGGACGATCCGGGCTTCTCGCGGTCGGGGACCGGGTTGGCGGTCGCCGCTTCCGATCGGATTACCTTGAGTCATCAGCGAGGAACACTTCTGGGATGAACTCGGCCGGGTCCAGGTTCCGTGCTCGGAACCAGCGGACGTAGTCCTCCAGCGACCGAGGGTTGCGGCGGCCCTTGGGGATACTCGGCAATAGTGCGGCTGACAGCCGATCCCACAGGTCGAGCGTGCTCACCGGCGTGGCCAGCCCTTTCTCGAGATCGTACACCCTGACAACGCCACGATGGGATAGGACCAACCAACGGTCGCCTGCGAAGCAAGCGCCATGCAGGCACATGTTCAGCAAGTTCTGTTGCCATCGCGATGCCCTTGGACCAACGACCTGAGAATCCAGTTCAATGCTGTATCTGGAGTCGCCATGGACAATTGTGACTCCAAAGCGAGTGTCGCGGATCCTGAGTGAATCACCCGTGCGATGGACCCCGCGAGTAGCGGAGCCATAGCGTGCGTAGTCGAGAATCGCATCGTCATCTAACCTCGCCAGCGGCAGTTGGACGCCCGGAATGTTCACGAGCAATCCCAACGCGTGCCTCACGCTATCCCAATGCCCAAGCGAAATGGACCCGCGATATCCCACCCTGTCGGTACCCAAGGCAAAGTTGAACACGCCATAGCCCAACTTAACGGGGACCTCGCGATCTTGACTTCGGTTTGTCAAGTCCAGAACCCGCAGGAATTCGTGTTCTCTTGCGCAAAACCAGCGTCCGTCGCGACTGATTGCGGAACGATGCGCAGCCGCCAAGTGGCCAACGGAGGGAGGGCCGACGTCGAGAGCAAGGCTCTCGACGTCGAGGCGCGCCACCAAGTACTGCACCGGCAAGCGCTTCTTGACACAGCGGACGAGGGCAACGACCGGAGCCTCCTGGGCACCAAGAACACGGATCGGCCCACGCTTGGGGGAAGCGTGGCTGCTCATGGCTTCTCGTTCGCTGATCGGGCATCGGGTTCCTTCGGGCATCGCGGGCATCATTGGGTCATCCGGGTCGACTAAGACCACATGCAGACCGCTTGCCGACCACCTGCCCACCACCCCACCGCACTCCCTGGGGGTCCGGGGTATCGTGAGCATGCCGATGCCCAAGACCATTCTCATCACGGGCGCCAACGGAGAAATCGGCCACGGCCTGGTGGAAGCGCTCTCCGGTAAACCCGACACCCGCATCGTCGCCCTTGACCTTCGACCGCTCGACGACCACCTGGCCGCCAAGTGCCATGCCACCGTCGTGGGCGACATCGGCGACCGCGACTTGCTCGGTCGGATCGCTTCCGAACACGAGATCGACACCGTGTTCCATCTGGCCGCCCTGCTCAGCACCCGCTCGGAGCGGCAGCCGTTGCTCGCGCACCGGGTGAACGTGGATGGCACGCTGAACCTGCTCGAGCTGGCCATCGCCGAAGCGAGATCTGAGGGCAAGGACGTCCGGTTCCTCTATCCCTCTTCGATCGCGGTCTATGGGCTGCCGTACCTCGACGCCAAGCGAAACGCCGGCAAGGTTTGCGAGGACGATCACACCCGCCCCACCACCATGTACGGCATCAACAAGCTGTACTGCGAGCGGTTGGGCGACTATTACGCCGACCACTACCGCCAACTCGACCAGGAGGCCACCAAGGGCGGCGTGGACTTTCGCTGCATCCGCTTTCCCGGACTCATCAGCGCGGTCACCGTACCCAGCGGAGGCACCAGCGACTATGGCGCCGAAATGCTCCATGCGGCGGCCAAAGGCGAGTCGTACGCGTGCTTCGTTCGGCCCGATACGCGCATCCCGTTCATGGCGATGCCGGACGCCGTGCGCGCCTTGCTCATGCTGGAGGCCGCACCGAAGGAAGCGCTGACCCGCCGGGCCTACAACATCGCCGCGTTCAGTCCATCGGCCGAGGAGATTCTGGCGATGACGCTGCGCTTCTTCCCGAACGCAAAGGTCTCCTACGATCCCCACCTGAAACGGCAGGGCATCGTGGACACGTGGCCGGAGGACGTGGACGACACGGCCGCGCGCGCCGATTGGGGCTTCCACCACGAGTTTGATTTCGAGAGGGCGTTCGCCGACTACCTCATTCCGGGACTTGGCGTTTGAACCATGCTTGAGTGCACGTTCCGCCACCTATCCGGCATCGGCCCGCGCGCCGAGGCGAAGCTATGGGCGGCTGGATGCCGGTCTTGGGACGCGTTGGAGGAAGGGCAGGCCAACGGCGCATTGCCCAAGAAGGTGACGGCCAGGCGCCTCCGCGAGGAACTCGACCAATCGCGCCAAGCGCTGGCGCAGGGGGTTCACCAATACTTCGCCGAACGCTTGCCCGAGGCCGAGCATTGGCGTTGTCTTCCCCACTTCCCCGATACGGTCTGCTACTTGGACATCGAGACCACGGGCGGACGCCCTCCCGACGATCGCATCACGGTGATCGGACTCCACGACCACGAGCGCTACCTGCCGTTTGTTCAGGGCGACAACCTGGAGGCGTTTCGCGACGCGATCACGCACTACTCCGTGGTCGTGACGTTCTCGGGCGGCAACTTCGACTTGCCGATGATCCGGCGCGAGATGGGCATCGCCCTCGACCACCTACACATAGACCTGTGCCCTGCGCTGCGACGGGTGGGCGTCGGCGGGGGTCTCAAGAAGATCGAGCAGGCGTTCGGCTTGGAGCGCAGCCCCGAGACTCAGGGCCTGACGGGGTGGGACGCCGTGAAGCTGTGGCGGCGGCACATCAATGGCGACCGCAAAGCCCTCAGGTTGTTGATCGAGTACAACCGGCACGACGTGCTGAGTCTGCTGGAACTCGGGCGGATCGCCTACCAGCGGCTTCGGGAGGCGACGCTTGAAAACCAGGAGTTGCCCGTGGTCAAGCCGCGCCGCAAGCGGTGGGACGAGACGAGCCAACTGGCGTACCAACTTCGCGAGCGCAGGAAGCGGCCATGAACGTGTTCGTGACTGGTTTTGGACCGTTCTTGGGCAACGACGACAACCCCTCGGCAGCGCTCGCCGAATCCTGCGGCCTGCCGTTTCGCGTGCTGCCCGTCACGTTTCGCGCCGTCGAGGAGTTCTTGGCGTCGGCGCTGGAGTTTGATGCTCTCCTGATGCTGGGTTTGGCATCGGGCGAGCAAGATCCCCGATTGCGGCTGGAGATGGTGGCGCGGAACGTGATCGGCGCAACGCCCGATGCCGAGGGAGTGGTCGCTGGTCCGGGTCCGATTGCTCCCTTTGCTTCTCGCCAACTCGGGGCGACGCTCTTTCGCACACGGGAGTTGGTCGCCGATAGCGCGCGCTGGCGTCCAAGCGTGGACGCGGGGAGCTACCTCTGCAACTACTCGCTGTTCCGGGCGTTGATGACATGGCCGGGACGAGCCGTGGGGTTCGTGCACGTGCCGCCGGTCGAAGTGATGCCGCTGGAAGCACAGCGTGCAGCCCTGGCCGACGTGATCGCCCACATTTGAAGGCAGGACATCAGACTGAGCATCGCGAACTGATCGCGGATGGACGTCAAGGGCCACATCCGCAACCGCATCGAGGAGGCCGCCGCCTGCTATGTGAAGGACTTCGAGGCGATTGCCGAGACCGACCTTGCGCGCTCGCCCGGTGGGACCTCCCGCAGCCCGTTCGACTTCACTTTTGAAGTGGTCGTCGTGAACAAGCGGATCGCTGCTCGGCTGCGGCGCGAGACCCCGCCCGCGCTTCAGCGCGAGGGCTGGATGACCGCTCCCGAGGAGTTCAAGTCGAAACAAGGCGCGCTGCAGGCGTTCTCGGCTTCGGTGAACGAGGTGCTGGCGGCTTGGGACCACGTGTCGCCGAGCCACGTGGACGACGCCATCGAGACGCCGAGCGGACACACGACCGCGCTTGAAATGGCCAGCCTGTGCGCCAGCCACCTCACCTACCACGACGCCCAACTCAATTACTTCCAGTCGCTCCACGGCGATTCGGAAATGCACTGGTTCTAATCATGGATCTTGGATTGAACGGAAAGACAGCCATGGTGGCCGCCGCCAGCAAGGGCATCGGGCGGGCGGCAGCGCTGACCCTTGCGGAAGAGGGTGCCCGCGTGAGCGTGTGCGCCCGAAACGGTGAGGCCCTGGATTCCGTCGTGGCCGAGTTGCGAGGGTTGGGCGTCGAGGCACTTGGCGTCGTCGCGGACGTGTCTTGCGCGGAGGACCTGGAGCGCTGGCACGCTGAGACGGTGGACGCTCTGGGCCCTGTGCAAGTGCTGGTGACCAACACGGGCGGCCCCGCGGCAGGGGTTGCGGGCTCGGTGAGCGACGAGGCTTGGCTGGCTGGGTTCGACTCCACGTTGCTCAACGTCGTACGGCTGGTTCGATTGGTCGCCCCGGGCATGGCCGAGCGAGGTTGGGGTCGCATCGTCCACGTGACGTCGCTCGTCGCGAAGGAACCCAGCGACCTGCTGGCGATCTCGTCCACGCTCCGCTCGGGCCTGATGGGCTTGACACGGCTGCAGGCTCGCGAACTCGGCCCGAACGGCATCACGGTGAACGGTGTGCTCCCCGGCCACACCCTGACGGACCGGCAACGCCACCTGGCCGAGATCCGCTCGGCGCAGTTGGGGGTCTCGGTGGACGAGGCGTTGCAGATGAACGGCGACTTGGCCGCCGTCCGGCGTTTGGGCCGCCCCGAAGAGATCGCGGGGGCCATCGCTTTCCTCTGCTCGGAGCAGGCGGGCTTCGTCACCGGCGTCAACCTGCTCGTGGACGGCGGCGCGACGCGCGGCTTGGGATGACGCGGGTCAGCCGCCGAAGTTCGAGCCGAACACTTCGATCTCGCCGATCCGCACTTCGCCTGCAAACGCCTTCTTGGCCGTGATCCGGATGAATCTGCCGCGGACGGGCATCCCCGAGTAGCTCAGGCCGCGTCCGGTGCCCACCACCTCGTAGCGGTTGCGGAAGGTCCAGCCAGCCGAAACCTCGCGGGCGAACGGGAAGGCGTCAGCCTCCGTTTCACCCGTCTGGTAGATGCCGATCTCGAAGTCGGGCCAAAGCGCGCCGCCTTGGAGGACCAGCCTCACCTCGCCGATCTGGCGATCGCGCCCGAGGTCCAAGTCGATCCAAGAACCCTCGGCGCCGGGAAGGACGATGGAGGTGGCGGGGTGGCCATCGGTCAGCGGGGCGTGAACCAACGGATCTTGGGTTGCGCTCGATTTGGTCAACTTCTGCAACGCCAGATTCGTCGCACGATCGACCGGAGCTTGAGGCAGGTCGAATCGCAGATCCATGATGGCGGCGCCGCGATTGCCTCGGTGGAAAGCGTCCACCAGGTGCCAGACCTTGAGCCATGCCGTCGCTGTGCGCCCATGCTGGCTCGCTGCGAGCAGCCAGGTTGCGTCCTGCACGTTCGGCGCGTACCGCCCGAAGGGGTTCGCGAGCAAGGTCCGACCGTTGGGCAACGGGGCCTCCCCCGCTGCGGCGAATGCGGTGCGCGGCAGTTCGGCCTGACCCTGCGCGTCGGTTTGGATCGTCGCTGTCGGTTCCTTCGACTGGATACCGTCCCTACCCAGACGCCACAGACCGAGTTGGGCATTGGCGATGGGTCGGCCCGCACCATCGAGAGCTCGGACCGATACGAAGGGCGGGATGTCGTACAGAACGACTTGGCCCAGCCCCGCTCGCCGCCCGAGTTGGGCTTGAAGCGCCGAGGCTTCGGTGAGTGCCAGCAGGTCGGTCGGCTCCAGTTGGGCCGCTTCGAGGAGACGGTCGAACACCGGCTCGTAGGGAAGGCCGATGAGCCCAGGAATGCCCGCCTCGTTGCGCGTGTCGCCTCCGCCCGTGATCCCGGGGAACGCATCCTCCGAGCCACGCCTCGAAGCGGGGTTGCCGAAGTCGAGCCCGACGATGGAAGCCGAGGCGTCTTTGGCCGCCGCGCCCAGATCGGGGACGCCCAGTGCCAGGGCCAGACGCCGCTGGAACGCACGCGAAACGGGCTCGCGGGCCTCGGCCGGGTCGAGGTCGAGCCAGGCGTCCACGTTGGCATCGTCCGGCCCGACCTTTTGCAGCCGGACGCGCTCGGTCACCCCATCGAGGATCGAGGAGAACCGGCTTTTGGCCAAAAGCACGTCGTTGAAGAAGCGGAGGTTGCGTTGCACCCAGTCCAGCATCGCGGGGGCCGCTCTCTCGGACACACCCAGCGCGAGCCCTCCCTCGGCGACTTCGACAAAGTCGTTGTTGGCGTCGGCATCGGGGCCGGCGGGCTCGATGAGAAGGCCGATCGGCTGGATGCGGTGGTCGGTATGGTCGAGCGTGACGGGCGTCTTCAGCTCGACCGTCATCGTCTCGCCGGGCTGCAAGGGGCGTGTGGCTTCCACCGCCGAGAGGTTCCGTTCGCCCCTCACCCAGCGGTAGCGGAACGCGCCGCTTGCTGCGTCTCCGTTGTTGCGGATCGTGGCCGTGTAGACGACCTCTTCGCCATTCGCCGGCCATCGCTTGGCGTTGGGGTCGGCGATGCTCCCAGGAACGGACACCCCGCCCTCTTCCACCATCACCGGCTTGAGGCGGGGGTATTCCGGCGTTCTGGAGATGGTCTGGACGCCAAGGTCCGGTCCGGACGGCTTGGAACCCGGCGTGGACGTCACCAACAAGCGTGGGCGATCCTGCTCGGCGGCTTCGCTCGAGAAGAAGTCGATGGTCGTGGAGAACTCAAGAAGCAATCCGTCGTTCCGGTGCCAAGCCCGCGCCATGTCCTGAATCACGGGCCCCAGTCCACCGATCGTAAGCACTCCGTTGGCCTCGTCCATCGTGGCCGTGACGCCGTCCAGTCTTTCGACATCGTCGCCGCCTGCGGCGCCGGGCCGTTGCCATCCGATCGAAGCAGCGCCCGAGCGGCGTTCGCGCCAGGTCGCCCCCCAGTTCGGGCGGACCGTGCTGCCGACGCCCAGCTTGGTCGCGGGTCCCTCGCCCCAGGGCACCAGGACGCGCGACACGGCCGGCACGGAGAGCGTGCCTTGGCCGAACTGCCGGAGCACCAAAGACGCTTGGCCGACGTTCGGATTTGGCCCGAGGACGCGCTCCAAATCGCCAAAGCGGATGAGGATCTTCTTGCCTGTTCCGCCCTGCAGCATCACCGCCCCGCCAAAGTTCTCGTCTTGGCGCGTCGACATCAGATAGGTGTCCTCGGCGGACCAGTAACGAAAGGCTCCAGCGCTCTCCGGCAGGGTTGCCCCCCTGTAGAGTGCGACCGTTTGAGCCTGTGCGGAGGCGACCGCCACGGCGACAAGGGCAATGAACATCTTGTGCGGATTGTACCGATGAGGAACTCGGCCCCGATCCGAGCAGGTAAGGTCCATCATGCATACCGGCCCGTCACGACGTGAAGTCCTCGCTCTCGCGACTCTTGCAGGAGTGGGAGGCGCGACCCTCGGTTACGCGCAGCGGCAACGTCCGCCCGCTTTGGCCGACGACTTGGTGCGCGACTTCGTCGGTGCGGCGCACGGCGACTTCGAGAAGGTCAAGTCCATGCTCGCCGAGCACCCCGGCTTGCTGAACGCCACTTGGGACTGGGGCGGCGGAGACTTCGAGAGCGCGATCGGCGGGGCCGGACACATGGGCCGCGCCGACATCGCCGAGTTCTTGATCTCGAAGGGCGCACGGTTCGAGGTTCACGTCGCCGCCATGCTCGGACAGCTTGCCGCCGTCAAGGCGATCTTGGAGGCCAACCCCGCCGCACGGACCAGCCCCGGCCCACACGGGATCACGCTGGTTCGGCATGCGGAAATGGGTGGCGAACGCGCGCGACCCGTGCTGGATTACCTCAAGGCCGAGGGCCCCTAGAACAAGGAACCCTGCACGTCCGGGCCGCCTCGGGGTGGCAGGGTCTCTTCTCGCGTGGCTTCGGCCATCGCCATTCGCTCCGGGTCTGCCGCTCGGCAGACGGCTTCCAGAAGGGGTCTCGGGGCATCCGGGTCCAGCCAGATGGCGCAGGCGTCGCGGTCCAGAATCACGGGCATGCGGTCGTGGATGCGGGCCACCAACGCGTTTGGATCGGTGGTGAGCAGGCAACACGTGGCCGGCAACTCCACCGCCGCTGGCGGCGACCAGATCGCCGCGAAAGCAAGAGGTGCGCGATCGGACCACTCGAACCGGTACGGTCGCCTCGCCTTCCCTTCCCCGCCCCATTCGAAGAACGCCGTCGCGGGCATCAGGCAGCGTCGACGCTGGGCGGACTCGCGAAACGAAGGCTTCTCGAACACGGTTTCGCTGCGCGCGTTGATGTGGCCGGTTCCGCCGGACTCGCCTGGTCCAAGCAACCCCCACCGAAACCGACGAACGCCCCGGGTGCCATCCGCGCGCGCCAAGACGACCGGCACCACGTTGGTCGGGGCGACCACGGGCTGCGCTTCGAACTCGGTTTCAGGGTCGAGGTCGAACCATTCCAGAAGCCGGGGCATCACGGGGCGAAGGCTGTACCGGGCGCACATGGCTCACTTCGGGATGACGCACTCGGGCTGCAGGACGTTGCCTTCGACCACTGAAGCGATGCCGAAGACCGCTCCCGCGGGATCCACCAGCGCGACGTGCTTGGCTGTGAACCGATCACCCGAGATCAGCGACTGGCCGTTTCGAATCTCGTGGGTCTCGCGCAGGGCAAGCTGAACGAGCGGCATGGGTGGCAACGCTTCGGACAACGGCATCAGCCGGTCCTCGGCAACATCGTCCAACGCGATGGCGTCTTCCAAGCGGAAACGACCCACGGCATCGCGAACCAACGCGGAGAGATACGCGCCACAGCCGATGGCTTCGCCGAGGTCGTTGGCCAGCGTCCGAACGTACGTACCCCCCGAGCAAACCACCTCGAACCGCCCGATTGGACCGTCGTATCCGAGTGGCGCAAACGTCTCGATGTGCACCCGCCGCGTTTGGCGTTCCACTTCTTCGCCCTGACGAGCATAGTGGTAGAGCGGCTTGCCGTCCTTCTTGACGGCGCTGTACATTGGCGGAAGTTGCTCGATGAGGCCTTGAAACTTCGGCAACTCGGCGAGCACCCTTGCCGGCAGGTCTTCGGGCACGGGGCCTTCCTTGGTGACCACGCCTTCGCCATCGAACGTCGTGGTGGCGACGCCGAACGTGAACTCGGCCGTGTACTTCTTGGGTTCGAGCGGCAGGTACTGAAGAAAGCGTGTGGCGGCTCCGACGGCCACCACCAGAAGGCCGGTGGCTTGGGGGTCCAAAGTGCCCGCGTGCCCAACACGTTTCGTCTTGAGCCGTCGCCGAACGATCGCCACCACGTCGTGCGAGGTCAGCCCCTGCGGCTTGGCGATCAGGAGGATGCCAAGCACTTCTTGAGCCTCTCCACAACCATGTCCGTGGCCTCCGAAAGCGGGCATTCGAACGAACACCCTGCCGCATTGTGGTGGCCGCCTCCTCCGAACTCGCGCGCCACGGCGGCGACGTCGTAATCTCCCCGCGAACGCAGGCTGACCCGGATGCGGAGCGGTTTGTGCTCGCGCAACAGCGCCGCGATCTGGACGGTCTTGATCGCCAACAGCTCGTTCACGAAGCCTTCGGTATCGGTGTCGCTGGCGCTTGCATTCCAGAAGTCCTCCATGGCCAACGCCCCCCAGCACAGGCGCTCTTCGCACTCGAGGTGCATCGTGTCCAGCATGTGGCCGAGGAGCTTGACGCTGCTGTACGGCTTGCGGTGGTAGATCTCCTCCGAGACTTGGTTGATGTCGCCGCCCTGCTCGATGAGCCTCGCGGCCACGCTCAGCGCCTCGGGATTCGTGTTGCGGAACCGGAAGCTGCCCGTGTCGGTGACGATGCCGGTCAGGAGGCACGTCGCCATTTCCCGGGTGATGGGTGCATCCATCGCGAACAGGGTGTTCGCCAGAATCACGGCCGTCGCCGACGCGTCGGTGTCCACGAGCCGCAGGTCACCGGGGGCTTCGTGCGGCACATGGTGGTCCAGCACCACGCTTCGGGGCACCCGCTCGAAAATGAACTGGAGACTGCCCAAGCGTTCGAGCGAGTCCATGTCCACGATCAGGGCCAGATCGTGGTCGGTCGCCTCCGTTCCTTGCTTGATCCGCTCGACACCGGGCAGGAACCTCAGGTTGGAGGGGACCTCGTTGTGGCAGACCACGTCGTTGGGCTTGCCAAGTCCGTCCAGGTAGTGCGAGAGGGCCAGCGCGCTGCCGATCGTATCGCCATCTGGGTTCATATGGGTCCCGATCAGGACCTTTTTGGACTGGCTCAGCACATCGGCGAACTGGTGCGCGATTTGATCGTAGGAGGGTTTCGCCATTAGAAAACTGCGTGGGCTCGCTCGACGGGGCCACCCAGACAGGACGACCGCGCACGGCAAAAGCGCCGTTCGCCGAGGGCTCAAACCTCAATTCACCCAGTTTACCTGCCCAGTCCGCGAGCGGCCAGTCTCGTACCTCCCACCACCAAGCCCGGGAAGAGCAGCACATTGGCGAACGGGATGAGCGTGACCAAGCCTGCTCCTACCGCGAAGCCCAACGCCCCGGGCAACTTCCAGACGCCGACCAGTTGGTTGCCAAGCCGCCTCCCGCGCCGCAGATACACGCCGCACGTGAAGTCGAGCAATGCCAGTCCGCCCACCAAAGCCAAGGGCCCGACCACGGGGAAGATCCAGGAAGCGAGCAACCCCGCAAAGCCGACGAGCATTGCCAAAGCAACCCGCGCGACCATGTCCAGCCATGTTTGTACGCTCGTCAGCGGACACTTGGCGACCATGCCCAACTCTTCCGCTTCGATCCGCTCGCTGAGCTTGTCCCAGACGACGCCAGCGAAGATGCCGTTGAGGGTCATGAAGATCAGGCCGGAAAGGAAGGCCCAGACGAACGCAAACATCAGCCAACCACCGACCGACACCGCCCCGGCTGCCATGGGGTCCGAGAACAAGGACGCCCACCGCTCCACCCACGGGCGCACGACCGCAACGCCGATGATGAGCAACACCAGATAGGCCCCGCATCCGTAGGCCACGGGCTTGACGACGTAGGGCCACAAGGTCCGATCGGTCGCGACTCGGGCAATGCCCTGCAGCACATAGTTCATCCGCCTATCCCGCCAGTTCGTCGGGGCCCGAGCCCGCAGGCAATGGCTCGGGTCGGGGCACCCCGGACGTCAGCCGGACGTGGCGGTCCTCATCGCTGGACTCGTGGAACGCGTGGAAGGCGTCCAGCACGTGGTAGGCGAGCGCCCCGCTCGCCCGGTGGGCACGGCCCTTCCGGATGGCATACGCCATGTCCATGACCCCCAGGCCGCGCGAGTTCTCCGGGAATCCCGCATCCAACGGCACCGCTCGCCAATCGGCATCGCCCGCGGTTTTGACCAAGACTTCGCCCCCAAACCCGTTCGGATCGGGAACGATCATGGAGCCCTTGGTGCCATGCACCTCGATGCAGGGCAGCTTGTGCGCCCAGACGTCGAAGCTCTGAATCACGGTGGCGATGGCGCCGTTCTCGAAGTCGATCGTGCAACTCAGGTGCGTGGGCACTTCCACAGCGATCACCTCGCCATGCTTGGGCCGGCTGGTGATGGTGCGCTGTGCGAACGAGGCACGCGCGGACGCGGAGACCCTGCTCATCGGGCCGACCAGGTGCACCAGAGCCGTGAGGTAGTAGGGCCCCATGTCGAACATCGGACCGCCGCCCTTCTTGTAGTAGAAAGCCGGGTCGGGGTGCCAGCTCTCGTGGCCGTGGCACATCATGAACGCTTCGGCCGCCACGACCTCGCCGATCTCGCCCGAGTCGATCACGCGGCGACAGGTCTGCAGCCCGGCACCGAGGAACGTGTCGGGGGCGCAACCGACCAGCAAGCCCTTGGATTCGGCCAGCGCCAGCACCTCTTGCGCCTCTGCCCGCTGAATGGTCAGGGGCTTTTCGTTGTACACGTGCTTCCCCGCTTCCAGAGCCGCTTTGGCGACCGAATGGTGGGCGTTGGGGATCGTCAGGTTTACCACCAACTCGACTTCGGGGTCGGAGTAAAGGGCGTCGGGCTCAACGGCTTTGGCGACTTTGAACTCGGCCGCCTTGGCTTTGGCCCGCTCGATATCGAGGTCGGCGCACGCGACGACTTCAAGGGGACGAAACTTGGTGGCGTTCTGGAAATAGATGCCGCTGATGTTGCCGCAGCCGACGATGCCGATCCGTAAGGGTTGCATGGACGCTTGTTAGCATACTTGGGGCGATGCCTCCCGAACCACCTACTGGGACTCGGATTGCTGCGCCTCGAGCGCGGCGAAGTAGGCCAATCCCGCCGGAAGGATCGTCGCTAGGATCACCACGATCGTTGCGGCCACGTAGACCAGCATGCGGTCGCCGCCGATGATGAAGATCCCCAGCAGCGTCGCGAGTTCCGCGAACGCCAGCGCGACGAGGGACTGCGGTTGCCATTGGGCGACCGGCGGCACGACAGGCTGCTCGCCCAGTTCGCCTTTGGGCCGGAGTTTCTGCACGCCCATGAATACGGCTGCTGCAAGTGCGGCGACCGCGATGGCTTCGAAGATCACGGTCTGACCTTCTGGAGGGGGCGAAGCCTTCATCCCCACGAACACATAGAGCAACACCGGCTGAATGGTGAAGGCACCAAGGATGACCAGCCAGACCATTCTCTGGCTGGACACGCTCGAACTGCTAGGTTCCATGACCGTTCATTCGCCCTTGGGCCGTCGTGTTCCTGCTGCTTTGGGCTAGGCAGGCAACAACGTCCGCACCACGCGAAAGTCGGGCGTCGGGTCCTCGAACGGCAAGCTCACGAGGATTTGGCCGTTATGCCCTTGCAGTTCGTCGCCCACGTTGGTCCACTCGGCACCCACCATCTTCTGAACTTGGTACTTGCAGATGGATTGGGACACGAACCGCACGTCCAGGGTGCTGTGCGAGCCCTCGTCGTCGGTCCAGTGGTACGGCTCGACGATCTCGTTCATGGGCAACAGGTTCGAGCTTGGCGTCCGGGGTGCGAGTCGCGTCGGAACGAGTTGCTCCAGCCGTTGCTTGAGTTCGGCGCGGGCCAGGCGCTCTTGCGGGGTCGAACGGGGGACCAGACCTTTGCGATCGGCCCAGGCGCTCACGTTGTGGAGCTCGACGGGCAGACCGGTGGCAGCGTCTACGTCGGTCACCAGGTTGTAGAACTCCTCCTCTTCCTTGTGGTCGTAGAAGGCGTCCCAGTAGCGCACGAACTTGTAGTCTTTCGTTCGGATCATCTGCAACCGGTTGGAGCCGTCGATCACGCCGTTGTGACCGGCGGTCTGCTGACCGGCGCAGATGTCGTCGTAGGTGAAGATCACCTCGTCCTGAACGCTGAGGTTCGGGTTGGAGAAGATGGACGAATAGTCGAATCCAGCGAACCCGAACTTGTTCCAATTGGGCACGTTGCAGAAGCTCGCCAAGGTGGGCAGGAAGTCCACGTGGGAGACCAGCGCATCGCTCGTTTGTCCTTTGGGGAACATCACGGGGTTCGACCAGATGCACGGGATGTTGATCGCTTCTTCGTAGGCCATGAACGCCTTCTGGCGCAGACCGCCGTGGGTCAGGCCCATCTCGCCGTGGTCGGCGATTCGGATGATCATCGTGTCGCGATGGAGGGCCCGCCCCGCCTCGCTGGCCTCGAGCAGTTGGATGATTTTGTACATCTCCGTGTCCACGAGCTTGATGAGATTGCCGTAGAAGTTGATGTAGTTGAGCATCCGCTCGGTGGTGCCCAGCACGCCCAGGCCCGCGAGCCGGATGAGCAGTTGGCCATGCACCGTGGGTTTGCGGTTCGTGAACAGGTTCTCGTCCACCGTGGGGGGCAGTTGGATCGGACCCTGAAGCATCGCCGGACTGTAGCCGCCGTTCGGGGAGTTGCCCGGGTAGCCGAGGACATCGTGCGGGTTGACCAGCGACACGACCAGGCAGAAAGGTCGACTCGAGCCCTTGGCGATCCGATCTTGCAGGAATTGCAGCGCATCTTCCACAAATCGGCCGTCGTTGTTCGCGTCGCCCCCGCCGTAGTTCTCGATCTTGGTGTCTTCACCCGCGTCGGGCGGATCCCAGCCGTCGAAGCCGTAGCGCGAGATGTCGTCGTGAACCTTGGTGCCGTCCGCCCGGTGGACCGGTTTGCTCAGGTGCCATTTGCCCTTGTAGATGACGTCGTATCCGCCGGACTTCAGGACGGTAGCCAGGTTCGGCAGGTTCGCATCCAGTTGATGCTCGCCGAACGACTGGGTGAAGCCGTCGGTCAGCGTGTCGGTGTTCAGGTGCTGGGCCGGGTAGAGACCGGTGAAGATAGACGTTCGCGAAGGCGTGCACATGCACGTGTTGGTGAACGCGTTCCGGAACTCCATGCCGTGTTGGCGCAACGCGGTGAGGCACGGCAGGTTGTCCTCGGCCCACCCTTCGGGGAACCAACGCAGGGCGCGGTCCTGATCGGTCAGAAAGATGATGATGTTCCTGGGCTTGGAACCACCTTTCGACTGGATAGGCATCAGCGCCGGGTAGGCGGCGGCGGCAAGTCCGGCACCACCCATGAGTTTGAGGACGCTGCGTCGACTCGGCTTGGCGTTCATACCCGCAAGCCTAGCAGGGACTTTTGGCCCAATGCAACCCTATTTCAAGCCGCTCATGGCAATTCCCTTGACGAAGTACTTCTGGCCAACGGCAAAGATGACCAAAAGGGGAATCATGACCAGCACCGACGCCGCCATGACGAGGTCCCACCGCTCGCCGTTCAGAGCCGAATAGGTTCGCAGCCCGAGTTCGAGCGTCTGCTTTTCCGGGCTGTTCAAGTACAAGAGGGGACCCATGAAGTCGCGCCAGTTGTAGATGAACGAGAAGACCCCGACGGTCGCCAGCGCCGGTCCGGAGAGGGGCATGACGATGCGCCAGAAGATCGTGGCGTGCGACGCCCCGTCGATCAGGGCAGCCTCGTCGAGTTCCCGCGGCAAACCCATGAAGAACTGGCGCAAAAGGAAAATGTTGTACGCGCCGCCGCCGAACCAAGCCGGTACCGTGAGCGGCATAAACGTATCGATCCAGTACAGATACTTATACAGAACGAACGTTGGGATCATCGTGACGATGCCGGGCAGCATCATGGTGCTGAGCAAGAGCACGAACAGCCGATTGCGACCCCGAAACTTCAGCCGAGCGAACGCATAGGCGACCAAGCTCGAGCTGACGATGACGCCCGCCGTCGAGATGACGGCGATCACCGTGCTGTTTCGGAGGAACTTGACGAAGCTCACGTTCGGGTTGGTCAGCACCAGCCGGAAGTTCTCCCATGTGAACTCGACGGGCCATGCCCAAACCGACGTCCGGTCAATCTCCGACATCGTTTTGAACGACATCGCGAGCATCACATAGAACGGGACGAGCATCGCCAAGGCGCCCACCACCAGAAGGACGGCGATGAACCAGCGTCCAGCCGCTTCGGCACGTTCGGCGCGCCGAGCGGAAGCGGCGGCAGCCTGAGCGGCGTCTGGCGTCGAAACGCTCACTTGACCTCCGATTCGTAGTAGACCCACTTACTCATCTTGAACTGAACCATGGTAAAGAAGAGGATGATCACGAAGAGCACCCATGCCAATGCGGACGCGTAGCCCATGCGCAACGAGGTGAACGCCTGATTGTACAAGTGCAACATGAAGAACCTGGTCGAATCGCCCGGACCACCCGCCGTGATGACGAATGCCTGGGTGAAGACCTGGAAGCTCCCGATGACGCCGGTGATCAGGACGAAGAAGAGCGAGGGCGTGAGCAATGGAAACGTGACGTTGCGAAACTTCTTCCAAGTTCCCGCCCCGTCGAGCAGCGCCGCCTCGTAGTAGTGCTGCGGGATCGCTTGGAGACCCGCCAAGAGGATGACCATGCCGCCGCCGATGCCCCACAGGGACATGATGATGAGCGCCGGCAAAGCGGTCGCCTCGTTGCCCAACCAGTTCACCGGCTCGCCCGTCGGCGAGTAGCGACCGAGGAACGTGGCCAATCCGAGGAAGTCGCCTTTGCCGTCAGCGCCGTAGATCACCGTGTTGACGAGGCCGCCTTCGGGCTGGAACAGCCGTCGCCAGATCAAGGAGGCCGCCACCACGCTGGCCAGCGAAGGCAGGTAGTAGCAGGTCCGATAGAGCGGCATGCCGCGCACCTTCTGGTTCAGCAGCAACGCCAGGCCCAGAGAGCCCAGCACCCCCAAGGGGACGGCAAAGAACGTGTAGACAAAGGTGACGCGAAGGCTCACCCAGAACCGCGGGTCGCCCGAGAACGCCTCCTGGTAGTTCTGCATGCCGCGCCAACGGGCAGGCAAGATGACGTCCCAATCCGCGAAGCTCATGAGCAGCGAGAGCACCATGGGGCCGAGGGTGAACACGACCAGACCGATGAGGAAGGGCGAAATGAACCAATAGGCCGTGCGGCTCTCCTGTTTCTCGCGCAGCGTGGCTTTGACGTGCCGCTCGGGCCAGTACACCCAGAACAGCATGCCGCCAATGACCACCGCTCCCAGAGCAAGGCCGATCCACCAATTGAACGGCGGCAGGTGTTGCTCGACCAAGATCGCGTCCATCCTGGCTTGCCCCTCGGCGACGCCTCGATCGAGGGCGGCCTTGGCTGTGGTTTCCCCGTTCCACAAGCCATCGAGCCGGGCGTTGACGAGGTCGCGCACTTCGGGCCAGTAGTCGGCGGTCGGACCGAAGGTGACGTGCGGAACGGAGGTGTCCGTCACGATCCGGTTCTTCGGATACTGCATCGGCTCCGGCGTGTTCGGTCCTGGAATCCAAGGCTCGCGAAGCGAAAGGCCTCGGATCGCGGGTTGGGCCAGCCCGCTCTCGGCGAGGTCCTTCATGCCTTCGGGACCGGCCATCCACTGCGTGAGCAGCCACGCTTCCTTGGGATGCTTGGTCGAACTCAGGATGCAGTAGCCCGACCCGCCCGTCGAATACCGTCGGCTGCCGTCTCGGAACGCCGGGAACCACGTGATGTCGTAGTCGAAGAAGCCCGTCTTGCCCGGTTCGAGCACCTTGCGAATGTTGGGCACCTCCCAAATGCCCGACTGGAACATGGCCACGCGCTGGCTGGTGAACATCGCCCGCGTGTTGGTCTGGAGCACGTTCACGACCTCGGCATTGTTGGGGACCCACTTCTCCTTGTTCATCAGGTCGGCGGCGAACTGATAGGCTTCGGCATGCTTTTCGGAGTTGGCAAGGATCTTGGTGGGCGCTTCGAGGTTGTCGACGGGGTCGCCCGCATAGGGAAGCGCGAACGAATCGGCCAGCAGCTGGGGCCATCCTGGCGCATATCCCCAGCGGGTGGTCTTGCCTCCGCCGTCCTTCTTGGTCAGCTCGCGCACCACCCACAGGAAGTCCTTCTCGCGGAGTTCGGGGCGGACTTTGAAGTCCCACGTCCACGTCCCGTCCGGGTACGGAATCCCGGCCTCGTCGAACATCCGCTTGTTGTAGTAGATCAGCGAGATCGGAGCAATATCCCGCGGAAGAACATAGACGTTTCCATGAAACGAGTGGGCGTCGACGATCTCCTTGTAGTATTCGTTGATGTCGAAGCCGGGGGTTTCGTCGAAGAACTCGTTGAGGGGGAGGAGGGCGCCGCGCTTGGCCAACGACTGGAAGTTCTGGAAGCCCATCATCGCCACGTCCGGCGCGACGTTGGCGGCGTACTGCGTCAGGATCTTCTGGAAGTAGAGGCTCCAGTCGATGTTCTCCAGCCTCACTTCGATGTGGGGATATCGCTCCTCGAAGCGTGCGATGGACTTGCGGAGCACGCGGAGGGATTCGTCGCCATCCCACGACGTCAAGCGGAGCGTGACCTTCTTGGGCTCCTGGGCAGGCGCGACGCACGCAACACAAAGGAGGAGGGTCAGGATCAGCCAGCGCCAGGGCATCGCGCTCCGAATTCGTCGCCCCTGATTGGATTCCTTCTAGAACTTGGCTTGAACCTGAACGGTGAACGCGTCGCGGTGCGGGAAGCTCTCGATCTGGCGTCGCACCAGACTGGTCTGGATCCGAGCCTTGTCGTCGAGGTGGTAGATGGCGCCCAGGGACCACTGCGTCTCGTTCCCATCGGCCAAGGAGGCCAACTCGCTGTTCATCCGGTCGAACCGACCTGCGAACTCCCAGCGGGAACCGACCCGCCAGCGAACCGAGCCGTAGCCTGAAAACGACCGAGCATCTCCATCGAACCCGTTGGCGACTTCCGTGGTCAGGAGCACCGGACCCGTCTGAAAGGCCACTTCGCCTCCGAGGCGTTCCCGCCGCCGGTCGGACAGGCCACCGAACAGCCCAGCGACGCCAAGATGAAGCCCTGGCACGACGGAAGGCCGATAGACCACGCGGCCGCCGACGATTTTGCCGGTGTCGGTGTCCCGGGCGTTCATGGTCTCTCCCACCCCGTTCAGCACGGCACCCGTGATCGTCCAGTCGCCCACTGCCTTGTGCACCTGCAGACCCAACTCGCGAACATCTCCGAACCGCAGGATCGTATTCAGCATCGAACGCTCGGTCTGTTCCAGGTTGTCCGTCGGGTGGAGACCTTCCTTGCTGAACGGAACCTTCTTTTGGCCGACTTCGATGGTCCAGCCGCCTCCGGGCCGGTAGGCGACGAAGGCATCTTGCAGCATGCGCGAACGTTGGTCAACCTCGACGTCGGTCACAACGCCTGCAGCTTTGGTCGTGGCGAGTCGGGTTGACTTGGCCGGATCGAACATCAGCACCCAGTCCAGATCCCGGCCTATCTTCCCGCCGAGTTTGATCTCCATCCGACGGGTCAGGAAGCCTGCCGCAAAGCCCTTGCCCGCTTCGAATCGCGTCTGCGCCAGAAGAGAAACCGCGATCGGGGGCTCGGCGGGCTTCTTCGCGAGCGCTTGCTCCAGGGCTGTCAGCCGGGCGTCGAACCGCTCCTGCATGGCGGCTTGCTCCCGGCGCAGCGCTTCGATTTCGCGCAGAAGAGCCTCGCGAGATTGCTCCTGAGCGTGCGGGGCGCAAGCAACGACCAGCGCGAGCGAGACCATTCCAGAACGAACGCGACGAACCATCGTCGGAAAGGATAGCCGATTCCTTAACAGTCCCTTAACCCCTCGGCCAACCAGGGAGCGGACCTCTTTGCAGGGTCAAACCGGGGCTCCTAGGTACACTCGGACACCAATGGCCACTCTGGATGGCGATCTCGTTCGACACGCTCTGGAAACGGCGCGACAGCATGGCTTCGCCTCCGTGCGGCTCGAGGTCGGCGATCACAAGTTCGTTGCCGAGTGCGGGCCAGTGTCGCACGAAGACGGCCAGGCGCCGTCGGTCCTCGCCGAGAGCGAGGGAGTGGTGGTCCTGGACACCGTGGTCGAGGCCCCATGTGTCGGCTACTTCCGCCCAGCGATTCCGCCCCTATCGGTCGGGGACAAGGTCGAGCCTGGCGACGTCGTGGGCTCGGTGATTGCGCTCGGGCTTGCCACAGACGTTTCTGTGGCCGTCGGAGGGATCGTTGCATCGCTCGACGTCGAGCCAGATCAGCCCGTTGAGTTCGGACAGAAGCTCATCACGGTGAGGCCCGAATGAAGCAACGCGGCCACACCCTTGTCGGCACACTGGCCGTCATCGCCATTCTCGGCATCCTCATCGGCGGCTACTACATGGGCGGCTTCGGCGCGAAGAACAGCAAGGATGGCGAGCCCAAGACGGTTGTCGGTCAGGTCAAGCGACAGGCCGACAAGACCGTCGTGCAGAGCAACCTGCGCCAGATCCGCACCGCCATCGAGATGCACCGGCAGATGAACGACGACGCGTACCCGCAGACGCTCGACGAACTCCGGCTGCCCAAGGAAATCACGACCGACCCGAACACCGATCAGCCCTTTGCTTACGATCCAGCCACGGGTGCCGTGTGGTCCACGGTGCAAGGCTACGAGGAACTGTGATGCTCAAGAAAGTCCTGATCGCCAACCGAGGCGAGATCGCCTGCCGCGTCATCCGAGCATGTCGCGAACTCGGCATCGCCACCGTGGCCGTGCATTCTCGGGCCGACAAGGACAGCCTTCACGTGTCGCTCGCCGACCAGGCGATTTGCATCGGTGCCGGTTCCAACACGGACAGCTACCTGAACATGGCCAACGTGTTGATGGCCTGCGAAATCTCGGGTGCCGATGCCGTTCACCCCGGCTACGGGTACTTCAGCGAACGGGCCCGATTCGCCGAAGCGCTCGAAGCCATCGGCGTCAAGTTCATCGGCCCCCCCTCGACGGCCATCAAGGCGATGGGCGACAAGGCGCTGGCCAAGCATGCGGCCATTGAATCCGGATGCCCCGTGGTTCCGGGCTCCGAGGGAGCGGTTCCCGACGAGACGGCCGCCGCCGCCATTGCCGAAGAGATCGGCTACCCCATCTTGCTCAAGGCGGTCGCTGGTGGTGGAGGGCGAGGCATTCGCCGCGTGGGGAACCCGTCCGAGCTAGCCAACGCGTGGCGAACCGCCCAAGCCGAAGCCCAGGCCAGCTTTGGAAACAACGAGATCATCGTCGAGAAGTTCGTCGAGGAACCCCGCCACGTCGAGATCCAGATCATTGCCGACCAACACGGGAACACGGTGTATCTGGGCGAGCGCGAGTGCTCGGTTCAGAACCCGAGGCACCAGAAGATCGTCGAGGAAGCCCCGTTCGATCGGTTGCCTGTAGAGGTTCGCCAGAAGATCGGCGAGGCCGCCGTTCGCGTCTCGCAGAAGGTCGGCTACGTCAACGCCGGCACGGTCGAGTTCCTCGTGGATTCGAACTTCGACTTTTACTTCCTTGAAATGAACACGCGGCTCCAAGTCGAGCACCCCGTGACCGAGGAAGTCGTCGGGCTGGACCTGGTGCACTTGATGCTCCGAATCGCGGCCGGGGAGCCCCTGCCCTTCACCCAAAGCGACATCACCCTCAAGGGCCACTCGATCGAGGCGCGCATCACGGCTCAAGACCCGGATCGCGACTTCGCTCCCAGCACCGGTCCCATCACGCTGTGGCAGGCCCCGTGCGGCAGAGGGGTCCGCATGGAAACGTTCGTCTATTCCGGCCTCTCGATCACGCCGTTCTACGACCCCCTTCTGGCCAAGCTCATCGTGACCGCGGGCACGCGCGCCGAGGCCGTGCGGAAGTTGCAGGTCGCTCTGGACGAGTTCGAGGTCGGCGGTATCGCCACCAACATCCCCTTCCTTCGCAGGCTTGTCGCGCATCCCGATTACGTCTCGGGCGAGGTGACCACCCAGTTCGTCAAGCGGTTCCTGGAGGAAACCCCCGTTTGAAGGCCAAGTCGCGCCGACAAGCCCGCGAAGCCATCCTTCGTGCCCTGTACGAAATCGATCTTGGACACACGGTCCCTCTGACCGCGATCAAACAGGCCATCTGGCCCTTCGACCTGACCCCCGAGCACCGCGAGTGGGCCGTGGACGTCGTCGAGGGCATCTACCACTCGCACGAGCGAATCCAGGACTTGGTGGAGTCTGTGCTGGAGCGGTACGACTTCGACCGTCTGGCCGCAGTGGACCGGAACGTGTTGCGCATGGCCGTTTACGAGTTGCTCTATTGCGACGACATCCCGCCGCTCGTGACCATCAGCGAGGCCGTGGCCATCGCGAAGAAGTACAGCACCGCCGAGAGTGGGCGGTTCGTGAACGGCGTGCTCGCTCGGGTGCTGCCCCGAACCCCCAAGAGGGACTGGTCCGCGCCCGAGAACGACGCCCCCTACGAAGAGGCGTCGCCCGAGCCGGAACCCGAGCCGACCATCGAAGAGGTTGCCGAAGGCTCGCCCGAAGAAGCCGAACTCAAGCGTGTCGGCGCGTGGAGAATCCGAACCGAATGAACGCACAAATCCTCGATGGCAAGGCCCTCTCGCGCATCGTGCGCGACCGCGTGAAGGATCGCGTCGCAGCTCTGGCGGCCAAAGGCGTGCAGCCCAGGCTGGACGTGTTGGTCGCTGCCCAAGACCCCGCGAGTTTGGCGTACGTTCGGATGAAGCGGAAGTGGTGCGAGGAAGCCGGCATGATCAGCGGCGTGTACGAGGTCAACGAAGCCACGACCCAGGACGAGTTGATCGCCAAGATCCACGAACTCAACGCCGATCCGGCGGTTCATTCGGTGTTGCTTCAGCACCCGCTCCCCAAGCACTTGGACGAGAACGAGGCGTTGTTGGCGCTCGGGCCGGACAAAGACGCCGACGGCATCACGCCCCAATCTTTGGGTCGGCTCTTCGCCGATCTCCCCGGCTTTCGGTGCGCCACGCCACTCGGCATCATGACTCTGCTCGCCCACTACGGCATCGAGATCGAGGGCAAGCGCGCGGTCGTCGTCGGCCGCAGCGTGATCCTGGGCAAGCCGGCCGCGCACATGCTGCTCCAGAAGAACGCGACGGTCACGATCGCCCACAGCAAGACCCGGGATCTGCCGGCGCTTTGTCGCGAAGCCGACATCTTGGTTGCGGCAGTAGGTCGTGCCGAACTGGTGCGGGGCGACTGGATCAAACCCGGTGCCGTGGTCGTGGACGCGGGTTACAACAAGGTCGAGGGCCGCAGCGGCGACGTGGGCGACGTGTGCTTCGGGGAGGCCGCCGAGGTTGCGTCGTGGATCACGCCGGTTCCCGGAGGCGTCGGTCCGATGACCGTGGCGAGCCTGATGAGCAATGCCGTTGATGCTGCGGAACGGACCGTGGCCTAAAAGCGTCTTCTTTGTTCAAGGCATGGACTGGCCCGAACTTCGAATCCGTTTCGACCGCAGTGGACGCGGCGTGGGTTCCTGCGGGTTCATGGGTCTGGCAGCGCTTGCCTTGGCTCCCTCGGCTGCGGCTCCCGACCGGGATGCGTTCGTGCTCCACCAGCCCACCATTCCGGTCGAGACGGCTCTTGAACACGCCACTCCCGACATCCTTCCCGGACTCCGGTTGGCGATCTCGGAGTACGAGCGCGCCGGCGGCAAGTACGTCCTCGGCCCGAACGACTGCTCCACGTTCGTGTGCGATTACTTCGAGGGCCTGGGCGTGAAGCCGCGCTGGCGCATGGGCACACGAGACATGGTGAGCCGAACCTACACGCGCCGCGCCGGGTTGGAGTGGGCGGACAACGCCCAGAACGGGGTCGCCTTCGCTTACCGCTACACCAGCCCCGAGGGCAAGGATGAAGGCCACTGCGGCATCATGCTGGTGCTTGGGAGTCGAGAGTTCATGATGCACAACTCGGGGAGCGCGGGCGGACTGGTGGTCGAAAGCCGTGACGCGTTCGTGAAGCGGCAGGCCGAGCTCGGGGTGGACCTCAGGGGCATCCGCTACCTGACCCTTCCCTAGGCCGAACGAAGCGGGGCGGTACAATCCTCCTTCCCGCTAGCACCCCCATGGACCAGGCGCACATCCGCAACTTCTGCATCATCGCGCACATCGACCACGGCAAGAGCACCTTGGCCGACCGGTTGATCGAGCGGTGCGGCGCGATCCGTGGCCAGGCTCAGGAGCAGATGCTCGACAGCATGGACCTCGAGCGCGAGCGAGGCATCACGATCAAGATGGCCGCGGTGCGCTTGCTTTATCGAGCTCAGAACGGCGAGACCTACCAACTCAACCTCATCGATACGCCCGGCCACGTGGACTTCACCTACGAAGTCTCGAGGGCGCTGGCCGCTTGTGAAGGCGCGTTGCTCGTCGTGGACGCGAGCCAAGGCGTGGAAGCCCAGACCATCGCGAACGCCTCGATGGCGATGAACCAGAACTTGGAGATCATTCCGGTGATCAACAAGATCGACTTGCCGCACGCCGACATCGAACGGGCCCGCGAGGAAATAGAAAGCGCCGTCGTCATCGACGCCTCCGACGCGATTCCCTGTTCGGCCAAGTCGGGTATCGGGATCGACGACATTTTGGAAGCTGTGGTCCACCGGGTGCCTCCCCCTCGAGGGAACCCCGCAGCGGCCCCGCGTGCCCTGATCTACGACTCACACTTCGACGCCTATCAGGGTGCCGTCGCCTATATTCGCGTCGTAGATGGCTCGTTCACCAAGGGCGACCGCATCCAAATGATGTCGACGGGATCCAAGTTCGATCTCGACTCGACGGGTCACTTCGGCCCAGGTCTAACCGTCAACGAAGGCCTATCTTGCGGCGAAGTCGGCTTCGTCACCGCCGCCATGAAGTCTATCGGGGACGCCCGAGTGGGCGACACGGTGACGCATGCCGCCCATCCCGCCACGGTCCCGCTGCCCGGCTACCGAGAGGCTCTCAGCATGGTGTTTTGCGGGATGTACCCCTCGGATGGCGAGCATTACCAAGACCTGCGGGACGCGATTGAGAAGCTCAAGCTCAACGATGCCGCATTGCACTACACGCCCGAGACCTCGGCTGCGCTGGGTTTCGGGTTTCGCTGCGGCTTCCTTGGACTTCTCCATATGGAGATCGCGAGGGAGAGGCTCGAGCGAGAGTTCGGCCTCGATCTGATTCTCACCGCCCCGAGCGTGGACTATCTGATCACGCGGACCAACGGCGATTCGGAGCACATCTCGAACCCCACCGACTTCCCTGCACCGCACGAACTGGCAGGTGTCCAAGAGCCGATCGTCAAAGCCACCATCATGGTGCCCGTCGAGTACGTCGGACCGGTGATGACCCTCTGTCAAGAGCGGCGCGGCGTGTATGTCAAAACGGAGTACCCCACGCCTCAGCGTGTGATACTCTATTACACGTTGCCATTGGGCGAAATCCTCTTAGACTTCTTCGACAAACTGAAGTCGGCGACGCGCGGCTACGCGTCTTTCGACTACGAAATGGCGGGTTACCAGCCTTCCGAACTGGTCAAAGTGGACATCCTTCTCAACGGTGATCCCGTGGATGCGTTGTCGTTCATCGTGCACAAGTCGTTCTCTTACCAGAGGGGCAAAGCGATGGTGGAGCAATTGCGCAAAGTCGTCCCACGCCAACAATACGAAGTGCGGGTCCAAGCCGCCATCGGCGCCAAGGTCATCGCTGCCGACTCCATCAAGCCGTTCCGCAAGAACGTCATCGCCAAGTGCTACGGCGGCGACGTGACCAGAAAGCGCAAGCTGTTGGAAAAGCAGAAGAAGGGCAAGAAGCGGATGAAGCAGATCGGCTCGATCGAGTTGCCGCAGGAAGCCTTCCTCAGCGTGCTGAAAGTGGCCGAGTAACGAAATGCAGGTCAATCGGCCAGCGCTCGCAGCAATGCAAAGCCCGACGGATTGCGCGAGACGCCGACAGGTTGCACACCGAGTCCACCATCCGGCCGCAAGGTCGTGAGCCACATCCCGCCCGGCGTGTGGACTCGTGCCAGCAAGCAGGTTTCGCGATAGGTTCGCACATCCACGCGAACCAGGGTCCTCTCGACCTTGTACTTCTGTTCCAGGCGGTGGAGCAAGGCCTCCGATATCGCCGAGTCACCCGACACCGCCAGCCAGCGGTGCCACTGGTGCGCCCAGGGCAGCCGGTTCCAGAAGTCGCCAACAAACTCATAGCCGGCTTCTCGCCAAAAAGGACACGGCTCCACTTCACCCTCTGACAAACAAACAAGGGTCCGTTGGGAAGGATCGAAGTCCTCGCGCCACCACGAAGCAAGAAGTGGCCCAGAACCCGCCATGGGAAGGTCTTCGAACCGGCGGAGGGGATCGTCCTTCTGCCACTCGTGCCACCTGTCGTTGGGCAAGGCGGGTTCCACGCCAAACGACCAAGCGTTCGTGGCTCCCGCGAACACGACCTCTAGACGGTACTCGCCTGGGGGAAGGTGGGCCCAAATCTCGCCGACCTCGATTGGCTGGAACGCTTCGACACGGACGTCGGTCCAGACGCCCGAGGCCACGGTTCCCGACAAGCCGCGGATCCTCCATTCCAACGTGGATGTTCGGGTGCGCTCCAAGCTGGCGCCGATCTTCCAAAACACCGGTCCTTCTTCAAACGCAAAGGGATCCAAGTACCCCACCCGATTACCGCCGCGCACCCAAGGTGGCCGCCGAGTTGGAATGATGAAGAGGCAGTCACCGGAATTCCAGGACCGCATATCCTCTGGGGAAAAGCGCGGCTGGAGCTGATCGTCCACGACGCCGGCCGTCGAAATCGGCGTGTCTCGCCAACCGGTAATGACATACCCCGCGTAGTCTTGCCGCGACCGCACGGCCTCGTGAACAAACTTCCGCATGAACAGCGCCTTCGTGCGAGTGCTCTCCATGAGCCGTTCATGGTGCTCGCCCGGACGAGCAAACCGTGTGACAGGCAGGAACCCTGGCAAGTCGTGCTGCCATCGCACGCCTTGGTCGTTCAGGTCGGGGTCGGTGCTTGCCCAATACGGCATGGTCGCTGCCAAGTGCGGGAGGTCCCGGTGAACGTCCACGTCGTTGAACTCGCCAAGCAGAATCGGCATGGGCTTGCGGGGACCTTGCTCCATCGCGTCGAGCACCACGGGGTAGAACGGGGTATCGCAATAGGGGTGGAAGTCGTAGAAGGTCCCATATTCGCGCAGATCGCCTCCGTACATTTCCGCTCCGCCGGAATTGTCTTTCACCAGGGGACAGCCTGTGAGGTCGCGCACCATGGCTGTGAGTTGGCGGCGAACGGCGGCGGGGGTCTCGTGAGAGAGCTCGCAGCCGACCGTCCAGCACACGATGTTGGGGTGGTGCCGGTATTGCAGGACGATGCGGCGCAGCTCTTCCGACATGGCCGCCTGATGCGCAGGCTCCGGCGAGGGCGCCCATAGAGGCAGCTCGATCCAGGCCTCCAGTCCGGCCGCAGCCAGCAGTTCGAGGTGTCGGTGGCTGGGCATCCACAGGCAGAACTTGACCAGATTGAATCCCAATGAGCGAATGGTCTCGATCTCTTCTTGGATCGTCGCCTCGTCGGGGTCGGGTCGTCCGATTTCCGGGTACCAGCCCCACGTCAACACGCCGCGCATCATCCAGGGCTTGCCGTCCAGCAGCAAGCGCGACCCGTCCACACTGATCCGTGGCGTCGCCGCAGGCTTGGGCGTCACAGGATCGCTTGAGGACACGACCAGCCGAACGGGCCGGAACAGCCCGCCGAATGAGTGAAAGACATAGGGCAGGAACCCGCTGAGCACGCTCTTCACGGGGAACGTGCTCCCGCCATTCTTGATGACGCGCACGGAGACCTCGACCCTCTGTCCGGCCCACCGGTCGAGCGGCACCGAGAACGCGTCCCAGATTCCCTCGTGCCGACAGACGACCTCTCCGTTCACCGAGACTTGTGCTTGATAGCTGACGCCTTCGAACACCAGCCAAGCGCCTTCCGGGACCTCGACCACGGTCGAATAGACCGCAGGGCCCTCGAACCGGACGGACGTTTCGCGGTCGAACGCGTGGGGCACGGCAACCTCGCGCGGAGGTTGATCGGGCAGGGTCAAGGTCCAGCGGTCAAGGTTCACGGGGCCATAGGGATACCTCAAGTGGGCGGGTCCACGCCGATGCCCAGTGGTCCCATGGGCGTCCCAAAGCCGGGGTTAGACTCAAAAACGATGAACACCGACGTTCTGCGGATCGAACGCTCTCGAATGGACCCCATCGGTCAGTTGGTCGAAGTGCACTGGAAACCCGGGTGCGCCATCGCAAACAACCTCAAGGACCAATCGCTCTTCGTCGTCCGCGGCCTGGTCGAAGGCATGCTCCTCATGGGGCTGGTCTACGACGAGCGCAGTGGGATTCATCACGGCGAAACGACGTACTTCGTCAACTGTGCCTCGGTGGACCACATGCGGACCCTCACCGAACACGAGGCTCTGGCGCGCATCCAGGCTCTCGAGAATCGCTTCGCAGAAGCCCACCCCCGCGACTGATTGGCGGGACATCGTTCGCCCCGATAGGGGCCACAATTGAATCAAAAGCAGCGCGATCTCACCTCGCCGCCCGATTTGACTTTCGACCGTTCGGTCGGTCCGGTTCGGATGCGGCGTCCGGTTTACCGGGACCTCCTTCCGCCTTGCAACAACGCCTGTCCAGCGGGCGAGAACATCCAGGCTTGGCTGGCCAAGGTCGTCGAAGGGGACGCGCGAGGGGCCTGGGAGATCCTGGTTCAGGACAACCCTTTGCCCGCCGTCCACGGGCGCGTCTGCTACCACCCCTGCGAATCCTCGTGCAATCGCGGGCAACTGGAAAGTCCCGTGAGCATTCACGCCGTCGAGCGCTATCTCGGCGATCTGGCGCTGGCCGAAAGTTGGCCCCTACCTAGGCCGGCGCCTCCCTCGGGCAAGCGCGCCCTCGTCGTTGGCGCGGGTCCGGCCGGACTCTCGTGCGCCTACCACCTCGCCCGGATGGGCCATGCCGTCGTCGTGCTGGAAGCCGGCCCCGTGGCCGGCGGCATGATGCACTTCGGCATCCCCGCTTACCGCCTGCCAAGGAACATCCTCGATGCCGAAGTCGCGCGCATCGCCGCCATGGGCGTCACGTTCGTGTTCAACCACAAGGTCGGCGACCTGACCGGAGAGATGCTCGACGGAAACTTCGACGCCGCCTTTCTGGCCATTGGGGCTGGAGTCGGCAAGAAGACGGAGATCCCCGCTCGCGAGGCGGGGAAGATTCTGGACGCCGTCGGCTTTCTGCGCGACGTCGAACTCGGCTCGGCACCCAAGCTTGGGCGACGCGTAGCGATCTATGGCGGCGGCAACACCGCCATGGACGCCGCTCGCGTGGCCAAGCGGCTTGGCGCGGAGCCCCTGATCATCTACCGGCGCGACCGCGAGCACATGCCCGCCCACTCGTTCGAGGCTGACGAAGCCTTGGAAGAGGGCGTGCAGATCCACTGGCTGCGCACCATCAAATCCATCGAGGAGACGCGGATCGAGGTCGAGGTGATGACCCTTGATGAAAACGGCCGACCCGTTCCCACCGGCGAAACCGAAGTCCTCGACGCGGACGACCTCATCTTGGCGCTGGGCCAAGATACCGACACCTCGTTCTTGCGCAACGTCGAGGGCCTCGAATTCGGCTCGGATGGCGTCATCCAGGTGAACAGCGAAATGATGACGGGCCGACCGGGCATCTTCGCGGGAGGCGACATGGCCCCTTCGGAGCGAACCGTGACCATCGCCGTGGGCCATGGCAAGCGCGCCGCCCGCAGCATCGATCGCTACCTCCGAACTCAGGACAGGCCCGAACCCAAGCCCAAGGACATCGCACACCTTGACCGGTTGCGGCTGTGGTTCTTTGCCGATGCCGCCGCGCGCATCCAGCACCAAATCCCCCTCAACGAAAGGACGCAGGGTTTCGGCGAAGTCGTTCAGGGCCTGACCGAAGCCGACGCCGAATTCGAAGCGAAGCGCTGCTTCTCGTGCGGGAACTGCTTCGAGTGCGACGGGTGTTATGGCGCCTGTCCCGAAGACGCCATCGTCAAGCTCGGTCCAGGCTTGCGCTACGCCGTCAACTTCGACCTGTGCACCGGATGCGGGGCGTGCTTCGACCAGTGCCCCGTCCACGCCATCGCCCTCGTACCCGAGCCGCAGGAGGCGCTCGCGCGATGAAACACACCAAGACCGCCACCCTCGACGGGAACGAAGCCGTCGCCAACGTCGCCTACCGTCTCAGCGAAGTCTGCGCGATCTACCCGATCACGCCTTCGTCCGCCATGGCAGAACTCGCCGACCAATGGGCCAGCGAACACAAGCCGAACCTGTGGGGCTTGGTCCCCGATGTCATCGAGATGCAGAGCGAGGGCGGCGCAGCGGGCGCCGTCCACGGTTCGCTGCAAGCCGGCGCCCTGACGACCACGTTTACGGCGTCGCAAGGCTTGCTGCTGATGATCCCGAACATGTACAAGATCGCGGGCGAGTTGAGCCCCGCTGTCTTCCATGTGGCCGCGCGGGCCATCGCCACCAACACGCTCTCGATCTTTGGCGACCACCAGGACGTGATGGCCGTTCGGCAGACCGGGTTCGCGCTGCTGGCGTCTTCCTCGGTTCAGGAAGCCCACGACATGGCCCTGATCGCCCATGCGGCGACCCTGGAAGCCCGGATTCCCTTCCTGCACTTCTTCGATGGCTTCCGCACCTCGCACGAGGTGGCCAAGATCAATCTGCTCTCGGACGAAGACCTCCGCGCCTTGGTCTCCGACCAGCGGGTCCTGGATCACCGCAAGCGCGGCCTGAACCCCGATCGCCCCTTTGTGCGCGGCACGGCCAGCAACCCGGACACCTACTTCCAAGCCCGCGAAGTCGCCAACCCCTTCTACCTTCGGTGCCCGGACATCGTCGGAGAGAAGCTGCGCGCCTTCGGCGAACTGACGGGCCGGCGCTACCAACTGTTCGACTACTATGGTGCGCCGGACGCCGAACGCGTGGTGATCGCGATGGGTTCGGGCTCGGAAACCGTGCGCGAGACCGTGGAGCATCTTGCGCTCCGGGGCGAGAAGGTCGGCCTGCTCAAGGTTCGCCTATACAGGCCGTTCGATGCCGTGCGCTTTGCAGCCGCACTGCCCGAGAGCGTTCGGGCGATCGCCGTGCTCGACCGCACCAAGGAGCCCGGCGCCTTGGCCGAGCCGCTCTATGGCGATGTCGTGATGGCTCTAGCCCAAACCGGGCGTCATGTGCCGCGCATCATCGGCGGGCGGTATGGGCTGTCGTCGAAGGAGTTCACGCCGGCCATGGCGCTGGCCGTGTTCGAGGAGCTGTCGCAGGACAAGCCCAAGCCACGGTTCACGGTCGGCATCGAAGACGACGTCACCCACCTCAGCCTCTCGGTCGACGCTGATGCCATGCCCGAAAGCGAGGACCTGTTCCGAGCCGTGTTCTACGGTCTCGGGGCCGATGGGACCGTGGGCGCGAACAAGAACACCATCAAGATTCTTGGCGACGAGCCGGGGACCTACGCGCAGGGCTACTTTGTGTACGACTCGAAAAAATCGGGCTCGACAACGGTCTCGCACGTCCGCATCGGCAAGCGGCCCATCGAGGCGCCGTACCTGATCCGGCAAGCCCAGTTCGTCGGCTGCCACCAGTTCGACTTCGTCAACCGTCTCCCCATTCTGGACCTCGCCGCACCCGGTGCGACGCTCCTGCTGAACAGCCCCTATGGCGCCGGCACCTGGGACAAGCTCCCTAGGCCCGTTCAAGAGACGATCATCTCCAAGAAATTGACCGTCTACGCCATCGACGCCAACACGGTCGCGCGAGACACGGGCATGGGCAACCGCACCAACACGATCATGCAGACGTGCTTCTTCGCGATCTCGGGAGTCATGCCCCGCGAGGAGGCCATCGCCAGCATCAAGAAGGCGATCAAGAAGACCTATGGTCGCAAGGGAGAGGACGTGGTCGCCCGCAACTGGCAGGCCGTGGACGACACGCTGGCCAACCTGCACCTCATCGAGGTGCCCGCCGAGGCGACGAGCCAGACGGAGCTGCGTCCTTCGGTTCCCGAACAATCTCCCGCGTTTGTGCGCAACTTCGTCGGACGCATTCTGCAAGGGCGCGGCGACCTGATCCCGGTCAGCCAAGTCCCCACCGACGGCACCTACCCTAGCGCCACATCGCGTTGGGAGAAGCGCAACATCGCCGACAAGGTGCCCATCTGGGACCCGGCGGCATGCGTCCAGTGTGGCAACTGCGCGTTCGTGTGCCCTCACTCGGCGATCCGGGCCAAGCTGTTCCACACCTCCTTACTCGACGATGCGCCTGCGGGGTTCAAGCACGCCCCGATCGACGCTCGAGGTTTCCCGGAGACGCGCTATGCGCTGCAAGTCTATGGAGAGGACTGCACAGGTTGCGGCCTGTGCGTCGAGGCGTGCCCCGTCCGGAGCGATGATCGCCGCGCGATCAACATGGCGACCAAGGACGAAGGCTTGAGCGAGAGCACTCCATTCGTCGGGTTCTATGAGGCGCTGCCCGTCAACGACCGGGCCTCGGTGGACTTCTCGACCGTTCGCGGCACCCAGTTCCTCGAGCCCACGTTCGAGTTCTCGGGCGCGTGCGCGGGTTGCGGCGAGACGCCCTACCTCAAGTTGCTCTCCCAACTATTCGGAGACCGAATGATCGTCGCGAACGCGACGGGATGCTCTTCGATCTATGGCGGCAACCTGCCCACGACGCCTTGGTCCGTGAACCACGAGGGGCGTGGACCGGCTTGGGCGAACTCGCTGTTCGAGGATAACGCCGAGTTCGGCCTGGGCATGCGGCTGGCCGCCGACCGCCACTTGGCCGAAGCAGGCGCACTCCTGGCCGAGTTGGAAGCCGACCTGGGCAAGGAGCTGATCGCCGAGATCGTTCGGTCCCCTCAGGTTCTGGAGAGCGACATCCGACGCCAACGCGCTCGTGTCGCCAAGCTGAAGGCCAAGCTCGAAGTCCTCGATTCGCCTGCAGCCACGCGTCTGCGAAGCATCGCCGACCACCTGACCCGTCGCAGCGTTTGGATCGTGGGTGGAGACGGCTGGGCCTACGACATCGGATCGGCGGGTCTCGACCACGTGCTCGCCTCCGGGCGCGATGTGAACATCTTGGTGCTCGACACGGAGGTCTATTCCAACACGGGCGGCCAGGCGTCCAAGTCCACGCCGTTGGCAGCGGTGGCCAAGTTCGCGAACGCGGGCAAGGCCGTCGGCAAGAAGGACATCGCCCTGCAGGCCATCGCCTACGGCAACGTGTATGTGGCCCGCATCGCAATGGGCGCGAACCCGCAGCAAACGCTTCAAGCGCTGCGCGAGGCCGACGCCTACCCCGGCACGTCCCTGATCATCGCTTATAGCCACTGCATCGCGCACGGCATCGAGATGGACCAAGGCTTGCGGCAGCAGCAATTGGCCGTCCAAACGGGCTACTGGCCGCTGATTCGCTACAACCCGGTGCTGAAGGAACAGGGCAACCCCGCGTTCCTGCTCGATTCGCCCCGCGCCTCGCACGCGTTCTCGGATTACGCCCAGAACGAACTCCGCTACCGCGCGCTGTGGCAGACCAACCCGGACAACGCGGACGCCCTGATGGCCCGCGCCGAGGAGGCGATCGAGAAGCGCTGGAGGCTGTACGAGCAGATGGCGATGGTGCATTAATCAACGACCTGGGCCGAAGCGGGTTGATTCCACTCTTGGGTCAGGTCGTAATAGTGGCCTGTCGCGGCGACACTGGGGTCGAACGAGAAGTGCTTTGATCGCTCAACGACCTTCCGGTGATCGAACCATTCGTTCGAAACCCGAGGTCCTCGGCCCGTTATGTCCCACGCGACGTCCAGTGGTTGCGGCTCGTTGGGAGCGTAGGACACGCGTACGAGGCACTCCTTGGCTCCACCGACGACCGCGCCGATCGCCGCTTGCCGAGCCGCATAGTTTCCGGCACGGTCGATGTGCGAGAGGTCCTTGCCGGAGAGGGCACCTCCCCCGATCGGCACCCTCGGGCCGTACTGGTCCACCACCAGTTTTCGACCGGTTTGACCGTTGTCGCCATCCGGTCCTCCATTGACCAACGGTCCGTTTGGGTTGATGAGGACCTGGATGTCCTCGTAGGGCGCCACCCAGCGCGAGTCTTGGTCTTGCAGGCGGCGATAGGCATCTTGGAGCACCGACTGAACCAGACCGCAGAAATCCATGTGGTTCTCATCTTCAAGTTGCTGGACCGTTGTCAGAATGTGCTCGCAGGTCCACTCGTCTTCGCTCTCGCGAATCCTCACCAGCAGTTTGCCGTCGGGGCCTTGGCCGGCTAGAGGTCCGCAGCGACAAGCGTCCGCCAGCGCCGCTCGCAACCCCATGACCAGAAACTGCTCCGGAGGGAGGAACCGGGTGAGTGAGTCGTAGCCCGCATAGCCGACCACGATACACTGATCGTTCACATGGTCGGTCCAACGCCTAGGATCAAGGAGGTCCTGGCACACCTTGTCCACGACGATGAAGCGGTCGGCTTGGACGGCGTTCTCCCCCGTGTAGCCCACGTCGCGCATCGTTTGAATCGCGATCTCTGTTAAGGAACGGGCCAAGGGCTTGCGAGTGGCAATTCCGCCGCTGAGGAACATCGTGTCGTCCCAGATGGCGACCTCGACTTGGGCGTAGGCACGGTCGTCCGCTCGGTAGGACTCGGCGATGATCGCGTCGGCGATCTGGTCGCAGAGTTTGTCAGGATGGCCAGGAAGGACTGCTTCGGCAACTCGAATCATGAGGGCACCTTATCCAATTGCGTGTAGGGAATTCCGGCTCGGTGAAGTTCGGCTGGAGAGCCGTCTCGCGTAACGATGGCGGCGAGCTTGGTCGCAACACATTGAGCCAACAGCTTTCGATCGACAGACTCGATGTAGCCGTCCGTCACGACGACGGCACACTCGGGCTTCGTTTCAGCGATATGCTTCAGAACACAGTTCATGCTCGTACCCCCTGAGGTGTCCGACAACAGTCTTCCATCCACGAATCGGGCTGGCACGACCACGGTGCTGAAAGCCCAAAACGGGGAGCGGATCATCCGTCTCATCTGGATCAGCAAAGCGACGATGAGCGGCATCTCCGCGTTCATCGAGCCGGACATGTCGAGGTAGATGTTCGCCGACCCCTCGCTTCTCTCTGTGACCACGGTCCAACTCGCTTCGGGCAAAAACGGCAGCCACATCGAGCCCATGAATGCACGCCGATCCGAGGCGCTCAGCACGGGCAGTACGATCCGCAGTTCCGACCGAAGGCTCTTCTTTGCATTGCGGTCCGGGGAGAGGTGCTTGCGCAATACCGCTGCCGCGCGGTTCTTCCACTTCCCCAGCCGAGCTTCCCTGGGGTCCCAGACCGCCGAGTACGACGCACATTGGCTTTCGAACGGCTTGGGCAGCCTAAAAATGCCGGAGCCGTTCATCTGGGACAGGGACTGCTCGACCGCTCTGCTCAGGGTTCGGCGAGCATCCGCTGTTTCAGTGTCTGTGCAAGGATCCTTTCGCTTGGAGTGGTTGCCAATCAACTTGGGCCGCTTGGCCTGTGCCTTTTCGATACTCGCGGCGAGGTCCAGAATGTCGTCGGCGATCACGCTGCCGTCGTAGAGCCCGTCCCGCATTGACGTCAGCTGCTCGTGAACCCTTCGTCGGATAGTGATCTTGGAGCCACCGAACGAAGGCCTCAAGAGCCCCTCAATACCAGTCGTCTTGTAATAGTGTACAAAGAATGACGAGTACTTCAACCCCATCGAACGGTGGATGATCGCATTGATCACTGCATCCAGAGCGATGTTGAGGCCGTCGTCTACTCGGCTAAACCGCTCGGTATGGCCAAGCACGATATGGAGGAACTCGTGAAGGAGGCATGCCTTGACGTGCTCGTCTGTTTGGCAGTGATCCGAAACGAACTGCAAGTTGATCTGCAGGATCGGCTTGCTCTCCAAACTCACCGCCAATGTTTCAACGTCGCTAGTAAACCGCGTTTCAAGAATCTGCAGCACGGGTCGAATCGCGATGGCGTTCTCTTCCATCAACTCGATGATCAATGCCGTGATTCGGTCCTCAGTCCATCGCATAGAAACCCTCCGTTCGAAACAGCTCCAGCCGACGATTCAAGCTCGTGCTTGTCCAAACGACCGGCCGGTCTGGGTCGTAGTAAGTTGCCGTACACAGTCCCAGCAGCGTTGCCATGAACAGAACGTCGCCATAGGCATCGGAGTATGCGCTGGTGAACTCGGTTCCAGTCGACACCGGATAGGCCAGCATCGGGCTCTTGGGCAATCGGTCTGCATAGCGCACTTTGCAGTCGTCTGGACGCCGAATCCCTTCGATTTCGGCCACTGCTTCGATGACCATCAAGGGGCCAATTTGCAGGAATTCCAGATCGTCCGTCTCATAATCGAGACCGACCTTGAGGACCCGGGGACACCGAATCGGACCATCGTCTTGCCCCAGCAGGGAAGCGACGAGCCTTTCCGTTCTCGTCCGACTCATGGGGCCGCCGGTGTTGCACCAGATCGCCCGCTCTCCGATCATCGCGGCGCCCCCGCAAGCGAGTTGACGGCTTGGTTGATCTCTTGCTCCAAGATCGCCGGGTCCTCGATCTCGACCCTGTTAACCAGAGCCCAATAGAAGAACTGTTGGGCGCGGACACGGCGGGCGCCACGCAAGTTTTTCAGGACCTGGGAGAACGCCTCGAACCGGGGATGTTTCGTCCCCGACTCGCTGTGTCGCTCCTGCCAACTGATCGTGCCATCCACCGAGAGAATCGGCTGAGCGACCCTGCCCAGATCGGCCACACCCTCCCGGCCGATGAGGAGTTTGCCGGCGGCAGCGGCTGGGTAGAGCACGAACGCCAGCGCAGCCGACCGCAATGGAGGTTCGTGATTCAAGGCATTGCAGATGGCCATCGTGCCGACATCGGGGTTCGGGCATCCCTTGACCAACATCCCGGCACGCTTGGCAATGGAACGCTCGAGGCCGAACCTGTTCAGCCAGATGCGCTGCGGATCGGAATCCAGAAACTGCTTCGCAGTTTGATGGGCGGCCTCGACCTTGGCGCGATCGACACGCACACCGAAAGCAGCGTGCGGCAACGAACAGGTGAGTACGTCGCGGAAGACGGTGGCGAGGTCCTCCTCGGGCCGAATCACCGCTGCTGCCAGCAGGCTCCTCGACAACATGCGCGAACGACGAGGCGACATGCGGACGCCAGCTAGATTGAGGGCAGTGGTCGCAGCCGTAGCGTACGCGATCACTCCCTGAAGGAGCATGTGGTCGCGTCTCCGCTCGGTCCCGGCCGAGTAGGCTTGTGGACCGGCTTTCAGCCTCGCTTTGGCGGCGTTTGCGGCCTCTGTCAAATCCCGCAACCACTCGGGTTCGGGACCGTCGGGGTCCACCTCCTCTCCGTAGTGCTCGTGGAAGTTGCGCATGACCGGGTCGAGCCAGATGCGTTGCGTTTCGCCGTCCTGTTGGTAGACGATCGCCTGCAGACCCGACTCAATCTCTAGGATCTCCTGAAACCTCTGCCGCCAGCCGGCCACAGCAGTGGACAACCTGCCGCCATCGTCCGCGACCCGACCTTCGCCGCCCGGCTTGGCGATGCTTGCCCGGTCCTCGTCGCACAGGTCGTCCCAGTCGACAGCGGGAACGATGAGGCCGAATCGGTCGGCCAACGCACGGTCCAAGGGCTCGCTTCCGGCGTAGTCCATAGCCGAATCGGTCGAACACGGGTTCATCGCCGCCCATCGGTACCGCAATTTGGAGAGGCCGATGCCTTGCACCCGTCGCTCGTGGATCAGCGAGAACAAACGATTCTGATGCTCGGGTTTGCATCGGCTGATCTCGTCCACAAGCACGCTCTGGGCAGACCAGATCGTAGCAGGGGTTTCCAGGAACTTGACCGCTGTTTTCTCCTCGTCCGGGAATGGAAAACCGACAAGGTCGTCGAAGCTGATCAGGCTCGCGTTGTAGTGCCTGTGTTCGAGCTTCAGCGCCTCCGAAATCGAGTTCAGGAGGTAGGTCTTGCCCGTCCCCGACTCTCCGATCAAGAGGAGCGGGTCCTCGGTCACCAAAGCGGCAAGGATGACCGTCTCGACGTGATCGAAACCGTAGACGCCGAGCCGGCGCAACATGCCGCTCATCGCATCTCCTCCTCGGCGAAGATGGCGAGGCAAGCCAGATAGAGGTCGTTGCCGGCCAGTTCCGGCTGATTGGACGAATCGTTCTCGTAATGCATGCGACTTTTCTCCAGTCGCATCGAGGGCGTGAACGAAAAACCCCGCGCTACCGACATCAAGCGGCAACGCGGGGTCGCGTTCGAGACCTTGTCCGTTCAGGTGCTTCCACCTGCACATCGCGGCTCTTGCCGCTTGGCACCGTTGGCGTCTCAGACCTCGGTTGCCGGACTCCGCTCTAGCGGAATCGCTCCTGATGCTTGATGTAATTCTATCACAGGTCTTCCGATTTCGCAAGGACTTTTTGCGCCCTCCGCCGAATTCTCGGGGGCGTGAACCTGGCACTCCTCGCCGCGGCCCTTCTTCCCATGGTCGGTGGTCCTCAAACCGCAGACCACGAACCACGCACGGTCGTCGGTTGGACCGTGCAGGTGAGCCGCGCCCTGCTCGACCAAGACAAGGCGGCCACCGAGAAGGCGCTCGGCCTCCTGAAACGGCAGCTCGAAGAGGTCGAGGCCAAGGTGCCCGCCGAGGCCGTCGCCAAACTGCGGCAGGTGACGCTCTGGTTCTCGCCCGACTATCCCGGCACGGGGCCCAAGGCCGAATACCACCCCGGCGCGGGATGGCTGCGCGACAACGGGCGCAACCCCGCCATGGCCAAGGCTATCGAGTTCACCAACATCCGCATCTTCGAGGCCGAGACGCGCCGGATGCCCAACTTCGCGCTGCACGAATTGGCCCACGCCTACCACGACCGCTTCCTCCCGGACGGGTTCGAAAACAAGGAGATCCGCGCCGCCTACGAACGCGCCAAAGCGGGCGGCGGCTACGACAAGGTCGAGCGTCAGGATGCCGAAGGGCGCAGGACGCTGGACAAGGCCTACGCTCTGGTGAACCCCATGGAGTTCTTCGCCGAAACCACCGAGGCCTACTTCAGCCGCAACGATTTCTTCCCGTTCGACTCGGCGCAACTGCGGACCCACGACCCGGAGACGTTTGCGTTGTTGGGGCGGCTTTGGGGTACAAACTGAGAATGTTGCGAAGGAGTCCAACCGGCCCCAAAGTGAACCCATAGGACATTCCATGGCACCCACTACACCTTGCCGCACCAACTCGCCGGATGGGGATCCGTGGCCCACGCGAAAGTCGCCCGGTTTCTCAACGAGCTCGTCGCCCGGGACGTCTTCGCCGCCTCCCAAGGTTCATGAAACAAGACTTTCTTGACACCTTCCATGTCGTCGATGCTGCTCTAAGCAACTTTGATCCCCTCCGAAGGGCTCCTTCCGAGGGCCTCCAAGTGCTTGATCTCTTCTCAGGTTGCGGAGGGATGTCCCTAGGCTTCCGCGCATATGCCGATGCCTTCGGCGGCATCGGCAAGTTCTCAGGTGTTGACATCTTCAGGCAAGCCGTCGAGACCTACCGCATCAATCTGGGCAATGCTTCTTTGGGCGATGTTCGGAAGATAGCTCAGGCGCGGGACATCGAAGGGGAGCTCGGGGTGCTGTGCGACTACGATCCTCGGACTCCCACGATACTTATCGGTTGCCCCCCATGTCAGGGTTTTTCAGCACATACGCGCACTCGCGGAGGTCCGGACGACGATAGGAACTCACTGATCCTCGACTTCGCTCGAATCGCACTCGCTCTCAAGCCAATAGCCATCGTCATTGAGAACGTGCCAGAGATGTTGGCAGGCAGATATCGTGCGTATTGGGAGTGCTTTGAGGCAGAGCTGCTTGAGGGGGGCTATCACTTCACGGCAGACATCCACAATCTGGCCGTTTTCGGTGTGCCTCAGAAGCGCAATCGAGCTCTTTGCTTCGCGTTGAAGGGCCCTTCGCATCCGCTTCCTGCTATTTACGACAGGTGGAACTTCCGGAACGTAAGAGATGCCATTGGAGACTTGCCTGCAATCGTCGCGGGCGAGCGATGTTCTACAGACCCGATGCACCGAACAGTACGCCACCGCCTAAGTACCCTTGAGGTTATTAACCAAGTACCTTTCAATGGCGGTAGCCGCCCGCCTGGCGTTGGGCCGAAGTGTCTCGACCGCGTCAGCGGATTCTATGACGTTTATGGTAGGCTCGCATGGAACCGCCCAAGCATTACAATCACCCGATATTCCCGCAGTCCTGCCTCGGGTCGATTCACCCACCCCGAGCAGACTCGCGGCTTGTCCGCGCGAGAAGTCGCCCGCATACAGACCTTCCCTGACCGATTCACTTTCTCTGGGAGTCTGGACGATGTCTACCGGCAGATCGGCGAAGCTGTTCCACCTCGCGCGGCTGTAGCGGTAGCTACTTGGATTATGTTGCACTTGCGCCTCCAACAACCACAGCTAGGACCTCTAGCGACACGGTCTAGGAGCAAGGGATGAGCGAATCACTGCGCTTTATTGACGCATTCGCGGGTGCCGGTGGAATGTCGCTGGGCCTAGAGCGCGCAGGATTTGAGCTTGCCTTAGCGTTTGATCTTGATCTGTGCGCCGTAGCAACTATGCGGAAAAACCATCCCGGTCGTGAGAACTGCATTCACGTTGCAGATATCAATACCCTACTTGACAATTCAACCTTACGCGATTTTGGCATCACTCCGGGTGCGGTGGATCTTGTGACTGGAGGGCCACCTTGCCAAGGATTTTCCATCCAACGAACTATCGGCGACGATGCTGACGACCGAAATGACCTAGTGATCCGCTTTATGGAGTTCGTGGCCCTGGTGAAGCCCCGATGTTTCCTGATGGAGAACGTGCCTGCGCTTGGCGGTACTCGAGGGAAAGCAATTCTTGATAAAGCATTGCAATATATCGCGTCACAAGGATATCTCACCGATTCGAAGGTTCTTGACGCTGCGGACTTCGGAGTACCGCAGCGGCGACGCAGGCGGTTCATTCTTGGGGAGCGGACCGATACTCCTTTCATGTCTGTAGCGCTGCCAGACCCACCGAAAACACGGATCAGAACCACCGTGCGGGATGCCATTGGGCACTTGCCCGAACCGCCGCTGGACGGCTCAGACCATCCAGACTTTCCGAACCACCGTCGGGATCTTTTGAGCCCGCAGAACCTCGAGCGCATCGCTGCGCTCAAGCCGGGGCAGGGCCGACAGCACCTTCCTGATGCCCTTCTAGCCGAATGTCACAAGCGATCGCCAGCAGAAATCGGCCATCGGAACGTGTATGGCCGCATGTCTTGGGATGAGCCGTCGCCTACAATAACCGCCCGTTTTGACTCCTTCACGCGGGGCCAGTTTGGCCATCCGGAGCAAGATCGGACAATCTCTCTTCGGGAAGGTGCTGTTCTGCAGACGTTTCCTCTCGAATACGTATTCATCGGTAACAAGGTTGAGATTGCTCGTCAAATCGGTAACGCCGTTCCACCCACACTAGCATGTGTTATCGGAGACATTCTTCGAGACCGTTTGTAACTGACAATGTCATACCAATCAGCAGCCCGCGCATATCTAGAGCAATTAGCCGGTCGATTGAAAGACGGCCAAGCCACTGACGAAGCGACCGCGGAAATGTCATACCGCACAGCTTTGGATACCTTTCTCCAAGAGACTCTTGCGGAAATCAATTCAAATGTGGCCGTAATCCTGGAGCCGAAACGCCGACCTACGGGAGCTCCAGACTTCCGCGTCCATGACAGACACACCCTTGGAGTCTACGGCTTTATTGAAGCAAAGGGACCGCAACTAGGCGCTGCTCTTGACGAAACGTTTTTGAACAAGCATGCTAGTCAAATAGAGCGCTACCGCTCTTTGGGTTACCGTGTCATAGCTACTGACGGCCTTGACTTCTTTCTTTATGAACCAGACGATCTCCAACCTTTGTCCGCGAAGTTGGTTGACAAACCGATATCCATTACCGCGCTTCCTAGCGCGCCCATTGACGCGACATTGTATGCACTTCTGACGAAGTTTCTCTCTGCGCCCACTTTCCGATATGTCGGGGAACAGGGGCTCGTTGAGCTAACTGCTAAACATGCGCGCGAAATTGCTCGCGTTGTTGCGGAGCTGACTCCACTACTGCCGGATGCAGCCCTCAATGAAGTCGAGCGAAGGACCATTGAACGCCTCCATTCCGTGCATTGTGCGGTCTCGGACCATCTGGATCCCCACCTTCGCTCCGTGCAGGACTTCGGTGGCTTCGTGGCTCAGGTTCTTGCCTTTTCACTCTTATACGCCCACCGCGTCGAACAGCGGAACGCAAGCACACCACAGGAGCTATATGATCGCCTCGTTGGTTGGGGCAGATCTGGAGACGACGGCACGGACCATCGACTAAGGCCCTTTCGTGAGCTAATCCGTTTGTTGGGAGATGAACTGCAGCCGGGGAGCTCCGGGGACCTCGGTCGGATTTACGACACCTTGCGAAGCACGCTCGCGTATGTGGGCCTTCCTTTGCGTGTCTCTGAGTCTCCCGAGTACCATACGTTGTACGAAGCATTTCTGGGGAAGTTCGATAACTCTCTGAGGGAACGATATGGCGCATACTACACACCTCAAGTACTTGCTTCTGCCTGCGTTCGCCTTACCTTGGAAGCCACAGGCATAAAAGCTTCTCGGAATGCCAAGATTATTGAGCCGTGTTGTGGGACAGGCAGCTTCATTGACGCACTTCAAGAAGCAGGTGTTGCAAGTCCAATTATAGGTCTTGAAGTTTTGCCTTCCGCGTATGCCCTTGCGTCCTTCCGACAGTCAATGGCCAGTCGTAGGCCTTCAGTAGTTCAGATTGTTCTTACAAACACCATGGCTGATGAGCTAGTCGCGGAAGAGATACATTCTGGCATTGGACAAGCATCTCTTTTTGAGATCGAACGTTCAGAGGCTCGCTCCGCTGTTCGACCGCCCGTTGTTCTTGTAATTGGAAACCCGCCGGCAAAGGATGTCTCTACTAGCGATCCATCCTTCTGCAGTGAGATCTACCGTCACCTTGAAGACTTTCGGCCACCACGTAGGCGCGGTCGAGCGAACGTTCAAAAACAGACAACAAGCACTGCAATGCAGTTCCTTCGGTGGTCATGCGAGCGCGTGATCAAGAACGGCGCTGGCGCTGTTTCTCTCCTGCTACCATCAAGCTTCATTGATAAGCCCTCATATATGACCGCTAGGAAGTGGCTTCGCCGGCGCTTTGGACGCATCTGGGTGCTGGAAATTGATGGTGATGCTCGTGCCGGTGCACAGTCTAACATCTTTCAAGTTCAGCAGGGCCGCGCCCTTGTGATTGCCGAACTCGGCAGTTCGAAGGAGGTTCGGCATGCGAGCATAGCTGATCTGACCCGACGGCAAAAGCTAAACTGGCTGAAGGGTGATGCTCCTAAGATCTTGAAAGAGTTTACCGTGCTTCCGGATGATCCCGAGGACGCCGCTCTAACTCCCGTTGCGGCAAGACGAGATGATTGGTCAAAAATGGTTGCCCTTTGGAGCAAGAGCGGTGAACCCTGCATCTTTGTTCACGAGTGCTCGGGTGTGAAGCTTGCGCCGACATCCATCTTCGTGAATGCGCGCAGGTCAATCCTGCAGCGGCGCCTCCTGGACTTGGGGAACTTTTCCAATGCTGTCCAAGATTACATTACCAAATGGTTTAAAGGACAGGCTCGCCCTCCTCAAGATAAGAAATTTACGTCAAAAGTGCGGAGTGAACTAATTGCTGCTGCTAACCAAGACGGCTCATACCGTTTATATGCGCTGCGTCCGTTCTTCACTTCATGGGCTCTTATTTCAGAGGATGTCCTGAGAGCGCTCTCTGGCCAGCCCAACAGTGGCACCCGGTATCGGCCGGAGCTGCTTTTAGCTTTTGCTGACCGGTCTAACATCGCCATTGGAATTACTCCCGCCCCAGATGATGTTTCTGAGCGGATTGGTCGCCCTGCGGTTCTTCTCCGACACCTGCCAGATAACGATCTTTCCCGGCGAGGCAACATTCGCGTTCTCGCAGCGCGCAGTCCAGGCAACAAACGAGGTGGCGGATGGGGGGCGCTTTGCGGAAACGTTAATGAGTCCTTGTCAGTCGCGTATCGCGAGATTGCGGAGGAGCTGGCGATGCCCGTGGAAGAGGCTATTGTCGTCTATTGCTACGCTGTTCTGTCTTGTCAGTGGTTTCTAGATGAGTGGAGCGATCAGCTAATGGAATGCACAGGGGATCGGATGCCCCGCGTTCCGCTGCCGAAAGATCCGATTTTGTTTAAGAAGGTTGTACTTCTTGGTCAGTCCCTGGATGCCGCCGAGCACAAGGTGGGGCAACTCCCGAACTGCGATGGATTTATGGAGTTCAAACTGGCAAGCTTCGAGTTCGATGTAACAGGCGCACTCAACCTTCTTGATGAGTCGAGAGCTATCCGATGGCGTGTGAGTGACATGGTCGACTTCAAAGACTTCGAGGTTGGGGGATACAATGTTGTTGCTGAGGTGTTGAAGTGGTTGTCTTTCAAGTACATGCGGGCTGAGTTGAGCAGAGAGGAGTTGGCGAGACTCTATCAGATTCAAAGCAGTTTGTCAACGCATGTCGCTCTTCAACCAGCCTTAGAATCTGCCATCCGTCTTGCGGTTTCTGCGGAGCAACTCGAGATCCTGTGAACGAGGCGCAACACTTAGAGTGCTGGTCGTCCAGGTTGTGCAGTCTGAGCTCATAGAACCATTGGCGACTTGGGACGTCGTTCTTACGGACCACAGCTGCCGGGGTACAACTTCGGACACATGGGTTCGGCCAACTTCGCTTCGTCAACCGCGTTCGACAACCCTGCCCAACGGCAAGGCGAAAGCCGGGGTGCCAGGTGAACATCGCGCGCATCTTTGCCCACCGGGTCGAACTCCCCCTGCACGAGGGCAGCTACAAGTGGTCTGGCGGCAAGTCGGTCAGCGTGTTCGACAGCACGGTCGTCGGCGTCGAGACGGACACGGGGCACGTCGGCTACGGCGAGGTGTGCCCGCTGGGGCCGTTCTATCTGCCCGCCTACGCCGAGGGCGTGCGCGCCGGGCTGCGCGAGCTCGCCCCGCACCTGCTCGGCTGGGACCCGCGCGAGCTCGCCAAGCTCAACCACCGCATGGACGCCGCGCTCAAGGGCCACCCTTATGTGAAGAGCGGGATCGACATGGCATGCTGGGACCTGATGGGCCAGGCGACCGGGCAACCCGTGTGCACGCTCCTCGGCGGACGGTTCGGCGAGAGCGTGCGACTCTACCGAGCGATCTCGCAGGAGGCGCCGGAAGCGATGGCGCGCAAGGTGATGGGCTACGTTGCCGAAGGCTACACGCGGTTCCAACTGAAGGTGGGCGGCGACCCCGACGTGGACATCGAGCGCATCCGCGCCGTTCGCGCCATGCTCCGCCCCGAGCACCGCTTGGTGGCCGACGCCAACACCGGCTGGACGCTCCACGAAGCCAAACGCGTCGTGCGGGCCGTGCGCGACGTGGACGTCTACATCGAGCAGCCGTGCCTGAGTTACGAGGAGTGCCTGGCCGTGCGCCGCGCCACCGATCACCCGTTTGTGCTCGACGAGAACGTGGACAGTTTGGACATGCTGCTTCGCGCCCGTGGCGACTTGGCGATGGACGTCGTGAACCTGAAGATCTCGAAGCTGGGCGGGCTGACCAAGGCGCGCCAGGCGCGGGATCTGTGCGTCTCGATGGGGATCGCGATGACGCTGGAAGACTCGTGGGGCGGCGATATCGTGACTGCCGCCATCGCGCATCTGGCTCACAGCACGCCCGAAGAGTTCCGGTTCACCAGCACGGATTTCAACAGCTACGTGACCGTTTCCATCGCCTCCGGCGCGCCGCAGCGGGAGAACGGGTTCATGGCGGCGAGCGCAGGGCCCGGCCTGGGCATCCGTCCGCGCATGGAGGTTCTGGGTCCGCGCGTGGTGGACGTTTCCTGAGGCGGCGCGCCGACCCATTGTGGAGACTACCAACTCGCCCGTTTCGTCGGGCTCAGCGGCTTCGCAGGGTTCGCGCCATGAGGCGGATCTGGATCGCCGACAGCGCAAGAACCAGGAAGAACAAGAGGTAGGCGACCGCGCTGGCGTAACCCAACTGGTACATGCCGAACCCTTGGCGATACATGTAGAGCACCACGGTCAACGTCGAGTCTGCAGGGCCGCCGTTGGTGAGGATGAACGTCTGACCAAACACCTGCGACGAGGCGATCACCGACATGATCAGGCAAAAGAGCGTGGCCGGACCGATGGAGGGCCAGGTGACCGCCCAGAACCTTCGCCAGGGCGACGCCCCATCCAGCGAGGCCGTTTCGAGTTGCTCCTTCGGCACGTTGCGGAGGGCGGCGAGGTAGACGAGCATGTTGCCGCCGAGCCCCCACCACAGGGTCATCAGGGCGAGGCTTGGCATGGCCCAGGTGGGGCTGCCCAACCATTGGACGCGGGTGCCCAGATAGTGGTTGATCAGTCCGCTTTCGGACGACAAGAGCCACCGCCACAGGACCGCGGTCACCGCGATCGAGAGCACGACCGGCACGTAGAAGCACACCTTGAACAGGGTCGTGGCTCGGTAGCGCTGGTTCAGCCCAACGGCCACCAGCAACGACAGCGCGTTGCCCGCGGGCACCGTCAGCAGCACGAAGTAGGCGGTTCTCGCCAGCGCAATGTGGAAGAGGTCGTCGCCCAGCGCCGCAGCGTAGTTGTCGAATCCGACAAAGGGGACTTCCTTGCCGAGAACATGCCAATCGTGGAGGCTGATCCAGAAACCGTAAGCGAGGGGCCCAACGAGAAAGACGGCGAACAGCGTGAGATAGGGGAGCAAGAACCAGAATGCCGCCCGGCCGTCGTTGCGTGTCATCGCTTCCTCAGGCGGTTGTCGATGCGGCGAGAGGCCGTCGCGAGGGCTTTTTCGGGGGGCCGCAGCCCGTTCAGGATCGCCTCGAAGGCCGAGTCGCCAAACGTGGCGATGAGGTTGCTGTGGATGGAGCGAGGTTCGTACACCACGTGGTCGAGTTGCTTGGCGAATTGCGATTGCACCTCGAGACGCCGGAACCCGGGACTGTTCAGCACAGATTTGCGAACGGGCACTTGGCCGCCCTCGGCCCATCCCAGGCTGTTTTCGCTGAGATAGGTCATGAACGTCCAAGCGGCTTCGCGACGGGATTGATCGAGCCCATCGGGCATCGCGAGCAGATGGGTGCCCGCCCAGACCGCCTTGCGGGGCCCGAACTGGGGCACTGGCGCAGCGGCGAACCGGAGACCCTTTTGCTCCACCAGCGACGTCATCATATAGACTCCTTCGAGGGCCATGGCGACCTTGCCTGTCTGGAATCCCAGCCACGCGTCCTGTCCTTCGGGCGGAGGGGCGACCCCGGCACGGATGATGTCGAGCATGCGTTCCATCGCTTGACTCGCCTGCGGGGTATCCAGTCCAGAGGTCTCGAGCTTGTCATCCAGCAATCCCGCTCCAAACTGATTGAGAAAGCACAGCGAGTTGGAGTGGAGCCAAGTGAATGCGAATCCCCATTGGTCCGGGCGTCCGTCTCCGTCGTTGTCTCGCGTCAGCTTCTTGGCTGCGTCCATGAACTCGTCATAGGTTTGCGGCGGATTCGCGATTCCTGCATCTTCAAACAGGTCGAGATTGTAGTAGAGACCAAGCGGATGGCAGTCAAGGGGCAGGGCCCGCAGCCGACCTTCCCAGATCGAGGCTTCCCAGGCGGCTTCCACGAAGTCTTCGCGATCCAATTCGTCCCTGGTGGCCAGATCGTCGAGGGGGCCAAGGACGCCATGGTGGGCGTACTCAGGAAACCGATTGACGTGGATCACAAAGACCTCAGGCGCACCCCCGAAAGCCAGCCCGAGGGTGACTTTGTCGTAGAAAGTGCCCCACGGAATGATCTGCATGTTCACGCGGATGCGGCCCTCGTGCTCCTGGTTGAACCGGTGCACGATCTTCTCCATCTGGGCACCGTCGGGCCCCGAGAAACCATTCCAAAAATCGACGACGACGACTCGCTCGTCGGTGGGCGCGGCATGGCGGCACCCTTGGCCGGCGACGACCGCCACGAGCCCCAGCACCATTGCCAAGAACCACCGCACGCTCATGGGTTTACCTCAGAGTCCTTGGCTCCCAGCTTGGACCATTGGCTCGGGGGCCGTCGTCGGTCCAAACGAGTGGATCGAGCCGCATCAGGCGCGCCGTGCGTTCGGCGTCCCACGCGTGATAGACGATGAATGACCGGTCGCCCAACTGGACGACGGAGTTGTGTCCGGGTCCGATGACGCGGCCCGGGACGGTTCGAAGAACTCTTGGGCCGCTGGCTGCGCCGACACTGTAGTCGCCCATCGGGTGATCTCCGACCACGAAGTCCACGCCGTACGACTCGTTTTGCCAGTTGCCCCCGCTGTAGAGGACGTAGATACGACCGTCCTTGCGAACGACGCAGGGGCCTTCCAGTGTGTGCCAGTCGTGTCGTCCGTCATAGATATCTCGGTCTCGCTGGTAGCGTTGCCAATCGGCGCTGGCTCGCGCCACGACATGCGGCGGCCCCTCCAGGCGCATGGGTTCCGGCCAGCGGGCCACGACGACGCAGGTGCCTGGACGCGGTCCTTCGACGATATCGGTGGCATAGTACACGTACCATTCGCCATCGGTGTGTCGGTAGGCGTGCCCGTCAATGGCGAACGGACAGGTGTCCGGGGTGAGAGTACCCATGTCTTCGAAGGGACCGGCCGGCAGGTCCGAGCGAGCGACCCGAAGCCGATGACCTCCATCGGCATGCCCCAGCGAGTACAGCATCCACCATGCACCCTCGCGCTCCACCACTTCTGGGGCCCAAAACGCCATCCCTTCGGTGCCTGGAGGCACCCGCAGTGCAAAGCCCGAGGGAGTCCAACGTGCGAGGTCGCAGGAACGAAGCACAGGAAACGCCCATCCCGCATCGGCGGGCGCAGTCCCGACCGCGCACCAATCGCCGGGCCGTCCGAAGACGAACGGGTCGGCGAAGTACCGGCCATAGACGGGGTTGGCGTAGGCAAGCGCGGTTTCGGCGGGGCTCGGCTGGTTCACCGCGCTTGCTCCGAGACGATCTGCGAAAAAACTCCGATAATCATCGTCACTTTGTGTTACTATATCATGTGAGCGAAGCAATGGTCACGGAATTGAAGTCGCACACGCTCCAAGTGAGAGGCGCCGAAGACGCCGAGATCTTCAAGGCCCTCGGGTCCGAGACCCGGTTGGAGATTCTCGCGCTGCTGGCCGGGGGTGATCGGAACATCGCCGAGATTTGCCTTGAGTTGAACCTGTCTCAGCCGACGGTCAGCAAGCATGTGCAGGTCCTTGAGCAGGCCGGGCTGGTGCTCAGCAAGTACATGCCGGGCAGCCAAGGCATGCAGAAGCGATGCCGCCTCCGCTTCGATCGGATGATCGTGTCGTTCGAAGGCGCGGAGATCGCCGACGAACGGATGGAGGAGATTTCCATGCCGATCGGGCTATATTCTAGAGTCGAGGCACACCCTCAGTGCGGTCTCGCGAACCGCGAGAAGATCATCAGCTTCCTCGACATTCCGCAGTCGTTCTTTGACCCGGAGCGCTCGACGGCCGAGATCCTGTGGATGGCGGCGGGCTGGGTCGAGTACGTCTTTCCGAACACCTTGCCGTCCTCCGTCGAAATCCTCCGTCTCGAATTGGTCATGGAGGCGTGCTCGGAGGCGCCGAATTACGACCACGATTGGCCCTCCGACATCACGGTCTGGGTGAACGAAGCGGAGATTGGCACTTGGACGTGCCCCGGAGACTTCGGCGCCAAGCGAGGCGTCCTCAATCCGACGTGGTGGAACGACCACATGACCCAATATGGCGCCCTGAAGATCTGGTCGGTCGATCACGAAGGAAGCGCGCTTGACGGGACACCTCTTTCTTCGGTGACCCTCGAGCAGGCTCTCGTCAAGCCCAACAAACCCATCAGCATACGAATCGGAGTCAAAGCCAACGCGGATCACCGTGGAGGCTTCAACCTCTTTGGAAAGGGCTTTGGAAACTACGCCCAAGACCTTGTCCTTCGACTGCACTACGTGATGAATCCACACGCGCCGAAACACGCTGGCGCGCTTGCCAACCCGGACAAGGAGGTGCCGCCCGCTCAATCCTAATCCGCTTCATCTCTGGCCCCGAGCGCACCGGAGCGCTCATGGCAGTCTCGTCGGCTGTAGGAACGTCCCTACCATATGAACTGAAGGAGCTCCACACATCGTGCGAAACAAAGGCTTCACGCTCATCGAACTTCTCGTCGTCATCGCGATCATCGCGATCCTGGCCGCAATGCTCTTCCCGGTCTATGCTCAGGCCAAGAAGGCTGCCAAGAAGGCCTCAGACCTGAGCAACATCAAGCAACTCTCGCTCGCCGCGGTGATGTACATCGCCGACAACGACGATGTGTTCGTCGCGAACGGCGAAGGCATGGTGCCTTCCAACGCCCAAAACTGGTGGACCATGCAGCCATGGACCGGCCAAACCGACTTCTACGGCAATCTCTATGGGGCCGGCGCGGGTGGTGATCCGCCGAATCAAGCGCCGTTGGGTTTCATGGATCCCGCGGTCGTCCAGAACTGGGGCCGAGAAACGCACCCCTACGTCAAGAGCATCGACCTGTTCGTCAGCCCGGGTGCCGCCAACGACAGCGACCCCAAGTTCGCTCCTGTCAACGACTCGCGTGCGGGCAAGACCAGCTACATGTTCAACGGCTGCGTCAGCCGCATGTCCCAGACGGCGATCAGCAAGCCGTCCGACCTGGTGATCTTCTCCACCCGTGCGACCACCGTCAAGGAAGCCATCGTGTCGCCCAGACGCAACTTCTTCACCGACGGCGCGATGCACGCGAACGACGCGGACATCTCCTGGGCCGGCTTCAACTTCAACAAGGGTGCCAACTACGGCATCGCCGACGGTCATGCGCGCTTCATCCGCCGCAAGGCGCTGAAGTTCAAGCAACTCGGATACTGGGAGTGGGTCTTCATGGACAGCCGTGGCCAGTGGGTGGACCCGGCAACCAACCCGACGATGGACTCCGATCCGGACCTGGGTCTGAACTATTGGGGAACCTGGGGCAGCTGCGATCCGTCTCGAGTGCCGTAGACATGACCCAGATCGCAAAACCACGGTGCTTGACGTTAGCCACGAGGCTCATCCTTTTGGCTGGCATGGTCCTCGGAGTTCTCGCCGGTTGCAGCACCGACGAGAATCCTGTCTCTCCACAAAAGATGCAGGAAATCCGGCAGAAGGAAGCGGAAGAACGAGCCAACTTCCAACCTCCGTCCACCAGCAGATGACCGCTGGCGCAAGATGCAGATGAGGTGGCTCCATTCTCACCGAACCGCAAGGGGGCTGGGCCTCGCAGCAATGGCGGCAGGCTCGGCCCTCATGGTGGCTCCCATCGTCTGGATGTTGAGCACCTCGCTGAAGACGGAAGGCGAGGTGCTCAGCGCAACACCGAAATGGATCCCAGACCAACCGACCCTTGAAAACTACCTAGAACTGTTCAGAAGGTCCGCCGAGTTTCCCATCGCGCGCTGGTTCGCAAACTCGCTCGGCGTCGCCCTGGCAGTGACCCTCTTGACCCTATGGGTCACCAGCATGGCCGCTTATGCGTTCGCTCGCCTAGAGTTCAAGGGTCGAGACACGCTCTTTTTGGCCGTCGTCGCCACCATGATGATCCCGGGTCAGGTCTGCCTCATTCCGGTGTATCTCATCGTACAATTCATCGGCTGGAACGACTCCTATCCCGCCCTGATCGTTCCGGGGCTGGCCAGCGCCTTCGGCGTGTTCCTACTGCGCCAGTTCTTCATCGCCATCCCACGCGAGTTGGAGGAGGCAGCGATCGTCGACGGCGCTGGACGGTGGACGCTGTACTGGCGAGTCGTTCTTCCTATCGCTCAGCCAGCAATGGCCACATTGGCGATCTTCACATTCCTCGCGTCTTGGAACGATTTTGTCTGGCCGTTGATCGTGACTTCGGACATCACCATGCGAACCCTGCCCGTCGGGTTATCGATTTTTCAAGGGCGGTATACAACCGAATATGGCATCACCATGGCGGCTGCTGCAATCGCATCGCTGCCTGTCATCGTTGCCTTCCTGTTCTTCCAGAGGCGGATCACCGAAGGGATCGCCTTGACCGGCCTGAAAGGATAGCCAATGCTCCCCACATTCTTCGCAGTCATGATACTCACGGATACCTACAGGAACCCGGTCTGGAGCAAGGACTTCCCCGACCCATTCATCACCCGCGATGGCGATACGTTCTACGCATATGGAACGCACAACAGCCCCCATGGCTTTCAACTCATGTCCTCTAAAGATCTGGTGACTTGGACGCATCTGGGCGCGGTTGGAAAGCCGTCTTGGTCCTCGGAGCAGATGTGGGCACCGGAGGTCTACCCGTGGCAAGGCAAGTGGCGCATGCTTTACTCGGCACTCAACCCGGTCACCAAGAAGCGCGACCTTGCGATTTCCGTTGCAGACCATCCGCGTGGGCCGTTTGAGCACCAGACGGTGCTGATCAAGGGCATTGACGAGAACGACAGACCAGGAGAAGACGGAGCGATCGACCCTTGCTTGTTTGTCGAAGCCGGACGACCATACCTGCTGTACATCCGCGAGGCCAAGCCGCGGGCACTCAAGATCGTCGAACTTTCAGCCGACCTCCTCAAAACGATCGGCGATCGCAGGGTACTCCTTGAAGCCGACCGTGAACTCGAGAAAGGCGTATTGGATGCACCGACTCTTGTGCATCGCAACGGTGTCTACTGGCTATTCTATTCGTCCGGATGGTTCCAATCTTGGAAGCGCGACGCTTGCTATCGAGTGTGGGCCGCTCGATCGAAGTCTTTGCTCGGTCCATACACTAAGCCCGACAAGCCTGTTCTGGATACCGCGCCTGGACATATCTACTCGCCAGGCCACCAATCGATTATCGAGTTGCCTACAGGAGAGTGGTGGATTGCCTATCATGCGTGGGACGCTCAAGGCGAGCCGATGTACGGGCATAATGACAAGGGACGGACGTTACGGCTGGATCGCCTGCATTGGGAGGCAAACGGGCCCCGGACCGACGGTCCGACAACCGATCCCCGACCCGTTCCACGCCTGCGGTAACTTGTTGCTAAACTTCATCTGGGCTCCGCATCCAATTGGCCGTGCCGAGGTCTCGATGGCAGAAGCACACCCTTGGCAACGAATGTACCGTGGGCCCATAGCCTCCCGGACGAGTATGCAGGATCGCCGTTGGGGAGGATGGTGCGCGCAACACCAAGGCCTTGGCGCGGTCTGGGCTGTCCATGTGACCGGGACCTGATCGCGACCATTTGGCGAAGGACTGGAGCGGGAGTCTGCGGATCAGGGTCGCAAAGGTTCGGACCCGCGGTATTGCCAGGTTGGCAGGACGCGCGCCAGCCAATGTCCAGTTCCGCACGCGTCCTTCCTAGGCCACGGGAGGTGACGAACTTGGCCCAGGACCGTCGTACGCTAGCACAGCCCTCAACGCCACGAAGCGACTCCATCCAAAGTCGCCGATTCGGAGCAGGTCTTCCGTTGACACCGACGCCAACCCGCCCGAAATGTGCAGGTTTTGGGTTCGAAACTTGGTGGGCCGTGTAGGGCTCGAACCTACGACNNCTCTACCAACTGAGCTAACGGCCCGCGAAGCGAGAGGATACCACGCTGGCCGCCAATGGATGCAAGGGCGTCGGCGAGTCGGCGGGACCAAGGACTGGCCCAGCGAAGAGCGGAATCTCAACGCCGATCAGCATCGAATCGGGCGCCGACGCCCGTATAATCAGGCTTCCGCGCATGAAACTGGCCATCGTCATCCCCGCCCGCATGGGCAGCCAACGCTTCCCCGGCAAGCCCCTGGTGGATTTGTGCGGCAAGCCGATGATCCAGTGGGTCTATGAGCGGGCGGTCGCCAGCGCCGTCGCCAACGACGTCGTGGTCGCCACTCCCGACGACGACATTCTCGACGCATGCGAGAGCCGCGGAATCCCAGCGATCCGCACCCGCGCCGACCATCCATCCGGCACAGATCGCATCGCCGAGACCATCGCCCACCTCGACTGCGACGCGGTCATCAACGTCCAAGGCGACGAACCGCTGATCCGACCCGAAACGATCCGCGCATGTGCGGAGCCCTTCGCCAACCACCCTGAGGCCGCAATGACCAGCGTCTACTCCTGGTGCACCGAAGAGGAAGTCGACAACCCAGCCGTCGTCAAAGTCGTGACCGACCAACAGAATCGAGCGCTCTACTTCAGCAGATATTCTATTCCCTTTCCGCGCCAAGCACGAACCCAACCGCCCAAGAAGCATATCGGCATCTATGGGTACCGCAGCCAGGTACTCAGGGAGTACGCCACTTGGCCCCCCTCCCACTTGGAGGTCACCGAAGGGCTGGAGCAGTTGCGCTTCCTCGAACATGGTATCGCAATCTACATGGCGGAAGGTCAAGGCTCTGAAATGGCCGTTGACACGCCGGAGCAGGCCATGGTCGTACGCCGCATTCTGGGAGGCACTGATTGATCGACCTATCGAAGGCGATCACCATCGCCGACGACTGGGAAGAGCCGGAGGGTCTACACGAGCTGACCAATCGTCTCCTTGAGCATCACCCGGATGCCGACCTGGCCAAAACACGATTGGCGTACTATTACGCCGAAAGAGCTCACGAAAACCAAAAGCGCGACGACGGGTCTCCCTACATCAACCATCCCTTAGCCGTTGCCACCATCGTTGCTGAAATGATGATGGACGACCAGACCGTTATCGCCGCGCTCATCCATGACACGGTGGAAGACAACGAGCAAGTTTCAATCGAAGCGATCGAGAAGATGTTCGGCCCGGAAGTCCGGCATCTAGTCGAAGGAGTCACCAAACTCAGTTGGAAGCTTGTCGGAGAGTTCGGACCGCAGTCGCGGAAGGCGCAGGAAACGTTCAAGGCTGCCGAATCCCTCCGCAAGATGCTGCTCGCGATGGCCAAGGACTTCCGCGTCATGGTCATCAAATTGGCGGATCGTTTGCACAACATGCTGACGCTGGACAACCTGCCACCACACAAGCGCACCCGCATTGCCAGCGAAACCCTCGACGTGTATGCTCCTCTTGCTGCCAGACTGGGCATTTGGCAGATCAAATGGCAATTGGAGGACCTGGCGTTTAAACACCTTCACCCAGACGAGTTTAGATCGATGACCGAGTTGGTCGCCAAATCGCGTGCGCAGCGTGAAGTCGACATCAATCGAGCCATCGACACGTTGAGGGTCAAGCTTGCCGAAAACGGCATCTCGGACGTCGAGATTCAGGGTCGGCCCAAGCACCTTTACAGCATCTTCAACAAGATGGTGCAGCAAGGTTTGGATTTCGACCAAATCTACGACCTGCTTGGCTTGCGTATCATTGTCAACACCGTCCCAGAGTGTTACCTCGTTCTTGGCATCGTCCATACGCTTTGGGTTCCCATGGGGAACATGTTCTATGATTACATCGCAAAGCCCAAATCCAACGGTTACCAATCTTTGCATACCAAGGTGATGGGTGGGCATGGCGACCCCATGGAAGTCCAAATCAGGACGCGCCGTATGCATGAAATCGCCGAGTTCGGTGTTGCTGCCCACTGGACTTACAAGGAGGGAAAGGCGAAAGAGGATGAAACAAGCAAACTTGCGAACCTAAGGCAGCAGTTGTTGGACTGGTCGAGCGATGCCCGCATGTCGAGCGACTTCCTGCGTTCTCTCTCGACAGACTTGTTCTCGGAGCAGGTCTTTGTGTTTACCCCAAAGGGGGACGTGATCGACCTTCCGAAGGGTGCGACACCCGTTGACTTTGCCTTCAGGGTTCATACGCAAGTCGGAATGACGCTGGTTGGCTCGCGAATCAACGGTCACATCGCTCCGCTCAACTCAACCCTCAAGAACGGGGACGTCTGCGAACTCATCACCCGAAACAATGCAACGCCGAGTCTCGATTGGCTCTCGTTCGTCAAGACTTCCAACGCCAAGTCACGCATTCGCGCCTATGCTCGACGAGTAAAGCGCGATGAACACGCCCACCTTGGCAGGCAATCCGTCGAGCGCGAGTTGAAGAGCATGGGTGTTGAGCCGCGCGACTTCATGGGAGAGGATCGTATTCGCGACATCGCCCAGCATTACGATGGGTGCCAGGACGCGGAGGATGTCCTATCGAAGGTCGGCGCAGGACTTGTCACGGCGACGAGCGTGGCCCATCGGTTGCGCGGCAACGTTCAAGAAGCCCCTGCTCCGCAAACCCACCGCATCGAAGCGAAGAACTCCCCGGAGGGCAAGACGTTGCTGGTCTCCTCGGGATTTGGCAACTTGATGGTGCGCCGATCGAGGTGTTGCGAACCGATTCCCGGAGACGAAGTGGTCGGCTACGTGACAAGGGGACGCGGGGTGATGTTGCATCGGTCGGCTTGCCCCAACGCGATTCACCTGCGCGAGACCGAACCCGAGCGCTTGATTCACTTTGAATGGCCGTCCGATGGTTCTCAATACCCGGTGAATCTGAAAATCGTTGCACAAGATCGGCACGCCTTGCTTCTCGATGTGAGCACTATTTTCGCGGAAGTCGGCGCGAATGTCGGCAATACGCGTATCCGCACGCTACCCAACCACACTGCGGAGATTCTCGTCGAACTGAAGCTTGAAGACGCCTCGAAGCTGAGTCAAGTGATGACCCGAATCGGGCACTACTCCGACATTATCAGCGTGCTGCGCCTGTTTGGCCGAGGAGCAGGCGCTTGAGAGCGGTGGTTCAGCGGGTCCAACATGCCCAGGTGGTCGTCGAGGGTCGTGTCGTTGGCGCATGCGGGCACGGTCTTTGCTTGTTGGTGGCTGCCCACCGAGAGGATACGGAGGCAAGCGCCGATAAACTCGCGAACAAAGCCCTGAACCTGCGCATCTTCGGGGATGCCGACGGAAAGATGAACCTCTCGATCGTGGACCTTGCTGCGTCGGGAGCAGCGGTGGGCGTTCTTGCCGTTTCGAATTTCACGGTCTATGGCGATGCAGCGAAGCAACGGCGTCCCAGCTTTGTCCAAGCAGCACCGTTCGAAGAAGGGCAACGATTGTTCGAATGCTTCGTGTCAAGCCTCCGCGCCACAGGTATCCCGGTTGAGACCGGTTTGTTTGGTGCCCACATGGAGGTCAATCTTGTCAACGATGGTCCGGTGACCTTGATCCTTGATACTTGAGCCATGCTTTACAGTCCGCCCCGCGTCCCCATTGAGTCGAGCATCGAGCGGCTGACACAGGACTATGCCATCGCCGATGCTCGCCGAACCGTACGGCAGTTCTCCACCGATCCAATCCCCCAGAGAGCAATCGAGCTGGCGCTGATGACCTCAGGGACGGCTCCAAGCGGCGCCCACCGACAGCCGTGGTACTTCGTCGCCATCTCCGACCATGATCTCAAGAAAAGAATCCGCAATGAAGCCGAAATCGAGGAGAGGGACTTCTACGAGCGGCGTGCGCCCAAGGAGTGGCTGGATGCCCTCGCCCCACTTGGCACCGACTTCGTCAAGGCTCACTTGACAGACGCGCCCTGGCTGATCGTTGTGTTCCGCCGCGACAGCGAGCCAGGTCCCGACGGGACGCGCCTCAAGAACTACTACATGACCGAATCGGTCGGCATCGCGTGCGGATTCCTGATTCAGGCTCTGCACCGAGCCGGGTTCGCTTGCTTGACCCACACGCCGGCACCAATGACTTTCTTGCGCGAGATTTGTGGTCGGCCACCGTCAGAGAAGCCATTCCTGATTCTGGCTGTCGGTTATCCCGTCGAGGGATGTACGGTGCCCGATCTGCACCGCAAACCCCTCGACGAGATCGCCGAGTTCCGTTAGTCGCCTTGCGCTCCGAAGTTGGCTCGCAAGATGAGGAAGTCAGGGATTCCAACCCGACCGTCCTCGTTGAGGTCGGCCATCGCGTTGTAACCCGCCGACCCACGTGTGGTACCGAAAGCAGCACGCAAGGCCAGAAAGTCGGCGACGTTTACCGAGTTGTCTCCGTTGACGTCGCCGTTGACCATGTCGAGCACTACGTCGGAGTTTGCCGCTCCACCGATCTGGACCGTGCGACGCAGCCAGTGCCGCACCTTTGTGGAGACCCCGAACTCCGCCTGTGCCGGCGCCGAAACGGTGAACCGACCGAACGGGTCGAGCATGACCGTCTCTTCTCGGATGAGGTCTCCCGTAACCGGCTGAAGGAACCTCAGCAAGACCGGACCGCTGATGTCGGCGAACGGGTCTAGGTCGCTGTAGGCCACGGCTCCCCTGAGCATGCGGGGTCCGACGGCCAGCACGGTCTGGACTTTGTCCGCCAGCTCGGCTTCGATCGTCACATCCACGGGATCGCCGACCAGCGATGTCTGGACTTCGAACGTTGCGGACCGCTTGCCTCTTCCAATCACCACTTGCGAAGGCACGCTGGCAGCCGGATCCGAGGAGTCGAGAAGGACCGTCTGATCATCCAACGCGTCGCCCGATAGGAACACCCTTCCCATCACTCTTGCGCCGCCGATGACACTGTTGGCGTCGAGCTCAATGCGGTCGACTCTCAGTGCCCGCAGCTGGACCTTTGCGGTCTGTTCGCCGAAGCCGTACGAGGCGGTGACCGTGTACTCCCGGTCCTCGAGAACGGTTCGGCTCGTGACCGGGAACGTCGCGAATCGCTGTCCCTCTGGAATTGTGATCAGGCTGGGCACCGTGAGCACATCGTTGTTGGTCGACTCCAGCGAAACGCGCGCGCCTCCGGCTGGAGCGGGGTTCTCCAGATCAATGCGCCCTTCGGCAGTCGCCCCGCCGAGCATGTCGAATGGTTGGATTCGCACGCTAAAGGTCGGTGGTAGGAGATCGAAGTCCACCTGCATCAACTCGACTCCGAGCCGCGCTTCGAGCCTCAACCGTTCGGCAGTCCACACCGGCATGGTCGGAACCGAGAACTGGGCCGAGGTTTGCCCTTCGGGGATCGTCACCGAAGTCGGCAGGGTCATGAGGCTGGTCGGCTCCCAATCACCGGTCCGGTTCTTGCCGAAAGCACCCAACAGAATGGTCGCTCCTCCGGCGGGAGCCGCTTCGGACAGATCGAGGCGAACCCCGACCTCCCTTCCGCCCACGGCCGAGGACTCTCCAAGGCCGACAAAGAAGCCGATCAGCATGGCCGGAGCCAGCCGGAGCCGGAAGATGCCGCGACCATAGGTGGCGCAGTTCAGGTAGCCCGTTCCCGGGACGTACTCCAAGTGCCGCACTTCAACGCCGGGCATTCCGAGGATCTGCGTGGCGTTTTTCCACGTTGCGCCGGCATCGTTCGTCATCAAGACGCCCACATCGGTGCCAACGTACCAGGTGGTCTGGGGGTATGCCGGGTCGCGCTCAACCGAGTTGGCAGGAATGTCGGGAAGCACACTCCCGCCAGAGCCGTCTCGGTATTCCCAAGCGGCGTCTGTCGAACCGACCGACGTTCCCGTGAGGGTCACCCTGTACAAGTGACCCCCACCAACACCACCGAAGGTCACCAGCATCGAGTTGAGGTCGCTTGGGTGAATGTGGATGTCGGTGATGGCACGCTTCGGAGTGATCGGTTTCGTCAGATCCTTGACAGCCCCAGATTGCGTGTCGCCCACGAACAGTTTTCCACCCCATGTACCGATGTAGATACGGTTGGTGGAACCCAAGGGAATGTGGAGCGAGCGGATGCACTCGGCCGACGTGGGGACCTTCACGACGGTTCCCGTCCATGTGCCCGTTGCATTGTTCCAGCGGTGGACGGCATAGCCACCTGCCACATACAGATGGTCAGGGTTGTTGCGATCCAACTCCATCGGAGCAATGAACGTGTACGATGCGCCGGGCGCTTTGCCAATGTATCCCGGTCGGACGTCCGGGTCCCAATCGGCCCACGCATTCGATGTTCGGTAGATCTGCCCATATTGGTGGGACGAATACTGGACCATGGGATTTGCGGGATTGATCGCGGCATAGCCACCATCGCCGAAGTTGACCGCTCCCCAGTGGTTCAAATCGCCCCAGGCCCCTTGGGTCGAGGTGGACGCGGTTGAATTGTCCTGCAAGCCGCCGATCATGACGTCGGGATGGGTTGGATGGAAGGCTGCGTGGTAGAACATGGTGGTCGGCAGTCCGCCTCCGATCATCTCCACCGTGGGGTCGCCCGATGCATTGAGAGTCATCAGAAACGCGCCGCCATCCGAGCCTACGAACAACTGATTAGGACGATGGGGGTTGCTGACCAACACGTGGAAATCGCAGTGCAACCGAGCGGGCGAACCGTTGTACGTGGCACCCACTGGGCCCTCGACATGGGTCAAGCCAAGGTCGGTCCACTCCCAATCCGAACTTGCCTCGGGGTTCTTACACAGGAAGAGACCCGACTGTCCCACAACTAGGGCCTCACTCTCCGATGCTGCGATCCGAACGGACTCGATGCAGAAGTTGTAGTTCATCTGTTTGAACCACTCGTCCTTGAAGTCTCCCGTGATATCGATCCAGGTGTCACCACCATCGTCGGTCCGCCAGATTCTACGTCCCTCGCTGACGAGGACATAGGCGCGCAAAGGGTCCACCTGAGACGCGGCGACAACGCTCTTCTTCGCGCCATTGGTGGAACCCAAACTTGTCTTCTTGAAGCTGACGCCGTTGTTCTTCGAGACCCAGACTTCGGCTCCGCCTTGGAACACGCTTCGCGTGGCGTAGATCAACCGTTGACCACGTCCGTCAGGAATCGAGAAGTCTAGATCGCACCAGTCGCCAGTGGGCAACGCGACGAGCGGCTGGCCATCCTGATGGGGCGCTTGCCAGGTGTCGCCGCCATCGGCAGTGCGTCGAACCCGACCGTCCTTGCCCTCTTTGCCCGAGGTGGCGAGAAGGATGTCGGGGTTGTCCGGATGGATGACCACATCGCTGACCGGGCCCTCGCCGGCCGCAGCCGGTTGAACCTGCCACCAGAAGCCAGGCGTGTTGGTCGTCCGCATGATGCCGCCGTAATAGACGGACTCGCCGACATAGTCCCCCGTGCCGGCCCACAGTCGCGCAGGATTGTTCGGGTGAACAGCGACCGCGCTGCTCATGGCCGAGCCCCACCCATTGTTCAGCGCGTGCCAGTTCAAGCCCCTGTCGTTGGTTCGGAAGATGCCACCTCGAGCGGTGACGATCATGGTGTTCTCATCGTTGACGTCCCAAACCATCGAGTTCAGACGACCACTTACTGGTGAGGGTCCTGCCCACAAGCGCAGGGCCGTGTCCATGTTCTTGGGACCCACATATTCCCAGTCGCCAATGGGCAACCTTCGGCCGCGTCCTGGACCGCGCTCTCGTGCAGGCTCGAGCCGCTCCATGACCCGCGCAGCCTCCTCGTAATGGCTCGCGCTGATCTTGAAGTCGGGGTACAGCTTGTCGACCATGTACCATTCGTGAGCCTCCTTCCACTCGTTTTCGCGCGACAGCTGCTTGAGCCGCTCCTGGAACGCGAGTTCGGGACGCACGAGTTCCGAGGGTTGCGACCCGCGTGGTCCGCCAAGAGTGGCCACGACGGTAGCGACCACCAACGACGCGACGCCAAAACCAATGAAGAGCTTTCGCTTCATGGTGCGCATTGTGGGGGCCGAACCCGGGGCGGCGTCTACGTCCGAGACGCTCCGGGGTCAGTTGTAACCCATTTGTAACGCCCATCAGCCATCGGTGCCCTGTTCGCGAAGGCGGACGGCTTCCATCAGGTGTTTCTCGGTGACCTGGTCGCTGCCGGACAGGTCGGCAATGGTCCGGGCGACTTTCAGAATGCGGTCGAAGACGCGGGCCGAAATGTTCATCTTGTTGACCGTAAGCTTCATGAATCGCTCGCACGCAGCATCCAGCGGGACCATCTCGCGAATCTCGCGGGGGGTCATCCGCCCATTCAGGCGCGTCGCGCCGAGCCGCCCGCGTTGGATCTCGCGAGCCCGCATCACACGTTCGCGGATGTTGGCGCTTGGCTCGCCGTCGGGCTTGCCCAGCAACTCGTCGGGCTTGACCCGCGGAACGTGAAGGTGGATGTCGATGCGGTCCAGCAACGGCCCGCTGATCCGGCCGGCGTAGCGCCCGCACGTCGTCGGCGACGAGACGCAATTGGCCTCCGGCAGCCCTTTGAAACCGCACGGGCATGGGTTCATGGCTCCGATCAAGATGCAGTCGGCGGGAAACGTCAGCGAGGAGTGCACGCGGGAGACCGTGACCACCCCATCCTCGAGCGGCTGGCGGAGTGCCTCCAGCACCGCACGGTCGAACTCGGGCATCTCGTCCATGAACAGCACGCCCTTGTGGCCCATGCTCACTTCTCCGGGCTTAGGGACCTTGCCGCCGCCCACCAACGCCGCATGGCTGGCCGAGTGGTGCGGGCTGCGAAAGGGGCGCTCCCACACCAAGCCGCGCTTGTCGCCCATGCGGCCGGCAGCACTGTGGATCCTTGTGACTTCGACGGCTTCTTCCAAGTTGAGCGGCGGCAGGATCGTCGGAAAGCGTCTAGCCAGCATGGTCTTTCCCGAACCGGGAGGACCGACCATGAGCAGGTTGTGGCCGCCTGCCGCCGCGATTTCCAGGCCGCGAATAACCGTCGCCTGCCCTTTGACGTCGGAGTAGTCGACACCGTAGTCGGGTTCGCCCTGCCGTTCTTCCTCGCTGAACCGGTACGGCTCGATCAGGCCAAATCCGCCGAGCAGGTCCACCAAGTCGAGCAAGGACTTGAGCCCGAAGACCTCCAGACTGGTGACCACAGCCGCCTCCGGCGCGTTGGCCTCGGGGACGATCAGCCGCTTGAAGCCCTTCTCGGCGGCCATCAGTGCCACGCTGAGCGCACCGTCCACGGGCCGCAACACGCCATCCAAGCCCAATTCGCCCAAGATCAGCGTGTCCTTGACCGATTCGTGGGGGATCGCGCCGACCGAGGCCATCACGGCCGTGGCGATGGGCAGATCGAGCGAAGGACCCTCTTTGCGGATGTCTCCGGGAGCCAGATTGCACAGAATCTTGCGGTTCGGGAAGTGGATGCCGCAGTTGATCATGGCGCTGCGAACTCGCTCGCGGCTCTCCTCGACGGCCTTGTCGGGCAGACCGACGAGAATGAACTGCGGCGTCGCGCCGCCGACTTCCATTTCGACGACGATGGGCACGGCCTCGATCCCGACCAGCGTGGCGGCGTGCACCTGCGCAATCATCTCAAGGAGGTTATCCCAAGAGGCCCCTGATTCCTGCTTCGACCGGTTGCGATGGGATACACTGATTCGAAATCGGGCGTCCCCGCCCGTTCGAGAGCCTAGCCATGAGCGAAAATATGGACAAGTTCCGCAGTTTGGACGGAAGCGAGGCCTTGGTGGACAAGCCGTTCATCAAGATCGTGTTTCAGCATGGGCGTCCGGACGAAGTGGGGATCAACGGTTGCCGGATCGAAGACGTGATCGACGTGCTGGTCGAGCGTCTCCTGGACTTCCAAGGGCGGGATTTGGCCTGCGAAGAGAACGCCACGGCGCTTTACCACCTGAACATCGCCCGCGAGGCGCTGGTGCTCCGTCGGCGTCGTCGCGAGCAGCAAAGCGTGCTGGGCACTCAGGCATCGCACCGCAGCCGCTGACGCAACCAATTCTCGTGATCGCACGTCTACTATTTGGGCCGTGATCGCAAGTCAACCACCTCCGCTGAGTCGCACCCGCACAGGTATGGCGGCTGGACGCATGATAGACCTGTTTTGTGGCGCGGGTGGAATGTCCCTCGGCTTTCACCGAGCTGGGTTCCGACAAGTTCTTGCTATAGACATGGACCCCGCCTCGATCGCGACCTATCGCGCCAACTTCGGGGACCATGCGCGTGTGGCAGACATCGTCAAGTTGGTCGAAGGCGCATTCGACTCTATTCCGAGAGCCGATATCGTGATCGGGGGCCCGCCATGCCAGGGGTTCAGCCTGCTCAACAAGAAGAAGGTCGGCGATGCTCGAAGGCAGCTCTGGCGACCCTACTTGGATGTCGTTCGGGCGAGCGGCGCAAAGGCGTTCGTAATGGAGAACGTCCCTCAGTTGCTGGACTCGGATGAGTTTGAGGAGATTCTGTTCGAGGCCAAACAACTCGGATTCACTGTCGCGTCGGCCAAGTTGCTCGCCGCTGATTATGGTGTGCCTCAGAGACGGACGCGGGCATTCGTTGTAGGTGTTCTCGAAGGGGACCCTAGCAACGTGTTTCCTCCGCCACCGACTCACGAATCCCCCCACCGGTCAATTGCAAACCTCTTCGACGCGCTTCCAGATCGGTTGCCCTGGCGAACCGTCCGAGACGCAATCGGCGAACTTCCTCCACCCGTGGGAACGGGCATTAGAGCCGAGCCGAGTCCGCTCGACCTCCATTTTGGCCGAACCCCAACGGAAACCAGTATGGCCCGATACCGGGCGATTCCAGAGCAGGGCATGAACCGAGAAGACCTCCTACGTCGGGCGCCTCAATTGACCCCAAAGTGCTGGATCGACAAGAAGGGCGGCACCGATCTAATGGGACGCCTTTGGTGGGACCGCCCAGCGTTCACGATCCGAACAGAGTTCTTCAAGCCTGAGAAGGGTCGGTACTTGCATCCCGAGCAGCATCGCCCGATCACTCACCGAGAGGCGGCACGGCTCCAGAGCTTCCCCGATTCGTTTATATTTTGCGGGACAAAGATTGAGATTGCGCGCCAAATCGGAAACGCTGTACCGCCGTTGCTGGCCGAAGCCGTGGCAAAGTCGGTTGCTCAACTCGTCCAATCCGAGGTCAGCCTGTGACCGGTGGCGCCCGGGGCCGAATCAGAGCGTTCTTCGAGCAGAATGTGGGCAAGATCGTCACGACCCGCGAAATCGCCGAAGTCGCCCAGATTCACGACTATCAACGCCGGATTCGCGAGTTGAGAAACGAGGAGGGCATGAAGATTCGGTCGTACCGAGACAGATCGGACCTGAAGCCGAACGAGTACATTCTGGAGTCTCTGACGCGAGATCCTTCAATCGGACGGCGAGTCTCCCCCCAATTGCGAATGGAGATTCTGGAGCGAAACGGATTCACCTGCCAGTTGTGCGGCCGGACAGGCGGAGACCCCGACCCAACCGATCCCGCCAGCAAGGTTCGGCTCGTCATTGACCACCTCACTCCGATTTCCCACGGCGGTGGCAACGAGCGCGACAATCTCCGAGTCCTTTGCTCAGCCTGCAATCAGGCGCGAAGCAACATCGAACCGCCGTCAGAGTCCGCCGCGAACCTGCTTGCTCGAATCCGGCGGGCTCCGCGGCGTGTCCAGGCCGAGGTCTATGAGGCTCTGCGCCGAACATTTGACTGAACCATGTATAATGCTGAACCCATGACCACCCACTTCAGCGAGGTGACCCAACATACGGCGCTTTAGGCGTCCTCCCCGCCCCGAACCGGGCCCGATGATCAACGAGCGGGTCCTGAGGTTTCGGGATATCCGGGTGATCGGCCCGGAAGGCGAACAGATCGGCATCATCCAGTCCCGGCCGGCGCTCAACATGGCGCGCGAGCAGGGTCTTGATCTCGTGCTGGTCTCCGCCACGGCCAATCCCCCCGTGTGCCGCATCATCGACTACGGTCGGCACAAGTACGAGATGGACAAGCGGGAGCGGGAGAACAAAAAGAAGAAAACGGAGGTGAAGGGCCTCAAAATCAAGCCCAGCATCGCCGAACACGACCTCAACACCAACCTGAAGAAGGCGCTCGGCTTTCTGGCCGAGGGCGACAAGGTCAGGATCGTCTGCCAGTTTCGGGCGCGCGAGATCACGCACCCCGAAATCGGACGAGCGAAGCTTCAGGTGTTCATCGACAAAACGGCCGACGTGGCGCAGGTCGAACGACCCCCGACGATGGAAGCCAACCAAATGGTGGTCGTACTTATGCCAAAATCAGGAAAAGGTCCCAAGAAAGATGTCAAAACTCAAGACAAACAAGACGGCGGCGAAGCGGTTCAAGATCACGGGCAAGGGAAAGATCACCCGGCGGAAGGCGTATAACAGCCACCAGTTCCTGCACAAGAGCGCGTCCCAGAAGCGGCGGCTCGAACAGGAGCCCACGCTGGCTTCGGGCGATTCCAAGCGGATCAAGAAGCTGCTCGCGATCTGAGCGCCCGCTCTGAATTCTCGCAAACCACCCGCTTCGAGCGGGTGGTTTGTTGTGTTTGGGCTCGCCTCAAGCCGGCATCTTGAGCAGACGCCGCGCCTCCACGACCGTTTCGGGGGATTCGAGCGCTTCGGCGAACTCCGTGACGGTGGCCAAGATCGCCTCGCGGTCAATGTCGGGATACAACTCCAAGAGGCGCATCACGTCGTCCTTGTCGCGGTCGCGGAGCGCGATGAGCTTCATCACCAAGAGGTCTTCGACCGAGGCGATCGGCACATCTTGTCCCGTCCCCACGTCCATCGCTTGGGCTTTGTGCGTGAGGTTGACCTCGAACGGGATCACCCCCATCGCGAGGGCTATGCCCGTCCCGCCCGCCGCTTCGATCAACACCACGCGGCGCAACCTCGTCTGGCCGAGGTTTGAATCGCGCAGATGCAACCCGAAATGGCCGAGGTTCGCAGCGAGTTCGTCCAAGCGGTCGTCCAGATCAAGCGCGACCGCGTCCACATCGGCCGTCGCACGAAGATAGCCCCGCATGATGACAGCGACGCCTCCGATAACGGCGTACTGCAAACCGAGCGAGTCGAGGCACCGACTCAGGCGCGACAGCGCCTCTCCCAGTTCAGCCGAATTTTTCAAGCCACTTCTGTCGAGCATGTTGCCACCTCAGGTGGAATTCCAGGTCGTCTTCTCGAACGGCCAGTCTGCCCGTGGACGCCAACCAATTGACGAGCGCCTGCGCCTTGGCCAACCGATCGGCGGGAAGCATGTTCCTCGCCTCCTCGAGTTTGAACTCGTGGAGGGCGTCGTAGCGCGCTTTCCACTCCTTGACCATCTGGGGGTCCATCTTTGGCATGTCGTGTCCAATCTACCCCGAGGCTGACCGGGCACCAAGAGCCCCCGGTCGCGTACAATCAAGGGCGCATGGCCGCCATCGCCGACTCGACCCTCGTCACGATCACCATCAACGACCGAGAGATTCAGGTGCCCAAGGGCGAACTGATCGTTGAATCGGTCAAGCGGCTGGGTCTCGAGATCCCCATCTTCTGCTACCACCCGCGCATGAAGCCGGTCGGCATGTGCCGCATGTGCCTGGTCGAAGTCGGATTCAAGGGGCCGGACGGTTCGGTGCGCAAGATGCCCAAGCCCCAAGCGGGGTGCACCTTGCCCGCAAGCGACGGCATGGTCGTCTACACAGACACCGAGATGGTCCACCGCGACCGCAAGGGCGTCCTTGAGTTGCTCCTGATCAACCACCCGCTGGATTGCCCCATCTGCGACCGGGGCGGCGAGTGCCCGCTGCAAAACAACACGCTCTTCTATGGTCCCTCGACCAGTCGTTACGTCGAGATCAAGCGCCACTTGCCCAAAGCCTTCCCGCTCAGCGAGTTCGTCACGCTCGACCTGGAACGCTGCATCCAGTGCGGCAGGTGCGTTCGCTTCACGGAGGAGATTTCGGGCGACGCCGAACTCGCCTTCCGCTTCCGGGGCGCGAACATGACGCCCTCGACATTTGAGCTCAAGCGATTCACCAGCAAGTTCAGCGGCAACGTCATCGAAATCTGCCCCGTCGGCGCGCTCACCAGCGCCAAGTACCGATTCCGTGCTCGCCCGTGGGACCTCGAAACCCGACCCGCCGTCTGCACCCTTTGCTCGAACGGCTGCAACGTGTGGTTCGACTACCGCGTGCAGAAGATGGTCCGCATCAATGGTCGCACCAACGAGTCCGTGAACGAAGAGTGGACGTGCGATCGCGGCAAGTTTGGACATGACTTCTACAACTCATCGGAGCGATTGACCAAAGTCCTCGTTCGTTCGGGCGATGGGTTCGCGGGAGCCGATTGGATGACCGCCTACGCCGCGATCTCCGAGGCGTTTGTGGGCAAGAAGGTCGCTGGATTGGCCGGGCCGATGGTCTCGAACGAGGGCCTGTACCAGTTCCAGAAGTCGTTCCGCGGTGTATTCGGCTCGAACCACGTGGATCACCGATGGACGCGCCACCTCGCCACGTCCGTACCCAAGCCGGAGCCGATCGCCGCGCTCGAAGACGCCAAGACGATCGTGGTGTTCGGATCCCTGGCCGAGGAGTTGCCCATCGTCTTCCTGCGGGTCCGCAAGGCTTGGTTCAAGCACGGGGCCAAGGTCGTGGTCGTTCATTCCGCGTCTACCGAAGCCGATTCGTTCGCGCACCTTGTGTTGCGTTGCGCTCCGGGAACCGAGGGGGCGGTCGCCGAGGCGCTTGCCGGCAACGGCTCGGCCGAAGGTTCGGGCGTTTCTGCCTCCGACTTGGCGAAGGCACGGGAACTGCTGAGCGATGCCACCGCAATCGTGGCCTCGCATGCGTTGCTGAACGCAGAGTCTGGCAACCGTGCAATGGCCGCTCTCGCATCCGTGCCTGGACGCAAGCACCTGTACGCCACTGGCGCCAACGTCTGCGGAGCCGAGGCGGCCGGCGTGCGGCCCGACGCCCAACCCGAAGGCGAGCAGGGGATGGACACGCACGCGATCCTCACTGCCGCTGCCAATGGCGAATTGGATGCCCTCTGGTTGCTGGGTTGCGATCCATTCGCGTTGCACTTCGACCGCGATCTGTTGGCCCGCGCACTGGCGAACGTGCCGTTCCTCGTGGTTCAGGACATCGCCGCGTCGGAAGCGACGAACTATGCCTCGGTCGTCTTGCCCATGACCGCGCCCGCCGAGCAGGACGGCACCTACACCAACTGCGAGGGCCGAGTGCAGCGGATGAAGGCCATCCTACCCACCAAGGGCGATGCCGAACCCGCATGGAAGGTGTTCGAGGAATTGGCGATAAGGATCAAGCCGCGAACACCGCTGTTCAACGCGCGAGAAGTCATTGAAGAGATGTCTCGAACCTTGCCGGCGTTTGCCGGCGTACGGTACGAGAACTTGGACGGCGAAGGCGTGCTGCTGGGCGGCTGAACGCGCTTAGCGCAACCAGATGCCCGCGGCTGAACGGCACTTCGAGCAGAAGCCAGAGTGGTTGACGATGTCGGCGCCCGTGCCTTCGCCATCGCGCATCACGCACCCCCTGTTCGGGCAGTGTTCCAACCCCAGGGTATGACCCGCTTCGTGTACGGCAACCGAGCCAATCCTTCGTTTTGTACGATAAGACGAGACGACGCAGGACGTGCCGCCAACGGTGGCCTGACCCATGATGCCGTAGTCGTAGACCCCGTGAGCGGTGGTGGAGATGTCCTTCTCCGTCACTCCCATGATCTTCGTCGTTGCGGAGCCTTGGGCAAACTCGGCTTGGAGCCATCTGAGCAGTTTCTCGGAACGATAACGTCGCCGAGGCTGATAGAAAGCCGACTTGGGGATGTCTACATTGTCAAGCCATCGGACTTCTGCAAAGTAGAACTCGCGCAGAGACGTCTCCACGTCCTCCCGGACCTGCTTTCGGGGGTTTTGGATGGGCACCAAGAGGAAGACGCGTTGGTTGTTCACGACTTCTCTGGGCGCTTGCTTTGCCTGGTGGATGGGCGGCGCACCCGCGTGGCAGCCCGACATCGCAAGACCGGAGGAGATCAGGAGCAGCCCCCTAAAGGAACGAGAGAACATCATGAGGCCAACATCTTGAGGCAGTAGACCAGCGTTCGCCCTTCGTGGTAGTTGGCCTTCCACCGGTGGGCTTTGGATTCCACCAAAACCCGCGTCCCCGTCTCGTCCACCGTGTCGTACCAACCGCTGTGAAGCCGGTCCACCAAGTGATCGCAACAGAACCGCCATGATTCGCAGAACCGGTTCCAATAAACCTCGTCGCCAAACGCCTTGTAGGCGACCAAGAGCGCCGTCAAGGTCTCGTTCTGAACCCACCACACCTTGTCGCGGTCGAACGGATCGTCGAAGGCTTCGGTTCGGTAGAACAAGCCCCCGTGCTTTTCGTCCCACGCCACATGCAACGAGTGGTCCACTAATCCGCGAACCATTTGCTCGACATCTGGGCTGTGCAGGCCGATGGCCGTCGCCGCGTGATGCAGCAGGAACGCCGTTTCGATGTTGTGCCCGGGCGAGTTGTGGCCAGGCAACGCACGCCAGTTCTGCAGGAAGAACGGACACGCGACTCCCGGCAAGGTCAACATCCTGTCCATCAGCACAGATAGCCAATGGCGCACCCAGCCTGCCGTCTCGGGTGTTGGCGCGGCCTCGTGCATCTCGGTTGCAGACTCCAGCAAGTGCAGGTGGGTGTTGAAGCTCTTGATGCCGCTCGGGGTTCCCGCATCTCGGCTCGCTGAGACCGTTCCAAATCGGTCCAAGTCGTCGGCGATACCACCGTGCTCGTCTTCGCAGCGACCCAGCCAAGCCTGCAGGTCGCGAGCCGCGCTCAATACCGCAGGATCTCCAGTCGCCTTGTACGCCGCCGCCAAGGCAAAGAGCGCAAAGGAGAGCGCATAGCTCGACTTGGCGACCACCAGCGGTCCTTCCTCCAGATGTACTTCTGTGAAGTAGCCGCCCGCCTCATGGTCGCGCATCTTGGTTTCCAGAAACGCCAAGCCGTGGCTCAACACGGGCTCCAACTGCGCCCGAAGACTTGGATCGTAGACGATCAGCGTTGCCGTGGTCCATACGATCCTCGACTGATAAACCAAGAACCTTAGGCCGTCTTCGTGCGTCGTCCAATCGCGAGCCATGTTCTGGACGTAGCCGCCCCGCTCGGCAACGACGCGCGGATACCAGTTGGCGACCAAGCCATCGTATAGCAGCGTGCGCAACGATCGGGCGACCGTCTCGGGAGTCGTCACGGACCAGCGGCCTCCACTCGCTTGCCTCCGAAGTACAAAGACTCGGGTCGGATGGCGCCCCACTCCACGTTCTTGTCGAAGGGCGACCGGTTCAGGATCAAGAAGTCGGCCCGCAAACCCGGCGCGATGCGGCCGATCTCGTCTTCGGCGAACACGGCGTAGGCCGCCCGACTGGTGTAGCAGCGCAGAGCCTCGGCAACCGCCAGGTTCTCTTGGGGCATCCAGACCTGGCCGGCAAGCGTCTTGCCCGTGACGGCGGCCTCTACGCCCAACCAGGGGTTCGCGCTCACCACCGGCCAATCCGACCCAAACACGACCACCGCTCCGCGATCGAGCAGCGACCGGAACGCGTAGCTCGATTTGCAGCGCTCCTCGCCCAAGTAGCTCTCGGCGTACCGACCATCGTCGGCCTTGTGATACGGTTGCATTGAAGCGATCACTCCGAGCCGGGCGAACCGCTCGATGTCCTCGGGGAGCAGGTGCTGGGCATGTTCGCTGCGGCAACGGGCTGCTTTCAGTTCGTTACCGTAGGCGTTGCTGAGGATGTCGAGGAGCGTTCGGTTGGCCTCGTCGCCGATGGCGTGGGCAATGGTTTGCACACCTTCCCTTGCGGCGGTCGCCACGTTGCGCGCGAACCGGCCGTCCTCGATTCCCTCTCGGAACAGGCCGCGCCAGTTCTCCTGGCCCGCAGGATTGCCCAGGAATGGTGCCGCCATCATGGCCGTGCGCGAGCCCAACGTGCCATCCAAGTAAGCCTTGAACCCGTTGAGGCGGTACCAGCCGCCCGCCCTGCGTGTGGACTTGGCCGTCTCGCCCAGCCCTTCGGTACTGCCCGTCACGGGATAGAGGTACATGCGGCACGTGGCCTCGGCTTCAGGCAGAGAACCGTACTCGACCGTGGCGCCGACGCTCGTGATGTCGGCCACCGCGGTGACGCCGAACGCATTGACGTGGCGGATGACAGCTCCGAGCGCGGCGCGGCGATCCTCGACGCTTGCCGGAGGAATGAGCCGCGACACGAGTCCCATCGCGCTTTCCTTCAAGATGCCCGTGGGCTCGCCGCTCGCGTCTCGCTCGATGACGCCACCCTCGGGGTCCTTGGGGCCCGTTGCCGTGATCCCCGCGAGGCGAAGGGCCTCCGAGTTCGCCAGTGCACTGTGGCCATCCATCCGGGTTAGGAAGGCGGGCCGCCCACGAGTCGCCGCATCAATCCACTCCTTGCGTGGCGACGAGCGATCTGTCCAGCTTTCAACGCTCCAACGTCCACCGATGAGCCACTTACCTGTGGGCAAGCCCTCGGAGAACTCGCGTACGCGTCGAACGAAGTCGTCTCGGTCGCGGGCGTCTCGCAACACGATCTGGCTCAGCCCCAATCCGCCGCTCACCATGTGGATGTGGCTGTCGATGAGCCCCGGCACGATGACCCGGCCACCGGCATCCACCACCTGCGTATGGGGGCCGACGAGGTCCGACCGCTCGCCGCCCACGTGGACGAACCGCCCGTCGCGCACCGCGAGGCTCTCGGCGAAGGCAGGCAGACCGTCGCTCCAGATGCGGGCGTTGCGCACCACCAGGTCGGCGGGAGCGCTGGCGAAGGCGAGGGCCAGGACGACGCAAAGCATGCGATCATGGTTCGCTGGACTGGAGCTGGGGTCCTGCCACGGGTACCCTCTACCCGCCCATGATCGACCGCTACTGCACGCCCGCGATGACCGCCATTTGGAGCCGACAGGCCAAGTATCAGAGGTGGCAGGATGTCGAAGTGGCCATCTGCAAGGCTCACGCCGAGCGCGGCGCGATCCCTCTGGCCGACCTCCAACTCATCGAATCGAAGGCTGCGTTCGACCTCGCCCGATGCGACGAAATCGAGAAGGAGACACGCCACGACCTGATGGCCTTCGTGCGCAACCTCGCCGAGAATGTGGGCGAAGCGGGTCGGTGGATCCACTTTGGAGTCACCAGCTACGACGTGATCGACACGGCTCTGGGCATGATGTTGCGCGACTCGTGCGACGTGTTGTTGGCCAGCGCCGAAGCCCTCTCCACCGAAATGGCGCGATTGGCCAGGGAACACATTGGCACGCCAGAGATCGGTCGCACGCACGGCATCCACGCGGAGCCGATCACGTTTGGGTTCAAGTGCTGCAACTGGTACGCGGAACTCCAGCGGAACATGGCTCGACTGCGCCGGTGCCGCGAGGAGATCGCCGTCGGCAAGGTGAGCGGGGCCGTCGGCATCCACGCGCACACGGAGCCCGAGATGGAGGCTCGCGTGTGCGAATTGCTCGGCTTGCGCCCCGATGAGGCGGGAACGCAAATCGTCAACCGCGACCGCCATGCCGACCTGCTCAACGCGCTTGCCCTGCTCGGAGCCGGCCTGGAAAGGGTCGCCACCGAACTCCGCAACCTCCAGCGCACCGAGATTCTGGAAGTCCAGGAGGCGTTCGCCGCGGGCCAAACCGGATCGAGCGCAATGCCCCACAAGCGCAACCCTTGGAACTCCGAAACGGTGTGCGGTCTGGCCCGCCTCCTCCGCGCAAACGCCCATGCGATGCTGGAGAGCGTGGCCACGTGGCACGAACGCGACCTCACCAACTCGTCGCTGGAGCGCATCGTTTTCCCCGATTCGTTCCAGTTGGCGGACTTCATGCTGCGCAGATTGACCACGATCTTGGCGGGCCTCCACGTGTTCGAAGACCGCATGGCGGCCAACCTGACCCAGATGGGCGACCTCGTCTTCAGCGAACACGTGATGGTGGCGCTTATCGGCAAGGGCCTGCCCCGCGAGGTCGCGTACAAGGTCGCCCAGCGGAACGCAGCCAAATCGTGGGAAGGCCACGACTTCAAGACCTGCGTCTCCCAAGACCCGGACGTCGTCGCTCACCTGTCGCCCGATGAAGTCGAAGAGTTGTTCAGCTTGGAGCACCACCTCCGCAACGCCCCACACACGCTGGCAGCGGTCGGCTTGACGTGATTGTGATAAGCTAAGGGCACTAGTCGCCCCAAGGGCGCGTTACGGATTGTCATGAAGAAGTCGAGCGTCTTGCTGTTCACCGTTCTTGGCGTTGCAGTCGTCGGAGCGGCCGGGTACCGATATTGGGACGACCAGAAGGCGGAACAGGCCAAAGTGACCCTGTTCGCCGAAGCCAAAGAGGGGTCGTGGTCGGCAGCCGAGTCGCTCGGCAAGCTCGGCAAGCGCGCCGTGCCGTCTATGGTCACGCTCTTGCAGGACGAAGACTGGAAGGTCAAGATGGCGGCGACGCAGGGCGTGTTCATGATGAACCCCGACCCCGAGGTATCCAAGCAACTGGCCGCGTTGGTGAACGACTTCGAGCAGAACACCGGCATCGCCAAGGGCGCCCGCATGCGTGCCGCCGAAGCGCTGGGAAGCCAAGGCCGAGAAGCCATCCCCCACATCGAGGCACTTTGGAAGGACGGCAGCGACCAGGCGCGAGAGATGGCCGCGTACGTCATCACCAACTTCGCCTATCACCGACCGCTCGAGATTTTCGCCCTCGAAGACATCATCAAGGCTGGCTATGAGGACAAGAAGTACGAAGTCAGCGACCATACGAAGGCCGCCATCGACTGGATGAACAATCACTTCACCGAAAAGCCAGAGGATGAGCGCTCGCTCTCCGAGTCGGAGAAGAAGTTCCTTGCCTGGATCAAAGAGAAGGCTACTTGGAGCAAGACCAAGAAGACCAAGGAACAGCTTGAGGAAGAGCAGCGCATGGCCGCCGAGGGCGCGGGCGACATGGGTCTGAACAGCGAGAAGTAGGCGATGCCTTTTCCGCGCGATGGCTCCGATGTGCTGATCTTGGTCGCCTCGTGGCTCGGAGTCGCGGTTTTGCTCGGGCTCTTCATGTTCGGCTACGCCATCGTGGCCGTTGTCGCCACGCTAACCGGGTGCGGCGCGTGGGTGCTCTGGCGTCGTTACCGGGGCGCGTCCATGGCCGACCCGAACAGCTCGCTCAAGTCGGACAACACATAATCCGCTGCCGTTTCGCGCGTGCCGACGCCCGTCAGCACCATGGCGGTCGCACACCCGTTGCGCTTGCCGAAGACGATGTCGGTGTCCTCGCGATCGCCCACGACCAACGTCTGCTCGGGGCGAACCCCAGCGTCCCGAAGGATCGCATCCATCATCCAGCGTTCCGGCTTCCCAGCCACTTGCGCCGGCTTGCCGGAAGCTGCTTCGATCGCGGCCACCAAGCTCCCCGCACCCGGCTGGAGTCTGCCCGCCTCTAAGGGGTATGTCGCGTCTCGGTTCGTGGCCACGAGTTCGGCGCCCAAGAGCAGTTGCTGGAGAGCGGAGTCCAGCAGCGTGTACGTGAAGGTACGACAGATGCCTACCACCACGGCATCTGCCACGTCGTCGGATTCTGGCGTCGCACGGCCCTCGGGTGCGTTGATCACGCTCACGTCGGAAGCTCGCAGGTTCCCGATGCAGCCGGGCTCCCCCACCACGAACGCCGACCACAACCCTCGTTCGCCCATGAGCGCTGCCGCGGCATGGGACGAACCGTACACCTCGGCTGGAGCCGCCGGGTAACCCATCGCGCACAACTTGTCGGCCGTGCCTTCGCGCGTGGCTGCCGAGTTGTTGGTCGCATAGCGCACCAGGACTCCCTCGTCGCGCAGCCGGATCACGGCCGGGACCGCGTGTGGCACAGGTTCGGCACCCCGATAAAGGGTGCCGTCGAGATCGAAGACGACCAGGCGAAACCGGTTCACGACGTTCGAGCGACGATGGTCGCGGCCAGGGTCTCGAGCAGGGACCTTCCCGCCGCCTCTTGAAGGGAGGCGATGCGGACCTTGGCCTCGTTCACATGGCTCTCAGCGAGAGCGCGGGTAGCGGCCAACGCGCCGCGTTCGTGCATCCACTGAACGATCAAGCGCAATTCGTCGTCGCTGACCCCATTGCCAAACTTGCGTTCGACCAGCGCCAGTTCGGCCTCGGTCAGGTGCGGGCGGACGAGGATGAGCGGGTACGTGGCACACCCCTCGCGAAAATCGGTGGCGCGCAGCTTGCCGATGGCCTCCGAGTCGCCTTCGTAGTCGAGCAGGTCGTCCACGATCTGGAAGGCCATGCCGATGTGAAACCCGTAGGCGCCGATCTCGCCAGCGTCCGCCTCGCCCAGTCCTGCGAGCAACGCGCCTGCCTGACAGCACGCGCGGACGAACTCGGCGGTCTTCATGCGCAGGATCTCCGTATGCTCGTCCTCGGACAGGTGGACGTTGCCGCGGACTTCCAGCTCGCGCACTTCGCCTTCGGCCATCTGGACGACCATATCGCTCACCATTCGGATGATCCGGAGGTCGCCATCGTGCGCGAGAACCGACATCGCCTTGGCGAGCAACACGTCTCCCGTCAGGATGGCGGCTGTGTTGCCAAACACGCTGCCCGCCGTCGGACGCCCGCGCCGCGTAGACGCGTGGTCGATCACGTCGTCGTGCATCAGCGTCGCCATGTGGACGAGTTCCATCGCGGCGCCGATGCGCGCCGCGCGCTTGCCGTCGAAGGGCTTGCCCGTGGATTCCGCCACAATCGCCACCAACGCGGGGCGCAAGCGCTTGCCTCCCGCCAAAAGCGTGTGCCGTCCGGCGTCCTCGACCAAGCGCGACGACGAGGCGACCAACTCGTCCAGCTCGTCGTTGACGCGGGCGATGTGGGTGCCTACTGTTTCCAAGAACGATGGCTCGACGTGGTCCGAGCGAATCCCAAGAATGGTCTGTGACGTCACGCTTTGGTCCCCCAGTGCATGCAGATGTTGCCCATCATGAAGTCGCGAAAGTGCACGTCCACGAAACCAGCCTTGCGCATGGAGTCGGCCAAGGCCTCACGTGTGGCGAACCGCAACGTACTCTCGGGCAGGTAGGTGTAAGCCTTCGACAAGCCGAACAAGCGGCCCAACGCGGGAAGCACGCGACGACAAACCAGCCTGCTGCCAACGCCAACGACGGGGTTGCGGGGAACGGCCATGTCCAAAGACACGAACTTGCCTCCGGGGCGCAACACGCGAGCGATCTCCCGATGGGCTTGGTCTACGTCGGGAACGTTGCGGATGCCCCAGCCCACGGTGACGCAGTCGGCACAACCATCGCGCAAGGGCAAGCGGCACGCATCGCCCACCGAGAGCCCCGTGACTTCCGTCTTGCCCACCGCTCCTTCGAGCATGGGGCGGCAGAAGTCGAGGCCGACGACGGTTCCTTTGGGACCGACAGCCCGCCGCAACGGGGCCAGAAAGTCGCCTGTGCCGGAACAAACGTCCACCGCAACACCTCCCACGGGCGGCTGGATGGCATGGACGGCGGCGGCCCGCCATCGGCGGTGGAGGTTGAAACTCATCAGGCCGTTCAACAGGTCGTAGCGGCCCGCGATCTCGGCGAACATGCTTTGCACGGCGCGACGCTTGGCGTCGCCTTCGGCGAGCCAGGGGGTGGCTTGGGGGTCGCGCGGCGCGTGAACAGACAGCACTCGCCCTACTGTACCAAACTTTCAGAAATGTTTGAAACGTCGTTTGGGCCGTCAAAGGTATAACGCCCCGTGCCTGAAATCAAAGCCAAGTCCCTGATCCGCGATGTGCCGGACTTCCCCAAGCCCGGAATCCTGTTCAAGGACATCACACCGGTCCTCCACGACGCTGCCGCGATGCACGAGGCGGTGGACTTGCTTGCCGCCGATGCTCGCGCCAAGGGGGCCGAAGTCATCGTGGGCATCGAGAGCCGCGGGTTCGTGTTCGGCATGCCGTTGGCCTTGCAGCTCAATCTGCCCTTCGCCCCGGTTCGCAAGCACGGCAAACTGCCCTACGAGCGGATCAGCGAGGAGTACGCCCTCGAGTACGGCACCAACATCGTCGAGATGCACATCGACGCCATCGAGCCGGGACAGAAGGCCTACATCGTGGACGACTTGCTGGCCACGGGTGGAACGGCACGCGCCGCCGCGCGTCTTGTTGAAAGACAGAACGGAATAGTCGTTGGATTCGGCTTCCTGGTCGAGTTGAGCTTTCTCAACGGACGGACGGCCATCGGCGACTACCCCGTCTGCGCTTTGATCGAGTACTGAGCCATGCGACGCATTCTGGTTTTCCCGCTGTTGATCCTGATGGCCATCGCCATGGCCCAAACCGTTGCCCCGCCCACGGTGACCGTGGACGACGTGCTGGGCGACATCGAGCGCTTCGACAAACAGGGTCTGGTCGCCGTCAAGGGAGTGGTCTCCGAGTTCGTTCAGAAGACGAGCGCACGCGGCAATAAGTACTTCACTTTCAAGCTGAAGGGCGGCAAGGGCGAGCTGAACGTGTTCAGCAACGGCGAGGCGCCCGCCGAACTGAAGAACAAGGCCGAAGTCATCGCGACAGGCACCTTCCGCAAGACGAAGAAGCTCGCCGAGTTCGAGGTCAAGAACGAGATCGACGCCAGCCCAGTCAAGGACAAGCCCAACGGGGTCAAGATCACGGTTCCGGCCGGCTAGCGCTCAGCGCACCCGAAACGACTCGGGCAGCCGCATCGCGGCGAACACGTCCATCGCAAAGCGATCGGTCATGCCCGCGATGTAGTCCACGGCTCCCTGGACGCCGGCATACCCTTCGGGCATCGGTGCACCGTTGACGAACGCCTCGAACAGCTCGCGTACCACTCCCTGCGCTTTCGGAATGTCCGGGTAGACCACTGGATAGCGGGTGTAGACGTTCTCGAAGAGCCACTCCTTGAGTTCGTTCAGGTGGGCCAGCATCGGCTCGGAGAGCCGGATGGCGGGCTGGTCCAGGCTGTTGTGGATGACGTCCTCGACCATCGCGCCCACTCGGCGGCCATGTCTCTCGCCGAGCGGCTCGAACCGAGCCGGGACCTCCGAGATCATGCCGCTGCGCAACGCGTCGTCGAGGTCGTGGTTGAGGTAGGCGATCCGGTCGCTGACACGCACGACAGCGGCCTCGAGCGTGGACGTCGGTTCGCCGTCGAACGCGGTCAAATCGTTGCGGCCCTTGCTGTGCCCGTCGATTCCGGCGCGCACCTCTTGCGTGAGGTTCATGGCTTCCAGCACGTCCACGATACGCAGACTCTGTTCGTAGTGCCTGAACCGTCCCGGTCCATCGCCTTGCTCGGCAAACCGCTTGGCCAGCACTTGATCCAGCGCTGCCTCGCCGGCATGCCCGAACGGCGTGTGCCCCACGTCGTGCCCCAAGGCGATAGCCTCGATGAGGTCCTCGTTGAGCCGCAGGGCACGGCCGATGGTTCGCGCGATCTGGGCGACCTCCAACGTGTGCGTGAGACGCGTACGATAGTGGTCGCCGCGCGGGTCCAAGAACACCTGCGTCTTGTGCTTGAGCCTGCGGAAGGGCTTGGAATGCAGGATGCGGTCGCGATCGCGCTGGAAGCACGTACGAACCGGGTCCGGCGCTTCATCATGCTCGCGCCCCGCGCTCCTGGCGGCGGGCATGGCAAAAGGCGACAGCGCCTGCAACTCCCGTTGCTCGCTCATCTCACGGACCGTGGTCGCCATGCAGCTACAGACGGATCAGGCAGGCAAAAGTCAGCCCAGCAACCGCGTCGGATTCTCCAAGTAGGAGCAAACCAGGTTGACGAACTTCGCGCCGACGGCTCCATCCACGACTCGGTGGTCGAAGGAACCGGTGACGTTCATGCGGAGCCGCACTTCGATCTCGTCATCACCGTTGACCACGACCTTCTTGCGCGCGCTGCCGATGGCCACGATCGCCGCGTTCGGCTGATTGATGATCGCGGCGAAGCTGTCCACGTTGAGCATGCCCATGTTCGAGATGCTGAACGTGCTTCCGCTCAGTTCGTCCAACGCAACCTTGTTCGACCGGGCCCGGCCCGCCAAGTCGCGAGAACGCTCGGAGATCTGCCGCACCGAAAGCTGGTCTGCATGGTGCATCACGGGAACGGTGAGCCCGTCGTCGAGGGCCACGGCCATCCCGATGTTCACATCGCCATGCAGGTGGAGCGTCTTGCCTTGGTAGCTCGCATTGACTTGCGGCATCTCGCGCAGCGCCAGCGCACAGGCCTTGATGAGGAAGTCGTTGATGCTGAGCTTCGCGCCCTCGTCCTTGAACTGCGTGCGCAGGGCTTCGAGCTTTTCCAGGTCCGCCTCGACGGTCACATAGAAGTGCGGGACCTCTTGCTTCGATTGCTGCGTGCGCTGCGCGGTGATCTGGCGGAGCCGGTTCAAATCGAAGGTCGAGCCGGGCGTCGAAACCGGGGTCGGTGCCGGAGCGGATCGCGTCGGTTGCGCTTGTGGCGCTGCCACGCCTTCCACGTCGGACGCAACGATGCGGCCGCCGGGACCCGAGCCCACGATGGAGCCGAGGTCAATGCCCCGCTCGGTAGCCAGCTTGCGGGCCAGCGGGCTCGCCTTGAGTCTGGAAGAAACCGCCACGGAGGGAGCTTCGGGCACTTCGGCCTTCGCGGCCGGCGTCGCCGGGGCCTCGGCGACAGGAGCGGGAGCGGACCCGTTGCCGGAACCCCAACCGCCCGGAAGCGACTCGCCAGACTTTAGAATGGCGGCGATGGCCTTGCCGACGGGAACGGTGTCGCCTGCGGAAATCAGAAACCCGGTCAACGTGCCGCTGCTGGGCGATTCAAGCTCAAGGGTGGCCTTGTCGGTCTGAATCGTGCCGATGATTTCGCCGGACTTGACGGTCTCTCCGTCCTTCTTGAGCCACTCGAGCAGAGTGCCTTCTTCCATTCCGTCGCCCATTTTGGGCATGATCACTTCGGTCATAAGATGCGGATGAGATTACCCGTCGCCCGCATTGGACCGTCGGCGCGCCCAAAGGCCGGGCTATCATGGCGTCTATGCTCACCATTCGCGAGGGCGTGCCGCGCCGCCAATTGGGGAGCCAACTCGGTTGGTTCCTGTTGTGGCTGGGCACGACGGCGGTGGCGTTCTACCTGAGTCCCAATTCGGCAGGCCACGGAACACACCAGAGCCTCGGGCTGCCGCCCTGCCCCAGCGTCTTGGCGGTGGGCCGTCCGTGTCCGGGTTGCGGACTGACCACTTCGTTTGCGCTCACCGTGCGGGGGTCGCTTGGCGAGGCGTTCCAAGCGCACGCCTTGGGCACGTTTTTCTATGTTCTGTTCAGTACTGCGGCGTTCCTGGGGGTCTGGGGCTTTGCGACCCGCCGCTCGGTCGAGCTGAATCGCAGTTGGGACCGGGGGATTCTGGTGCTGCTGATCGTCTTCCTCGGCTACGGCGGGATCCGGTTCGCCACCCACGCCGACTATGCGACCCCGCGCGAGGAGATGATGCGCGGGCTCTGGAGGCGCTGAGGGATTCGGCAGGACTTCTCGCTGGCGGCAGCGTATCTGGATCATCTGTGGTTCTTGGTCGCCGCGCCTTCGCACTGATCGGCCTCCTCGTCGTCGGCATGGCGACGACCGGGTGCTTTTCGCGTGCGACGGGCTGCCCGGAGGGCAAGACCTGTCTCCGCTACATGGCCTGGGGGAATCCGCAGCAGTTCGAAGTCGAGCGGCAGATTGTCAAACGATTCAACGAACAGAACCCAGACCTGCACGTAACCGTCTTCAGTGTGCCCGGCACCTCGTACGCTCAGAAGCAGATCATGATGCTCGGCTCGCGCACCGCGCCGGACGTCATGCGCGTGGACCACTACTTTTTCCCGAACCTGGCGGCGAAGGGCCACTTCACCGACCTGACCCCTTACGCCAAGGCCGACCCGTCTTTCGATCCGGACGTCTACTTCCCCACCGCTCTTGAGGAGTGCTATGTGGAGGGCAAGCTGATGGCTCTGAACGTTTTGTTTGGGGGCATCGCCATGTACTACAACAAAACGATGTTTCGCGAGGCAGGGCTGGAGGACCCGTGGGAGTTGCATCAGCGGGGCCAATGGACGTGGGCCCGCTTCAGGCAAAGCGCGATCGCCCTCACGCAGTTTGAAGGAGGACGACCCAAGCGCTTCGGAACCACCGTGCCCCAACTGCCGGCCATCATCGCCTGCTTGCGCGGCTTCGGCGGCGAAATGATCGACCTCGACGCCAACCGGAGCCTCCTCGACCAGCCCGGAACCGTTGCCGCCTACCAGTTCCTTGCCGACCTCGTTTGGGTGGACCGTGCCGCACCTACGCCTGCACAAGGTGCGAACTTCGCGTTCACCTTCGAGTCGGGCAAGGTGGGCATGGTGCTCGACTTCATGGGCATGATCCCCCGGTATCGCGAGGTGGCCAAGGGATTCGACTGGGATGTCGCGCCGATCCCGAAGGGACCTGCCGGCGGACGAACCGTCATCAAGGGCAATCAACTCGTCATCCCCAAGAACTGCAAGAATCCGGAAGCGGCATGGCGGTTCGTCAAGTACATGGCGAGTCAGGAGACCGAGCGTGTCTTGTACGCCCAAATCAGACGGTGTTTTCCCACTCGCAAGGACGTCGCCTACTCGCCTGAGTACCTGCAAACCGATCAGCCTCCCTATCAGCTGCAAGCGTTTGTCGAGTCCGTGGAGAACGGTCGCATCTTGCCGATCAACGAACGCTGGATCGAGTGGATCAACGCTCTGCAGATGGAGACCGACAACTTGTTCGCCGGGCGCGAACGCGACGCCTCGGTGGTCTTGAGCCGAGCCAGGGACAAGATCAACACCATCCTTTCGGAGGACCCGGGCCTTTGAAGCGTCTGGCAGACCGTCCCGCCTTCTGGGGATGGCTGTTCATCACGCCCTGGCTTGCGGGATTCCTGGGTTTCACCGCTGGCCCGATGCTCGCTTCCCTATGGTTATCGTTTTACAAGTACGACCTGGTCAATCTTGAATACGTCGGACTTGAGAACTACCGTCGGCTGCCCCTCGACCCCCTGTTTTGGAAGGCGTTGTCCAATACGTTTGCCTACGCGTTCATCTCGGTGCCCTTAGGGGTCGCTGGTTCGTTGATGATCGCCTTGTTGCTCAACCAGAAGGTGCGCGGCATTCCCCTCTTCCGGACGCTCTTCTACATTCCCTCGCTCGTACCGAGCGTCGCGGCCGCTATCCTGTGGCAATGGGTGTTCAACGCCGAGAACGGCGCCCTCAATCTTGGCTTGGGATTCCTAGGGCTGCCGACACCCCAATGGCTTCAGGATGAGCGTTTCACGCTGCCTGCATTCGTGCTCATGTCCTTATGGGGCGTGGGCGGCGCCCGCATGGTGATCTTTCTGGCAGGTCTTCAGGGCATCTCTGAGACCTATTACGAAGCCGCACGTCTCGACGGAGCAAGCCATCGGCAGCAGTTCTGGCATGTCACGCTTCCTTTGCTGTCTCCGGTGATGTTCTTCAACTTGGTTTTGGGTCTCATCGGCGCGTTCCAGATCTTCACACAGGCCTACATTATGACAGGCGGAGGCCCGAACAACGCCTCGCTCTTCTATGCCATCTATCTCTTCCGAACAGCGTTCGAGCAGTTCAAACTGGGTAAAGCAAGCGCGCTCGCCTGGGTCTTGTTCGCGATTCTGCTGGTCTTCACGCTGATCCAGTTCCGTGCATCCAAGAAGTGGGTTCACTACGAAGGAGGCGAAGCGTGAAGCGTTTCTTGGTATGGATTGCCCTGATCGGTGGGTCGGTGTTCTTTGTGATTCCGTTCCTGTGGACCGTCGCGACCGCTCTCAAGACTCAAGAAGAGATCGCGAAAGATCCGACCCGCCTGGTGCCCATGCAACCAACATGGGAGAACTTCCCTGCGGCGTGGAACGCGCTACCGTTTCTCAGTTTTGTCGAGAACACGGTGTTTGTGACGTTGGTCAGCATGACGGCCCAAGTCATCACCGGCTCGCTGGTGGCGTATGGGTTTGCCCGATTCCAGTTCAAAGGTCGCGACCTGTTGTTCATGACGATGATCTCCACCATGTTGTTGCCAGGGCAGGTCACTATGATCCCTGTCTATCTGATCTGGCGGCAACTCGGGGCCATCGACACGTTTGCACCATTGACTATTCCGGCGTTCTTCGGCGGTGGTGCGTTCTCGATCTTTTTGTTGCGTCAATTCTTCATGACCATCCCCCGCGAGTTGGACGAAGCGATGCTCATCGATGGGGCAAGTTACTGGGGGATTCTATGGCGCTTGATCGTACCGCTCAGCGGTCCCGCGATCACTACGGTGGTGGTTTTCAGCTTCATCGGAAACTGGGACTCTTTCGACGGTCCACTGATCTACCTCAATTCGCCAGAGAACTACACCATGTCCATCGGCCTGCGTCTGTTCCAAGACACGTTTGGGACCAACATGGGGCAGTTGATGGCGGCGTCGCTCATGCACATCATGCCAACGATCATCCTCTTCTTCGCCGCCCAGAAGTACTTTATCAAGGGCGTCCACCTGAGCGGCCTGGGTGGCCGGTGACATCGCAGTGTTCAGGGTTCAGGGTTCAGGGCTCTATTCAGCCTATGTTGCCGAGCCTTCCGCGCGGCGCTTGATGGCTTCCAGAACGTTGTCGAGATTCGCTTGAACGATCTTCTGAACCACCTTGCCCACGAGCGGTCCAAGGCCGGGAACCCGGTACTCGTAGTCCACGACGCTGTCGAACCGTGTGCCACCATTTTCCTCGGCGAAACTCCACACGCCTGACATGGAGTCGTAGTCACCCTCAAGTTGTCGAAACGTGCAGGTATTGGCCTCTAGATCCCACACATCTTCCTGACGCCAGCGGACCTTCAGCATGAACTGGGGGATCATGCCGACCCAGTCGCTGACCACTCGACCGCCCTCTCGCTCGACGATGTCCAGCGACTTCACGTCTTGCATGAACTCCGGGAACGACGCGTTGTCCTGGGCGATTTCGACGACGCGGATCAAGGGCGCGTTGACCCAGGTGGAACTGCGAATGGTTGGCATGAGACGATTCTCGCTCGAGGGCGTATAATCCGGAGTCTACCAGCGGCTGATTTCGCTGGCGGAATGCTTCATGCGAGCCCTGATTCTTGAACAGCCCGGATCGGTTCGGCTGCAGGAAACGGCGGTCCCCGAACCCGGACCCGGCGACGTTCTCTTGCGCGTGCGGGCCGCGACGACCTGCGGCACCGACCTCAAGGCCTACCTTCGCGGCCATCCCCAGATTCCCATGCCCGGCACGTTCGGGCACGAATACAGCGGCGAAGTTGCCGCAGTCGGCGCTGGCGCACCTTTCCGGGAGGGCGATGCCGTCATGGGGGTCCACTCGGCACCGTGCAAGACCTGCCGCTGGTGCCTGCGAGGGCAGGAGAACCTCTGCGAGACGATCATGGCCACCAAGGTCTTGGGCAGCTATGCCGAGTACCTTCTGGTTCCGGCCCGCATCGCTAAGCTGCACTTGTTCCACAAGCCTTCCGGCCTGAGTTTCGAGCGGGCGGCCTTGCTCGAACCCTTGGCTTGCGTCCTTCAAGGGCTGTCACTGTTGCGTCTCCGACCGGAGGATCGGGTCCTGGTCATCGGTCCGGGAGCCATCGGGTTGCTCTTCGTCGCCGCTCTGCGCTACACGGGCGTTGGCGAGGTGACTCTCGCCGGCCGAAACGAGAACCGCCTTGCCGTGGGCCAACAGTTGGGCGCCAAGATCGAGGCGTTCGACCCCAAAAGCCCGGCCCTGCGCGGGTTCGATTACGTCATTGAGTGCACCGGTGCCGTGGAAGTGTGGGAGCGATCGCTCGACTTCGTGGTCCGGGGCGGCACGGTCGTCCTGTTCGGCGGGTGTCGCGTCGGGACAACAGCCTGCTTCGATACGCGTCGCGTGCACTACGACCAGATCACCATCCTCAGCCCATTCCACTTCGGCACCGAAGCCGTGCTGCGCGCCCGCGATTGGCTGCTCGACCCCCGCTTCGAAGTCGGCCCCCTCATCTCGGGCAAGAGATCCCTTGACGAGGGTGCCCAAGTGTTCGAGGACCTGCGAACGGGCCAAGGCATCAAGTTCGTGTTCGAGCCGTGAGCAGCGGTCACCGACTGGCCCGATATGTGAAAGGCGGCAACGTCGAGATCGTAGATGAATCCGTCCCTAATCTGCCAGCTGGGGGCCTGCTCGTCCGCACCGAGGCGTGCGGTCTTTGCTCGGGCGAACTGATGGCGTGGTACCTCGACCGGAAGGCGCCCCACGTGCTTGGGCACGAGGTCTGCGGCATCGTCGAAGCCTCGGACGATCCCAGATTCCCCGTGGGCTCGCGGGTTTTCCCGCATCACCACGCGCCATGCCTCGCCTGCGAGTGGTGCGCGTCCGGTCGTCATGTGCATTGTCCGCAGTGGAAAGCGACGCGTCTTGACCCCGGCGGCATGGCGGAATCGTTTGCAGTACCAGCCGGAAACCTCAACGATACGCATCTCGTGAGCGATCTCAGGCCCGTGGACGCGGCTCTCGCCGAGCCCCTCGCTTGCGTTCACAAGTCGCTCGCCTTGTTGCCCGAGTGGGGGACTTCGGCCGTCGTCGGGCTCGGCGCCCTCGGACTGATGCATGCCTTGGTGCGGCGCGGCACGACCGGCTATGACACGAACCCTGCAAGGCGAGCGTGGGCTGAGTCTCAAGACGTTCGAGCCCTCTCGCCAGAGCAAGCGGAACCCGCGGATGCCGTCGTCGTCTGCCCCGGTACGCGCGCGGCGTTGGAGTTTGGGCTGAGCCTGTTGCGCCCTGGTGGCACGTTGGTGCTCTTCGCCCCCCTTCCTCCCTCGCAGCCCGTTCCTCTCGATCTGGAGGCGCTCTACTTCAGGGATCTACGCCTCGCCACCAGCTACTCGTGCGGCCCTGACGACACGGCTCGCGCACTGGCGACCCTTCGTTCGGGTGGGTTGAAGGCCGAGCAGGTGGTCAGCGACTTCGTCACTCTGGACGAACTGCCTCGTGCGTACCACGCCATGCGTTCGGGCGAGATCCTGAAGGCGATGGTCGTGTTCTAGGCCCCTTTGGGAAAGAGCAACGTCACGCCAAGGGCAAACACCCAATAAAGGAGGCTCGCGCTCAGCACGAGAATCGAGTCCATCGTCCAAGACGACTCGGTTAGGCCGATCACGAGCGTCGTGCAGACCGTCATCACCCACATAGAGGTCATGAAGAACGTTCGACGGATCCCAGGCACTCGGTGCGTTTTGTAGTAGTTCTCGATCTCGAACTCTACGGGAACGCCAGTCAGCCGAGCGAGTGCGGGTTCGATGGCCTCGCGGAGCTGACGGGAAAGAACCGAGTGAACAGCGTACGAGTACTGGATCAGCACCGTGTAGTAGATCGAGACCAGGGGCGCGGCGAGCAGAACCCGGTGCATGTCGCGCATCTGGTCGGTCCTCGTGGCGCTGATGGCCACGATCGCGGCAAGCGAGACTGTCATCTGAATCGAGTAGCGGTCGCGTTGCTCGATCCGCTGCCGGATCTCGTTCCGCAGTTCCTGGTAGATCGCCTCGTATCTCGCCAACTCATGGTCTTTCTCCAGGCGGACGCGCAGGCGACGGTCCACCAACTTGGAGAGTGCAAGGTGCGTCGGAGCCTGATCGTCCATGTCGCTCTTGGTTCGCGATCGGCTTCGCTAACTCCTTGCACCGCTCGGTTAGGCCACGAGCCAGCACCCGCTCGGTGCCCGGTCGTCCATACTTGAAGCCATGCTCCGCGTCGAAGCCGACGGCCCCGTCCTCCGCGTCACCATGAACCGCCCCGAGGTTCGCAATGCCTTTGGCGACGTGCAGATCGCCGCTCTTTCCGAAGTGTTCTCCAACGTGCCCGAAGGCACCCGAGTCGTCGTGCTCGCGGGCGAAGGCAGGGCTTTCTGCGCAGGTGGCGACCTTGAGTGGATGCGCCGGTCTTTTGACTACAACGAAGAGGAGAACTACCAGGACGCCCTGAACCTCGCCAACCTGTTCCAAGCCATCGCCCGCTGCCCAGCGGTGGTCATCGCGCGAGTCCAGGGTGCGGCGTTCGGTGGTGGAAGCGGGCTGGTGGCCGCTGCCGACTATGCGGTCGCTGCCGAGGGCACCAAGTTCAGCTTCAGCGAGATCCGGCTGGGATTGGTTCCAGGCACGATCTCCCTGCTGGTCATGGACAAGATCGGCCACGGCAACGCGCGTGCCCTGTTCGCGACGGGCGAGGTGTTCGACGCAAAGCGTGCCCTGCAGATCGGCCTGGTCCATGCCGTGTGCGCGGAGGATGACCTGGATCAGCAAGTCGAAGCCCGGATCAAGATGGTGCTTTCGGCCGGGCCAAAGGCCGTCTCCGGCGCCAAGTTGCTCCCGCTCGACCCACCCACCTCGCCCGAAGACGCCGCCCGGCGGCTGGCCCGCGTTCGAGCCGGAGAAGAAGCCCGTGAAGGCGTCGCCGCCTTCCTTGAAAAGCGCAAGGCCAGTTTCGTGGTGGACCGATGAAGACGCTACTCGTCGCCAACCGAGGCGAGATCGCCGTACGGGTCATCCGCGCCGCACGCGAAATGGGCTTGCGAACGGTCGCTGTTGCCAGCGAGGCCGACGCCCATGCGGCCCACGCCAAGTTCGCCGACACCGTCGTGGACTTAGGCCCCTCCGATTCCCGCGAGAGCTACCTTCGCACCGATAAGATCCTCGCCGCCTGCCGCGAGACCGGAGCCGACGCCGTTCACCCTGGGTATGGGTTTCTCTCCGAGAACGCCGACTTCGCCGAGGCGTGCGAAGCCGCAGGGATAACGTTCGTCGGGCCGCCCGCTTCGGCCATGCGTGCTCTGGGCGCAAAGATTCCGGCGAAGGAACTGGCCCGATCGTGCGGTGTGCCCACGGTGCCGGGGTTCTTCGAAGCCGGTGCGAGCGATATGCAACTCCGGGACGCTGCCGACGCCATCGGCTATCCCATCATGCTCAAGGCCTCGGCGGGAGGCGGCGGCAGGGGCATGAGGATCGTCCGCATCAGGGACGAGTTCGATGCTGCTCTGAGCCTTGCGCGCTCCGAAGCCGTCTCGGCGTTTGGCGATGGGGCCATGATGGTCGAGAAGCTCGTCCAATCGCCGCGCCACATCGAGGTTCAGCTCTTGGCCGACCGCCATGGCAACGTGGCCGTCCTGTTCGAGCGCGAGTGTTCGGTTCAGCGACGCCACCAGAAGCTCATCGAGGAAGCGCCGTCGCCCCTCTTTGCCGACCCCTCCAAGTTGCACCTTTGGGAGACCATGCGTCGCAGCGCCATCGAGTTGGCCAAGGCTGCGGGCTACGTGGGCGCAGGCACGGTCGAGTTCATCTACGACCCGGAAGCCGAAGCCGTGTACTTCCTGGAGGTCAACGCGCGCCTGCAGGTCGAACATCCGGTCACCGAGCAGATCACCGGCGTAGACCTGGTCCAATGGCAGCTTCGCATCGCCGACGGAGAGCGGCTGGACCTGACCCCGAGTCTGTTCGCGGGCGACCGCTCGGCGATTCGGGGCCACGCGGTCGAAGTGCGGGTGGTCTCCGAGGACCCCGCCAGGGGGTTCATGCCCGCTTCGGGACGCCTCTTGGGTTGGGCCGAGCCCTCGGGCCCGGGCATCCGCGTGGACACCGGCTATGGCCCCGGCGCGGAGGTGCCGCGCTTCTACGACTCGCTCCTGGCCAAAGCGATCACCTCCGGCGAGACGCGAAACGCGGCGATCCGGCGGATGGAGGATGCCCTTCTCGACTTCCACATCTTGGGCGTCCCGACGAACATCGAGTTCATGCTTACGGTCCTCGAGCATCCCGCGTTCCTTGCCGGGACCGTCGACACCGGGTTTGTAGACCGCGAGATGTCGGGCTGGAAGCCTCGGGAGGACCTTCCGCCAGTGCTGGGCGCGTTGTGCCGAGTCTTCAAGACTGCGGACACCGACGCCAAGCGCGCCGTCGCCGGGCCATGGGCCCTTGCGGACGGCTGGCGGGTCGCCCGTTCGGGCTAGGGGGTACCCTAGGCGAGCCGTATGAAAATCCGCATCGGGCACAGCCCGGACAGCGACGACGCCTTCATGTTCTGGGGTTTGGCGTCCGGCGCAGTCCAATCCGACCACGAATTCGAACACATTCTCCGCGACATCCAAACGCTCAACGAGTGGGCGATGGAGGGGCGGCTCGAATCCACAGCGGTCTCCGTCCATGCGTTCGCCTACGTCTCGGACAAATACGCTCTCCTGCGCCATGGCGGCTCGTTCGGCGACGACTACGGCCCGATGATCGTCTCCAAGCGGGCTCTCTCCCGCGAGGAATTGGCCGAAACCACCATCGCGGTGCCCGGCAAACTCACGACGGCCTACCTGGCGCTGAACCTCTACCTACCCAATCCCAAGTTCGAAGTCGTCCCGTTCGACGAGATCATCCCTGCGGTCCAGGAAGGTCGGTTCGAGGCCGGATTGATCATCCACGAAGGGCAATTGACCTACGAGAAGGAGGGCATGGTGCTCATCGAGGACCTCGGCAAGTGGTGGAAGCGGGAGACGGGATTGCCGTTGCCCCTCGGTGTGAACACGGTGCGCAAAGACCTCGGCCCCGAGTTGGTCGCCGATGTCAGCCGCTGCATGCGCGAGAGCATCCAGGCGGGCCTATCGAACCGGCCCAAGGCCCTGGAGTACGCCCTGCAGTTTGCGCGGGGGATGGATGTCGAAACGAGCGACGAGTTCGTGGGGATGTACGTCAACGAGCGCACGCTGGATATGGGTGAAGAGGGTGTGCGCGCGATTCGCGAACTGCTTTCGCGCGGCGCCGCGATCGGCCTGGTTCCTCCGGTGACCGTCGAAGTCGTTCAGTAGTCGGGCCGCCGAACCTGCGCCAACGGGTCGGACTTCTCGATGTTGGCAGCGTAGGCAAGACAGGCGAGAATGCCATCCCGCGTCAGATGGGGGAAGTCGGCCAAGACATCCTCGACCGACATCCCCGAAGCAAGGTATTCCAGCACGTCGTAGACCGCGATCCGCGTGCCGGCAATGCACGGCTTCCCGCTCCGGATTCTGGGATCGCTGGCTAGGTGCTGTCGGTGGTCCACGAACCTATTGTACGCCCGAACCGGGGCAAACGCCAAAAGGGGTTTTAGGCGCAAGCGCCTCGAACCCCTCGGGTGAACCGTTCGACGGTTAGGAAACCGCTTCGCGGACGAGCTTGCGGAAGGCCTCCATGTCGTGGATGGCCAGTTCGCTGAGCATCTTGCGGTTGACCGCGATGCCCTTGTCCGTCATGCCGTGGATCAGGTCGTTGTACTTGACGTCGCACAGCTTGCAGGCGGCGGAGATGCGCGCGATCCACAGGCGGCGGAAGTCGCGCTTGCGCTGACGCCGGTCGCGGAACGCGTACTGGCCCGACTTCATCACCTGCTCGTGAGCGCGGCGGAAAACGTTCTTCTTGCGGCCCCAGTAGCCCGAGGCGCGTTGGATGATCTTCTTGTGGCGTTTGTGGCGCATCAGGCCACGTTTGACTCTTGCCATTGCTTGTTTCCTTGCAACCGTTTCCCAGCCCTTGCGGGCGGTGGCGGTAAAGCTGCGCGAGTATACCGCACGCGCCGGACCCGGGCGGATGGGCCCCTCGCGGTATCCTCTGGGCCTCCCGCATGGCTCAAACGCTCCTCCAGCCCGGCACCGCCCCCCGTCCGTCGAACCAGATTCGGCGCGGGACCTACTTCATCCAGACATGGGGCTGCCAGATGAACGAGGAGGACAGCGAGCAGATCGGACTCTACCTGCAGGAAATCGGGTTCGGACCGGCCGCTTCGCTTCGCGAAGCCCAGGTCCTGCTGCTCAACACGTGCAGCGTCCGCAAGAAGCCCGAGGACAAGGCGTTCTCGCTGCTCGGCGAGATCGCGCTCCTGAAGGAGCGGAACAAGGACCTCATCGTCGGCGTGTGCGGCTGCATGGCGCAGCTCCGGGCCGACGAGATCAAGAAACGCGCACCGTTCGTCGACTTCGTGGTCGGGACGGCCCAGATCGCCCGGATTCCCGCGCTGGTCGAGGAAGCAGCCCAAACCCGGCGATTCGCCAAACGGCTCGAGTTGCCCGAGCGCAAAGGCGCGGTGGTCACCGATCTGCCGGAGCGCAAGGTGGAGCGCAAGCCCAAACTCAAGGCGTTCGTGCCCATCCAGTACGGATGCGACAAGTTCTGCACGTTCTGCATCGTTCCCACCACTCGTGGTCGCGAACGCAGCCGGCCCACGCAGGACATTCTTCGCGAAGTCGCCGAACTGGCGGCGCAGGGCACGCGCGAGGTCACGCTGCTCGGCCAGACGGTCAACTCCTACGGCAAGAATCTGGCCGAAGGGCGCGTTCCGTTCGCCAAACTGCTGCGGTTGCTGGCGGGCGTGCCCGGCCTCGAACGCATCCGTTACACCAGCCCCTATCCGCGCGACTTCAGCGACGAACTCATCCAGACCATCCGCGATTGCCCGCAAGTGATGGAGCACGTCCACATGCCCCTCCAATCCGGCTCGGACGAAATGCTCCGCACGATGAAGCGGCTCTACACGGTCGAGGGCTTTGCCAACATCCTCGCCAACCTGCGCGCCCAAGTGCCGAGCGTTTCGATCACCACCGACCTGATCGTGGGCTTTCCCGGCGAAACCGAAGAGCAGTTCGAGCAGACTTTGGCGGCGGTCGAGCGGTTTCGGTTCGATGGCGCGTATGTGTTCGCCTATTCGCCTCGCCCAGGCACTCCAGCAGCCGAGATGGAGCAGCTGCCCTATCCGCTGAAGCAACGTCGGCTGCAGACGTTGGTCGAACTGCAAAACCGCATCACGTGCGAGATCAATGCCGGTTACGTCGGTCGCGAGGTCGAGGTGTTGGTCGAAGGCCCCTCGCCCAAGAACCCCGCACTTTTGCAGGGATACAGTCGGGAGTTCAAGATGGTTCACTTCCCTGGCGAGCCGCTTTGGGCAGGTCGGCTGATTCGGGTGCGGATCGAGCGCTCGCACCTGTGGGGTCTCAGCGGGGTTTTTGTGACCGATGCCGCATAATGGAGCTATGAACCAAACACCGCAAGGTAGGCAAGAGCTTCCTCGCGAAGCGCTAGCCCAGTTTTGTCGTCGCCACCACATTCACGAACTAGCGGTATTCGGCTCGTTCCTGGGTCCGGACTTTGGCCCGTCGAGCGATCTGGATTTCCTCGCGACGTTCGATGAAGATGTGCGTCCGCCCATGAGCCAACTCTTGGCCATTGAAGACGAGCTAGTGATGTGTCTCAATAA
>DDSP01000067.1 GCA_002343445.1 Chthonomonas sp. UBA2387
GTCTCATGAAAAGGGCGCACCCCAGGAGAAGGACGTGGACTGAATTCCTTCAGAAAAAGTGTTCTGAGGCGTGCGAAGCCCGCGACGTCCGCTGCCGATAGTGGTCTCAGTGCCAACCGCTCGACCGGAGTGCCACGGGTCTGACCGGGCCAAAATCTTCCCAAGTCTGGAGGGACACACTCCGTTGTGTCCACGTCCAAAGCGGTCGCCACGGAGGGCGACCCTCCAAAGTCAGCGCCAGCCCGCCGGGACGGAGGGCTACGGGATCAGTAGTCCCAGACCCGGTAGGCCAGCGAGTAGATGCCTCGCTGGATCTGCCTCACCGTTGTGTTGGCCAGTTCTTCCCGCGAGACGCCCGCCAGGGCCGCATCCACCGGCGAGAGTTCGAGCAAGGGCCGCCGGTAACCCTCCACACGCCCGCCCGCGGCCCGCACGTCGAAGAGCGCGGGCACCCGGTCGAAGAAATCGTTCAGCGTCGCCGCGGCGACCTTGCCCCGAGCCACCGCATCCTCCCCCGCCAGCGTGACCAACACGACGTTGTTGAACTTCAGCGAGGCCCCACCGTCCACTTCCTTGACGACGACTCGGAACGACGTGGTCGCCACGCTCCGCCGCACCGGGATGTTGAGCTGACCCATGCGGGCCGTCATGCGGACGGCGCGTTCCCGGCTCGGCGGGTGGGTGCGTAGGATGCCGAGCACATAGTTCGGACCGAGGCGCTCGTCGCGGGCGAGCCGCTCCATGAACGTCAGAATGCCCGTCGGGTCGTAGGGGCTCTCGACCAGATACTGCACCGCGCCCCAGTCGGCGGCGAGTTCGGCACGCTCGCTCCACCCGCTGCCGACGGCCTGCTCGAACAGTTGCGCGCCCGCAGCCACGTCGGCGCCCGATCCTCCGCCGGCGAACAGCGAGATGAGGATCAGGGGGATGGTGAACGCCTGGACCTTGGAGCGCTCGCGCTGGAGGGTGGCGATGTGCCGGAACGAGGCGTGCGAGATTTCGTGGGCGATGACTCCGGCCAGTTCGTGGTCGGTCTCGACGTATTTCATCAGCCCGTCGAAGAAGTAGATGTAACCGCCGGGCAGCGAGAACGCGTTGACCTCGTCGCCCTTGACGACCTTGAACGTGTACTTGAACGGGTTGAGGCGGCCGTCGCCCCACGACACCTCGACCCGCTTCGAGTTGGCGATGGTCACGATCTCGGCGGAGATGCGGTCGAGGCGCTCCTGAAACTCGGCGTGTTCGGTGGGCTTCAGCTCTTTGTCGACGATTTCGGCGTATTTTTTGCCGAGTTCGGCGTCGGCGTCCAGGTCCTTCTTGTGCTGGGGCGTGATCTGAAAGGGGGTCTGCTGAACCGGTTTTTCAGCCTGTTGCGCCTGCCACTCGGCCCAGGCGTGGTCCACGATGGCTTCGACGCGTGGGGGCAAGTCGCCGTGGCAGTGGCCCCCGTCGCACGGCTCGGGCGCCCTGGTGGCAAGCAAGCAGGCCGCGACCAACGTGAGCATTATCTTGTTGGACGCACATGAGGCGGGATCGTTTACAGGTCTGGTGCCTCAGGCTCATGCGAATGGAATGGTATGATCCTTGCGCCGAAGCCTTCCACAGGCTCAACACGTCTGTAGGAGTGGCTCGGAGACAAGAACATGAAGAACATCGTTCCGATCGGCATCCTCGCGCTCGCCGCGACCTCGTTCGCTGAAGGTCCCGTCACGGCGGACCGCCCCGGAACGATGCTCGACGCGTCCAAGCCCCTCGCCGCCCCCATGCAGTGGCGGAATCAGGATCAAGGACTGTTCGGCGTCTCCGTCGGCTGGTACTTCCCCACGAACGGACTCATCCGCGATCGTTTCGGCAACAAGGTCTTCGACGTGGGCTTCAGCGCCCCGTTCCAAGGCGTTCAACAGCAAGGTGGTCAGCAGGCTTCCACGTCGTTCGGCATCATCAGCGCCGAAAAGAGCGGGGACCGCATGATGATCATTCCCGCGACCTTCGGCATCATGAAGATGACCGGTGGTCGAGGCGAAGGCACCAAGCCCTACGTTGCCGCGCGCGCAGGCGTCGCCTACTTCGATTACCGGGTCACCGACCCCGACACGGCCTCACGCAAGAGCGGACGCAAGTTCAACTTCACGGCCAACGTCGAGGGCGGTCTGATCCTCAACCAAAACCTCCGGCTCGCGGCGAAGTACAACTGGTTCCCCAAAGTGGACGGCCTTGATTTCAGTGGCATCGAAGTCAAGCTCTCCTACCAGTTCTTCAGGCTCTGACGACGCCGGGGGACCCCATCCCCGACGCATGAGTAAACCGAATTCCTTCGAAACCACCGCTCCCAAGGAGCGGGCCATTCTTGTCGCCGTCAACCCCGACGCCTCGGAAGACGAGTACGTGGACTTGGAACTCCACGGGCTTTGCGAGGCGGCGGGGGTCGAACCCGTCGCGTTGATCCGCCAGCGGCTCGATCGGCCCGTCAGCGGAACGTTCTTGGGCAAAGGCAAGCTCGAAGAGCTCGCCACGCTCGTCCAAGAGGTCGCCGCCGACGTCGCCATCGTGGATGGCGAACTCAACGGCATCCAGCAGCGCAACGTCCAAGACGCCATCGCATGCCGCGTGGTCGACCGCACCCAGCTCATTCTGGACATCTTCGCCAGCCGCGCCACCACCAAGGAGGGGATGCTGCAGGTCGAACTCGCCCAGCTCACCTACATGCTGCCCAAGCTCATGTCGGTGTACACCAAGTTCGAGCGGCAGAAGGGCGGCATCGGTATGAGGGGCCCCGGCGAAACCAAGCTGGAAACCGACCGCCGTATGGTGCGCGACCGCATCGCGAAGCTCCAAGACGACATCGTCGAGGTCAGCCGCGTGCGCAAGCTCCAGCGTGCGGGGCGGCGCAAGCACCCGTTCCCCTTCGCCTCGATCGTCGGCTACACCAGCGCGGGCAAGTCCACGCTGATGAANNGGATACGGTCGGCTTCATCCGCAACCTGCCCACGCACCTGGTCGCCGCGTTCGAGTCCACGTTGGAGGAGGCCACCGACGCCGACTTCCTCATCCACCTGATCGACGTGAGCATCGACAACTGGGAGATGCAACGCGACGCCGTCTTGGAGACCCTCGAGCGCCTGAAGGCGCACGAGAAGCCCACGATCACGGTGTTCAACAAGATCGACGCGATGCCCGACCCGACCGAGGCCCGACGGCTGGTGGCCGAGTGGCCGAACTCGGTGGCGATCAGCGCCCAGCGTGGGACGGGGATGAACGACCTGATGGCCGCGATGATCCGCCAGGTCCAGGGCCTGCTGGGTCGCGTGGAAGCCCTCGTACCGTACTCGGAGGCCTCGCTGGTGCAGGAGTGCTACAACTTCGGCCGGGTCCACACCGTCGAGTACCGGGACGAAGGCATCTGGATCGTAGCCGACCTGGTGGCCGAGATGCGCGGCCGGCTGGCGCGGTTCTCAGCCGCGAACCTCCACCCGCCCACAAGGTCATGATGCAGGAGCCCCTAGCCGCCAAACAGGGAGGCCCTGGCAAAGGCGAGTTTCCCGTCCCCTAGGCCGATGGCAAGCAGTGACGTCTTGTGCCACGCCAAGCCAGTCACCTTGCATCCGGCCTCGGGCGGGGCCACGCTCCACAACTCTTCTCCCGAAAGGGCATAGGCTCGGACTTGCCCGCCTTCTTGTGCAATGGCGATCAGGGACCCATCGTCGGTTAGTGCGGCCGCAGTCGCTTTGGCCGAAGTGGAGAACAGCTCAGAAACTTCGCCTTCCAGCGAAACTTGGAGGACCTTCCCGTTGCCGGCAACCAGCACAAACGAACCCCTCGGACTCCACTTCAAGAGCACCAATCCGGCAAGTCTCACCTGGGGTTGAGCCACCAATCGGGGCGTGTCGCTCCACAATCGCACCACTCCATCTTCCGAGAAGCTCGCCAACACCGAGCCATCACGAGACCAAGCCAAACGCCGAATCGCTTCGTTGTGATGCTCGCGCGCCACGATGTTCCCCTTGTCGTTCCAGAAGACGATCGTCCCATCCTGTCCGCCGGAGGCGATCATGCCTCGGCTAGAAGCGGCCACGGACGTGAGGGGAGTCATCAAACCCCACTCCGAGACGTGGGATCCCTCGTGAGTCCAAGCGTTCAACTTCGAATCTTCGGCCACAGAGAACAAGCGCTGACCGTCCGAGGACCAAGCGCCGCCAGACACAGAGCCCCTATGCTTCGTCAGCTCGATAAGCGACCTTCCGCTGTCTCCCCAGACGCGCAATGTGGCATCCTCCGACGCACTCATCAAAAGCGGTTTGGCTGGGCTCCAAGCCATGTCTGTAATGGCCTTCTTGTGGCGGCCCGCAAGCAGCTCTGCCCCCACAACCGGTAGAGGCACCAGTGCGTACTCGAGCGTTTCATCATGGCCTCCTCCAATGCGAAGCGTGCGTTTCCACGTTTGATAGCCAGCCCGACGAACGGTGACCGTCACTTCTTTCTCTGCGTCAACCGGGACGATGTGCTCCTTGCCATCAACGACATTTCCATCCACGTTGATGACCGCATCGTGGGGCGAGCCCGCAAACCTCAGCTTTGCGTGTTTCACACTTGCGGGCTCCAATCGCACCACAATGGGTTGCATAGGTTCGCCCTCGGTTGCGCTGATCGTGATGGTCTGTGGCTTGAAGCCTTCGCAGGTGACGCGGGCCTCGACAGTCTTGGTCTGACCGGGCTCGATGTCCAGTTTCAACTCCTTGTCGACGAGAACCTTGCCTCCAACCTCGACGGTGGCGTCAGAAGGTTCGACTTCGAACCGGACAACCACCCCTTTCTTCAACTTGACGGATAGCGATACGTTCTCGCCTGGAGCGCGGTCAGAAAGGCTCAAGACTTCCCGATACTCGGAGTATCCCGGCGCCGTGGCGTAAACGCCAACCAGACCATCCGAAGGCAGTGCGACCTGGTGCGTGCCCGGACGAACCCGCTTGCCCTGCACCTCGAGGGTGGCGTCGGGCGGTTCTAAGGCAACCTGAAGCGAAACGAGCTTGGCCAGTTTCACGGCAACCCTCTCTCGCGATCCGGCGCGCAATGTAAGGCTCCCGTTGTGCGATTGGTAGCCGAACGCCTCGACCGTATATCTTACAGCAAGGGAGCTTCCTCGTCGAATCGTAGCTCGGTATTCGCGAGTTCGTAGAGCCGCTCCGTTGACCTTGATGGTCGCAGATGGCGGCAACTCATCAAAGAGGACCGTACTCGTCAAGCGTGTTGGCGCAGGAGACGAGGGCGGTTTCCATCCGCATTGGTTGCAGGCCCGAGCACGAGGAACTGTCTTGCCACACCCCCCGCACTTCATGGTCTGCGGTTGCTCGGCGTGCGGGATCTCCGCATGGAGTAGGCGCGTCCAAGCCGAAGGTACACACTCTAGCGACAACAAAACAATGAGTGAGAGAATCCACTTCATGGGGATACTTCTCCTGGAAAACGGTGACCGCAACCTTCTTGGCAGTACTTGGCATCTTGGGTGTTCCAGCCGCTACACTTTGGGCACTTCAGGTTGAACAGCGACACCCTTACGACCTGCGGAACGGGAGGACGCACCACCTTGCGTCCGAGCACACGCTCCTTGCCGTCCTTGATCTCGACGGTAACCTCCTCCTCCCCATTGGTCCCGGCTTGCGTTGCGGTTTGGCCAGGTTTGAGGGTAGGGTCAATCTCCTCTCTGGTTTCGAATGGGATGACCTCCATTCGTGATGCCGTCACGATGGAGGTGCCGGGCGGCAGGGCAGCTTGACCTCGAGCCGGATTCGTCGGACGACTCATCAAGAATGTCGTTGAGATCGCAAGTGCCAAGAGAGCGCTTATGGCGAGCACCTTGCGCCGAATAGGTCGGCCGGGGGCGCTCGCATCAAGGAGCGCTTTTCGCATGGCTTCAGCAGATTCGAAGCGCTGCTCGGGCTTCTTCGCCAACGCCTTCGCGACAGCGGATCGCACGTGCATGGGAAATCGAGCTGGAAGCGTAGGCGGAGACGCTTTGGCGTGCTTCTGCAGAACTTGGACCGTATCGCCGTCGAAGGGCGGCTTGCCAATGAGCATCTCGTAGAGGACCACGCCCAGACTGTAGAGGTCGGACTGGGGGCCGCAGTCCTTCCCAGTCGCCTGCTCTGGGCTCATGTACGTCACCGTTCCCATGGCTGCGCCGGTCGTGGTGATCGAAGTGCGGTCTCCCAGCTTGGCGATGCCAAAGTCGAGTAGTTTGGCTTTGGCGTCGCGGTCGCTGATCCAAATGTTGGCTGGTTTGATATCGCGATGGACCGCCCCTTTGCGATGCGCCACGGCCAACCCTTGGAGCACTTGATCGGCGATTTGGATGGCCAAGGGTTGGGCAAGAGGGCCCCGCTCGAGTCGGGCCTTGAGCGTCTCGCCGGTCAGCTTCTCCATCACGAGATAGGGACCACGTTCGGAGACGCCCGAGTCGTGGATCTTGACGATGTTCTCGTGGTCCAGGAGCGCGATGACCTGCGCTTCGCGCAGAAAACGTTCGACCGCTTCCGCGTCATCAATGTAGTTGGGGTGGAGGAACTTGATGGCGACTTCGCGCGCCAAGACGCGGTGCTTCGCGCCAAACACCACACCCATTCCGCCCGATCCGATTCGCGGGCCCAACTCGTAAGCACTCAGCGCCGAAACCGACACTCCGCCACCTTCGAACGTCGGCGCCTAGGCCGACGAACTGGAGACACTCTACCTCAGGAATCCTCCGAGTCAAGAGCGATTCCACGTAGGGCAGCTTGGGCTTTGCAGTCGGGACCGGGCTAAAATGGACTGACATGGCGAACACGAGGAAGGCGGCGAACAAGCGCACTTGGGTCGTTCTGGCTGTGGCCAGCGGCTTTCCATGGCTCGCCTACCATCTGGCCACCCAGAGCCAGGCGGATCAGGCCGCGCGCCAGACGCCCCCCACCTTCGCCCGCGACGTCAAGCCCGTCCTCGACCGAACGTGCGTGCCCTGCCACCGCGGCAAAGACGCCATGGGCGATCTCGACCTCTCCGTGTTCAAGAGCGAGAAGTCCGTGGTGGACGGCGCCGAGACATGGATCCGCGTTTTGGAGAACGTTCGTGCCGGCCATATGCCTCCCGAGGGCGCCGGCACGCTTCGCCCCGAGCAACGCAGCCGCTTCGTGCAATGGGTGGAAACCACGCTGGCCAACGCCAACTGCGACATCCGCGAGCCGGGCCGCGTCACGATCCGGCGTCTCAACCGCACCGAGTACAACAACACAGTCCGCGACCTGTTGGGCATCGACCTTCGGCCGGCCGACGACTTCCCTTCCGACGACGTCGGCTACGGGTTCGACAACATCGGGGACGTGTTGTCCATGTCGCCCCTGCTCATGGAGAAGGTGCTGGACGCCGCCGACCGAGTCGCGCGGGCCGCCATCGCCCTCCCCGAGTCCAAGTCGTTCAAGGTCAGCGGGTCCGACATGACGTCCACGGGGAACAGCAACGAAGTCGGCGGCGCTGCGCTTCTGTTCTCGAACGGCTCGCTGTTCTCGCAACACAACGCGCCGCGGCAAGGACCTTACAAGGTGCGGATCGTGGCGGGCGCGACCAAGGCCGGGCCCGAAGACGCGCGCATGGCCGTGCTGGTCAACCGCCGCGAAGTCGCTGCCTTCTTCGTCCCCAACGAGCCCGATCAGCCCGCGCCGTTCGAGGTCCCGATCGACCTGCCCTCTGGACGGCACCGGATCGAGGTCGCCTTCACCAACGACCACTTCGACCCCAACCACGCCGACCCCAAACGACGCGATCGGAATCTCCAGATCGAATCGGTCGAGGTGCTCGGGCCGCTCGACGACCAGCCGCTGCCGCCGAGCCACCGGCGCCTCATCCCCAAGGACCCGCCCGCTCCGGACCAGCACCGCAAGACCGCCGAGGAGGCGTTGCGACCCCTGCTGGCCAAGGCCTACCGTCGCCCGCCCGAGCCCTCGGAGTTCGAACGGCTGATGGCGCTTTACGATTCGATTTATGCCGACAGCAGGGTGTTCGAGCGGGCGATGCAGGTGTGCGTCCAGGCCATCCTGTCGTCGCCTCACTTCCTGTTCCGCGCCGAGACCGACCCCGCCCCCGACAAGCCGCGCGCACTCAACGGCTACGAGGTGGCGAGCCGCATGAGCTACTTCTTGTGGGCCTCGATGCCCGACGACCGGCTGTTCTCGCTCGCCGCCAACGGCTCGCTGCTGAAGCCAGAGGTCAGGAGAGCCGAGGTCAAGCGCATGCTCGCCGACCCCAAGGCGCGGTCTCTCGGCGACGACTTCGTGTACCAGTGGCTGCAACTGCCGCGACTCCGCGAAGTCTCGCCCGACCCCGAGCGCTTCGGTCCTTTCCCCTCCACTCTGCGCGATGCCATGCGCACCGAGACGCTCCTTTTCGCCAAGGAGGTCATCGAAAAGGACCTGAGTCTGTTGGAGTTCATCGACGGGCGGTTCACGTTCCTCAACGAGTCACTGGCAGCCCACTACGGGATCCCAGGCGTGTCGGGCACCGAGTTTCGCAAGGTGACCCTCCCCGACGACCGGCGCGGCGGCGTGCTGGGCCACGGCAGCATCCTCACGCTCACCTCGAACCCCACGCGAACCTCGCCCGTGAAGCGCGGCAAATGGGTGCTGGAGCAGTTGCTCGGCACGCCGCCCCCGCCCCCGCCTCCGGGAGCCGGCGACCTGCCCGACGAAGGCAAGAAGGTGGAGGGCAAGACCCTTCGCGAACGGCTGGAGGACCACCGCAAGGACCCCGCCTGCGCCACGTGCCACGCCCGCATGGACCCCATCGGCTTCGCCTTGGACAACTTCGATGCCGTCGGCCGGTGGCGCACCGAGGACGGAGGACTGCCCCTGGACGTGACCGGCGTGCTGCCTGGTGGCGAGCGCGTCTCGGGCCCCGCGACGCTGCGCAAAGTCCTGTTGAGCAAGGCCGATTTGCTCCGTAAGAACATGGCCAACAAGATGCTCACGTACGCCATCGGGCGCGGATTGCGGTTCAGCGACCAGTGTTTTGTAGACGAGATCGCCGCCTCCATCGCCAAGCGCGGCGACCGATTCTCGTCCCTGATCGAAGCCGTCGTCGAGTCGGAACCCTTTTTGACGAGAGGCGTTCCGACAAGCAATTCCGGAACGTCTAAGGAAGGAACAGGAGCGAGCACCCAGCGATGAGTCCCCACACGTTGTCCCGAAGAGCCGTCCTGCGCGGACTTGGCACCATGGTCGCGCTTCCCGCGCTCGACGCGTTCGCGCTCGCGAGTGCGTTCGCCCAAGGCAAGCCCGCGCATCCCATCCGCGCGGCGTTCCTGTTCGTGCCGAACGGCATCAACATGGACCACTGGCGGCCGACGGGCGAGGGCTCCGAATTCGACCTGAAGAGCATCCTCGAGCCGCTGGCCGACCTTCGCGGCGAGTTCTCGGTGCTGACGGGGCTCACCCAGCGCAACGCGTTCGCCTTGGGCGACGGCCCCGGCGACCACGCGCGGTCGTCGGCCGCTTGGCTCACGGGCGTCCACCCCAAGAAGACCGACGGCTCGGATATTCGGTGCGGCATCTCGGTGGACCAATTGGCAGGCATGCACTTGGGCAAGCACACGCGCTTCGGCACGTTGGAGATCGGCTGCGAACGCGGCGCGCTGGCGGGGAACTGCGACTCGGGTTACTCGTGCGCCTACTCCTCGGCGATCTCCTGGAAGACCGAAACGACGCCTCTGCCCAAGGAAGTCAACCCCCGACTGGTGTTCGAGCGGTTCTTTGGCGGTGGCGACACGGCAGAGGCCGCTGGGGCCCGCGCCGATCGGCTGCGCGCGCGGAAGTCGGTGCTCGACTTCGTCTCGGAAGACGCCGCCCGCTTGGCCGGCCAGCTTGGCGCCCGCGACCGCATGAAGCTCGACGAGTACTTGACCGGTGTTCGCGAAATCGAAGAACGCTTGGCCAAGATCGAGAAGGACGCTCTGGAAGTCCCCGCTGGTTTCGAGCGGCCTCGTGGCGTACCTTCCGACTATGGCGAACACATCCGCATCATGGGCGACATGATGGTGCTGGCGTTCCAGGCCGACCTCACCCGCGTTTGCACGTTTATGTTTGCCAACGAGGGCAGCAACCGCAACTACCGCCAGATCGGCGTGAGCGACGGTCACCACGACATTTCGCACCACGGAGGCGATGAAGCCAAGCTGGAAGCCAAGCGCAAGATAGATCTTTTCCACACACAACAACTGGCCTACATCCTCAAGCGCATGGCCGCCATTCGCGAAGGCGATGGCACGTTGCTCGACAACTGCATGGTGCTCTACGGCGGCGGCATCAGCGATGGCAACCGCCACAACCACGACGACCTGCCTTTGGTTTTCGCGGGCCGAGGCGGTGGCACCATCGAGCAAGGCAAGCACGCGGTCTATCCCAACGGAACGCCTATGGCCAACCTGTTCCTTTCGATGCTCGACCGATTGGGCATCCGAGAAGACAAGTTCGGCGACAGTTCCGGCCGGATCGAACGGTTGTTCTAGAAGAGGGCCGATAGGTCGCGCTTCAGGCGGCCGACGGCGAGTTCCTTGGCCTTCGCCTCCACGTCCACCGTGAGCGGCCACCCCAGCCATTCCGGCGGGAAGTCGCTTGCTTCGATGAAGTCGTGGTGCCGCTCCGGCTTGGGGCCATCCCACCCGTCTCGTGGGCTGGAGATGTGAAACAGCGGTTCGCGGTTCCAAGTCGCCCGTGCGAGGGCTGTTGCTTCTGCTATGCTCAGACCATCCGGATTGCAGCGATGGTGATGGACATCGTACACCAGAGGCAAGCCTGTATCGCGACACACGGGCAACAGGTCGCTTGGAGTAAACACCTTGTCGTCGTTTTCCAGCGTGAGACGATCGCGGACCCTATTGGGCAAACCTGCCAGACGTTCGCAGAGTAGACTCAACGCCGAACCCTTGTCGCCATAGGCGCCTCCCCCGTGGATGTTGATCACGTCCGCACCCACCCACTCGGCTACTTCCGAGTGATACTCCAGTTCCGCGACCGAGTGCCCATGCGTGGACGCGTTGGGCGAATTGAGGACCACGAACTGGTCCGGGTGGAACGATAGGCGGATACCAAGCGCAGCCGCTCGCCGGCCGGACTCGACAAAGCGTTCGACAATCTGCTCCCAGCCCGGAAGTTCGCGAATCGCGTAACCTGCAGCGGGGTGGGTCTTGACCGGCAAGATCTGGCTGTTGATGCGGAACGCACCGATCCAGAGACGCGCGCAGGCGTCCAGCGCCACGCCCAGTGCCTCGGCATTGTGGCGGCACAGGTCGGCGAGGCGCAGCAACCGCTCGGTGTCCGAGAGGCGCAACATGGCCGTCGCTGTCGTCGTGCGGAACTTGATCGGCTCCAGAGCGAACTGGCAACACAGCCCGAGGCGCAAGCCGGTGTTCAGCATGTTGCGAGGGAATTTGGCTGCCCTTGTTGGACTGGTTGCGGAACATCCGATGAGAGAAACGATGAACACGCACACCTGAGTGCTGGAGAGTCGGCCCTAGTTGAACCGCGGAGAAGCAGATGTGTTGGGGGGATGAGCGCGTGTAGCACAACGGACTCGCGTCGCTACATCTCCTCAAACTCGAAGAAGTCGAACTTCAGGGTCCGGCAGTTCTCGTTGACCACGCGAGCCGTGTGGTCCGAGAATCCATTTTCGCAATCTGCTTCGATCTCGATCGTGATCCTCACTCTGCTTCCCACGGTGGATGCCAACTGGGCAGCCACCTCCCGGGACACATTGCCTGCCACAGACGCCAAGTTGCCAGCATCCGCTCTGATTGATGCGTGGAACCGCTTCCTGGATGGCGCGGATGTCTTGGGAGTCACGAACGGCCTCACCCAGGGCACATCTGATCCTTGCGGCTGCCGGCTTTCCGGTTCGGGGGTTACCACCGTGTTGCGGTTCTCCTCGTCGATGATCGCATTGGCGAGTTCGGCTTTGACCAACACCCCAGGCAGGGGCTTCGATCCTTCGAGAAGAATCCCTGCCCGCAACTTCGTGAACTCCTTCGACTCCTCATCGTAGGCGTCGGCGTAGCCGGGTCCGTCCATCCGGTTGACCGCGTCGCGCGCCGCGTGGTGGAGGACCGAGTCGTTCAAGAGCCGGTACAGGTAGACGAAATGGGCATAGTAGCTCGCCAATTGGTCCACGGAGACGAACCCGTCAGGTCCCCAGAGCGGAATCCGGTCCAGGTCCTTGAGGAGCACAGTGCCACCCAAGTTGCGGACAATATGCTCCGGCTCCAGCTTCTTGACGATCCTCGTCGCGAGGCTCTCGTTTCCGGACCCAACCTGGAGAACCGCCCACGAGATTTCCTTTGTAGGATCGGTCTGGACGGGCGCCAAAATGTGCTGATAGGTGTCGGTGACTCGCGCGGTGCATGTGGCCGTCCACTGGTTGACGCTTGCCGTAGCTTGGTCGCGATTCGCCTTGTCAAGGTCGAGCTTTCCGCTGTGCACGTCGTCGACGATCGACTTCCAGGCTAGGAACTGCCGGACGCCCGACAGCAGGTCGGGGCACCGCACCTCGTCGCCGGCCAAGAAGACAAGTCGGTTTTGGTTGGCTCTAGGCGCCGAGCCGCGAAACTTCAGGTACTCCGATGCCAGAGCGACGGCGGGCGATGCCGTTTGCCCGCGCTTGTGCAAGGCTTGCGGTCCGAGCACCACGAGTCGAAGCTCGCGGTTGTCGTCCACTTCGCCCGAAGGAACCTCCACGTGGATCGCTCCGAACTCGCCTCTCGTCTTGGTCAGTTCCCTGAGCCGACGCACGATCTCTGCGGACACCTCCTCGTTAGAGAGGTTCTCAGCCCGGTCGTGGGCTTCCCGGTTGATGCTGGCCTGCGTGTTGTACCAATACTTGGACCCGTCCTGATAGAGGTACATCGTCCGCTGGCGCAGCCTTGCCAAGGAGTCGCCGAACGTGGCGATCGTCTCCTTGGGCTGTACGCACCCGAGCCGAACGTGTTTCTCGTCCGTGCCTCGCGTTGCCGCGTCCTTCGTGGGCGCCGAGCCGATGAAGATCGTCCTAGCGACCCGTCTCGAGGCCGAGAATCTCCCGAATGACGAGGCAAACTCGCCGTCCAGTTTCATCGGGACGGATTTCGCCCCGTCCACGTCGCGATCGAGGACGGGTGGCCAGTTCTCGGGCAAGTAGCGGAGGATTTCCGTCTGCACGTTCGGGTCGGCTAGAGGGACCACTGCGGGCAAGATCAACGAGCTGGAGTCGTTGTTGACCCAGAGCGAGTGGATCACAGCCGCCATGAAGCGCAACACGCCACGGGTTCGCTGGAACTTCTCCAGGGTGGACCAATCCTCGTACAACCGATCGAACAACTCCGGGTGGATGGGATAGGCCGTTTTCATCCTTCGTTCGTAGTCGCCTTCGCTGCACTCCGCCGGAAACTCGTTCCGGTTGGCCCGATAGAACAGCACAAACTCGCGAACGACGGCGTCCCGAGCTGCCTCGAGGTCCCCGGGAATCGACTGAAAGAGTCTGCGGCGCACAATCTCGAAGGTCTCGTCGCCCTGGGCAGGACGCCACACGAGGTTCGATCGTCCGACCGCGTCCTTCAGCTTCTGCAACGCCGATTGCCCGCCTAGGTCGCCGGCCTGACCGCTGACGACTGTGTTCCCATCCAGCCCAATCGAAGCGGGGATGCTGATGCACACCAACACGTTCTTGGCGCGTCGCGCCGCCTCGCACAGGGTTTGGGCAAACGTGAACTGCGTATCGAAATCGCCCGCAGGGAGCATTTTCTGGCGATCGAAGAGTTGCCGCGCGTAGGCGACCCACTCGTCGATGAGGATGAGCGACGGGCCTGCGAGCCTGAACACCTCATCCATCAAGTCGCCCGGGTTCGTCGCCGTTTCGTCCGCTTGGCGGACGATATCGAAGCCTTGGCGGCCCGCGAGTTGCCAGGCGATCTCGCCCCACAGCGTTCTGACCTCGGTGCCATCTTCCTTGACCAAGGGACTGCCTGGGCGGAGAGCCGTACCCACAAGCACGGCACGGCGAACCACGGGGACGTCGGCGATCGCGGCATTCTTCAAAAGCGCGTCTACCCCTGGAAGGTCGGACGCTTTGGCTTGGCCGCCGAAGAGGTGGTACAAGGCGAGCATCGAGTGCGTTTTGCCGCCGCCGAAGTTGATCTGCAACTCGACGACCGGGTCGCCGCCCTCCCCTTTCAAGCGCTTCAGGCCGTTGACGAGTAGCTCGCTCAGGCCGCCCGTCAGGTAGGTCCGACCGAAGAAGGCGACCGGGTTCCGGTACTCCTCGCTTCCTTGTCCTTGGTACACCTGCCAAAGGTCGGCCGCGAACTCGGCTTGCTGGAACGTTCCTTTCGCCACGTCCTCGTGCGGCGCGATGATCTCGCGCCACGGCCGGAGCCCGGCGATGTCGAGACCGGAGATCGGAACGTTCGCGGCCTTCTTCTCTTCCTTCTTTCTCTCGGTCTCGAACTGGAGCCGCATGATCTCCATCTTGGAGCGCTCGACCTCCTCGGACACCGGCGAGCGGATCGCCTCCAGAAGTTGCTGGATCTTGATCAGGTGGCTGACCGAATCGTCGAACGAGACGGCGGTCTCGTGAGCCACTTTGTTGCGAGCGGTCCGGACGTCGTGGACCGTGCTCTTGAACTGTTTGGCTTGATGGTCCTCTTCAAACAGCGGCTCGAACACGTTCTGCCATTCGTTGATGATCGTGTTAAGGAGCCGCTGCGTGTCCACGCCTCCCGGGCCCTGTGCCAGATACTGCGTCCAATCGTCGTCGCCGTAATAGCTGCGGATCTCCTGTTCGACGAACTTCGCCAATTCGGGACACAACGCGTCCAGCGCTCTTCCCACTCGTTCTTTGTTGCTGATTGCCATGTTGTTTCTATCTTCCGATTATGTAAATCGATCCGAGACCCAACTCGTCCGCAGAGAGGGGTCGCTTCAGTTTGCCGTCCGCAGCGGCTTTCTTCTGGCTGTCGACTTCGACAATCAGCATGTTCCTTGTAGGAATCACCGTTTCGTCGCGCCGCAAAGGGGGCTGTTCGATGCCAAGTTCGTAGCAAACCAGACGCTCGACCTTCGTTCCAACGATGTGTGCTCCGGCAAGGCCGACGCACCAGCTTGATCGCCATGTGCAGCGGCCGTCCAATAGCCACGCCTCGGTGTCGCACCGATCATATCCGATGGGGTAATTGAAGTTCCGGTGCGCATAGGCGTACTTAAGGCAAACTGCAAGGACCTCTCGACCCCAACCTTTGCGCGGACAACGCGCCCTCCAAAACACCTCGTTATAGGGAATGAGGGAGGTCTCTCTCACAGGTTGAGCGCCTCCTGGTTCCCGGCGACCCACGAATCCGCATCCTGCGACTTGGTTTCGATGTCGGTCCACGTCGTGACCAGAGCGTTGTAGATCTGGGCCTCGGCGGCCCATTTCTTCTGGTCGCAGATCGCATACAGTCGGTAGGCGAGTTCGCGGGCCCGGTCGATGTCGAGGTCGGTTTTCGTCTCTCGGAAGCGGCGCATCAGTTGGGCGGCGGCAACTTCTCCGCCATGATGCAGGGCGCGACCGAGGTACTGGGTCGCCTCCCAGATCGCGATGCGCCGGTCGGCGGCGGGGTCGTAGTTCTGGGGCAGTTCGTCGCGAGACAGGAGTTTGAAGTCGCCCCCACCTAACCGAACAAAGCCGAACTCGGCCATCGCGTCGGGCGCGGTGCCTTTGGCCCGAGCCAGGACGGTGGCATCCCCGTAGGGGCCAACTTTGAAGCCGTGTTGCGAGAACCAGGTCACCGCGAAGCGGGTTTCAGGGTCGTCACCAACCTTCCTGCTCCTGGAAGGCCTCGTCGAGGACTTGGTTGATCAGTTGGAGCGCGGTGCGCACCTTCATCGGTTCGCCCGAAGTTTCCTCCACTTGAGCGTAACGGGTGAACACGGCCATGCCCGGGCCGATGGACGCCTGGGCGAGGTCCACCGGAGCGATGTTGCCTTCTTGCAGGTGGCGCAGCGCCGTAGGCAGCTCGCGCTTGAGGGCGGCGACGAACTCACGTCGCGTGGCGGTGGGCGCGTCGGCGGCGCGCGGGCGGCAAACGAGAACGATGCTGGAGGCGAGAGCGTTGGATTCCATCGCATTCTGGCGCGTTCTCATCTCGGTGCGCATCGGCCAGGTGCCGCTGATGCCGAAGCCCGCGCGGATCACAGCGTCGAGGAAGGTCTCCCAGCCGGTGCTGGAGGTGCCCTCGGCGCTCTCGGTCTCGGACTGTTTGAAGGCGTAGTAGATCGTGACCGGAAAGGCTGGGTGGGCCTGCTCGGCGAGGCGGCGCATCGCCCGCGTCATGCCGTCGAGGAAGAATGCTTCGGCCTGCTCTTTGCCCCCGTGGCGGTAGGGCGTGGCGACCAGTTCCTCGGCTTTGGGCACGGCGAGCGTGGCAAAGAGATCGGGGAAGACTGGCTTCAGCGACCGTCGCAGCCAGACGTAGAAGAAGTCTGACAGGTCTGCGTACCCGATGTTGTCGTAATACGGAGGGTCGGTCGAGACGAGTTTGTCTAAGGAAGTCCGCTGAGTCGCCGCGTCCTCCTGCTTGCTCGATCCCCTCGCTGACGGCGTCATCCAGTTCAGCGGGTCATACGAGTAGAAGACCGCTGCATCGACACTGCCGGTCGCCGTCGCGAGAAAGTTCGGTTCTGCGAAGTCCCACAGCATCGGTAGCCCTTGACGACCGAAGGCATGCTGCGCCTTCTCACCGACAGCGTTCCAGCGAACAAGGCTGTTGCCCGTCATTGCCAGACGGTCAATCGCGAAAGCCAGATACACCCCCACCGCCTCGGCGTAGGCTGTTGCGCCGGTGCCGCCTTCGCGGAGGGGCTTGGCGTCGTCGGGCAGGCCGGCGGCGAGGGCGTCGCGCTGCACCCGCTCGCGCGCTTCCTGCACCAGGTCGGAGAAGGTCGTCAGCGCCACGAGCTGGCGGGGGGTGAAGTAGTCACCGAACGTGCCGAAGCCATAACGGCGCCCCTGCGCATTGCTCGCCCACGTTCCCCGGCTGGGAGCGTCCGGCTTCCACGTCGGCCTGGCGGTGCGGGCTATTGCATCATGTTCCGGCGACGGGGAAAGGTAGACCCGACCGCGATCGCCCTCAGCCACGATGGCCATCAGCCGCTCACTCATTCGGCCAGCATTAGCCTCGTCGTCGATGTACGAATACTGAAACGGCGAGTTCGACATGAGGCACTTGAATGCTCCGCGCGAAAGCTTGGTGCCCTTCTTCGCCCCCTCCGCCCCCTTCGGCTTCCCCACCTTCACCGTGAAGCGGTAGCCGCCGTTCTCGATCACCGGCTCGACGTACGCCTCCTTGCCCGCCTTGGTGGAGAGCATGAAGGTCGAGGCGAGCGGCACGTCCACCTGTGCAAAGGCCGGGTTCGGGCTCTTCACCGTGCGCGCCCAGAGCCAGGCGATCACGGTGAGCTTGCGGCCGACGTAGGGCTTCAGGTCCGGCCGCACCTTCGCCATCTCCGCGGTGACCTCGATCTTCGGGTAGAGGTGGCCGATGCGCTTCTCGGCCTCGTCGCGCATCCACTGGCCATAGTGGCGCACGTCCTCGGCCAGGCCCTGCGCGCCCTTCCACTCCCGGGCGATGAGTCGGCTGTCCCTTCGCGACTCCGGGTTCACCGGCGGCTTCCCCGCGAACTTCGGCGGGATCTCGATCATCGCCTTGTTGATCAGCACGGCCACGGGGTTCAGGTCGGAAGCGAAGGCTTCGAGACCGAGCCGTTGCGCTTCGAGGGGGATCGCCCCGCCTCCGGCGAACGGATCGTGAAGCGGGGGCGGGTTGCCGTCGCAGCACAGCCGGATGAGTTCCCGCGCCAGCTCGAGGACGTCCTCGTTGGTGGTGTTCTCCCACTGGACTAGTTGCTCGACGAGGGTGAAGAGGCGGTACCGGCGCTCGCGGGCGAGCTTCTCCTTGGCCGAGGTCTCTCCTGAGAGCGGGTTTCCGTCTTCGTCGAGGATTTCCTCAGCGGCCAGGTGCCTGTACTTGGCCGCGAGCGGAAGCTCGTCCACCCGCCGCAGGTACTCCGGCGGTGCGTTCGCCTCGCCGGGGTCGTCCACGATCTGGGAGAAGATGACGGCACGGCAAGCGGCGAGCGGCCGCCTCGCCCACCACAGATGAAGTGTGGACGGGTGCCCGTGGCGAATGGACTTCTCACGCGCCGAGGCGGCGTTGATTTCCTCGAGCGGGAGGGCGACTTCGATGAGTTTCTTGCGGTGCGTCATAGGCGGTCTGGTTCCTGGCCGTTCGTATTTGCCGGGGAGACTCGAGACTGAGGGTGAGCGACCCAGGAGGTGCGAAGCGCTTCAAGCGCTACGCTGTGCCGCTCTTCGAGGGCGACGCAGGGGCACGGCGTGTTCATACCGCCGCCTCTGCGCGCAGCTTGAGATCGGCGATCTTGCAGTCGATCGTGGTCATGAAGAACTCGGGCTCGCGAGAAAACGGACGCTGGACATAGATCGGTGTGCTGGCGACGCCCTGTTCGATCTGGACAAGCGCGAGGTAGTAGTCGTCGGGCTTGTTGAGGGCGGTGAGGACTTCGTTCTTGGTGACGGTCACCGTGGCGGCGTCGGCGGCGCGCCCTTTCACTTCGATGAACCGAAGTCCTCCGTCGGGTCGGATGGACTCGATGTCGTAGCCTCGGCGCTCCGCACTCACATCGTGGGGCACGAAGCCAAGTGACCGTTCGTGGGCCATGACCGCCTCCATGGCGAGCCTTTCGGAGGTTGCCGTGTTCAGGGCATGGTCGGCAGACGGGGCATCCTGCTCGCCTTTCAGATGGCGCAGGAGGCCAACGGGCAGAATCAGGGCTCCTCCGACAAGATTCGGGACTCCCCTCGCGATGCGCGCCTCCTCGTCGAGTTCCTTCATCCGACGCGCCAGCCGTTCGGCGAGGTCGTCCCTGCGCTGACGCGCCTTCTCCGAGTTGAGCTTGGGCGTCTTGCCGGCATCCTCCTTTTGGCGGATTTCCTCGTAGCGATTGTCCCAGTGGTTGATTTCCGAAGTGAGACGGGCGTGGATTTCCGACCTGGCTTTCGCGACCTGCGCCTGCCGACGTCCGTTGATCTCCTCGAAGTGCTCGGGCACGAGTTGCTGTGCGGCAAACCCGACGGCCCTGGCCTCCAAGTCGTCGCCCAACCAAGTCAAGTCCACGCTTTCAGCGAGCGGGCGCTCGTCCTCAGCGAGGGGGCGATAGTCGAGGTAGGGCGCCGGGCCGGCATGTTTGACGGACGCGTCGGGACTCATTTCGACGAACTGGAAGCGGCGAGAGACGATTCGCCGTTGGCCGCGCGAGTCCTGCCTTCCGTCCCGAATCTCGTGTTGAAGCGCACACAGGACGCGTGGTTCGACGCCTTCGTCCGACTCGTCCACCAGGATCGCGCCCAGTTTGAGGGCGTCCCGATATCTCTCGGCGATGAGGCTGATGACCGAATCGAGGAGTGGGTGCCCGGGACACAAGAACTTCGCCATAGGCTTCCCGGCGACGTTGACGAGATTCCTTTCGAATGTCACGCGTTCGTATCGGGCGAGGACGGGGTCCCCTTGGCCAATCTCCCTGTCGCGGCGTCGAATGGCGACGGGCACGTGGGTGATTTCATAGCGGCGAGGTTCTCGCTGTCGGATCGATCCTCCCAGGTGCTCGAAGGCGCGCAAGAAGAAGGACTCGACGAAATGCGGTTGCAGACGCCGTGCTTCGGCGCGCTCCATGTCCTCTCGCACCTTGCGAACCGCGGAGTAATCCATCGCATCGTCGACGAGCGCACGGTCTTCGATCAGTTTGCGCAGGGCTGCGGTGTCGAGCGCACCCTCGACTTCCTTGAAGAGCCGCGCCTTGACCTCGGGATCTTCTCCATATCGGACGGCTTCGAGGAGGAGCTTCCACAGAGGCCGATCGCCAAACACGAGCTGCCCGAGGACGTCGAACACTTGGCCTCCGAGCGCTTGGCGTTCTTCGTCGATCTTTTCCAGCAGGCGCTGGTAGACATCGCCTTCCCTGGTTTCGCTGGCCACGAGGTTCCAGAGATGACAGACTTCTTCTTGGCCGATACGGTGGATGCGCCCAAAGCGTTGTTCCAGACGGTTGGGATTCCAGGGGAGGTCGTAGTTGACCATCAGGTGGGCTCTCTGAAGGTTGATGCCTTCACCCGCGGCGTCGGTGGCGACGAGGATGAGCACATCCTTGTCCTGGGTGAACAGTTCCTGGGTCTTTCGCCGATCATCCCGCCCCATGCCGCCGTGGATGGCGACGACCGCTTCTTGTTTTCCGATCGCGTTGGAGATCTTCTCGACGAGGTAGTTCAGGGTATCGCGGTGTTCGGTGAAGATGACCAGCTTGCGCCGACCGCCTCTGGCATCGAACATCTCGCGCCTCGTTTGGAGGATGTCGGACAGTTCGGTCCACTTCTTGTCCTCGCCGCTCTGCCGGACGCGGAGCGCCAAAGATTCCAGCTCGACAAGCGTCGCGATTTCTTTGCGGAGTTCTTCGATCGTCTGGGCGGCCGAGGCCTCGTCGATCAGTTTCGTCTCGAGCTCGTCGGCTTCGTTCCCAGGCAGGTCGTCGAAGGCTTCCGGATCGATATCGTCGGCATTGGCTCCAGCCAAACTGGCCAGATCGAGCTTGACGTCGATGCCCCGCTTGCGTAACTCCTCTTCGCGAAGTCGCCGCTCGAGCCTCTCTTTTCTGCGCTTGAGGGACCTGTAGATGGCTTCTGGGGACGAAGCCAAGCGGCGCTGGAGGGATGTGAGCGCGAATCCGACGTTGCCCTTCGACTTGTCGTTCGCGAGCCTTCCGGCCCGATCGAACTCTTCCGTCACGTAGTCGGTCACCGCCGCGTAGAGCTTGGCTTCCAGATCGCTGAGCCGGTATGGGATCGTGTACGCGCGCCGTTCCGGGAACAAAGGGGTTCCATCGAACTTGAGAAGGCTCTCTTTGACCATTCGCCTGATGAGGTCCGACGGATCGACCTGTCGCGAGCCGTCTCTGGGGACTCCTTCGAACCGGTCGCCGTCCAAGAGGGCCAGAAAGAGCTGGAAGTCCTCTTCCTTGCCGTTGTGGGGGGTCGCCGTGAGGAGAAGGTAGTTTCGGGCGATCGACGACAGGAGCTGGCCGAGCCGATATCGCTTGGTGTAGTTGATCTCGCTCCCAAAGTAGGTCGCGCTCATTTTGTGGGCTTCGTCGCACACGATGAGGTCCCAATCGCACGCCTTGATCTTCTCTTGGACGTCTTCGTTGCGGCTGAGTTTGTCGAGCCGGCAGATCACGAGGTTGTGCTCGAAGAACCAGTTGCCGGTCACTGCGGACTCTAGTTGGTCGTTGGTCAGAATCTCGAAGCGCAGGTTGAACTTCTGCCACAACTCGTCCTGCCACTGTTCGACCAAGATGCCGGGTGACACGATCATGCACCGCTGCAGATCGCCACGGGCAATGAGTTCCTTGATGAGGAGCCCGGTCATGATCGTCTTGCCTGCGCCGGGGTCGTCCGCCAACAGATAGCGAAGCGGCTGCCGAGCGAGCATCTCCTCGTAGACCGCTGTGATTTGGTGGGGCAAGGGAATGACCTGGCTCGTGTGTACGGCCAACATCGGGTCGAACAGGTGCGCCAACCGTATCCTCAGCGCTTCCATGGCCAGACGGAAGTGGTCGCCGTCGCCCGCGAACGACCAAAACGTGCCTGGGGCCTCGACTTGGAGCGAGGGTTCCTGATCGCGGTAGACGAGCTCTGTGCCCGTTCGGCCGGAGGAGTCTCTGTAGACGACTTCCAGCACCGTCGCGCCGTGCCACTTGGCGTCCACGATCGAGACGGACTCATCGCCGACCAGCCCTCGGACGATCGCGCCTTTGGCGAGTTGCTCTAGATGCGCCATCGGTTCGCCCTCCCGCCAGTGCGTCCCAGTTGGGGGAGCTGGATCGCCATTGGTCTGTTGCCGTTCGTGTGTCGCTTGTTGTGCACGGTGATTGTTTCCAAGTTTAGCGATTCAGAGCGCCAAGGCTCCGGCTCGGCTCGGGTGATCCTCGGATTCCGGGGCCGAACCGCAGGCTTCTGAGAGTTCCTTGACAACGCGATCCCTGAACTCGCGGGGCTGAGCATCGAGTATAGCGACGTCCACGTGTTCTGCTCCACGCTGGACACCCAGTTCCCTTAGTTTGCGCGTCCTGAGCAGAACGTTGCCTTCAACGGTGGCGACCAGTTCGTTGTAGGCCCCGATTCCGCCCTCCAACCTGGAGCCAAGCGTCTTGACCCTGGTCAGGAGCGTTCCCAACGACTCGTAGAGTGCTCGTCCCGCGTCGACGATGATCTGGGTGTCTCGATTCTGCTTCTCAAGCCCCAGAATGTAGGCTACGCTCTTCAGGATGGGCAGAAGGGAGACCGGGCTGACCGTGAAGACGCGCTGCTCGTACATCATGGCGACGAGTTGACGGTCGGACTCGATGGCGGCCATGTACATTCCCTCGTCAGGCAGGAACATGATGACGGCATCGACTCCCTCCCATTGCTTCGAGTAGTCCTTGGCGCTGAGCGCCTTGAGGGTGGTACGGAACGCTCTTTGGAACGCAGCCAGCCGCTCGGGCCGTTCTTCCTCGGATGCGTTGGCATACTCCACATACGGCACCAAGAGGTTCTTGCTGTCGATGACGAGCTTCTTGCCTTGCGCCATGTTGACGAGGGCATCGACGATCCGAGTCTGATCGCCGTCCTTGGTCTGGACCTGGAGTTCGAAGTTCTCGCCCCGAACCAAGCCGGCCGCCTCAAGGAGGAGTTCCAGTTTAACTTCGGCGAACGAGCCACGGATGACCGGCTTGCTGAGAGCGTTGGCCAGTTTCTCGTTGGCGCCGGCAAACTCCCTGATCTTGTCCATCAGGACCGCTTCGGCTTCGCCTCGCTTTTCGTTCGAGTCCCTTACGAACCTGTTGAGCTCGCCAAGAGTGAGCCCGACCGGCTGAAGCATCTTGTCGATTTGTTCCTTGTGGAGCTTCACGTTCTGGGTGGTCGCCTCCGAGTTCTGCTGGATGGCCTGCTTGGCGGCTTTCTCAAACTGGGCAGAGACGTCCTGAAGTGTCTGATGAGAGAGGGCTTTGAACTGCGCCCCGAGATCCTCTCGGGCTTTTTCAATGAACTCGGTCAGGCGCTGGACTTGCAGATCCTTGGCCTCAAGTTCCTTGTCCTTTGCACGAACGACAGCCTCACACGCCTCCTTTTCTCGGGTCACCAGCGTTGCTGCGGTCGCTCTTTCTCGCTCGATCCTCTCGTCGCAGGCGGCCGTTTCGGCTTGGGCGCGTTGGAATGCGTTTTCGCGTTCGGTGCGAGCCGCTGAGAGTTCGTCCGTCAGACGGTTGATCTCCTTTTGGGCCGAGCTCACCTGTCCCTCCAGCGAGGCCCGGTCGACCTTGAGTTGCTCTAGCTGACCGACGCTCTTTGCCGCATCCTGCAACCTGTTGTTGAGATTGTCTAGTTCGCGCCGATGCGACTCCTCGGCGGCGCGACGGCTCCTGAACAGGGACACGGTTGCTGCGACCAAGACCAACGACCACACGGCCACAACGGCGATTAGGGCGATTTCTGCGGTGTTCATTCGGTTCCTCCAAGTTTCGAGCGCCTTGGCGCTGCCGTTTTGGGGGTGGCACTGCAGAGTCCGCAGGTTCAAGGCTCGTGTCGCCAAGCACCGTCCAGAAAGCCCTCCATAATGCACGGTATCGATTGCACGATTGCAAGCCTTCAGCAGACTTTTTTCGAAAACCTGTTTGAGTCGGGATCGCCTCGAAGCTTGCCACCGACACCCTCGTCAAGGGCCAACTGGGTCACTCCTCGATCGCGCTGACTTCGGGTACCTACTCGCACATGGTCTCCGCTGCCCAGTGCGAGGGCGTCGAGTGGTTGGGACGACTCATAGGGGAGCGGTGACGACGCCAGCGAGGGGGCAGGACTCGGCGCCCGCCTCGGCCCAACAAAGGGCCGGACCGGACACGAACGGCGTCGTCAGACCCGCCGCCTCCTGTTTTCAGCAAAAAGTCCTGGCTAGGGTGTCCGACGCCGTGACGACGATCGGTTATGTTCTTGAGTCGGGAAGCGAGCCGCATCAGGACAACGGTCCGGGCGGGCAAGTCCCGGCCAATGAGGAACAGACACATGAGTATGATCAACTTCCCCGCGTTCGTCACGAAGGCCGTGCGTTCGCTTTTTAGGGTCGCTCGCAGGGCGACGGTCCACAGTGCGGTGGGTGCCGCGGTTATCATGGGCGCTACGCTTGCTCCAGCTGAGTCGCAGGCTCAGGCGGGATGGTACGAGGTGGGCGGTGGCTGGGCTGTCCTCGTCCAGCCTGCGAACGATGCCCGGCACTACGGTTGGCTTTTGACCCAGGCTGCGCCCGCCGAGACTCGCATCCGCAATCTTGCGACGTGGCTCTCGAGAATTGCCCCCCATCCTTTGATCAAGGCGACCGCCATCGTCGCCAAGGGGAGCGCGTACATCTGGTATCCCCTTCGCTACCGGATCGATTGGTGCGCCAACCGTGCACCCTACGTCTATATCTACCACTATCGGTCGATCCCGGTCTGGGCGTACACGACCTGGTAGCATCCGCCCTCATTTCGTGGTGAAGCCGCCCCGTTGTTTGAAGCGGGGCGGCTTCACTGTTTTGCGTTCTGTCCGATCCAGGCGGAGTCCCTAGCCTCGGCTCCTCCTAGACTGTGTGATGGAAAGTCAAGTCCTCGGTGGCGGTTCGGGCTCCGAAGCAGAACCGCGCCGCGTGACCGCGACGCACCGAATCATCAGCCTGCGCATGGCCGCCACGATGGAATGCTGGTGGGCTACAAACAGTCTGCCTGGGAGGCAACCGACGAGCGGCTCGCGACGGAAGGACGGAGAGGAATCATGGCTCCCGCTCCAGGCTTGAACGCCCCAAAGTAGCTCCGAGCGCCTCAATCAACTCCGACCAACGACCTCCCGACCATTCCGCGAGTCTCAGGTCTTCTTCGACAGCCTGAAGAGAAGCCCCGAAGATCGAGAACCGGTGGGCGTACACGGTCCGTTGGGCTTCCATCGAATGCTCCTCACCTCGTAGAACCCAGCAGGTCTCCTCGAGTTGCCAGCACGCCTGACTCAGGCAAGCCCGCCGCGCGAGCGCCTCATACTCATCGCGTCGCACCTTGTAGGCGGGGCGATCCTGGCTCACGAACGCCGAATCCAACTTCTTTCGGGCCCACCCGAAGACCCACCAGCCCCGACTTGGGACCAGCGGAGCCCACTGGGCGACCAGATGCTCCGCCTCGCCCATGAGACGATTCCTGAGTTTGGCGACCTCAAGCGTGATGGCCTCGACTTCCGACCAGACGACGGGCTGCCGCTTGAGCAGGATTACGAGCCTGTCGTAGTAGCTTCGCAGGTCCTCATACTGCCCGATGGAGTGGAGGGCCAAGGCGAGATTGACCTTGTCCAGCAGTTTAGCGGTGGACTTCGCCAAGTCTGCCGAGCTGATCAGGTGAGCCAGAGACACAATGACGCCCGTCCCACCCGCCAACTTGTTGAAGAATGTCGCTGTCGGATCAACGTTGCCAATCTCATGAAACCTGCCGTGAACATCGCGCGTGACCGCTTTGAAGGTACCGTCTGACTTCTGAAGCAACGCGTAGCCTGAATCGTTGAAAGTAACCAAGAGGCCCGTGTGGCCGACCTCGTGTACTTGGATCGCGATGTTGCCACAATCGGCTCCGTTCCGCATCGCTGCCTCTGAGACCATCCGGTTCAGATTGTCCTCCAGGCTCCTGGCCCTTAACAGAGGATCCGCGAAGTCATCGAATGATTGTGCGCCGGTCATCACCTGGAGTAGGTCGGAGCGAGCGAGCGGTGCGGCTTCAGGGGCTTCGAGTACGGTCCGGACGATGGCCGCCCGAGGAGCCCTTCTGAGCTTGGATCTGAGCCAGAGTCGCCACGCACCGAAAGCGATCGCAATCGCGAATGCCAGACCAGCCGCCAGAAACCACCCCATCATCCCTTACACGCTGTCGCTCTCGGCCATCCCCTTCAGCAGCGCGGCGGCGGCGTCCTTGGTCCGGTGGCCATCGCCGTCGTCGGCGTGTAGGCGAGGTAGTCGAGCAGTCCGACGAATGGTCTGACGATGGTCCAAGTAACCGGGAACGTCCTGCCTCTGCCAGCCCAGGCTCCCGACCTCTTGAAAGTAGCCGATGACCCGGTCCCAGAGGTCGGGGTTCTGGCAGAGGAACCCGAAGGCCATGGGGTTGTGCGTCTTGCCGCCGCCCATGCTCCGGCTGAGCAGGAAGACGGCCTGAGCCCCGGCGTTGCCCTCCAGGTTGCCCTCCAGCCGGTTGAACGCCTCGGTGAGAAACGTGCGCATCCCATGCGTCGTGTAGTTCTCGGCGAAGAACTCCGCCGCCCCGATGTTGCCCTTGACGAGGTCAAGGATGTCGTGGACGGGGTCGCGCTTGTTCGAGTCGAACACGCTCGCGCGTGGACGAAACACCTGCTTCAGACTCCGCATCCGCTCATTCTTGCCGCACGGTGGGTCCGGACGGACTGGAGTGCGTCGAAAACGCTGGGCACTCATTCACAACCCGGCGAGGATGTTTGAATGAAAGCACGCAGAACGTTCCATCGCGAGTTCAAGCTGTCGTTGCGCCGCGACGTGGAGGAGGGCCGGATCAGCAAGGCCCGCGCCTGTCGCGAGCACGATCTGTCGCCTTCGGTTCTCGACCGATGGGTGGACAGGCACCGCCGTTTGGGCGACGAGGCGTTTTCAGGAGGAAGCGGATTCCAAGAACCTTCCCCCGAAGCCAGGACCCGCGACCTCGAGGCGCTGGTCGGCAGACAGGCCCTGGAGATCGAGTTCCTCAAGGCGGCCATCAAAGAGGGGGATCTTCTCCGGGAGAAAAAGCCGCGGTGATCTGGGAGTTGCGGTCGTCGTTCCCGGCTCTTTCGATCTGCCGGATGTGCGCGCTCTTGAAGATCGGTCGGGCTCTGGTCTACCGGGTTCCGGCCTCGCCCAGAGCGACGCGCCCCGCGCTTCTGAGCGCGAGCGGGTGCACCGGGCTTTGGCCGCGGAAGGCCCTTCGGCCAGCGTCTACGAGGTGCGCGCGGCCATGCGCGAGCACGGGCTGCTGGCCCGGCCCCGGCGCAACAAGGGCCTCACGCGTCGGAACCCGGCGGACCGCGGGTTCGCCAACCTGATCCGGGGACTGGCGCCCGAGGCGCCGGACCGCGTGTGGGCGGCCGACCTGACCGCGATCCGCACGGCCAGCGGCGCGGTGTACATGGCCTCGATCGTGGACTTGTACTCGCGGAGGGTGCTGGCGCACCACCTGTCGCGCAATCCGGACGCCCGGCTCGCGCTGACCTGTCTGGAAAAGGCGGTGGCGTCCCGGCGTCCCGCTCCCGGCTGGGTGCACCATTCCGAAAGGCGGCACCTACACGGCCCACGAGTACGTTTCGAGGGTCGTCGAAGCCGGAGGCTCGGTGAGCATGTCCCGGACGGCGACGCCCACGGACAACGCGGTCATGGAGAGCTTCTATCGGACTCTGAAAGTCGAAGAAGTCCGTCCGAACCGCTACTCGTCGTTCTCGGAGGCGGAGTCCTCGCCGAGCGCGTTCGTCCGGCTCTACAACGAGCGGCGCATGCACTCCAGCCTGAACTACCTCTCACCCGACCAGTTCGAGGCCTGTGCCGGTGACCAGGGCCGATGAGTGTCTACGGTTTTCGGCGCATTTCACCTCGCACTTCACTTCGCGCAGAGGTCCGAAAGCCTAGCCCAAAGACTCGATCAGTCGGTAGAAGCCTCCAATACGGCATGGCGCAGGGCCAGCGATGAACTCACAAATCCGTGGCCAAGGCAGTGCAGGCTCTTCAGTCGACTACTGATGCGTCCCTTCGCGACGCCAAAGTGAACCTGGAGGACCTCATCTCGCAAGCAGAACTGAGGTACGCCACCTTGGCCGACAAACTCGCCGTTGCCCTGAGCAAGATCGAAGAGTCCGCAAGTCGATTGAACCGAGTACTCGAGGATCTGGCACGCGACAAGAGCCAACTGCACCGGGACTTTGAGGCGTGGGTCCAGGATGCACTCGCAAGAGAAGCGCCTCAAGAGGAAAAGGTTTCTGAGCTCAAAGACCGCTTGACGTCTGCCGAGGAACGGGTCGAAGGACTCGAGCGTCAGGTCAAGCAACTCAAGTCCCAGCAGTGGCAATCCGTCCAGAAACTCAGTTCCGTCGAAGAGGACTCACGACAATCGAAAGCACGAGGCGCTTCGGCATCCGGCCCTTCCGTAAGGGAAATGCCGGTCCCACACCGTGAACTCTGGGCGGCGCCTCCCGACCCGGCTCAGCAGTTTCTGGGACTTTTTTCAGGACCCGTGTCCGAAACGGGTCCGACCCTTCGGTGTCTATGGTGAGCGAGAACGGAGACCACCCTTTCGAAGTCTCCGCTCCGCAACGCAAACGGAACAAATCCATGAAGATCGGCACCATCCCTTCTTTTGTCGTCGTGCTCGGCATCGCCTGTTGCCAAGCCCAAGCCCAGATCAACGATCTCTCGGATCGCCAAACGGCCCAGTTCCAGCAGATGCTGCTGGCGGACGCCGCTCGCGCCGAGCAGACGAAGCGCGCCATCGCCGAGGTCGAGCCCTACCTCTGTCGCACCAAGGACGGCTACCTCGCCCTGTCGCTGGACGCTCCGGTGGACTTCATGTCCAAGGATGCCCAAGCCCTCGCCGAAGCCTCCCTCGCGCAGGTCAACGCGATGGTGGAGTCTGGCGAGTACACCCTCACCAAGCACCTGACCCTGGAGCCGATCAACGGCGGCGGCTACCAGACGTTTGCGAACGGCAACTGGCTCAGGACCGTCTCTTGGTGGGGCTACGAGGCCGGAATCGACACGTGGCGAGTCCAGACCCTGAAGCAGTGGATGCGCGACATTACCCGAATCACGCGGTACCTCCGCAACTTCGGCTACGGCGCCGTTGTCCACTACCTCGCCCAGTTCGTGAAGGTCTACGCTACGTACATGGACTGGGTCGACGGCAACGGCGGTCGCCGCGGAGTGGTGCTCACCGCCACGTGGGCCAACGCGTTCCTCCCGTGGTGCACCGCCCAGCGCTAAGCACAGCCTCCGCGCCGCACAGCGGGGCGCGACCCGAAGGAGAGCCGGGTCGCGCCCTCGGCTGCCAGCCCGCCAAAAATCTGCAAGAGTGTGAAGGACTTCCGTGCCTCGATGGCGAAAGAACCTGATCAGAGCCTTGAAACGACCCGACACTGCCATTGACTGCGTCCTCGCGAATCCGAAGGAGTCCTCAAAGGAGGATCGCGATCAGTGCTTCTGGTACGTCGTCTCCAAGATCACGGGCACGATCAGGAGGGCAAGAGACTGGGAGGACCTGATGACCCCTTTCTACCTTCGCTTCCAGAGGTGCTTGTCAAGACGCGTTGAACCGATCAACGACGAACAGCACCTCATCAGGCTTTCTCGGCAAATGTTCGAGAATTGCCGAATCGATGCCGAAAGGCTGAGGGCGGCAAGGGAGTCGAGGCTACAGTCGCTCAACGATACGGTCGAAGCGGTTCCAAACGCAAGGTCGACTCCGACCGAAAGAATCGTTAGGGTCGTACCACTCATGGATTGCATCAACCAACTTCCCGAGCCACAACAGACCATCGTTCGGCTCGTCGATCTGGAGGGGCGATCCCAGAGGGAGGTGGCGATCGAGCTCGATTTGGGCGAGAGACACGTCAGTCGCCTTCGAAAAAGTGCTCATGAACAGCTGAACGAGTGCATGAGGGGCCGAAAGAGGTCCAAGAAACAATGAACATTCCCGAATTCTCTGAAATCCTCCTTCTGGCGGAGGAGGTCGCCTTCGAGGAGCAATACGGAATCTCCCTGGAGGAGTTTGACTCCTATCTTGCGGGCGACCTCGAGGACCCTTCGGCTCGGCAGCGGGTTGAACGGGCCATCGAGGAAGCGGAAGACCTGCGGCTCATCGCCAACAAGGCGGGTGAGGTGGTAGCAAGCGTTGAACCGGGAGGAGCTTTTAGACTCGCCGTTGAGGCGGCGAGCAATGCCAAATCTCAGGGCGCCGACGCATTGCGCGAGCTCATCAAGACCACCGATGACCCCAGGACCCGCCAAATCGCCACAGCGTTCCTCGAAGACGTCGAGAGCGCTCACATTCCTCAGCAGTTCGGTCCCGCAGAACTCGCGCAAGATTCATTCCTGGCTCGTCTAGCGGCCGCGCTCAATGCTGCAGGCCAGCGCTTGCTCAATGATGCCTTCATCCTTCAGCGTCCAGCGGCACAGCACCTGGGATCGGGCCTTCCGCCACTGCGACTTGACCTAGATCTGTCCCCAGAGATCGGCATGTTCTTTGTCAGGCCAGTGATCGCCATAAGCTATACCTGTACAAGGAGATTCGCTACCTTAACAATGCAACTGCCCAACTTCGTTCAACCCGACGAGTCGACGACACTCATGCTGCAAATCATTCATCACTATAAGACCTCTGCGATTCGGCAGGAAGTAGAGTTAACTCCTGGTGTTCCGTCCAAACCGGTCCGCATACCAATAGATCGCTTCCCTATTCAAGTCAAGCTGATCATCACGATGCTTCAGGATCCTAGCGATGCATAATCAGACACACGTTCTCGATCGCGCACTTCTCGCGATCTCGAAGGCTCAGCCGGTCGATTTATCTGATTTCTTTGCCGCCAAGTCTCCAGAAAGATGCCTCTATGACTGGGTTTCTCAAACCATCCTCGAGCCCGCTCATGCACGCCTTGATGCTGGCGACAAGCCCAGCCCACCAGATGACCTCCTCCACCGCATTCGCTTAGTGGAGCTAATCATGAGCACCTGCAGTCCCTCCTGGACGAAGCGACAGAGAGCTACCTTAGACTATTGCTACGTGCATCTGTTGGCTAGCCGCACAACAACCCAACCCAACACCCTATCCCAAGCAGTTGAACAACTCAAAGCACTTCAAAAGACTTTAGCTGTATCACGCAGTTCCTGCGCCATGCATTCCCACGTAGCCTGGACACTAGCCGCACTTCAAGAAACATCAGCGGCATCCGAAGCAGATTGGAACGAGGTTGCCTCATCTCTACGTGTTGCTCTACACGTGCATCCCGCCCTATCGCCCCGAGGCCTCTACTCAGGTGCGGCAACCCGAATTTATGCCATGCCGGATCGGATCCGCGAAGCGCTTCTGAATGACCTTAAGCGACCGTTGCTATGGGCATACGCTTGGATTTCTCCTATCACGATCGATCATCGGAGGAACATGGTTCCATCAGACCGCGCCGCCGATAGGCAAGCGCTCGTTGTCCTTCTCTTGGACTGCGGTGTTCAAAAACTGCACGACTTCCTAGCGCGTGAACTAGGTGGCCTCAGCGAGTTGGAGATAGGGCCAGAGAGAAACCGCATCACAAGGGCTTCCGAGTACAAGAATCGCCTGGCCAGTATCATGGCAGAGCTGACGCTCGGGGCTGAGCCTGAACCCGTCCAGGCACAGCCCCACGACATAAAGTCAGCAGCAAAGCTTGAAGTCGCGATAGCATCGTATCACGCGATGCGGCTTGACTCAGCTTTTCAGCAGTTGTTCGAAGCGGTCGTTGGTGCGTGTGAGGACGCGGATTTCGAGACAATGGCTTCGGCAATGAGTTACATTTGCACGCATGTCGGCTTTGCGCAAGGCTGGCATCAGTTCGACCCAATAAAGTCTCTCTATCGCAATTGGTTTACTAAGCTGGCAGGCGATCGATTGGCAGGCTATCTCGTCATCGGGCAAGGCGACCCATGGCTAGACGGCGCCCCTAAAGAGACATCTGCTCTGCCGATTGAGACGTGCTTAACCTTGTTAATACCGCGCATAAATGAGCTAAAAGCGTCAAGTCAGGAGAAATCGGAGGCCGCATGGGCATTGGTAGCGGCATCTGCAGACCGACGCAAATGCGATAGCATCGACAAGTCGGTGTGTCATGTGGATCAGCTTCAAACCAGTTTGGCTGAAGCTAATGCTAGCTTGGCTTGGCAAATTCTAGTGCGCAACCTGGCCAGGAACCTCATTGGTATTAATCGTGTGCGTTGGTTGATTGCGTATTTTGATGTTCTTCATGATCAAATGAAGTCTCTGAAGACGCTGTCGTTAATGCCGTGTTTAGATGAAGGGGTAGTGTTGGCGCACTGTAGACGACTTGTCGAACACTTAGATAAGGCGCTATATCAGTTAGCACTCGCTGTGCCGCCAGAGCGATTGAACGATGTCACAGCGAAGTCGGTTGCATGCAAGAGCTGGCACATCATGTGTGACTGCGAGGAGCACGCTAATGTCAATATAGCACTGAATCAAAGCGAAGCTATATTGGATTGGATTGTTGGCGAGAAGGGAGGTGTTCTTGTCGTCATGAGAGGCGCAGATACATTTCGGTTCGAATTGAATCTTACCCCGGAATATTTGACAGGATGGCGAAACCGCATGTCGCAGTGCTTTTCTAGGGATGCTAGAGAGCATTTTCCAAAGCACGCTCTTGCGCCGTTGGAAGCAGATGCCCCTTTTGTGAATAGCCAAGCAGAACAGCGGGCAGCTCGGCTGTGGCAAGAGTTGTCGGGCGGAGCGTTACCCCAAGCTGCAAGGAAAATGCTGATGGACGTTAAACGTGTTTGGGTCTGTCCGTCAGGGCTACTTGCCAACTTGCCCATTCATTGCTTGCAATATGACGAGGATTCCGTCCTGTTTGAAAGATTTGATTCTAGCTATTTGGTGACGCCAAGACGACCACTTCGAATGTGTCAGGTGGCTAACTGTGCGGTTCTAGTTAGTCGGGAGCTTCATCTTGACCATGCGATCGAGGAGCAAGGCGACTGTAGGAACGTTGAACAGTGGTTGCGTGATCTGCATGAGGATTGCGTAGGTATTTTGCTTGGGGAAGGATCATACGATGCAGACGGCGAGGCTCAACTTCAATTTGATTACGGCGCGAGGGTTGGAGCGTCAGACTTGTGGTATCGTACTGGGTGGCTGGAAAATCGTCATATGTGGATAGTTGCATGTGAGTCTGGGCGGCGTCCTAGTAAGGTTAGGCGAGGTGCCCTACCTTGTGAGAGGTCGTTGGTATTGAGTTGCTTGGCTTCTGGGGCCAGCGGTGTTGGGGGATGCATTTGGCAGGTAGGAAGGAAGAATGCATTAGAGTTTGTTAATCAGTGGCTTGGCGTCTGTGATCATCCTGGCTCTGGCAGCGCAGGTTCGCGGGATTCGGCTTGGGTGTATACTAGGACAATGAGGGAGCGCATATGTGGGGCTGAAAGTGTAACAGGGAAACTTGGATTGGTAGGGTCGTTTGTGTGGTATGTGCGATCATAGCGAGAGGCGGTTTGGGTTCAGATTGAGGCGAGGTAAACTCGCGGGTCGTGGTCAAAGCGAGGAGATGGATCGTGGGTCCGAGAAATGGGTTTGGGCGAGTTTGCTTCTGCTCCAAAGCGGAAGCACTCCGTAGGGGGATGAAGACGGCCTACAAGGCCGGCATGCCTGCCCACGTCTGGGCCGCTTTCGTCCTTTTCGGCTCGCCGGATTAGGTTCGGACGGAGACTTTGTTTGCCTTTTTGCGATGACCGTGTCCGAAACGGTCCTCTCGACACGCTGTCTAGGGTGAAGGGTTGCGGATCGAGCGCAATCCTGCAGGACACAACCATGAGCAACCGCGAGGTCAAGTACCACAACAAAGGCCAGTCGGACGGGGCCCAGGGCAAATACGATCCGCCGATCGGCACCCTGGAGACCCTGTTCGGGCCCATCATCGGCTACGACGTCGAGGCCCAGAGGTCCTACGACGCCGGTTACCAGAACGGGCGCGACTACCCCTCGTCCGCGGGAGGCTCCTCCGGTTCCGGAGGCTCTTCGGGCGGTGGCGGCAGCAAGTCGTCCAAGTAGCGCCAACGACCGCGAGCCCCCGCCCCGTGTAGGGGGCTCGCACAACCCCGATTCCATGTCCTCCGAGAAGCCAGAGTCCAGTGCGAGACCTTCGATCCGCTTGGCCGGCGGAGGTCTGTCTCTTGTTCCTCCCGATCGCAAGTACTGGGAAGCGATCCGGGTATGGGAGTCGGACCCATCCGAATCGCACCTGTGGACGCACCGCCGCGCGATCCTCTACGACGAAGAGTTCGCCCGGTCCTTCGAGCAGAGGTTGCGCCACTACCATCCCTGGTACTTCGTGATCCTGGTCGGCGACGCTCCGGCCGGTTTCGTCTACGCCTACGAGATCGAGCCCAACGACAGCGCTTTCGTGACGGTGTACACAGCGCGCGAGCATCGAGGAACGGCCGCGACGATTCGTGCTTTGGCCCGGTTCTTGCACTGGATGTTCTCGATTCAGCCGCTTCGGGTGGTTTGGGCCGACGTCTTTTCCTACAACTCCGCCAGTATCAGCCTCTTGGAGACGGCGGGCTTCAGCCGGTCAGGCGAGATTCGGCGAGCCCGGTTCTTTCAGGGCGAGTACCACGACCTCTACCGCTACGAACTCGAGCGGGCCGCCTTCTACGAGCGACATACGAAGGTTCTGGACCGGGACAGCCGCCGACGATAGAGTTTTTCTGCGATTCTTCTTCGCTTTCATGTCCGATTCGCCGTTCACGACACGCTTTTACCAGTGTATGAAGATCCACAGGAACATCCTTGCCGCCCTGGCTCTCTCGACCGCGCTCTCGCCCTCAGTCTCCGCCGACGACGCTCGGGTGCGTCCGGACTCGGATCACCGCGCCACGGGCCACCAGAACACCGCTCTTCTCTCCCCGCGGAGCGTTTACGGCTACGTGCGCACCGCGCCTATGTTCCCGCTGGCCATGACGATGCGGGTGCACCTGCAGGGGCCGGGTGTCGACCGGTGGACGAAAGGCTATTGGCATCCCTTCTCGCCGTTTGGCTGGCGGTACTACTTCAACGGCGTCCCCACGGGCCGCGACTACACGATCACGGCACACCCCGAGTGGCTCTATCAGCCGCGAAGTGTGAGCTTCCACCTTCCCCGGGGCTTCTTCGACTACAAGGCGCCCGACATCATCCTCCGCATCCGGTAAGTCCTATCCCAAGGACGCTGGCCTTGGCGCTTGTCGAGTGTGAGTTCTGCTTTCGCGGGCCCTCGGCAAGCGCTCCAACAACGCAAGCCCTGTGCCAAGGACCTGTACCAACCGACGCGCCCCACGACCGCTCGCGCTTGGCGGGGTTTTCTGGACATCTCAAAGCTATCGGTGATCCGATCGGGGCCGTAGGTGGGAGGACTTGACCCTCCCGCGTTACGGGATCGGCAGATACCCTCGCAGCAATCCGAACGGGCCTGGAGCCTGAACGCTGAAGTCCTTGTTTCAGCCCGAAGCGGAATCCTCCATACTTGGTGGTCAGCCCTTCGCGGGCAGTCGCTCTGCGATTCGGTCGAGGTCCTTTTGCACGTCGCTGGCTCGCCTACGGGCACTGGCGACCGCCTTTCGGATCTCGTCTTCCGAGGCTGTCTCCGGATTCTCGAGCAGGGCGCCGTAGACGAAGCGGTCCGACGCCGACATGCCCAAAACCCTGGTCTTGAACCAGACTTCGACGTTGGTGTTCGAGGACTTCGGGTGCGCGCCCCTCGGCCTTCCATTGCGGCCAAGGTTCATGGGCTTCCCGCGTTTGACCGAGCTCGGTTCTTTCCCCTGTCGGGACCAACGCCGCACAGCCTCCTCGAAGTCGCCGATGAGGCGGCTGTGCGGACCGAGGAGCCTCTTGAGTTCGTCCGCCACTGCGGTTTCGCTTTCGAGATCCCCCCAGTTTCCCCGCAGGATCTCAAGGGCCCCGGCGGGGGGATCCGCCAACGTCTCGATCCCCTCCCGCAGTCCGCCCCATGCCTCGGCGACCTTCGTCGGCCATCGGCTTCTTCCGCTGGAGCCGAACAGACCCGGGCCGGGGATCGGCCGATTCTGCAGCCAGTGCCCGTAGGCTTGGGCCAGCAGCCGGACGTCCAGGTTCAGGTCCCGCGCGATCGGTTCGAACTCGGACAGTCGGAGGGCGCAAAGCCCGAGCGCAACCAAGCGGGCCGAGGAGTTTCCTTTGTTCGCCATCCTCAACCGATGCTGGAGGGCTTCTCCGAACCTCGGATCGTCGGACGCGAAGAACACGTCCATCATCCGGGCCAGCAGCCGCCCGTCCGCCGCCGAGTCCCTGCGATTGTCGAACGCCACACCGGGAGAATACACAAGAGCGAGGCGCAGGTCGCCCGGCGGGACTCGGTCCCGTCCCCTCGGCGAAAAAAACTCCAGCAATCGGCGCAGCCCCATTTTTTCGTACGCCGACCGGCCGGCTTAATCCCCACATGGACCGCGAGCCCGCACCGAATCCAGACCGCGAGCAGATGCCGCCAGCCGGGGCATCCAGCGTCGCCCGCCTGATTCGCGCGCTGGCCTCGCTTGCCACAGAAAACTACCATGAAGAAGCCGAATGTCCAACCCTCGAACCACGTCTCGCGATTGGCCGAGATCCTCTTGAGAGCGGTGCTGCGCTCCGAGAACGCTCCCGCAAGAGACGAGCGAGCCGCTCCCGATCCGAACCCAAAGCACGCCCCTCTTCAGGGGGATAAGTAGACATCGGTCTGCTATACTTGCAACACCAACCATGAGAACGATTCAAACCTCCAAAGCCCCCTGCGACGTCCCCACCGTCGGGGTGTACCTGCGGGTCTCCACCAAGGAGCAAGCGAACACCGGGGATTCGATCGACACCCAGCGCAAGCTCTGCCTGGCGCATCTCGAAGCGGTCTTCGGACCGGGAGGATGCGTCGTTCGGGAATACGCGGACGAAGGCAAGTCCGGGACCTACGGTCCCCACGCGTACAACCTCGACGCATCCGGGCGCAACAATCGCAAAGGGCTTTGCGCGATGCTGGCCGCCGCCACGGACGGAGAGATCGAAGCCGTCTGCTTCCTGGCGATCGACCGGCTGTACCGCAGCGAGACCTATTGGCGCATTTTCCGCGCGTGGTGCATGGAGCGGAGCATCCGCATCGTGTCGGTCAGCGAGGATATCGCAGACGACGAGACCGGCGAATTGAGTTCGAGCATTCTGGCGACGGTCGCCCAGCACCAGCGCGACTCCGCGCGCAAACGGTCCATCATGACCATCGACAAGAGACGAGGCGAGGGATACTGGCTGGGGGTGGCCCCTTATGGTTTCGAGTACGAGCCCAGGGACGAGCCGTCCGATCTGCGGCGGCGCAACATCCGGCCCGTGCAAGCGCGTCTGGAAGTGGTCCGGCGCGTGTTCGCTCTCCACGAACAGGGCCTTACTCCGCCTCGGATCGCGGCGCGATTGAACTCGGAGGGAGCGGTGTTCGAGGCGGGCAAGAAGGGGCCCTGGTACGCGATCAGGGTCTTGAACATCCTCAAGTGCGGAGCATACGCGGGCCTTGTCAGAGACAAGGACGGGGAATGGCGACCAGGTCTGCACGAGGAGAGCAGGATCATGGAGCGAGGGGAGTGGGAGGGGCACTTGAGCCGAATCGACCGCAGGCGCACAGGCCTCAAAGGCAGGGTCGGCGCCGAACCGGTGAGGCTGTTCGCACGGTTGCTGCGGTGCGGCGTCTGCGGACGAAACCTGTGCTCGAGATACGACTCGCCGTATCCCTTCTACGAGTGCAGGAGAGGCAACGAGGTGGGAACGGACGGCACGCGCGTGCACGTTTCCGCATCGGCCGCGTCGCTGGAGGCGGTCGTCGTTTCGGAGATCGCACGGGTCGCCCGCGATCCGGCCGTGCTCGCGGAAGCGAAACGGTGCGCCGAGGATCTGGTGCGCGTCGCTACAAAGGAGATTGAGTCGAACCGGCGTTCGGCGGCGGACCGGGTCTCCACCGCCCGGAAGCGGATCGAGAACCTGGAAGACCGGCTCGCCGACGGGCAGATACCGGTGGAGCAATACCGCAGGATGGTCGCGCGCTACGAGGCGGAAGCCCGCGAGGCGGCGGCGGAATCCGCCGAAGGGAGGAGCGCCGTTCTGAGGGCGGCGACGGCCGAGGAGCAAGTCAAACGGACGATCGCGCTTCTGGGCCGGTTCGAGGAAGCGTGGGGAAAGCTGACGCTCGTCCAGCGTCGCGACCTGCTTCAGGACGTGGTGGAGTTCGCGCGGGTGCTGCCCCTGGCCGGAGGGCGGAGAGTCCTCGAACTCAAGATCCTGGGCCTGCCTGCGACGAGATTGGACCTCCCGGCCAAGCGCGCGAGGTTCGACTACGGCAGAACGGACGGGCCGGAGGGCCTGACCGCCAGACAACTCGCCCTGATCGCCCACCTCGAGGACGGACGCACGTTCCGAGAGGCGGCCGCGCTCATGGAGGTCCGCATCTCCCAGGCGTACCGCCTCCGCAGGCAGATCGAAGACCACATGGGCATGCCGCTGGCAGAGGCCCGGACCGTCTCGCGCGACCTTGCCCTAAGGCTGCGTCCGGTCCTTCCCTTGCACGGTTCGGGATCCGATCGGAGGCACCTGCGGCGGCTGAGAACGCTCGAGTGGCAGGTGCTGCATCTGGTTTCGTCGGGCCTCGCGCCGGCCGAGATCGCGAAGAAGCACTCGCTCCCCGTCGACGTTGTCGAAGGACGTCTCGCCTCGGCTCTGAAGAAGACGGGCGAGTCCGACGCGGGCGCGGCGATCGAGACCGCCAAGCGGCTGGGGCTCGCCTCGGCGAGGAAGGAGTGGCAATGGGGAACCAGAAAGAGGATCGAAGGAGGAAAACGTGAGAGATCCAAGAAGAAACGTTGACCGGCCCCGAGCGGCGATCTACGCGCGCGTGTCGACCAAAGAGCAGGAGGAGGGGTATTCGATCGCGTCCCAACTCGAACTGCTGCGGGCCTACTGCGCGGCGAACGGAATCGAGGTCGTCTCCGAGTTCGTGGAGGCCGAGACAGCCAAAGAGGCCGGACGCAGGATGTTCGGCGAGATGCTCGATCTGGCCCGGCGAGGCGGAATCGCCGCGATCGTCGTCGAGAAGACCGACCGGCTGTGCAGGAACCTCAAGGACAGGGTCTCCGTCGACGACTTGGATCTGGCGATCCATCTGGTCAAGGAAGGCGAGGTGATCTCCAAGGACTCGCGGAGCCATGCCAAGTTCGTTCACGACATCAAGCTGGTGCTGAGCAAGAACTACATCGACAATCTGAGCGAAGAGACGCGAAAGGGCATGCTCCAGAAGGCCAGACAGGGGATCCACCCGACGAAGGCGCCTTTCGAACGTGTCTCTGGGTGGGAGGATCGTCGAGCCCGATCCCGACCGGGCGGAACTGGTGCGCGCGCTCTTCCACGAGGCCGCCAAGGGCCGCAGGAGCCTGCGCGAGCTGACGAGGTTCGCCTTCGAGACCGGTCTGCGCAGCAAGAAGGGCAACCGTCTGGCCAAGAGCGCCGTGTTCCACATCCTGACGAACCCGGTCTACACAGGGGTGATGGTCTGGCGCGGCGAGACGCACGCGGGGACGCACCCCGCCCTCGCGGACCGGGAGACCTTCGAACGGGTCCGCAAGATCCTCTCGGGCCGAAACCGGAACAACGCGGGCTTCGGAACCAAGAGCTTCGCGTACCGGGGCCTCCTCGTCTGCGCCCACTGCGGCTGGCGCCCTGACGGCGGAAACCAAGAAGGGCAAGTACGTCTACTACCACTGCACGGGGAACCGAGGTCCCTGCCCCAAGCCGTTCGTGCGGGAAGAGGCCCTGACCGAGGAGTTCGCAAGGATCGTTCGGTCCGTCGCGGTGCCGCGCTCGGTGATCGGCGCCGTCCTCCGGGAGATCGAGCGGACGAGGGCGGAGGACCGGGAACGGGCCAAAGCCGAAACGGCCAGGTTGGCGGCGACGGAAGAGAGGCTGGCCAAGCGGCTCGAACGGCTTTACCTGGACTTCGCGGAAGGGACCCTGGAGGAAGAGACCTACTCGTCGCTCAGGAATCGGACGAGCGAGGAACTGCGCGAGGTTCGGAACCTGCGCGGCAAACCCACGGCCCGGGGTCTGGACGCCGGCCGCGCCGGGCTGCTAGAACTGGCCGCCGAGGGCCTGTCCAGATTCGAATCGGGATCCCAGGACGCAAAACGGGAGGTGGTCGACGCGTTGTGTTCGAACTCCACCTACGGACTCGACGGTGTGCAGGTTTCCCTTCGCGAACCTTTCCAAATCGTGGCCCAGATCAACGCGAACAGGACCGAAATCGACTCGCAGACAGTGCAGTTGGAAGAATGGCTGCCCGAGCTGGATTCGAACCAACACAAACTGATCCAGAGTCAGTTGTCCTGCCATTAGACGATCGGGCAAGCCGCAGACGCGAGGATACCCGACGCCGCTGGGCGGGGGAGGGATCAGTCGTTCAGCTTCTTCGCTTCGTCCACGTCGATGCGCAGCGGCACGGTGAACCAGAACGTGGAACCCTCGCCGACTTCGCTCTCGACCCAAATCTTGCCCAGATGAACCTGCTCGACCAGATGCTTGACCAGGTACAAGCCCAGGCCCGTACCATAGATCTTGCGGTTGTCCTCGTTGTTCACGCGGTGGAATTTGTCGAAGACCTTGGTCAAGTGCTCTTTGGGGATGCCGAGGCCTTGGTCCTGGACGCCCACGCGCAGGCAATCGTTCTCGATGAACGCGTGGACGCACACCTCGCCGCCGTTGGGCGAGTATTTCAGTGCGTTGCCGATCAGGTTCGTGACGATCTGGTCGAACTTGTCCTCGTCGGCCACGATGCGCGGCAGCTCGGCGGGAAGGTCCAACCGGAACGAGTGCGTCGGTCGGCGGTCTTTTGAGGCGTCTTGGATCTTGATGATCTTCTCAAGCAACGGCGTGACGTCCACCATCTTGTAGTCGGGCTTGAGCGATTCGCCCGATTCGATGCGCGCCGTGTTGAGCAGGTCGTTGATCAGACGCGTGAGCCGGTCGCACTCCTGATCGATGATCATGTAGAACTCGCGCCGCTCTTCCGGCTCGAACGTGTCGTCCATGAGCAACGTGCTGACGAAGCCCTTGATGGCCGTGAGCGGGGTGCGAAGTTCGTGCGAGGCCATCGCGACGAACGAGCCCTTCATCCGCTCCATGTTCTTGATTTCGGTGACGTCGGTGAAGATGACGACAACACCCAGGCTCTTGCCGTCTTCGTTCTTGACGAGCGCTCCTTGCGCTTGGTAGGTGCGCTCCAGGCCCTGGATGACCACCGAGAGTTCCAGTCGTCCCGCCTCCTCGCCACGCATGGTGGTCTCGATGAGCGAGACGAGACCGGCATCGGTGAGGTGCTCGGTGTAGGGCTTGCCGACGGCGTCGGTGGATTCGCCGAAGATGGTGCGCGCCGTGGCGTTGAGCTGGCTGAGGCGTCCTTCGGGCGAGACGAGCAACAGGCCGGCGCTCAGCGATTCGAACGTCTGGAGCAGTTCCTCGCGCTCTTCGACGACTTTGCGATAGAGTTGGAGGTTGGCGATGATCGAGCCGACGTTGCGCGCCATGCGCTCCAGCAGGCGGACGTCTTCGTCGTTGAAGTCCTCGCCGAACCGCTTGTTGAACGCGTGCAACACGCCGATCGTGGAGCGCTCGACCACCCGGTTTTCTTCGTCGCGCTTTTCGATGACCAGCGGGACGGTGATGCCGTTTTGCACGTGCAGCAGCGCGAACGGGTCTTTCTGGGTGCGCAGGTCAGTCGTCGCGTCGTGATAGATCGCGGGTTCGCCGTCGCGAAACACCTGCCCCGAAATGCCGTGCGTGGCGCGAACGCGGAAGATGGCCAGCCGCTCTTCGGGCACCCCATAGGCGGGCGGGATCCCCATCAGTTCCCCATTGTCCGGGTCGTAGAACATGATGACGATCTTTTCGGCCTGCAGGATCATGGCGATCCGCTGGACGAGACGGCGAAGCGTGACGTCTGCCTCGTTGATCGGCGCCAGCTCCATGCTCGACTCTTCGGCCGAGGGGCTGATCCGGGGGGCCGGCTTCGGCTCCTGCTTCTTCTCAAGTTCGACGATGCGGTCTTGAGCCTCGGCAAGTTGCCGAGTCAGCTCTTCGATCGATGGCTGTTCGTCAGGGGCAGGCGCGTTGGACATGGGTGGAACGAACAGAGATTACCTCCAAAGGGTCGGACCCGACCCGCGGGCGAAGGGTTCCCCCGCTGGGCCGATCTACAATGATGCTATGCATCGCTACACCGGCGGCCGCTTGCCCGAGGGCTCGCGGATCGCCGTCATTTCCAACGACGCTCTGGGCAATTTCGCCGCGGTGACGCCCCTGTTGCAGATGCTGCGATCGGCCCATCATCCTGCGGTTTTGGACTACTTTGGTGGCTCGCGCATCCACGAATTGGCATCGGCATCGGACCTGGCTGATGGCGCGTTCCCCCTGCATGGCGCGTCTCCCGAAGAGTCGGTGCGGTGGCTCAGCGCCGGGCCCTACGACCTCGTGGTGAACGTCGAACAAACGGCATGGTCCAAGAGCTACGCCGCATTGTTGGCAGGTTCGAGCGGCGCGGTTTGCGGACCCTGTGTCGGACCGGGCGGACGTGGCGAACTCGAATTCCCCGACGACGACGCGGGGCGGCTGTGGCTGGACAAGCGCTGGATCGCCGAGGACCTGCGCGAGAAGCACCCCGTCTTGGATTCGGGCTTCATCGGCGAAATCTTCTGCCGAGGCGCGTACCTGAGCGGCACCGTCCCCGGCTACCGCATCCCGTCCGTGCCCTGCGAACGAGACGTTCCGGACGTGCTGCTCGCCACGGCGGCCAGCCTTCCCGAGAAGTTGTGGCCGATCGGGCGCTGGATCGCTGCCATCGAATCGTTGCATCTTCAAGGTTGCAGCATTGGACTGATCGGTGCGAAGCCCAGCGACCAAGGCAAGTTTTGGAAGGGGGCGGAAGACGAGGACCGTCTGGTCGCGACGGGCTGGGTGGAAGACCTGCGGGGCGCATTCCCTCTGCCCGAAGTCGTCGGTGCGCTGGGCAAAGCGCGTGTTGTGTTGACGCTCGACAACGGTATCTTGCACTTTGCCGTCGCCTCCGGGACACCGACGGTGGGTCTGTTCCGGTACGGCATCCATCGTCTGTGGGCGCCGCCCGCGTCGAACCTGACCGTGGTGGTCCCGGCTCCCGAGGAAGCCGCCGCTTCGATCCCGGTCGGTCAGGTGGTCGCGGCCGTCTCCAGCGCTCTGGAGGCTAGCCGGGGCTAACTCCACTCGGTCTGCACGTGCAAGGCTGCCGCAAGAAGGCCCATGTACTCCCAATCGGTGAGCGACTTGGCGCCCAAGGTCTTCAGGTGCGGGTTCATCACCTGCGCATCGAACAGAACGAACCCCAGCTCGCGGCAACGTTCGATCAAACTGAAGAGCGCGATCTTGGACATATCGGTCTTCCGGTGGAACATGGACTCCGCGCAGAAGCACCCGCCGACGGCCAGTCCGTAGACGCCTCCCACGAGTTCCTCGCCCATCCAGACCTCGCAGGAGTGCGCCCAGCCTTCGACGTGTGCGGCAACGAACAGCGCGATCAGGGGCTCGGTGATCCAGTTGCCCGATGGCCTTCGGCAGGAGCGCATCACGGCTTCGAACGCTTCATCGAACGAAACGCGGTATCCACCGGCCCGCATCCGGCGAGCCAAAGAGCGCGATACGTGCATCCCGTTCAGATCGAAGATGGCCCGATCTTCCGATCGGTACCACTCGACGGGGCCATCTTCGTCGCCCATTGGGAACGCGCCTTGACGGTAGGCCCACGCCAGAAACTCCGTGGTCAGCAGGGGATCACGCTCCATCGCGAGACCAGAGCATGACACGAAGGCTCGCCTATACTGAAGGGGCCATGTCGCACTCCGCACTCCTCGCCCATCTGCTCAAAGCCAGCGGGAACCAGATTCTCCAAACGTTCAACGGCCTCGCCGACGCCCACTTCGACACCAAGCCGCTCCCGGTCGCCATGTCGCCCCGCGAAACAGCCGAACACCTGTGCGACTGCTACCAAGCCGCGATCGATGTATCAGAGGGCCGCGAGCACCCCTGGGGCACCACAAAGCTCAGCGCCCAAACCCCAGCCCAAGCCATGCAAGAGATGAAAGCCCTTCGCGACGCGGCCATCGCCGTAGCCAGCGAAGAAGCAGCCATGGACTACATCGCCCTGCACGACGCTTACCATGCCGGCCAGATGGTGACGCTCCGCCTCACCGTCGAACCTGACTGGAACGCCTACGCCATCTACGACGACCTCGGCTGATGAACGAGCGAGAGCGAGTCGCCCACGTCGCGCGCAAGCTCGGCTTCGGGGCGCCCTGGGCGGGCGAGGAACCCGAGACGGCTCGCGAAGCCGTTGATCGGATGCTGGCCTTCGATCCGGCCGAAGAGCTCGCCTGGCCCGATCGCAAACGCATCTTCGAGTCTGCCAACGGCCAACTCGATTCCGCGGGCGGGCCGGTGCAGCGATTCTGGACGGCCCAGATGCTGCTGACGCCGCACCCGCTCCGCCAGAAGTTGGCCCTCTTCTGGCACAGTTGGTTCGCCGTTTCGCGGGACAAGGTCGTCTTGGGCCCCATCTTGCTGGACTATCTGCAGGCGCTCCGCACCAAGGGGGCGGGCCGGTTCGAGGATTTGCTGGCGGACGTGGCGCTGGGCCCGGCGATGATGCTCTATCTCGACCTCGACCAGAGCCTGCGGGGCCGCCCGAACGAGAACCTGGCGCGCGAGTTGCTCGAGCTGTTCTCCCTGGGGATCGGGAACTACTCCGAGCAGGACGTGCTGGAGGCCACACGCTCGCTCACGGGGTCCGGGGTGATTGTCTCGTGGCGCACGCTGGGCAAGACGGATGCCGAACGGCTGGCCAAGTACGCCGCCGGCGAGCCAGCGGCCTACTCCTATTACTCGGCGGGCGCGCACGATTCGCGGCCACAGACAATCCTCGGGCAGACCAAGGATCGAACGCCCCGCGAACTGGTTTCCGAACTCGCCGCTCACACGGCCACGCGGCGACGCGTTTGCGAAAGGCTGTGGCAATACTTCGTTCGCGAAGAGCCCCCGAGGCGGGCGATCGAGCGAATGGAGCAGGCCTACACGCGCACCGATGGTGAGATTCGGAGCGTGCTGCGGGCGATGACCGAAGCGCCCGAGTTTTGGGAGCCCGCGTCCGTACGGTCCCTTCCGTGCTCTCCCGCCGACTTCACCATCGGTTTGCTGCGCCGCCTGCGACTGGACGAGCGTTTGAACGGCCTGGTGGGGGAGCCCATCCCCGACCTACCCAGACGCGTCCTGGCGGTGGTCCACCAACGCATGGCGCGGCAAGGACTGGAACTGCTGGCTCCCGAGGACGTCTCGGGTTGGCGCTGGGGACGCGCATGGTTCTCGCCAGCCGGCATGGCTGCCCGATTCGCCCTGAAGCCGCTCTCGATCTTCGGCCCGCGCTACGATCGCCCCTGGTGCGCGATGCTTCAGCGTTCACTCGCCGACGCTTCACCCCAGCGAGAGGAGGACGCCGTCGCCTGGCTGCTGGCGATGGTGGATGCGCCGGACGACCCTGCGCTGCGTTCCGCCGTGATCGAGGAGACGCAGCGTCGCGGCCTGGCCCGCATCCTGAACCAGACCGATCCGTTCCTGCTGTGGGCGGAGTCTTGCCTGCAACTGGTCTGCGCCTGCCCTGCTGCCCACATGGTCTAGTCACGGGACCACGAACCCCGGCTGGTCATGAGCGGACTCTCTCCTGGTAGAGGCTCACCATGATCTCCCCACTGATTGCCACCCTCGCCCTGACGTTCGCCCTTGGAGGCGACGCGAAGTCCGCTCTCACCGAATCTCTCATGGACGAGTACCGGGCGCACGCCACCTACACCGCCGTGATCGGGAAGTTTGGCGCCTTCCGACCGTTCTCGAACATCGTCCGTGCCGAGGAGATGCACATTTCGTTGGTGCAGGCCGAGATGCGCGTCCACGGACTGGCCGTGCCTCCGAACCCGTTCGCTCGAAAGGAGGACGAGTCTTCCGAAGAACACGCCAAGCGCTTGGGCGTGCCTGCGACGCGGCTCGACGCTGCAAAGGACGCGCTCAAGCTCGAACGAGACCAAGGCCCACTCTACGACAAGTTGACGACACCCGATCTCCCCGAATCTGTGCGAAGTCTGTTCGCCCGCCTGAAACGGGACTCGATCGAACGGCACCTCGTCGCCTTCGAGCGGTACGTCGGAAGGGGCTGAGATCGGGCCCGTTAGGTCGTGGACCTAAGGGACCCCGATGACCCCCCTCTAGAATGCGCTCCATGCGAACCCGTGTCGTAGCCGTCGTCCTGCTGGCCGCTTTGGCCGTTCAGTCGTTTGCCGACCGGGTGGACGACCTCGTCCGCGCCGAGATGAAGAAGTCAGGCATCCCCGGCCTCTCGTTGGCCGTCGTCCAGAAGGGCAAGGTGGTCAAGAAGGCGGGCTATGGGTTCGCCAGCTTGGAACTGGAAGCCAAGGCCACGCCTCAGACCGTCTACGAAATCGGCTCGGTGACCAAGCAGTTCACAGCCATGCTCACCCTCATGCTGGTGGACGAGGGCAAGGTGAAGCTCGACGAATCGGTGCGGACGTACTTGCCGGACACTCCTGAGGCCTGGCAAGGCGTAACCGTGCGGCACTTGCTTACGCATACCTCGGGCATCAAGAGCTACACGTCCGTTTCGGGGCTGGCCGTCTTGAGCAATCGCCAACTGGAAACGTCCGACGTGGTCGTGATGGTCAAAGACCTGCCCATGGACTTCCAGCCCGGCGAGCGATTCTTGTACAACAACACAGGCTATTACCTGCTCGGAGCCATCGTTGAGAAGGTGACGGGCGAGACCTACTGGGACCTGTTGAGGCAGCGTGTCTTCGAGCCGCTGGGCATGGCGTCCTCGCGCAGCAGCGAGCCGGGTGCGGTCATCCGTTACCGGGCGCGGGGCTACCTGGGAACGGCCGCCCGGCACACCAACGCCAATCCGATCTCCAGCGGCGCGGGGTGGGCGGCGGGTTCGATCCTGTCAAGCATCGAAGACATGATCAAGTGGGACGCCTCGCTCCGGGCGCGGAAGTTCCTGAAGCCTGAAACCTACACCTTGATGTGGACGGCGGACCGGCTCAACAGCGGCGCCTCCGCCGGTTACGGGTTCGGGTGGATGATCGAGTCGGTCAATGGCCGCAAGCTGGTTCACCACGGGGGAAACACGCTCAGCCAGTCGGCGATGATCGAGCGGTACCTGGACGACGACCTGACGGTGATCGTGCTGAGCAATCTCTCCCGCGCCCCGGTCCCGAGCCTGACGCGCAAGATCGCACGTCTGTACGCACCGAACCTGATCGAGAAGCCGATCAGCGACGACAAGCCGGAGCGGACCGCAAAGGCCAAGGCGTTCATCGAGGGCCTTTCGCGCGGGCAGCTCGACGAAAACTCGTTCACACCTTCGATGCGAGAGAACAACATTGTCACGCTGGTGCGCCAGCAACTGCCGGCGATGCGACAGTGGGGCGCGTTGCAGCGAATCGAGTTGCTTGAGCGGCGCGGCGAGCCCGCCAACCCGACATCGCGCTACCGCGTCGTGTTCGCCAACGACGAGGTTCAGATGATCATCGGGTTTTCTGCCGAGGGTCTCATCGCCGGCCTGCAGATTCGGCCCGGCTAGCACTCACCCCAGCAGTCGGGCCCAGCGCTCGGTGCGGCGCACGACCTCGGCCTGATCGAACCGGTCGTGGGCGACGGCTTTGTCCGCGCGATGCGTCAACGCGCCCTTCAACGCGCGCCCCAATTGGTGCGCCTTGGCGTCCCAGGCGCTCTTCCCGCGCACCACGCGCCCACCCGACCGATTCAGGGCCAAGCCAACGGCATCGGCCATCCAAGCCGCCATGTTTGCGATGGGGTCGCCCGAGGGCATCATCTCGCCTACGGCCCACGCGTGCAGTTCACCCCAACTGAAGGGCAAGCGGGTTTCGAGGGCTCCCAGCAAGGCTGGCTGCGACTCGATTTGGGGCACCTTGTCGTACCAGGCGTTGTGCACGAAGTCCGGGATCGGCTCGGGCGCGATCATCGCGATCGGCTTCTGCGCGACGGCAGCCTCGATCAGGCTCGTGCTGTAGGAAGTCATGACCACGTCGGACGCCAAGATCCACTCGCGAACCGTTCCCTGTTGGATGACCCTGAACCGGCCCGAGGGCTCGCCCACCGACTCCTTCACGCTCTCAAGAAACGCTTCCAGCCGTGTGTACGGGCGCGGACGAAGCACGACCTCCCACTCGGTCGCATCGGCGGCTTGCCGCAGCCAACGGCACATCTCGGCCAACGAGCGGCGGGCGAACTCGCGGTAGCCGTGCGCCTGTTCAGCCGGAGCGCCCCACCGCACCATCTGGTCCACGTAGGCGTCCGGGTAGAACGCCGCGCCGTAGTTCTCGGGCACGAACAGCCAGGGCCGCGCGGGATCCAAGCCGTGCGCCCCGGCCAGCTCCGCACGGTCGGGAAAGTAGCGCCGGTAAGGCTCCTGATAGAGCGCGTAACTAGGGTTGCCGTTGACGCGGATGCGGTCCCGGCCGACCCCATAGCCCACCAGATAGGCCGCATAAAACTCGCCCCACGCGTGGTGCAGCACCTCGTCGCGGGCGAAGTTGCCGTGCGGCTTTTTGACCTCCTTGTTGATGTTTTGGAACACCTGCTCGTAGGCCAGGTTCAGGTAGACGGCATGGGGCCAATACTTGCGCGCCTTGCGGATGGCCACGTCCTGGTCTTCGTTGAACCAAGGGACGGCCACCACTTTCGGGTTGTGTGCGGCGATGGTGCCGTAGGGGTCGAAGTTGATCGAACAGACGGCCATCTCCAAGCCGTGATCGCGCCGGAGCAGGTGCCTCAACGCGCACGACACGTCGAGTTCGCGGGCGATGTGGCCCACGTAAAGGACGATGTCGGCGGGTTTGGGTGCCACGGTGGTTTTCTAGCCCTTGGCGAGGCGTCGAAGGTGGATGAGGTGATACTCGAGATGGTTGCTGACGAAGTCCATCGTCTCCTCGACCGACAGCGGACCCGCGACGGGGTGGACCAGCATCCGCAGGGTCAAGTCGTCCACGCGGGACAGCTTCTTCTTGAGCGCTCGGTGCAGTTGTGCGATGCGGTCCAGCAGCGGGGCGAGTTCGGCGTCTTCGGCCACCTCGGGGAAGGCCCCCTTGACGGGGACACGAATGCCTCGCTTGAGTATCCAACGGACGACCCGGCGTTTCATGGCCAGCGAAGGTGCGCGGCGCGGCATGGGCTTCCATTCGGAGCAGGCCTTCAACGCGCCGGCATGGACCCGCAGGAGGTGGTCGGCCACCTGCGCCGCCGTCCACTCGTCGGAGGCGCGCGCTCGTTCGGCGAGCGTCGCCTCGTGGGAAAGGAGCAGGGTCTCCAACTCGGCGATCTGCCGATCCATGGTCTCGAGCACGCCTGCCAGCGCAGTCGCGACGGCCTCGGCATCCGTGTTGGGCATCCGCCGAATCCTACCCTCCGACTAGGTGGTCGTTGATGTCGCCGCGTTCCGGGAGCAGTTCCAGCACGGCGATGCCTTCCCAAAGGCCGCGGTCCTGGCCACCGGGATAGGCCGTCAACTTCCCTTTCCCGCCCACCGAAACGCTGTCGCCTTCGGCGATCGGGCTGCCGAGCAGGGCCTCTTGCGCCAAGCTCATCAGCACCGCTTCCGCTTGCAGCGACCGCTCTTGACGCACGTCCTGCATCTCCAATTCGGGCAAAGCGAACTTGACCATGCCTTTCGTGAACACGCGGACCTTCGCGCCCGAAGCGATCCGATGGACGGCGATGTGTTCCCGGGCGTCGGCGAGCGGCGCGGCGCGGGGGTTCATCTTGAGTTCGTGGGGCAGCAGGTAGCGCTGCGCCAACGGGTCGGCGATCGCGCCTTCCGAGAGCGTCGCCAGACGAGTCGCCACGTCCAGAAGCAAGTCGAGTGCGGGGTAGACGGCCGGGTCGTAGGTCTTGAACGAGAACTGGACCAAGTGCCACGTGGAGCGCAACCGGAGCAACAGGTCCGGGTGCATGGCAGCGGCGAGCGGACTGTTCACCACGGGCGTTGGGTCGTAGCCCGCCTCCTCGGGGTGCATGACGATCATGCTCAACAACGTCTTCTTGTTCTTCGAGGCGATGGCATACGCGCCCCGCTCGATGGGTTGATCGAGGGCGTCCTTCGTCGCGTTGCGGTTCAGGGGCACGGGCAAACCCTCGACCGCACCGCCGACCGCACCGGGGTTGGCGAGTTGCGAGAGCGCCGGCAGGCGCGCCGTGCACCCGAGCACCGTGAGATAGAACTCGGGGCTCAACGCCAAGGGCGACTTGCGAGGCGACACGAGCGACGCCGCAGTCACGGGATCGGCGGCGACCATCTTCGCGCCCTTGACCGCTTGCCGGAACAGCCCGAACAACCTCACAGGCCCGGCCCCTTGCGCACGACGGCCCGATCGAGCAGACGCCGGAACAGCCCGGGCACACACCCCATCGGCCACGCCCCGAGGGTGCGCACCCAAACCGACCAAAGCGGCCGCTTCACGGGTCCCTTTGCGCCTTCGACCACCCAGGCCTCGCCCGCACCGTGGTCGTACTCGACGAGTTGCAGCGGGTCTGCGGCCATGAGCGCCCGCACCGAGCCATCGCTGAACGCCGTGCCCGCAGGCGACAGGACGCGCACCTTCCAGCGAGAGAACCTGGCCCCCACGTCCTTGGCCCATTGCTCCACTTCGTGGCCCTCGTAGAAGCAGAGGTATCCGACGGCGACGATCCACCCGAACAACGGGATGTTGTAGCGCCAGTCGATGAACGCGTGCAACCCAAGCCCCATGAGCAGAATCCACTTGCGGAGCGGCTTGGCGAACACCAGCGTGGCCAGAGCCACCTCGACCAGCAACGTGGCGTAGGTGAGGAGCGCCACCATCGGCTGCTGCTCGATGAACGGCGGCACGCCGAAGCGGTCGAACTCGTTGAGTTGGGCGGGATACCACGTGGCCGTCCCTTCCCGCCAGTGGGTGCCGTGCGCCTTGTGCCACACCGTGGTGAAGTACATCAGCGCGAGTTGATACTGAACCAGACGCTGCGGCCAAAGCGAAACCGAGGGCAGTTCGAAGTCTTCCTTGCCCTTCCACAGCCGGATGAAGCGATCCATCGAACACGACGCACCCGCCGGACCGACCGCAAGGATGATGAGGCAGTTGCGGATGAGCGTGTCGCCGCTGTGCAGCACGATCGGGTTGCGGTGGTGGAGCGAGATGTACCCGACGGCCAACGCGATGGTCGAAAGCCGCGACCAGAGTCCCAACGTGGTCAGAAGCGCGGCCACCATCGTGGCGAGATAGAGGGTCAGCGTCACGGGTGCGCTCGTGATGCCCGCGTAAACGTTGATGCGCCAATCGGGTCCGAGCCATTGCGAGGCCGCCGCCCATGGCACGAAGCCGTCTTCGGTGAACCACGCCCCGAAGTCGGGGAGCATCATGGCCAGGTTGATGAACGCCAGCGTGCCCAGGGCGATGCGAAACACGCCGAATGTCGCGGGCGAGCCGTGTCCGAACCACCACTGATCGCACCCGCGCAACCAGCTCATTGCCACCCCTTGGCCCGCAGGATCGCGTCCGTGTCCACCTTGTGGTCGTGGTACACGAACTCCGAGTACTCTTCCTTGAACTTCACGTCCGGCCCCGGAAAGACGAAGAAGTGCCGCTTCAGCCGGACTCGGACGGGTAGGTTTGCGGGGTCGTGCGCCTGTTCCAGGGCGATCCGCTGGGCGAAGATCGGCCATAGGAACGAGTTGCTCTCCAGGTGGGCCCGCTCGAGAAACTTGCGGTAGCGCTCCTTCAGGTACTTCTGGGGCGGCTCCAGGGCGAACATGCGCGGGTAGCCGCCCACGAACTTGGTTCCGTCGGCGTACTCCACTTCGGCGTCCACCCAGACGTCGGTGTCGGCGGGGTTGGGCGCGAACATGTCCCAGTACTGCCACGTGCCGAGGCGAAGCAGGAAGTAGGTCAGGGGCCCTTCTTGCACCATCGGGTGGGCGGCCCACTCGGTGCCTTTGATCCCGGGCGCCTCGGTCAGATCGGGCGACCGAAGGTGGTAGAAGCACGCGTAGAGGAACCAATCGGGGAGTTCCGATGCGAAGGCCGGCACCTCGGCCGGGCTGGTCGGCCATTGGAACACGACGACCCCGTTGCGCATGGCTTCGGGGGGTCGCGGAAGCGAGAACACCGTGATGGCGAACACGTGGGCGGCCACGAGCCACTTGACCAACGGATGAGCGTTCCGCGTTCGCCGCGCCATAGCCGCCAAGCTTACGCCAAATCCGGGCCGGGTGGGTAGGGTCGGCGGCTTGCGGGTACAATCTGCGCCGTTACGAACGACACACGGAGGCCGTGGCGTCAGGGTCCCCTCGCGGGGCGTCGCCAACAAACCAAACCCTCCGGAGGAGCAAAACCCTGGAAGAACACGAAGTCAACTCAGAGCTCTCGATGAAAGAGCTCCTGGAAGCCGGTGTGCACTTTGGGCACCAGACCCGTCGCTGGAACCCCAAGATGAAGCGCTACATCTACGGCGCGCGCAACGGCATCTACATCGTCGACCTGCACCAGACCCTGGCCGAGTTCCAGAAGGCCGTCGCCTTCGTCAAGGAACTCGCCGCCGAAGGCAAGTCCATCCTGTTCGTCGGCACCAAGAAGCAGGCGCAGTCCGCCATCAAGGAAGCCGCGATCCGCTCCGGCCAGTACTTCATGGCCGAGCGCTGGCTGGGCGGCACGCTGACCAACTGGAAGACCATCCAGCAGCGCGTCAACCGACTCAAGGACCTCGATCGCATGGAAGAGGAAGGCTATCTGGCCCGCCTGCCGAAGAAGGAGCGCCTGAAGAGGTACGAGGAGCGCGAGAAGCTCAACCGCTACTTCGAAGGCATCCGCAACATGGAAGAGCCGCCCGACTGCTTGTTCGTGGTGGACGTGAACAAGGAAGCCATCGCGATCCACGAGGCGCGCACGCTCAAGATTCCTATCATCGCGATCGTCGACACCAACTGCGATCCCGACGTGGTGGACTACGTCATCCCCGGCAACGACGATGCCATCCGCGCCGTCCGCCTGGTGACCGGGAAGGTCAGCGACGCCATCATCGAAAGCCGCCCGATGAGCCAAGGTCTCACCGAAGGCATCATCCGCTCGGGCGAGGAAGTGGAAGACGGCCCCACGTACGTGGACAAGGAGATGCTTGCGGCGTTCGGCGTTCTCGACGACGCCCCGGCGACCGCTGCACCTGCGGCCGAACCGATTGCCGAACCGATTGCCGAACCGATTGCGGAGCCGGTCGCCGAAGCCGCTCCGGAACCCACCCCCGAGCCCGCTCCCGCCGAGGAAGCGGCTCCCGAGGTCAGCACCTCCGAAAGCCAAGAAGAATAAACCATGCCCGCATACACAGCAGCAGACGTCAAGAAGCTACGCGATCTCACCGACGCCCCCATGATGGAGTGCAAGAACGCACTCGAAGAGGCGGGCGGAGACTTTGAAAAGGCTCAGGAAATCCTTCGCGAGAAGGGCAAAGCCGCCGCTTCCAAGCGCGCGGACCGCTCGACCGCGGCAGGCGTCGTCGCCTTCGCCACCGATGGCGGCACCGTCGCCGGTGTGGTCGTCGAGTGCGAAACGGACTTCGTCGCCCGCAACGAGGAGTTCATCGCCCTAGTGCAGGACATCGCGAACGCGTTCCTGGCCAACGAGCCCGGCGATGCGCCGCTCGATGCGCAAAGCGCCGACGGCACCACGGTCGGTCGAATGATCGAAGCCGCCGTCGCCAAGATCCGCGAGAACATCCGTCTGGCCAAGGTGGTTCGACTCAGCGGCGACGAAGCCAAAGGCACTTACGTCCACCACGACCTTACCAAGGGCGCTGTGGTCGCCGTGACCGGCGGCCACTCCGGCGCAGCCGAAGTGGCCAAGACGCTGGCCGTCCAGGTCGTGGCGCTCGATGCGCAAGTCGTGCGCAAGGAAGACCTCTCGCAGGACGTCCTCGAGCACGAGATCGCACTGGAGACGCAGCGCGCCATCAACGAAGGCAAGACCCCCGAAATGGCGGCCAACATCGCCAGGGGCCGCGTCAACAAGGAGTACGTCAAGAGTGTGGTCCTGTTGGAGCAGGTCTTCTACAAGGATCAGAAGATCTCGGTGGGCGACTACGTGAAGCAAGAAGGCGGCGGCGCGACCGTAACCCGGTTCGAGCGACTGGCCGTCGGAGCCAACTGACCATGATCGAGCGGCAATCCTACCACCGGGTGCTGCTCAAACTGAGCGGCGAGGCGCTCGCGGGCACGGCCGGATTCGGCCTGGACGCGGGCGTCTTGGCCTACATCGCCCAAGAGGTGAAGACGCTTGTGGACCAAGGCACGCAGGTGGCCATGGTCGTGGGTGGCGGCAACTTCATCCGAGGCGAATCCCTGAGTTCCCAGGGCGAGATCGACCGCGTGGTGGCCGACCAGATGGGCATGCTCGGGACCTTGATGAACGGCCTTGGCCTCCAGTCCGCTTTGGAACGTGCAGGGCTCAACGTGCGCGTCCAGAGCGCCGTCACCGTTTCTCAGGTTGCCGAACCATTCATCAGCCGAAGGGCGCTCCGCCATCTGGAAAAAGGTCGCGTGGTCGTGTTCGCAGGTGGCACGGGCAACCCGTATTTCACCACCGACACGGCTGCCGCGCTGCGCGCTTTGGAGATCAGGGCCGACTGCATCATCAAGGCGACGAAGGTGGACGGGGTCTACGACAAAGACCCTAAGAAGCATTCGGACGCCGTACGATACGACACGCTGACGTTTACCCAAGCCATCGAGCAGCGGCTGGCCGTGATGGACCAGACCGCCTTCACGATGTGCCGCGAAAACAACCTGCCGATCATCGTTCTCGATTTCAACGAGTCCGGCATTCTCCTTCGCGCCGTGCGCGGCGAATCCGCCGGAACCCTCGTAGGAGGCAACTAACGCAATGAACCCCCAAGAGATCGTCGCCGACGCCGAGCACAAAATGAACAGCGCCATCGATGCGATGACGCACGACTTTGGCACCTACCGCACGGGACGCGCCACACCTGCCGTCCTCGAACGCGTCCATGTCGAATACTACGGTACCGAGACTCCGCTGAACCAAATCGCCAACATCTCGATCCCCGAGCCGCGCCAACTTCTCATCCAACCCTACGAGAAGAACATGGTGCCCACGATCGAACGCGCGATCCTGAAGTCCGACCTCGGCATCAACCCCGTGACCGATGGCAGCGGCATCCGGCTGACCTTCCCCGCCATGACCGAAGAGCGACGGCGCGACATGGTCAAGCAGGTGAACCACCGCACCGAGGAGGCCTGTGTGGCGATTCGCAACGTGCGCAAACACGCGAACGATCACCTCAAGGCCGCCGAGAAAGCCAAGACGATCACGGAGGACGACCTCAAGCGATACGAAACCGAGATCCAAAAGCTGACCGACAAGTTCGTGGCCCAAGCGCACGAACTCGGCAAGAAAAAGGATCAGGAACTCATGGAGGTCTGACCGCCCTTGGCGGCACCGCACCCCGCAACCAATGAAGACGTTTTGAACGACGTCCAGCGGCAAGCCGCCGAGGCAGGCGTCTCGCTCGACGCTTTGCCCCAACACGTCGCCATCATCATGGATGGCAACGGACGATGGGCCACATCGCGAGGACTGCCCCGATTGCTCGGACACCGGGAAGGCTACCGGTCGCTGCGCACCGCCATCAAGGACGCCGACGATCTGGGGCTGAAGTACCTCACCGTCTATGCGTTTTCCGCCGAGAATTGGCGTCGCCCCGACGACGAGGTCGAGGGCTTGATGAAGCTCATCGAGAAGGCCACCCGCGACGAACTGCGCGTGATGCATCAGAACAATGTCAAGGTGCGCGCGGCCGGCCGGATCCACGAGGTTCCCGAATCCCTGCGCCAAGCCTTGGAAGACGGCATCGAAACCACCAAGGACAACACGGGCTTGGTCTTTACCCTGGCCGTCAACTATGGCGGGCGGGCCGAGATCGTGGACGCTGTTCGCGCCTTGGTTCAAGAGGGCGCCGAGGCGGAGTCCATCACCGAGGATGCGCTCCGAGCGCACCTGTACAACAGCGACATCCCCGACCCCGACCTGATGATCCGCACCGCAGGCGAAATGCGCTGGAGCAACTTCCTCATCTGGCAATCCGCCTACGCCGAATTGGCGGTCACTGAGGCGACGTGGCCGGAGTTCCGGTTGCAGCACATGATCGAGGCGATCAAGCAGTTCCAGAGCCGCAAGCGCAAGTTCGGCGGGCTGGGCGTCTAGCAGTACAGCCTGCGCGAGACTTGGGTATACCCTTGGGAACCGATGCCCAACGTCCCCATGAACATCCAGGAGATCGAGAAGTGTCTCCCCCATCGGTATCCGATGCTCCTTGTGGACCGGATCACCGAGATCGAGCCCATGACGCGGTGCGTCGGCATCAAGAACGTCACCATGAACGAGTGGTTCTTCACGGGCCACTACCCGGGGATGCCCATCATGCCCGGCGTGCTCATCCTCGAGTCCATGGCCCAGACCGGCGCGTTCATGCTGCTGTACGACGGCGGCTACGCCGACCGCGTGCCGGTCATCGGTTCGTTCGAGAACGTGAAGTTCCGCCGAAAGGTGGTCCCTGGCGACCAACTCGTCTCGACGATCACGCTCCTCAAGTTCAAGAGCGGCGTCGGACGAATCGCCGGGCAAGCGACCGTGGACGGAGAACTCGCGGCCAGCATGGAAATGACGTTCATGTTCGTCCCCAAAGAGTAGACCTTGCCCACCATCCACGCTTTCGCCGCCGTCCACCCCAAGGCGCATCTCGCCGAAGATGTGGTCGTCGGCCCGTTTTGTCAGATCGAAGAGGGCGTAACGATCGGGCCGGGCACGGTCATGGAGAGCCACGTGGCGATCAAGCGGAACACGACTCTCGGCGCCCGGTGCTATGTGGCGCAAGGCGCGATTCTGGGCGGCGACCCGCAGGACAAGGGCTACAAAGGAGAAGAGACGTTTCTCGTCATCGGCGACGACTGCGTCCTGCGCGAGTACGTCACGGTCCACCGAGGCTCGCGGGAGGGCAACGTCACGCGGGTCGGCAACAAGTGCTACCTGATGGCCTATTGTCACCTCGGCCACGACGTCACGCTCCACGATTCGATCACGATGGCCAACGGCGTGGGGGTCTCGGGCCACGTGACCATCGAAACGATGGCCAACATTGGGGGCATGGTCGGCGTGCACCAATACGTGCGCATCGGGAAGTACTCGATGGTCGGTGGCCTGAGCAAGATCGTCCGGGACGTGCCGCCGTTCATGCTCGTCGAGGGCATCGAACAGCAGGTCCGAGACATCAATGCGGTGGGCTTGCGTCGGCTGGGGGTCTCGGCCAAGGACCGCTTGGCGTTGCACAAGGCCGCCAAACTCCTCTTCAAGTCACAGCTCGGTTTGACCCATGCGCTGGACATCGTGCGGCGGGAGGTGCCTCACACGGCCGAGGTCGAGTACCTGATCCAATTCCAGGAACGGCTCTTCAAGGGCAAGAGCGGGCGCGGCGACCAGCCGTGAGCCTTTTTATTTCGGCAGGCGAACCATCTGGCGACGCATACGGCGCGTTTCTGTTGCGCAAGATTCTCGAACGGGACCCCTCCGTCAAGTGCCATGCCGTGGGCGGCCCCCGGCTGGCGGCGGCTGGCGCCGTTCTGGTGGCCGACTCGAGGACGTGGGGCGTCCTCGGTGTGGTCCAGTCCATCAAGGTCTACCCGAGGATTCTGGTTGGCTACCGCCGCACCAAGCGGTTCCTTCGGAGCCAGCCACCCGGGGTGCTGGTCGCCATCGACTTCGGCTACATGAACATCCGTCTGGCGCGCTTCGCCAAGGCGTTGGGGTGGAAGGTGGTCTACTTCATCCCGCCCGGCTCGTGGCGGCGGGATCGTCAGGGAACCGATCTACCCAAGATCGCCGACGCCATCGCGACACCCTTCCCTTGGTCCGCCGACATCCTTCGCGGCATGGGTGCAAACGTTCATTGGTTCGGTCACCCGCTCAAGGAACTCGTCGAGGCCAGCCGCGCATCGAATATTCGGCTTCCTAACCGTATCGCTCTCTTGCCGGGCAGCAGGGAGCACGAGGTGCTGGCCAACCTGCGCGTGATCGGGCCCGCCATCGCGCCGCTCGACGGTTACGAGTTCGAAGTCGCGCTCGTCAACGACTCCTACCGCAACGTGGTGAAGGAGGCGTTGGAAGCCCATGTCTCCGCCGATCGGCTCCACTACGCCGTCGCCGACACCCATGGGGTCTTGAGGCGGTCGCATGCCGCCATCGTCTGCTCCGGCACGGCGACCTTGGAAGCGGCCCTGTGTGGCTGCCCGACGGTCGTGGTCTACCGGTTCACGCCGATGATGGAACTGGAAGCGCGGATACTGCGGCCCAAGTACGACTATATTTCGCTGCCCAACATCCTGCTCCAACGCGGCGTGCTCCCCGAGCTGATTCAGCACGACGCATCGCCCACAGCGATCCGCGAGCGCCTTGTCGCACTCTTGGACGGTTCTGAGCGCGCGAAGCAACTGGCCGCCATGGACGAGTTGCAGGGCATCCTCGGCCCAAGCGACGCCGTCTCGCGAACGGCCGACCTCGTCCTCGAGCACCTCCGATAGGACAAGAGTCACCTCAACTTACTTGAGCGTCGTATAATCAAGTCATTGAGCGTGGCAGACTATGGCCAAAGACTACTACAAGACCCTTGATGTGCCGAGAGGCTCCGACGAGAAGGAGATCAAGAGCGCCTATCGGCGGCTGGCGCGCAAGTACCACCCTGACGTCAACCCCAACGACCCGGCGGCCGAGGCCAAGTTCAAGGAGGTCAGCGAGGCCTACGAGGTGCTGGGCGACCCCGAGAAGCGCAAGCTCTACGATCAGTTCGGCTCGAATTGGGAGGCCGCTCAGAAGTTCGGCGCCAACTTCGGCGGCGGCGGTGGTGGCGGCCACATGGGCGACTTCGATTTCAACATGGGCGGAGGCGGCAGCCCGTTCGAGAGTCTGTTCGAGCAGATCATGCACAACTTTTCGGGCGGCGGACGCGTGGACTTGGGCGACTACTCGTTCGAGCCCCGCGACGTCGAGAAGGAGATCGAGGTCTCGCTCGAAGAGGTGGATCGCGGCACCAAGCGCACGCTCACTTACCAGACCACCGACGCCGTTCGCACCCGCGACCGGATCACCAGCGTTCCCGGGACCAAGAAGGTCGAAGTCACGATTCCCAAGGGCATCCAAGACGGCAAGAAGCTCCGGGTGCCCGGCAAGGGCCACGCAGGCGCGAACGGCAAGGCGGGCGATCTGTACGTCGTCGTCCATTGGGCGCGGCACGAGAAGTTCGTCCCGAAAGGCGAGAACCTGGAAGTCGAGGTGCCCGTCACCTACCTGCAGGCCGCCCTGGGCGGCGAAGTGAAGGTGCCCACGTTGCGCGGCTCGGTGGCGATGCGGATTCCCGCCGGCACGCAATCGGGGCAGACGTTCCGGCTCGCAGGGCAGGGCCTGGCCCGCTTCACCGGTGGCCTGAGCGATCTCTTTGCCAAGGTCAAAGTCACCGTGCCCAAGACGCTATCTCCCGAGCAGCGGCGATTGCTCGAACAACTCGCCACGCTTGAGCAGGTGCCCGCGTGAGGACCGAGAACCAGCCCGTCTACATGATCGGGGTGGCCGCTCAGCTCTGCAACGTCCACCCGCAGACGCTCCGCCAGTACGAGCGCCTGGGCTTGGTCGTGCCCGCCCGCGTCGGTGCGAAGAACCGACTGTACAGCGAGACCGACATTCGACGCGTCAAGCAAATCCAGAGGCTCACGCAGGATCTGGGCGTCAATCTGGCCGGCGTAGACGTCATCCTGCGACTGCTCGACGAGATGGAGGAGATGCGCCGCGACGTCGAGCGGCAGATGGCCGAGTACGTCGCCGATCTGGAGCAGCGGATGCACAAGATGGCGGGCGGCAGCAAGGCACCCATTCGGCGCGACCAGACGCTGCTCCCTGTCCCCAACTTCCGGTTCACGCGGCGGAGCCGAATCCTCGACCCCGAGGAGTAGACGGCGCGTTCAGGCCCTGGTCGGCTTCTTCCCGCCTTCGGGCCACAGGCTCAGGGCCGCCATCTCGACCAGGACGATCGCCAGGACCCAGTCGAGCGGCACGATCCATGACATGGCGGGTGGATACTCGGGGTCGGGCACATCCGGCAGTTCGAACCCCCATTCCAGGAGCTTCAGTTGAAGGTGCAGGAAAATGGCGGTCGCCATGGCCCCGCCGACCGCGCCGCACGCACCGGGCAACCGGTAGCGAACCACCAACAGGAACCCAAGCACTGCGGCGGGAACAAAGCCCACTGCCGCAGCCGTTCCCAAGCCCGTCAGCGTGTGCAGATCTCCGATCACGAAGAACGGCCAAACCGACAGGATGTACCCGCCCACCGAGGCCAACACGAACCCCGTACAGCCCATGAGCATCGCCGAATCCATGTCGGGCTCGGGCTTCTGAGGCACGCTCACCCGCTCGTCGGTGCCGATGGGCTCGAAAGACATGGGGTCTTAGGCCCGCTTGGACGTGGTCGTCGTGGTGGACGTCATGTTGAACTGGGTCCCGGACTTGATCGAGGTGGTCACTTCGCCGCGAGTGGTCAGCATCATCCCGTCTGCCACATCCACGGTGATCGTGGATTTGCCGCGCATCGAGAGGTTCAGCGCACCACCTTGGGTCCCGGCGGGCGGTTGGGCCGTGGCGCTGCCCGAAAACGTCTGTTCGATGGTGGCGACCGTCTTGGCGCCCTGCTTCTCGATCTTGACGAGCTTGTAGTTGACGGTCATCTTGTTGCCCGTCGTCTTGAGCCCGCTGGCCTCCAGCATTTTGGCCAAATCAATGGTTCCCTTCCAGGTCGCACCGACGCCGACGGCCTTCTGGGGGTACTCGACACCGGAAAAGCCGCTTCCGCCCAACGAACTCGCCATCGCCTCGGCCATCGGATGTCCGGTCGCCTTGGAAGAAACGACCTTGCCGTAGGCGTCCATCACGTTGGTCACCTTGATCTTCGAGAGTTCCTGCGACGTGGAGGCGGGCATCCCTTCGCCCTTCACATTGCTGGTCGAAGTCTCGATGGTGACCTTGCCTCCCGAAACGCTGGTGACCTTGATCGTCTGCGACATGGTCATCTTCATTTTTTGCGGCGCGCCCTGAGCCGCGGTTTCGTTGACCAGCGAGTACTTGTAGGTCGAGCCGGCTTTGGGCTGGAACCTCAGGGCAACCGTGGCCTGTGCTAGGGCCAACGGGGCGGCAACCCACAGAACGACACCAAGAACGGGAGCGAATCGGTTTCGCATGGGCGCATTGTACGCCAGCCCGCGCAGAGACATCGGCGGAATGCCCGGTGCGCTCATACGTCAGAATGGTGGCGGGAACCGTCCACGCCCCAAACGGTGTACGGAATGTCGAACACGATGACACGCATGACGCTGACCTTGGCGGCAATCGCCGCACTTGTCGGGACGAGCTTGGCACAAGCCCCTGACAAACTGACGTTGAAGACGGGCGTCGTGCCGATGGCCACTCTCCTGAAGGAGCTTTCGACGGCATCGGGCCTGACCTTGGATTCGATCCCCCGCTTCCGAGGCGAGGCGATGCTGCTCGACGTCAAGGATGCGCCCGTCAACGAGGTGCTGACGCGCGTGGCCCAGGCCGTTGGCGCAGACTGGGAGAAGATCGAGGGCGGTTACCGACTCGTACTCTCCACCGAAACCGAGCGCAAGCAACGCGAAGAGGAGATCGCCGATCGTGCGGCCCGCATCCAACGCGGCCTCGACCAACGCATCGCAGGCATGGGGCCGACGCTGGACGCCAACGCCGCCCGCCAAGCCGTGGAGGAAGCGCTCAAGACGCAAGAGGAGTTCCAGCGCCGCATGCAGCAGCGCGAGCAGGGCACAGTCGGCTCGATCTTCGTGAATGCGAACGTCGCCCGCCCCTCGTCGCGCACGATGCCCGCCGAACGCACCGCTTTGATGCTGGCCAAGGGGATCGGCGAACGAACCCTCGCCGCCATGATGCCGGGCGACCGGATCGTCTTCTCCACGAGCCCGACCGCTGTTCAGGTGCGCATGCCCGCCTCGGCATCCCAGGCGCTCCAAGAGTTCGTGCAACAGCACAACCTCGTCGCCGACATGGTGCGAGACCTTGGCAAACCGACGCCCGAGGGCGGCCTTCAGCTCAACATCCAGATGTCCGGCCAAGCCGACCTGAACGCCAAGCCGATCTCCCGGTTGGGCCGAGTGCTCTTGGTGGTCGAGCGATTCCGGGACAACTGGAACCTGCAACTGCGAGCCTACGACGTGGACGGACGGATGGCGGGGCAAGCGTTCACGATGGTCAGCGCTTCGATGGGTGCAGAGCCGACGCAACTGACCCTGAAGCATCCCGAGAAGCCGATCGCTTTGCCCGCGTTGGCCCACGAGTTTGCCGCTCTGATGAATCAGCCTAGACGCGGCATGTCGTTCACGACGGGGGCAGGCGAGATGGTCCGCGCCATCCGCCTTTCATCCACAGAAGGATTCGAGATCTCCCCCAGTCAAGCCAAGCCGACCACGCCCGTTTCGGATGAATGGCGGACGCGGCTAAGCCGCCCCGAGACGTTCGATCCGCTGTCCTTTGTCGTCGGCGAAGCGGTGGCCCGAATCGGTGCATCCGAATCGGTGAACACGGTCGCGTGCCTGAGCGACCAGACTTATCGGACACAGACAGCGCTGTTGCGCGACAGCCTCACCGTGGCGCAAGCGGCGGGAGCCCTCGCTGGGACGCCCGGCGTCCACTTCGGGATCGAGGACGGCTGGCTGACGGTCCGACCGAAGCACTACATCGAGCACCGTGCCACGCAACTCGACCGCGTATCGCTGGGCCAAGCCCTGCGCAAGGGGCTCGCCGATGGGCGCCTTTCGCTCGACTTGACTGCCTCGTATGCCGCCGCCCAGCCCTCGATCGTCGCGATGGAAGGCTATGATGGCGACGTGTTCGCCGCTCTGTCGAAACACATCTTCGAGGGCGAGACGTTGCGCGACCAGTCGTTCCAGCGCGAGATGCTGCGGCTTTATGCGAACCTGAATGCGGGCCAGCGCAACGCCTTGGCCCAAGGGAACGCGGTTCAGATCAGCGCTTTGAACGGCTCCGGCAGAACCGCCCTGCAGCGGATGGTGTTCAACGCCATGAACTTCATGCCGATCCAGGTGCAAACGGAGGGCCAACATCGCGGCCCGATGAATCCGATGGCCGACAATGAGCGCACCGACGCCCTGCCGAGCGGCATTCCGAGCAACGGGTACCTGACCATGCAGATCAACGAGACGCCGGGCGCCTACGCGACGAATTCCAAGACGGGCGCCGCGCGCGTGATGAGCGGCTACGAACTTGGCGGTATGTTGCCCGACCCCAACGGCGGGAACCGCCCGCCCTCCGAAGAGTTCGACGGGTTCACGCCCATGACGCTGCGAGTGATGCAGTTCACGTTCCACTTCTCGCCCACGACGACGGGCAATCAGGGCCTGACGGACAAAGTGTTCCCCACGGCTGGATCGCGGTCCGTGCCGTTCGCCCAACTGCCGACGGCGTTTCTGGCGCGGTTGCAGGAGTTTCGAAACCGCCTCGGGTCGTTCCAAACCACGGGGGTCGACGTGATCGCGATAGGCGGCACCCGCGGCGGCGGCCCTCCACCGCCCTAGGCGTGGGCCGCGGTCTTGGGCGCGTACTCGACGGCATCGGCGTCCGGCATACTGGCCAACACGTCGGTGGCGCGGATGCGGTCGTGGACCGGATCGTCGTTCACCACCCGCCCATCGCGGAACCGCACGATGCGCTTGCAGTGGTGGGCGATTTCCTCTTCGTGGGTGACGAGGACGATCGTCTTCCCTTGCTCGTTGAGTTCCTGAAAGAGCGCCATGATCTCTTCGGACGTGCGCGAGTCGAGGTTGCCCGTGGGTTCGTCGCCGAAGATGACCACGGGATCCGTGACGATCGCGCGTGCGATGGCCACGCGTTGCTGCTGACCGCCTGAGAGTTCGTTGGGCTTGTGGTGCATGCGCTGGCCCAGGCCGACCCGCTCCAGCGCCTTGGCGGCCACCTCGTGGCGGTTGCGCGTGCCTGCGTAGATCAGCGGAAGTTCCACGTTCTTGAGCGCGCTCGTGCGCGGCAGGAGGTTGAACTGCTGGAACACGAACCCAATGTACTTGTTCCGAATGTCGGCCAGTTCGTTGTCGTTCATGTTCGCGACGTCTTGCCCGTGCAGCAAGAACTGGCCGCGCGTCGGCCGGTCGAGGCAGCCGACCACGTTCATGAACGTGGACTTGCCCGAGCCGGAGGGCCCCATGACAGCCACGAACTCGCCTTCGCTGATGGTCAGCGACACGTCACGCAAGGCATGGACGATCATGTCGCCCATGGTGTAGTCCTTGGCCAAATCTCTGACTTCGATGATCGGTTTCACTCGTGCCTCAATGCCTCGATGGGCTGGAGTCTGCTGGCGCGCATGGCGGGATAGATGCCGAAGAACAGCCCGACCATGGCCGAAAAGCCGAAAGCGGTGACCACTCCGGCCGTGTTGATCTCGGGCGGCACCTGGAACAGGCCCGCGATGTAGAAGATGCTCGCCGAGCCGATGAGGATGCCCAGAATGCCGCCGACCAGACACATCACGACGCTTTCGAGCAGGAACTGCGAAAGGATGGTGCCTCGCTTCGCGCCGATCGCTTTCCGCAAGCCGATCTCGCGCGTCCGCTCGGTCACCGACACCAGCATGATGTTCATAATGCCGATGCCGCCCACGAGGAGCGAGACCGAGGCGATGCCCGCGAGCAGGATGCTCAGAAGCCGAGTCTGCGTTTGGATCTGCTCGATCATCTCGCCCTGGTTCATCACGCGGAAAAGCGGCTCGCCCATCGCGGACTTGCGCGACTTCATCAGCGTGTCCTCGACTTGCTGCTGCGTGATCGCCATCAGGTCGGTTCGGCTGGCCTGAAGCTGGATCATGTCGAGCGTGGTCTTGCCCATGAGCCGGGTCTTGGCCGTCTTGAGCGGGATGTAGATCTGGTCGTCCGGGTTCCACATGCCCGAACCGCCCTTGTAATCCACGACGCCGACCACTTCGAAGTTTTGCCCGTTGATGCGCACCGTCGAGCCGACGGCGTTTTCGCCGTGGAACAGCTCGTCCCAGACGGTGAAGCCGAGTACGGCCACCTGGCGTGCGAGGGCTTCGTCCTCCTCGTCGTACCATTCGCCTTCAACCATCTTGACCATGTTGCGGATGTACTTGACCTGCGGCTCCGCGCCATAGACCTGGGTGCTGTGCGTGTTCGAGCGGAACTTGGCCATGCCGTTTCGGCGGACCGAGCCCGTGATCTCCTTGATCAGCGGCACTTCGCGCTTCAGGGCGGCGATATCGTCGTCCCTGAGTTGCATGCCCGCTTCGGACCCCATGCTCATGCCGCCGCGACGCCAGTTTGGGAACACGAGGAGCATGTTGGAACCCATGATCTCGATGTTCTCGATGGACTTGCGCTTGGTGCCCTCGCCGATGCCGACCATGCAGATGACCGAGCCCACGCCGATCACGACGCCCAACATGGTGAGCATCGAGCGCAACTTGTTCGAGGCGATCGCCCTGAGCGCACTTTCCAGACTGTCCCAGGGCCTCATCGTCCGCCTCCGCCTCCGGCGCCGGCACGGGCACCCGCGCCAGCCGTCCCGCCTGTGGCGCCACCCGAGGCCCGCGAGGTGGGTCGGTTTCCTTGCTGACCACCCGCCAATCCGCCGCCTCGGAGCGCTTCTTCCATGCGGCGCTGTCGGTCGCGCATATCGGTCAGGTTGATTTCGGCCACCACGATCTCCTCGCCCTCCTCAACGCCAGAGAGGATCTCGATGCCGTCGTTGCCGGTCTCGCCGACCTTGACCTCTCGCTTCTCGGGCTTCAGGGGGTCGGCTGTCTTGATTCGGACGTAGGACTTGCCGTCCTCGTTCATCACGGCTTGGGCCGGGGCAAGCAACACGTTGGGCTTGCTCAGCGTGATGAACTCGCAATTGGCGCTCAGGCCCGGCAAAAGCGGCACCTTCGCTCCAGGGAGCACGCGGACGCGAACCTTGACCGCCGTGATGTTGTTGGTCGTCGTCGCCGAGGGGTTGACCCGTTCGACGACGCCTTCGCTGGTCTGACCAGGGAACGCCTCGAGCACGATCCGCACCCGCTGGCCCTGTTGCACCTGCGAAACATCGGCCTCGTCCACGGCACAGTCCACGAACATCGTGGTCACGTCGCTGATCTGCACGATGCTCGTTCCTTGCGAGAACGTGCTGGTGCCGGGAGGGATGATCGTCCCCTCTTCGATGTACTTCATGGTCACCACACCGTCGCGGGGAGCGACCACGGTGGTGCTGTCCAACTGAACCTTGGCGTTGTCCAGCGACACTCGGCTCCGCACCTTGCTCGCCTCGGCCTGGACGATCTCCTCGCGCCGCAGTTGGTTCTGAATCTTGGCGTCCTGCGCCCGCTTGAGGGCGATTTCAGCCTGCTCGACGGCGCGCTTGGCCTCTTCGAGCGAACGTTGCGCCAACGGGACCTGCGAGCGGTTGGCCTCCGCTTCTTTGAGCGAGGCACGCGCTCGAGCCACGTTTTGTTTCTCCGCTTCTTGGAGAGCGCTGATCTCGGCGTCGAGGGTCTGGGCGCGCTGGCGAGCCACGTCGTAAGCGCTTTGCGCCGAAGCGAGCGCCGCCTCCGCGCGCTGAACCGCCGCACCGGACACGTACCCGGAAGCCAAGAGGTCTTTCTGCCGTTCGAATTCCTTCTTCGCGGCATCGAGGTCGGCGGCGGTTCGCGAGACGGCCGAGGACGCATCCCGGCGCATTTGGGGAATCGTCACCGCGTTCAGCTTGCGCTCCGCTTCCTCGGCGGAGGCGACCTGTGCGCGAGCCGTGGCCAACGAAGCATCCACCAAAGTGGGCCGGGTCTCGGCCTCGATCTCGGCGCGGCGAAGTCGAATCTTGGCGGATTCGAGCGCAGCCTTCGCATTGGCGATATCGTTCTCGATGTTGGCTTGGGTCAGGTCGAGATTCCGACGCGCCGCTTCGGCGCGCGAACGGGCCACATCGGCATCGGCAGAGGCCTGATCGTAGAGCGCTTGCGTGTCGCGCGGGTCGATGATGGCGACGAGGTCTCCCGCTTTCACCACTGCGCCCTCGTCCACGGCCAGCCGCGTCACGATGCCGCCTGCCTTCGACTTCACGTCCACTTGGGTGAGCGCGACGAGTTGGCCGGGCGACGTGATGGAGCGAATCAACTCTCCTCGCTCCAGCTTGGCGTAGCGGTACTCGATCTCGTCCGCTTGACCCGAGCCCTTGAACGCGTTGAAGCCCCAAATGGCTCCTGCGACGACGGCGACTCCGACAACGATGGCGACTGGTTTGCTCATAGGCGGTGTGTTAGCGAAGATCCTGCTCGCCCGGCACCTGCTTGCCCGAGACAAGCTTGATGCGCACGTCGGCGATATACGTATCGTACGAGGCTTCGACGAGATTCGACTCGGCGGTGACCAGGCTGACTTGGGCCGTGATGACGGCGATGAGGTCGGCCGCACCCTTGCTGAACGCACCCTCGGCGGCCTCGTAGTTCAGGTTGGCCGCATCGAAGGCGAGTTTCGCCGCCCGAAGCCTCTGGCGGTTCTGGGTCAGCGTCTTGTAGGTGGATTCGATGGAGGCCTGAGCGTCGCGGCGAAGCTGCTTGAGCTCGCTCTCGGTCGCCATCACGTTCAGACGGATTTCATTGGCCGCTTCGCGCGAACGGTTGCCGTCGAACAGCGGCATGGACACCATGGCCGTCAGGTTGCTGGTCTCGGTCGGCGATGGGCCGAATCGGCGCTCGAAGTTGGCGTCCACGGTGTAGGTGGGGCCGGCTTCCAGTTGGGAGCGCTTGAGCGAGTAGCCCAGGCTCTTCAGGCTCGCTTCGCGAGACTTGAGGTCGGGGCGGTTCTCCAGCCCGAACGCCACGAGCGCGTCCAGCGTCTCCATCTGGCCCTCGGCGGGAAAATCGGGTACATCGGCCAGTTCGGGCAAGGCCTGCATCGAATCCCATCCGATGATCGCCTTCAAGTCGGCCTCGGCGGTCTCCACTCGGTTCTGGGAGCTGAGCAGACTCACTTCGGCGTTCAGCACGTCGGCCTTGGCCTGCAGTTCTTCCTTCTCGGCCATGTCTTTGACGCGGATCCGTGCCTGAACCTGCTTGAGCACTTCCTGCGCTCGGGCCACGGTCGACTTGGAGACTTCGACCAGCTTGCGTGCGCGCAACACCTCGAAGTACCGAACGTGGACTTCGGTCAGCGTGGTGCGAAGCGTCTGCAGACTGGAGAGTTCCTGGGCCGTGAGAGACGCGCCCGAGCCCGCCAACCCCAATTGCCGCTGACCCGAATCCAGCAAACGCCAACTCGCCGCGATGCCCGCGAACGCATCGTCGCTCTTGAACGTCGAACGCAGTCCCGTGAACGACTCCTGCCGCTGGTAGCGGTAACCAGCGTCGGGCGTGATCGTCGGGAAGAAGGCGGCTCGGTTCTGGCGGACGCGGCTTCGGGCGCCTTCGATGTCCAGCCAGGCGGCGCGGATGGTGCCGTTGTTCTCCCGGGCCAAGCGCAACGCTTGATCCAGATCGAGACGGGTTTGCGCCACAACGGTGCCGAGAGACACCGCGCACAACGCGAGAACGGAAAGGGGTCGAACCATGGCTCCGCTCACAATACCGCCCAAAGACCGTCTCAAAACGCCCAAGGCCCCATTGAACAAGCGATCGGCGTCGTCGGCATACCAAGCGGTAGAAACGCATCCGACGCCCATATGGTTCGCTCCAGCGGACTCAATCCTCTTGTGCCACAATCCCTGATTGGCGGCAGCCGCCGCCGGTGACCCATGCCCGACGTATCCGTGCACATTCCCCAGATCGGCGAAGGCCTGCAAGAAGCCCGCCTCGTCGCCATGCTGAAGCAGCCCGGCGACGCCGTCAAACGCGACGAACCCATCTACCAGATGGAAACCGACAAGGCCGTCATGGACGTGGAGTCACCCTACGAGGGCACGCTCATTGAATGGCTCGCCGAAGCCGACGCCGTCCTCCCCATCGGCGCCCCCGTGGCCAAGATGCGGGTCGCCGAAGGCGTGGAAGAGGCCGCCGCTCCGAGCCACGGGCCAGCCGAAACCGACGCACCCCAAGCGTCCGCACCCGCCGCAGCCGCCGACGCGGGCGCCGCTCGGCTCCGCAACGTCCCCCCGCGCAGCCGAGCCTACGCCAAAGAGAAGGGTCTGACCGACGAACAACTCGCCGCCGTCGCCGCCAAGGTGGACAAGGTGATGCCCGCCGACATCGACGCGTTCTTGGCCGCCGGACCGACGAGTTCGGCGACGGGCTACAGCGAGACCCCGATGACCGGCGCACAACGCATCCTGGCCTCGCGACTCCAGCGTGGGGCGCAACTGGTCGTGCCGGGCACGATGTCCGTCGCCACGCGTTGGTCGGGCGTGGAAGCCGCCCGCGCGGCCGCCAAAGCTCAGGGCAGCGACTTCCAGCCTTCGGCGTTCACGATGTTCGCCTTCGCCGTGGCCCAAGCCCTCAAGAACCACCCGATGTTCCGCTCGACGCTCGTCGGCGATTCGACGATTCGCACCTATGAGAAGGCGCATTTGGGCATTGCCGTCGCCCTGCCGGGCGACCAATTGGTTCTGGCCGTGGTGGACGATGCCGACCACCTCTCGTGGCGCGAGTTCGCCGATGCAACGCGCGAGCGAATCGACTTGGCCCGAGGTGGCAAGGACCAGGCCAACGAATCCGTGGCCCTCAGTCTCACCAACATGCAGCGCCACGGGCTGCGCGACGCCATTCCCGTCGTCGTCCCTCCCTCCGTCGCCACGCTCTTCCTCGGCGAAGTGTATTGGGGCTTTGCCGGCGAAACGCCCGAGCCTGTGCGGCTGGTGAACCTGGGCCTGACGTTCGACCACCGTCTCATCAATGGGGTGGGCGCGGCCGAGTTCCTGAACGAAGTCAAGCGCAACGTCGAGGACATCGAGTCGCTGATCCAGTCGTGAAGCCGATCATCGCCATCAGTCCGCGTTTCGGGGCCACCGACGAAGGCGACCGTCGGCTGGAACTGAAGTTGGACTACGCCGAGGCGATCTCGCGGGCGGGCGGCGTGCCGATCATCGTTCCGCCCTCTGCCGACTTGGGTGCGCTGGCCGACCATGTGGATGCATGGATGGTTCCCGGAGGCGGCGACATCCATCCCTCGATCTACGGCGAGGCACCCCACGAACGGGTGTACGGACTGGACCCTGGGCGGTTTGCCTTCGAGCGGTCGCTATGGGATGTCTGGAAGGGTAAGCCCTACTTGGGCATCTGCTACGGGTGCCAGTTGCTCAACGTGCTGTATGGCGGCTCGTTGGTGCAACACGTGCCCGACGTGGTCGGCCACGAAGAGCATGGCTCGGGCGCGGTGCAGACCTACACGTTCGTCGAGGGTTCGCGGCTTCACGGCATTCTCGGTCCGCACGCGCAGGGCCGGTCGTACCACCACCAGTCGGTGGGCCGAGTCGCCGATGGTCTCTGCGTGACCGCGCGCGCCGAGGACGGCATCATCGAAGGCGTGGAGGCTGCGGGAGACGTCTGGCACGTGGGTGTGCAATGGCACCCCGAGACGACCTTGGACTCGCCAGACAGTCAGCGGTTGTTTGCGGCTTTCGTCCGCGCGGCCGGGGGTGTGCGGTGAGACGATTGGTCAATGGATCCGAGGCCGAACTTGCCGATTCCGGCGCGGTCGTCGAGCCTCTGGGCGACCGTCTGCTCGTCCGAACCCCCGAGGGCACGCACACCGCATTGGTGGCCAAGGTCGGCGATCAGACGCTTGTCTCCTACCGGGGCCGACGCTTCGTCGTCGAGCCGGTGCGCCACTCGGTCGGTGGTGGCGCGGCGTCTTCTGGCGAGGTTCATGCCCCGATGCCTGGACAAATCACCGAAGTGCTGGTCGAGGTGGGCGCAACGGTCGAGGCGGGCGACAAGTTGCTGGTGCTGGAATCCATGAAGACCCAGCAATCGCTGATCGCACCGGTCGCGGGGCAAGTCGTTCGGCTAGCCGTATCCGTGGGCGATCAGGTCCAGCACGATCAGATGTTGGCGCTGGTCGAGCCATTGGCGCAGTAAACTTGCTGGCGATGGCCAGCCGACCTCCCCGCCTCCAGCGACTCTTGGCCCCCGATGGGCGATGCTTCGATGTCGCGATCGACCACGGCTTCTTCAACGAGCGCGGCTTCCTTTCGGGGATCGAGGACGCGGGGCGGGCCATCGCCACGGTCGCCTCGGCTCGGCCCGATGCCATCCAACTGCCTTTAGGCACCGCGCCGATCCTTCAAGCCTTGCCGATGGAACGGCGCCCCGCGCTGGTGCTTCGCACCGATGTGGCCAATGTGTACGGCTACCCCCTGCCGTTATCGCTGTTCTCCGAGTTGATCGCCGACCCGGTGGAGCAAGCCCTGCGCCTGGATGCTGCCTGCGTGGTGGTCAACCTGCTATCGCTCCCCGATCAGCCGAATCTGCACAAGGATTGCCTGCGAAACATCGCCACATTGCGCGCCGAATGCGACCGATTCGGGATGCCCTTGATGGTCGAGCCGCTTGTGATGCGTCCCAACTCTGCCGGTGGCAGCTATCTGGTGGATGGAGACTTGAACAAGATCCTGCCGCTTGTTCGGCAAGCGGTCGAGATTGGCGCGGACGTGATCAAGGCCGACCCCTGCGACCACATCGAGGAGTACCACCGCGTGATCGAGGTGGCCAGCGGCGTGCCCGTGCTGGTGCGCGGCGGGGGCCGCGCCACCGACGAGGAGATCCTCGCCCGCACGCACGGCCTGATGCGGCAAGGGGCCTCGGGCATCGTTTACGGGCGCAACGTGATCCAGCACCCCAACCCCGCCGGCATGACCCGCGCGTTGATGGCGATCGTCCACGACGAAGCCACGCCCGATGAGGCGGCAACCCATCTGGCACGTTGACCTTTGGAGGGGCACACTCTGTTGTGCCCGATTCGTGGACCCGACGGAGCGGGTCCCTCCAGATGAGTCCTTCGCCTACTGCCCAGCCAGGCCCAGATCTTCCGCCCGAGCCGACAGCGCCGCGAGCATGTTGGCGATGTGCGTCTCCAGGTTCAGGCCGATGCCTTCCGCGCCGGCATAGACCTCGTCGCGGTGCACGCCCGCCGCGAACGAGGGCTGTTTGAGCTTCTTGACCACGCTCTTCACCTCGACCTCCCGCACATCGCGCGAGGGGCGGACGTAGCTGCAGGCCGTGATGAATCCGGCCAGTTCGTCGCACGCGTACAGGTGCTTCTCCATGGGCGTGTCGCGCGAGATGGCCAATGCGTCGTTGTGCGAACCGATGGCCCGGATGATCGCGGGGTCCCAGCCCTCGGCCTCAAGCAGCCTCATGCCCCACGCCGGGTGGTCCTCGGGGTGCTTCTCGTAGTCGAAGTCGTGAAGCAGGCCGGTCACTCCCCACACATCGGCGTCTTCGCCCAGCCGCTCGGCGTACCAACGCATGGCTGCTTCGACGCACAGGCAATGGCGGCGCAGAGATTCGCTGTCGGTGTGTTGGCAGAGCAGTTGGAACGCTTCGTCCCGAGTGTTGGGCATGGCGAGGGTTTTACCCAAGCCCAAGGGCCAAGTCGTCCAGGGCTTCCAGCGGTGCGATCAGGCGTTCGGCGTCAGGCGTCAGGCCATAGAGCGTCCGGGGCGGGTAGTCCTCGACCACGGTCCGCGCGAGCACCCCATCGGCGACGAGGACCTTGAGCGTCATGCTGAGCGCGCGGTCGGTGGCGGGCAGGGCGTCGCGAAGCAGGGCGAACCCGTGATTGCCACGCGCCACCCACAACACGGTCTGAGGCGACCACTTGCGGAACAGCGAGCCCGTCCAGCCCCGTTCGCGGGCCAAGTCCCAGAGTTCCAGCGCCGCCGGAGCAACAAGCCGGCCGAGTTCGGTGAGCACGTATTCGGGACGCATGGGGTGGCCGTAGCCGGGGTTCGGGCGGCACAGTCCACGGGCGATGGCGTGGTCGAGCGATGCGCGCAGAGCGGGTTGCGTGCATCCCAGCCGGAACGCCAGCGACACAAACTTGGCCCCGTCGGTGCGGCCGAGTTCGGCCAGCAGGGGGATCGTCCAGCGTCTCGCGGTCAACTTCTGCATTTTCGATTCGCCATCGTGGCAATCCGTGGATATATTCGCTATACTTATTATGTCACATACCCACTCCAGCGAGGGTGGGAACAGGAGAAAAGCACAGACAATGGCACACCCCTACGAATTCGACGGTGGACTGGTGGTCTCGATCCCGGTCAAGGACATCAAGGCTTCGATCGCCTGGTACGGCGAGATGCTAGGCTTCGAGCTCGACTACCTCATGGAAGACTGGGGCTGGGCGGAACTGAAGTCTTCCGTCGCCCGCGTGAGCGTCGGCCTCTCGCAGGTGGAGACGCCGAAAGTGGGCGAGATGACCCCGGTGTTCGGCGTGAAGGACATCGAGGCGTCGTTCGCCTTCCTCCAGTCGAAGGGCGTGCGGACGGACGGCGCGATCCGCGATCTGGGGATGGTCAAGCTGTTGACGTTCTACGATCCGGACGGCAATGTGCTGATGCACTACCAGTCCATGCAGCCGGCCTAGGGCTGTTCGGTGAGGAGCGGTGGTGTCGGACCCCGACGTGGAGGGGCATGCTCCGTCATGCCCCCGCCTCGCTCAGGACCGACCGGCCAAACGTACGTCCGAACGGGGCACTGCTCAAGGTCCCGCCCAAAGCCGAGTATCCGGGCGGCTCGGGTAACATCACGGCCGTGCCCGCTCCTTGCGGGCGCGATTCGTTTTAGGAACCTGAAAACCATGCCAACCCTGGTGATCGTCGGTGCCCAATGGGGCGATGAGGCGAAAGGCAAACTCGTGGACGCGCTCGGCGACGAAGCCGACGTCGTCGTCCGTTACAGCGGCGGCAACAACGCCGGACACACCGTCATCGTCGGCGACGAAGAGTTCCGATTCCATCTGCTGCCCGCCGGAATCCTCCACGAGCACGTCACGGCCATCCTCGGCAGCGGCATGGTCGTGTGCCCGAAGGGCCTGCTGGAAGAACTCGACCGCACGCGCGCGGCTCGGCCGAACCTGGGCACCCTGCGCATCAGCGCCGGGGCGCACGTCGTGTTCCCGTGGCACCGCATGCTCGACCGGCTGGAGGAAGAGGCGCGGGGCGAGAACAAGATCGGCACGACGTCGCGCGGCATCGGCCCCGCCTACCAAGACAAGGTGGCGCGGTTCGGCATCCGCATGGGCGAGTTCGTCCACCCAGACCTGATGCCCAAGCGGCTGCGCGAGGTCTTGGACGTCAAGAACCGCCTGCTCGCCCTGATGAGCGACGGCGCCGAGAGCCTGGACTTCGACGAGGTCTACCACGAGTACCGCACCTACGCCGACCGGCTGCGGCCGTTCGTCGGCGATACCGAAATCGTGGTGCAGGATGCCGTGGCGCGCGGCGACCGAGTGCTGTTCGAAGGCGCGCAAGGCGCGTTGCTCGACCTGGATTCGGGCACCTACCCCTACGTGACCAGCAGCCACCCCGTGGCGGGCGGCGCGTGTTTGGGCACCGGAATCGGGCCCCGCGACATCCACTCCGTGCTCGGCGTGTGCAAGGCCTATGCTACGCGCGTCGGCACCGGCCCCTTCCCCACCGAACTCGACAACGAGTTGGGTGACGAACTCCGCCGCGTGGGCAAGGAGTACGGGACCACGACCGGCCGAGGCCGGCGTTGCGGCTGGCTGGACCTGGTGGCCCTGCGACAGAGCTGCCGTCTGAACTCGCTCAGCGGACTGGTGGTCACGCGGCTCGACGTGCTTTCGGGGTTCGACCCGTTGCAGGTCTGCGTGGCGTACCGGCGCGGCGCCGAGACGATCCGCCACTTGCCCACGAACACGTGGGAGATCGGCGAACTCGCGCCCGTGTACGAGACCGTGCCCGGCTGGCCCGAGGACCTCACGGGTGCGCGGAAGTTTGAGGACCTGCCCGAAACCGCCCGCGCCTACCTGTGGATGATCGAGGAGTACACCGAGACGCCCGTCGCGATCCTCAGCATCGGCCCGGACCGCGAGCAGACGATCGTGCTGCGCCCAGACTTGATCTGGGGCTGACGAGCCTGCGCTAGAATGAGCGCCATGGTTCCCTTGGTCGCAGCCGTCGCCCTTCTGCAGCCGATGGCCGATCGGCACAGCGTGACCATCCTGCCCGAGGCGTGGGAGCGCAAGCCCTTAGCCGATGGGCGCGTAGAGTTCACGCAGTCGGTTTCGCGCGCCTTCGATCAAGCCATCCTCAGCTGGAACTTGGAGTCGGGCTGGGCGAGCGCCGACTACAGCCTGACCGCCTTTGGCGACGGGTGGCGTTCGGCAGACTACCGCTGGGGCACGTGGTTCGCCGGTGGAGGCAGCGTGAGCGTCAAGGGCCAACCCGACGACCACGGCCGGGTGGACACCGACACGCTGGTGCTGCGGCGTCCGGCCGGCGGGCTCACGGTTCGCGTGGTCGCAACGCCCCGTTCGCGCTCGAGCGTTCCCAGTTCGCCTGGATTGGTGGCGGTCGCTCTGAGTCTGATGTCTCGGCACGAGCGTGCCGCTGCACCGTTCGGAGGCGTCGCCCGCGTGATCGAGGTGCCTCGGCGCGCGCAGATGGCCTATCCCAATGGCGGCGTGCTGTGCAGCCCGACGGCGACGAGCATGGTGCTCGGCCATTGGGCCCGCGTGCTCCGCACTCCCTTTGTCGACCGCGACATGCCGCTGGTGCAGCGGGGCGTCTACGATGCCGTATACCGCGGCTGCGGCAACTGGTCCTTCAATGCCGCGTACGCGGGGTCGGTGCCGGGGATGCATGCGGTGGTGGGCCGGTTCAACGACTTGGCCGATCTGGAGCGCTGCATCGCGGCGGGTTTCCCGGTGGTGTGCTCGATCAGCAACACCGTGGTCAAGGGTCAGCCCCCCGAGCCCAACGATGGGCACTTGGTGGTGTTGGTGGGGTTCGACGAGAGCGGTCGGCCGGTGTTCAACGACCCCGGTCGGAACGTGGTGCGCATGACCTACGAACGGGAGAACTTCCGCAAGGCTTGGGCGACGAGCGACAACACGGTGTACTTGATCTGGCCCATCGGCTACACGCCGCCTTGGCTCTGAAGTCCCTTCACGGCAGCCTCCAACAAGGGCAGGTGCTGATTGGCGATGCGATCCACCAGGTCCAGCGCCATCTCGGGCCTGTAGGTGTGCGCGAGCAAGTTGCGGTCCTCGAACATCTCGGCCCAGAGTTCTGCCACGTCCGACGGTACGAGACCCGCTTGAAGTGACGCTTGTAGCACCAAGCGCGGGCCGCGTTGAGTGAATCCGAGTTCGGTCGTGCGTTGTTGGAGCGCCTTCCACGCCAGCTCGACTGCCGTGCCGAAACCCTGAAGCACGCCGGCAACGTCGCGCTTGGTTTCTACGGGCTCGCTGACGAACTCGCGGAGCGAGCCGACCGCGGTGGCGAACTTCTCAAGAGCCGTCATCGTTCATACACCACCTTTCCGTCGCGCTCGATCGCGGCCCGCAACTCGGGAGACACGGCCTCGATCCGCACGACGTCGAGCTCGAACAGGCTTGGCGGCTCGTACGCCATGTCGGCAGCGAACTCGTGCCACGCACCCAGATTCCGCACGCCGTAGAACGCGAGATCGAAGTCGCTCACCGGGTGGTTGTCGCCGCGCGCACGTGAGCCGTACAGCACGACCTTCTCGGGCTCGCACTCGCGTACGGCCCTCGAAATGGCTCTTTGGATGGAGCGCGGGAGTTCCACCGGGTCCTCATCCTACCCACCGGAGACGGCACCAAGGGGGCGGCCCCGGGCCCGCGCCGCCGCGCCATAATAGGTCCTTCCCATGCCCGTCTCTTTCGATCTCGCGTCCCTGAACGAAGCCCAACGCGAGGCGGTCGAGTGGCCGGGTGGCCCGATGCTCATCTTTGCGGGAGCGGGATCGGGCAAGACCCGCGTCATCACCTGCCGCATCGCCCGGTTGCTCGAAGAGGGCGTCTACCCCTCGCGGATCTTGGCCGTAACGTTCACCAACAAGGCGGCCAAGGAGATGCGCGAGCGCGTCGAGGCGATGGTTGAGGGTTCGGTCAAGCACATGTGGATCGGCACGTTCCATGCCATCTGCGGGCGAATCCTGCGCATGGATGGATCGGCCATTGGGCTCGACCGCAACTTCGTCGTCTACGACGACGGCGACCAGATGAGCCTGGTCAAAGACATCCTCAAGCGGATGAACGTGGACGACAAGAGCGTTCAGCCGCGGGCCTTGCTCTCCGAAATCAGCAGCGCCAAAGAGAAGTTGCTCTCGCCCGAGCAGTACCGCGAACGCGCGGCGGGCTTCTTCGAACGCATCGCGGCAGACGTCTACAAGAGCTACGACGCCGCACTCCGACGCGCCAACGCCCTCGACTTCGACGACATGCTCTCCATGGCCGTGCGCCTGTTCCGCGAACGCGAAGACGTGCGCGAGAAGTACCAAGAGCGCTTCCTGCACGTCCTGGTGGACGAGTATCAAGACGTCAACTTGGCCCAATACAAACTGGTCAGCTACCTGGGCGGCAAGCACCGGAACATCGTGGTGGTGGGCGACGACGACCAGTCCATCTACGCCTGGCGCGGCGCCGACGTGCAACTCATCCTCAAGTTCGGCAGCGATTACCCGGACGCCAAGGTCATCAAGCTCCAGCAAAACTACCGCTCGACCCAGGTGATCCTCGACGCCGCCCACGAAGTCATCCGGAACAACCGGTCGCGGGCAGACAAGCGGCTGTGGACCGACCAGAAGGGAGGCGCGGCACTGACGCTCACCGAAGCGGGAACCGAGCAGGACGAAGCCATGATCGTCGCGGACGCCATCACGCGGGACGTCAACGCCGGGCGGCGCAAGTGGAGCGATTTCGCCGTCCTGTACCGCACCAACGCCCAGAGCCGAGCGTTCGAAGACGCCTTCCTCATGCTCCGCATTCCGCACGTGCTGGTCGGGGGCATCCGATTCTACGAGCGCAAGGAGGTCAAGGACATGATCGCCTACCTGCGGCTGGTCGCGAACCCCATGGACGATGCTTCGTTCCGGCGCGTGGTCAACGTGCCCGCTCGCGGGCTTGGCAACACGTCCGTCGCATTGATCGAGCGTGTCGCCAACGCCTCGAGCACATCGCTGTTCCAAGCCTCGGCGACCCAAGACGTACAGGCCGAGTTGGCCAAGAAAGCCGCCGGAGCGCTGCGCGCCTTCGTCTCGGTGATCGAAGACGCGCGTCATTTGGCCGAAGACGGCAAGGTCGCTCCGGTGCTCCGGCACCTGATGCTGCACTCGGGCTACTTGGATTCCCTACGCGCCGACGAGTCGCGCGAAGGCGTCAGCCGCTTGGAGAACATGCAGGAGTTCGTCAACGTGGCCACCAACTACGACCAAGACGAAGAGCCGAGCCTGACCCAGTTCTTGGAGAACCTCGCCCTCAGCGCCGACACCGATGCCTTGAACCAAACGGGCAATGCCGTGACGCTGATGACGCTGCACTCGGCGAAGGGCCTCGAGTATCCCGTGGTCTTCCTGTGCGGCTTGGAAGAAGGCGTGTTCCCGCACTCGAGGTCGCTCAACTCCGATTCGGCCATCGAGGAGGAGCGGCGGCTTTGCTACGTGGGCATGACGCGAGCCCAAGAAGAACTTCATCTCACCCACGCCCACCGCCGAGCGCTGTTCGGGCAGCCTTCGTTCAACCTGCGGTCTCGGTTCGTGGACGAAGTCCCTGACGAGCTGTTTGCCACGCGCAAGAGCCGTAGACCCGAGTACACGTTGCGCTCCGAGCGGCCCGATCGCTTCGAGCCCATCGCGGCGACCCGACCCGCCGCGCCTCGTCCCCCCGTCCAATCGACTTCTTGGACGCCGCCTTTCGAAGTGGGCGCCCGGGTGCGTCACGCCAAGTTCGGGTTGGGCGTGGTCATCGCGTGCAATCCGATCCAGAAGGACGCCGAGGTCACCGTAGCCTTCCCAGGCGCGATCGGCGTCAAGAAACTGGTTCAAAGTCTGGCCAAACTCGAGGTGGCATGAAGCGCATCGGCATTCTCGCGGCCTTGGTCTTGTTCGGCGGGTGCGCCAAAACTCCCCACGTATTCCCCTTGAAGAAGGGCTGGTCGGCCACCTACGAAGTGACCGGCGCGTTCTTTCCGCAGGTTGAGGAGATCGAAGTGCTCCGGGCTTCCACCGTTGCGGGTGTGCCCGGCTGGGTGCTCGGCGGAGCACTGGGCGAGTCGCGTGTGGCCTGGAAGGACGGGGTGCTGGTGGCCGAGCAGTTGGCCGGAACGTGGTACGCGCCGCCGCTGCCGATCCTGCGGTCTGCGAGCGGCGACGAAGAGTGGCGGGGCGTGGCGGTGACCCTCGGACAGGCCAAGGCGATCAGCGGTACGTTCGTCCAGCGCGAGGAAAAGGTCGAGTTCGCCGACAGGAAGACCCAGTCCACCCATGTGGTGCTGGACCTGTCCGAGCCGGGGGCGAAGATCGAGATTCAGATTTGGTACGTCAAAGGGATGGGTCCGATCCGGTGGGAGCATCGGCGCAACACCGCACTCGTCCAAAAAGCCGTCATATTGCGTTGAACAGAGCAAGTATCAGCGCGACGAATCATTCTATATTTTGAAGGAAAGATTGGTTGGTCCCAGAGCCGTAGATCAAGACCCAATCCATACGGTTTAGTAGACGTCAGATCAATCGGAGCCAAGCGCGTCGCACCGGCTCCGAGAACGGAGATCGAACACAACATGAGGAAACTCGCGATCATCATCGGCGTCTTTGGGTTCACCGTCGGCAGCTTCGGCCTCGCCACCTTCGGGCCCGTTTTCAACAAGACCTACGACGTCAAGGACGGCTCCCCCCTCAAGAAGGCGCAATGCGGCGTTTGCCACGCCGGCGCCAAGGGTGGCAAGCTCAACGCCTACGGCCAAGACCTGCAGAAGGCCATGGCCAGCGCCAAGTCCAAGAAACTCACGGCCGAGATTCTGAAGTCGGTCGAGGGCCTCGACTCGAACAAGGACGGCGTCAAGAACGGCGACGCCATCAAGGCCGGTAAGCTTCCCTAGCGTTTGCGCGTGAAGGTAAGACCCACAGAGGGCCGGATCGCGCAAAGCATCCGGCCCGTCTTGTTATGTGAAGAGGTGCGGTAAATGGCATTCAAGTTCCGAAGGAGACTACCCGACGCTTTCTACAACCCGACGTCGTACGTTGGGATGACGATCTTCGCACTCAGTCTGTGCATGATCCTCTTCCTGTACGTGCTCGACGCCGTTGCGGGAGGCGGCAACGCCTACATGGGTCTGATCACGTGGATCTTCCTGCCCGGCGTCATGATCTTCGGTCTCGCGGTGGCCATCGTGGGCCTCATTCGAACCGCCAAGCGCATCAAACGAGGCGAAGCCGCCAAGCTTCTGCCAATCCTCGACTTCAACGATCGGAAGCACCGAACGGCCTTCTCGATGTTCCTTTTCGGGGGGCTGTTCCTCATGCTCCTCTCCGGCTTCGGCAGCTATCAGGCGTACGAGTACACCGAGTCCACCAAATTCTGCGGCGAGACGTGCCACAGCGTGATGAAGCCCGAGTACGTGGCTTACCAGCACTCGCCTCACGCCAACGTCAAGTGCGCCGAATGCCACATCGGGTCGGGCGCGGATTGGTACGTCAAGTCCAAGATCTCAGGCTCGTACCAGGTCTATTCGGTGCTGTTCAACAAGTTCAGCCGCCCCATCGAAACGCCCGTCCACAACCTGCGCCCCGCGAAGGAAACGTGCGAGCACTGCCACTGGCCGAGCCACTTCTACAGCCAAAAGCTGCTCGACAAGACGTACTACCTCTCCGACGAGGACAACTCCGAGGGGCAGTTCAGCATGCTCATGAAGATCGGCGGCACCGAACAAGGCGCCTCCGAGGGCATCCACGCCCACATGTATATCGACAACGAGATCAGCTACATCGCGACGGACCGACAGCGTCAGATCATCCCCTACGTCGAATCGAAGGACAAGAACGGCAAGGTGACGATCTACCGCAACATGGACCTGATGCCCCCGACCGAGCTCGAACTCAAGAAAGGCGAGAAGCGGATCGTGGACTGCATCGACTGCCACAACCGGCCCTCGCACCAGTACCGTCCACCCGAGACCACGATCAACAAAGCCCTCGCCAGCGGCTCCATCTCGACCAAGCTGCCCGAAATCAAGATGGTGGCCGCCGAGGCCCTGGAGAAGGAATACAAGACGGAAGGTGAGGCGCTCCAGGCCATCCAAGCGGACGTGGACAAGTACTACCGCGAGAACTACGCCGACCGCTACGAGGGCATGAAAGGCGACATCCAGAAGGCCATCGCCTCGATCCAGAACATCTTCCGCACCAACTACTTCCCCGAAATGAAGGTGAGCTGGAAGGGCTATCCCGACAACCTCAACCACCTGCACTCGCGGGGCTGCTTCCGCTGCCACACAGGCAAGCACGTGAGCGAAGATGGCAAGGTGATCGGCAACGACTGCCAAACCTGCCACACGATCCTTTCGCAGAAGCCCCCCGGACTGGAGCGCGAGACCGACGTCAAGGGCTTGGTGTTCAAGCACCCGATCGATATCGGTGACGCCTGGAAAGAGGGCATGTGCATGGACTGCCACGGCCCGCCCGCCAAGGAAGAGTGACGGCCGAGCCCTCGGGTTCTGGCCAGACGCGCGGGTAACCTTCGGGCCATGCTCGACCCGCGCGTCACTGGCCTCGCCAACCTCATCTGCGACCATTCGATCAAGCTCGGCACCGAAGACCGCGTGCTCGTCCACGCGTTCGACATCCCAGCCGAGGCCGTCGCCGAGGTCGTGCGGGCCGTCCAGGCCAGGGGCAGCGCCGTGCAGGTCCGGCTGGAAAGCAACCTGGTCAAGCGGCAGATCCTTCACGGGCTGACCGACGCCACCGTGGACCTGATCGCCTCGACCGAGCTGGCCGAGATGAAGGAGATGACGGCCTACATCGCCCTGCGCGGCGGCGACAACTACTCGATGAACGCCGACGTCCCTACGGAGAACATGGCCCTGTGGCAGCGTAAGTACGGCAAACCCGTGGTGCTGGAGACCCGCGTTCCGAACACCAAGTGGGTCGTCATGCGGTGGCCCAGCCACGGCATGGCGCAGCAGGCCTCGATGAGCACGCCCGCGTTCGAGGACTTCTACTTCAAGGTGTGCGTCGCCGACTACCCACGCATGCAGGAAGCGTGCAAGCCGCTCAAGGACCTGATGGACGCCACCGACCGCGTTCGGCTGGTCGGCCCCGGAACCGACCTCTCGTTTTCGATCAAGGGCATCGGTTGCGTGCCGTGCTGCGGCGAGGCCAACATCCCCGACGGCGAGTGCTTCTCTTGCCCCGTCCGCGACTCGGTGAACGGCGTCGTCCACTACAACACGGTATCGCTCTACCAAGGGACAGAGTTCAAGGACATCCGGTTCGTGGTGAAGGATGGGCGCATCGTCGAAGCCGAAGCGGGCGCGAACACTTCCAAACTCAACGAGATTCTGGACACCGACGAGGGCGCGCGCTACTTCGGCGAGTGGTCACTCGGCTTCAACCCGCACGTGCTGCACCCCATGAAGGACACGTTGTTCGACGAGAAGATCGCGGGCTCGTTCCACCTAACCCCCGGCAACGCCTACACCGGCCCTGGCGGCAACGGCAACAAGTCGGCCATCCACTGGGACATCGTGCTGATCCAGCGCCCCGAGTATGGCGGCGGCGAGATCTGGTTCGACGACCGGCTCATCCGCAAGGATGGGCTGTTCGTGATCCCTGAACTCGAGGGCCTGAACCCCGACCGGTTGGGCTAACGGAGCGACGCGGCAACGCCCAGAGCGACCGCGCTAGCGACCAGGGCAACCAACAGGAGTCGAAGGCCTTTGTAGGACTTGCGGTTGACCGCGGTGAGGACGACCAAGAGTACGGTGGTTGCGCCAGCCGCAAAGATCGTCAAGACCAGCAGAACATAGAGCACCTCGCTTCCCTGAGGCATGGGGCACTATGGCACGAATCGCGATCATAGCTCCGCCGGCCCGACGGCTGGCAGTCGGCGGGACTTGGCAGCGTATCGGCCGGGCTAGAACCAGCCTTTCTTCTGGATCGCGTAGTCGTCGTAGAATTGCTGGTCGGACTTGGTGAGGTAGATGATGCCTTCGACCAAACCAATGATGCTCGACACGGTGCCACAGGTGACGAGCGTGACGACCAGCATGATGATGCCTTCTTTGTTGAATCCCAGGATGAACTTGTGGACACCGAGATACCCGAGGAGGATGCCGCACACGCCGGCGGCGATCTTCTTCGATGCGAATTCCTGCATGGAGGGTTCCATGCGCGGCAGGTTACCGCCTCCTTCAGCGGTTCTGTGCAACTTTTTCGGCCCGATTTCACGAGGCTCCCCCGGCGCGACGGGCCGCGACCTTCGGTGTGCTAACCTCATGCCATGTCGTCCCCTGGAATTTCGCGACGCGACGCCCTCGGATTGGCCGCAGGAGCGGCGCTTCTCGGCCCGCTCGGAGCCCCCCGAGCCGAGGCTTCGACGCGCGAACCGGGGCGGTTGAACCACTCTGTCTGCCGATGGTGCTATGGCGGCATCGGCCTCGAGGACCTCTGCAAGCGGGCCAAGGCCATGGGCATCGCCTCGGTCGAACTGCTGAGCGAGAACGAGTGGGCGACGGCCAGGGCGAACGGCATGCAGTGCGCCATCGCCAACGGACCCGGCGGCATCACCGACGGCTGGAACACCGTGGCCAACCACGACCGACTGGTCCAAGGCGCCGAGCGACTCCTTCCGTTGGTCGCCGAGGCTGGCATCCCTCAGATGATCGTGTTCTCGGGCAACCGGCGCGGCATGTCCGACTCCGAAGGGCTGGAGAACTGCGCCAAAGGCCTCAAGCGCATCATGCCCATCGCCGAGAAGCACGGCGTCACGGTCATCATGGAGTTGCTCAACAGCCGTGTGGACCACGGCGACTATCAATGCGACCGGACCCCCTGGGGCGTCGAACTGGTCAAGCGGGTCGAAAGCGACCGGTTCCGCCTGCTCTACGACATCTATCACATGCAGATCATGGAAGGCGACGTGATCCGCACCATCGAGCGGAACAAGGACTTCATCGCCCACTACCACACGGGCGGCAACCCCGGCCGCGCAGAAATCGACGAGACCCAGGAACTCAACTACCGACGCATCGCCCAGGCGATCGCGGACACGGGCTTCAAAGGGTTCGTGGCCCAAGAGTTCATCCCGCGCAAAGACCCGATGACCTCGCTGAAGCGGGCCATTGAGATTTGTACCGTCTGAGTGCTGGGCTGGGGTCTGGCTGGAGTTAGAGCCCACATCTGCTTGCCGACGACCTGCCGACCACCTGCCAACGGACCCCAAATGAGATGCGCCCCGGCGAACCGGGGCGCGTGAAGAGGCAGGGAGCGAAGTCGGCGACTACCAGATGCAGGGGAAGCCCCAGCCGCCGCCCTGACAGTAGCCGTAGTACCACTGCCACGGGTTGGAGACCGTCCGGCGATCGAAGAACACGTTCTCGTACCACTTGATGCCGCCCTTCTTGACCGTCTGCGCGTGGCCGTCGAGGTAGGCCATCGGCGAGACGCCGTTGAAGCGGTATCGCGGGTGAGCCGCGCATTCCCAAGCGCCGTCCGTGCTGCTCGTGCAGTCGCTGTCGAACACCGCGCTGTACACGATGGTGCCGGGGGTGTAGACGTCTACGCCGTCGCGTTGGAGCGTGCTGACGTCGCCAGCCGTGCCCAGAATCGAGCCGACCCACATCTGCTGCCAGTCGTGGAACCACGGGTAGCTCCAGTCGGATGCGTTGGCGCCCTTCTCCATGATCATGACCTTCTTGGCCACGTCTTCGATGGCGCTTTGGCCGACCGTGGAGTTGGCCGGACCGTCAACCGCGCCGGCATGTCCGTAGTTGTTGGCGAAGATGCCGTGGTTGACGCCGTAGCTGTGGCCTCCGGCCTGATCCGCGCCGATCGCCTTGGGGTAGCTCGGGGAGCGGAAGATGCCGTCCTTGCCCCAGCTTTGGTCGCCCGCCGCCGTCGCGACTCGGTCGCCGCTCTTCACGTAGGGGTAGACCATGCCGTACCACTGGATGTGGGGAGTGGCCCAACCGCCGGTCTCGGCTTGAGGATAGACGTCGTCGTAATCGCCTTGGTACATGATGATGCCGAGCGCGATTTGCTTGACGTTGGACAGGGAAACGGCCTTCTTCGCAGCGGTCTTGGCTTGCGCGTAGACCGGGAAGAGCATGGCCGCCAGAATCGCGATGATCGCGNNGATCGCGATGACGACGAGGAGTTCAATGAGCGTAAAGGCTCTTCGTTGGTTCATGGGTTTCCTCTCTCTGCGTCGAGAACAGGGCCGTTGGAAGTTTCGACGGGCTTCCGACGGGTTCGTCGCACCATGGAGGTTGGGGCCGTCGAGCCCCGCACATCCAACGTGCACGGGTAGGTGAAAACTCTGGGTTCGTCCGGGCCGTTGTCCAACGACTCGAACAGAATCCGCGCCGCGTGCTTCGCCATCTCCAGAATCGGCTGACGCACTGCGGTCAGCGGCGGCGAAGTCGTCTCGCAGAACGGCGTGGAATCGAAGCCGACCACGCTCAGATCGCCGGGCACGTGGACTCCCGATTCGTGGGCACGACGCAACACGGCTCCAGCCACTCGCTCGTTCCAAGCGAACACCCCGGTATGGGGCGGACCCGAGCGCCACCAGTCTGCGAACTGGCTGGCGTCGCGGTCCCAGAACACGATGTCGTCCTCTGTGAACGGCAGGCAAGCTTCCTGGCACGCGCGTCGGAACCCGCGCAGGCGGGCCGTGGCGTCGGGCGTGTCGTCCTCGCCGGTTTCCATCACGTACAGAACACGCCGATGGCCCAGGGCGTAGAAGTGCTCGACCACCAGCCTGGCGCCGCCCTCGTTGTCGCACGAGACATAGGTCAGGAGGGGGTTGGTGGGCGCCTCGGTGTTGAGCGCGACGACCGGGATGCGGCTCTGGGCGAGTTGCGTGAGAACTTCCTCCTCCATCGGCAACTTGCACCAGATCGCGCCGTCCATCCGTCCGTCGCTGAGCGCCCCTCCAACGTGCTTGTGGGAGACTTCGGCGAGGATGGTGAGGCGATAGTGGTTGCGGAACAACTCCTGCGCCACGCCGTCGAGCATGAGGACGTAGTACATCGGCCCTTCGGAGAGGCTGCCGAAGTTCTCGAAGACGAGGCCGATCGTGCGTGTGCGGGAGGTCCGCAGCGAGCGAGCGACGCTGTTGGGCACGTATTGCAGCCGATGGGCGGCTTCGCGGATCGCCGTCTCGGTCTCTTTGGCGATGCGCACGCTCTTGCCGCTCCCGTGGAGCACCTTGCTCACCGCGGTGATCGAGACCCCTGCGGCTTCGGCGACGTCCTTGAGCGTGACTCCCATGGGCCGATCCTCTACTGGCCGCCGGTCGCTCGGCCTTCGGTCTGCCCGCCGGGCCGGTTGGTCAGCCGATCTTTCAGGGCTTGCTTTTGCTCGGGCGTGAGCTTGGGGTCGGCGTCGATGGCGGCAAGGCGGTCGGCGTTCGACTTCTCGACTTCGGCGTCCGAGACGTGGCGGGCGTCGTTTTGGCACCCGGCGACGGCCCACAGGCATCCGGCGATGAGGATGGCGGCGAACCCGCGCCGCACGGCAGAGATGAACTTCATTGTCGCTCTTTCAAGGCTCAACCGGGCTGATGCATCCTTTTATCAGTCGGCATCGGCGGTTGATAAAACCTTTTATCCATCATACACCAGATTTCCGAGATTGGCAAGGAAATCTTGAGAAAGTGCTTCCGGGGTGCCTGTCGAGGCCTCGCCGTCNNCCACCACGACCCGCCGCGAGCGCTAGGCTACGCTCCGTCTGCGACGATCACGTTGGCCGCCGTCGAAATGACGGGAGGCACTGGAAGGCCGCGCAAGCGAATGCCCTCCAAGTGAAACTCGATGGCCTCGCGGATCAGGGCCTCGGTTTCCTTCCGGGTCTTGCCAGCCGCGACGCATCCCGGGAGGTCCGGCACATAGGCCGACCAGTTGCGATTGCCCCGCTCGTAGATCACGGCGTAACGCGTCATGGCTTTTCCAGTCCAGCTTGTCTAAGAATACTCCTCAACGTCTTGGGGTGCAAATCGTTCGCCGGATGACCGCTCACCGTCACCACACCCGGCTTTTTTGGATGCACATACTGGCGGTGGCTGCCTCGAACGCGATCAAGTACCCAGCCATCCGACTCCAGACGTTTGAGGACGTCCCGAACCTGCATTGTATCCCGTTCTTCCTTGTTGCCTATCGGACTCCTGCTCGGGCCCTTTGCCCTCCTCGTCAACCCTGTACACTGGGCCATGCTGATCGCCGCAACCATCGCCGCCGCCGTGTTGCAGCCGGCCGCCTTGCCGGTTCAGGGGCTCCATGTCCTCAGCCTCCCCAAAGCCAACGTGGACGAGTTCGTCCGCTTCGTCGAAACCGACCTCAAGCGCGAGGGCGTCAACCTGATCGTCCTCGAAGTGGACTACAACTTCGACTTCAAGAGCCGACCCGAGATGGCCGAGCCGGGGGGACTCAACCACGAGGACGCCCGAAAGATCGCCGAGGCGTGCAAGCGGGCCGGTATCCGCCTCATCCCCCAGATGGGCATGCTCGGGCACCAATCGTGGGCAAAGGACACGGGCAAGCTGCTCACGGTCTACCCCCACTTCGACGAGACCCCCGGCAAGTACCCGAACAACGAAGGCATCTATTGCCGAAGCTATTGCCCGCGCCACCCCGAAGTCCACAAGGTGCTGTTCCCACTCATCGACGAGATGTGCGACGCGTTCCAAGCCGATGCGTTCCACGCGGGGATGGACGAGGCGTTCATCCTAGGGGATGCCGATTGCGCCCGCTGCAAAGACGCGCCAAAGGCCACGCTATTCGCCGAGGAGGTCACGCGCATCCAAGAACACTTGAAGGGCAAGAAGCGAGAGATGTGGATGTGGGGCGACCGGTTCCTCGACGCCAAGATCACGGGCCTCGGCGAATGGGAAGCCAGCACCAACGAGACGGCGCCCTCGCTGCGGATGATCTCCAAAGAGGTCGTCATCTGCGATTGGCACTACGAGAACGCCCCGCCCACCGCAGCTTGGTTCGCGGGTGAAGGGTTCCGCGTGGTGTCGTCGCCGTGGCGCAAACCGCATGTGGCGCTGAGCCAGTTGGAGCAGATTCTCGCGGCGCGGACGGGCGGCGCCAAGTCGATCGCCGACCGCCTGTTGGGGACCTTGCACACGACCTGGGTTGACGGCGCGACGTTCATGAAGGCCTACCGCGGCGAAGAAACGAACGACGCCGCGAAGGAAACCGTGGCCACGTTCAAAGCCCTGATGAAGGCCGTCCGCGGCGAGAAGTAGCGGTCCGCCGAATGCGAAACGGGGGCTGCGGTAGAACCGCAACCCCCGCGTTCGTTGGGCTGACTCAGCCTAGTTCGAGTCGTCGAACTTCTGCATGCCTTCCGCCGCGAGCTTGTCGGCTTTGGCCTGCTGTTCGTCGTACGACTTCTTGGCCGCGTCGGCCGACACGTCGCCCGTGTTGCAACCCACCAACCCGAGGGTGGCGATTGCGAGAACGAGAAGGGCGAGCGTCTTCATTAGCTGCCGAAGGCCCAGAACGGATACTGGAGCGACAAGACCGGGGTCACGCCGGGGCGGTAGGTGCCGGACGAGATGCCGCACTTCGTGTTGGCATCCACGGGCACGCCGTACTCGGCAGCGGTGGGCGTTCGGCTGAGGAACGCGTTCGTCTGCAGGGCCTTGGCCGAGCCGTCGGCGAAGCCGACCACGATCACGCCGCCGCTGACGCGCGAGGCATCGTCATCGGCGAGCGGGTTGCACGAAGCGTCCGACTTCTTGAAGTTGGCCGCCCAGAACTCGCGAATGGCCATCGGATAGATGGTCTGCGTCGAGAGCGGGTCGTTGACGCCGTCGACCAGAACCGGGGAGTAGTTGATGTTCGGGTTGCTGAATTCGAACAGCAGCATGGCCTGCGACACGTTCGGGATCGAGCTCTGCGTACCGCCGAGCCAGGAGTTGCGGAGCCGACCGGCAGCCGTCGCGGAGCGGTTGTACGTGTTCAACGCGCCGGTCAGGCCGAGGTTGATCGCGAAGCCGCCCATGATCTGGCCGTTCTCCGTCCACTGTCGCCAGCCACCCGAGATCGCGGGCGTGTCCAGCTTCTGGCGAGACGGGTGCTCGAACATCTCGACCGACTTGGTGTAGGGCAGGATCCACTTCTGCCAGGAGTAGTGGTTCATCCGCCAGGGGTAAGGACCAGCACCCGAGCAGCCGTCGCCATTGGAGGGCGTGTAGCCGGCCGCATTCAGAGCGGGGTTCAGGGCCGACCGCGCGTAGCAGTCGTCGTTCCGGGGATAGACGTCGTCATAGTCCGACGTGTACAGGATGACGCCGAGCCCGAGCTGCTTCTGGTTGCTGATGGCAACCGCTTTCTTGGCAGACTGCTTGGCTTGCGCGTACACGGGGAAGAGCATGGCGGCGAGGATGGCGATGATGGCGATCACCACCAGAAGTTCGATGAGCGTAAAGGCCTTTTTCAACGTTGGTTCACTCCGACTGATGCAGGTCGAGGGGGACGAGCCCCGAGCGTGTTGCGCCCCAGAGAATGGAGGATCAATGTTAAGACAGTGTTAAGGCCGCATCCCGGCAGGTTAGGGTTTCGTGATGATCGCTCGACGTGTCGCCTCGAACCCCGCACACTCGGCGGCCATGCGCTCCCTCACGCGCGGGAGCGGCCACAGGTCGTCCACGGCTTCGGCGAGCCAGGCGTTGCCCGCAAGAATGTCGATGGGCCTTTTGACCTCTTCATACTCGTAGGGCGGAGGGTTCCAGGCGAACTTCCCGCCCCCGCAACGGTGCGCGGCCTGCATCACGGCGACGCCCGCCAGCACCGGCTCGAACACCGCCCGATCGAACACGTGAAGGAACGCGCCCCCGCAATACGCGCCCGCGTGCTTGTGGAACGTCGGTTGGAACGGGAACGGTCGGAAGTACACCCCTGGCAGCCCTTCGGCGTTCAAGGCGTCGCAAAACGCCCACGAATCCAGCCACGCCGCACCGCAAATCTCGAAGGGCCGCGTCGTCCCTCGGCCCTCGCTCACGTTGGTGGCTTCCAGCAAGCACATGCCCGGATAGACCACGGCCGTGTCCACCGTCGGCATATTGGGCGAGGGGATGGCCCACGGCAGGCCCGACTCGTCGTGATAAGCGGCACGGTCCCAACCCTCCACTCCGACCACGGTCACCTTGGCCCCCGGGAACTGCGTGGCTTCGACGTAGCGGGCGATCTCCCCCGCCGTCATCCCGTGCCGCGTCGGCAACGGATACAGCCCGACAAAGCTGTCGAACGCCGGGTCCAACACGGTGCCTTCGACCGTCACCCCGTTGATCGGGTTGACCCGGTCGAGGACCACCACCTCGATGCCCAGCGCTCGGCACGCCTTGATGCACAGGGCCAACGTCCAGACGAACGTGTAGTACCGCGCGCCCACGTCCACGATGTCTACGACGAGGACCTCGATGCCTTCCAGCATCTGCGGCGTGGGCTTGCGGCAGGCCCCGTACAGGGAGTGGAACCGCAGACCGGTGCGCGCGTCTTCGTAGCCCTCCCACTCGATCATGTTGTCCTGCGTGTGCCCCCAAATCCCGTGCTGCGGGCCAAACGCGGCGACGATCTTCAGATCGCCCCGCTGGTGAAGTGGCAGCAGATGGTCGAGGATGTGCCGCCCGTCCGAAGCGATGGACGCCTGATTGCAGACCACGCCGATTGCCTTGCCCCGCAACGGGGCGCAGTCGCGGGCGAGCAAAGCGTCGAGGCCGTTCTTGGTGGACATCCTGTTGAAGGCTACCCGGACCCCAGGTGCCCGAGCAGCGCGTCGGCCCAAATCCACGGGGAACCCTCGTCTTCGTGCTTCAGGAACACCCACGTCGGCTTGCCGAGCCCGCGAAAGTGGGCGGCCCATTCGCGCAGATCGTCGTCGGAGTAGTCGCATTTGCGCAGGCGGGCGTAAGCGAAGTCGGCGGTATCGCGCCGAACGGCGTCCATTTCGTCGGTGTCGGAGGCGACGAACGCGGCGTTGTGGCGACGCAACGTCTCCGCCACGGCATCATCGTTCCAACTCTCGTGACGAAACTCCAGGGCCAGCCGATTGCCAGCGGCGAACTCGGTCAGGAACGCGTCCAGCCGCTCGACGTCCTTCTTCATGTTGGGAGGCAGTTGGACCAGCACGGGTCCCAGCCTCCCCGCTTCGGCCAGCGGTTTCAGGCGCCCCAGGAAGAACTTCGCCGAATCGAACGCCTCTGGCTTGAGCCGGCGCATGTGGGTCACGTCGCGGTGTATCTTCGGGCAGAACTCGAATCCGGCCGGCGTGCCGTCGCGCCACTTGGCGACGCCCTCCTCGCTGGGCATCCGGTACCACGTCCCGTCCATCTCGACGGCGGTGTAGCGCTGGGCGTAGAAGTCGAGGAACTGGGAGGCCTTGAGTTCGGGCGGATAGAACCGCCCCTCGCCCTGCCACGGCTTGTACGAGAATCCCGAAAGACCGACGCGCACGGAGTGCATGTGCGGGATTATGGGGCAGCGGCGGATCGCGCCTGCCCGACCAACTTCGCAACCCTATGGTCCAAGCTCGATCCCGCTGGCGCAAGCCGCTTCGCCTGGGCGAGAGACGCTTCCGCATCTTCGCGGCGACCCAGCCTGCCAAGCACCTCCCAGTCGAGAAACCACGCGACCGCCAGGTCCGGGTCCAATCGCTTCGCGCTGAGGAGGTGTTCATGTGCCCTTTCCGGACTCCCGCTTGAAAGCCGATCGGCCAACACGAGGTGGGCCAGTGCCAAGCGCTCTGCCGCCGACACGGGTGTCCGGGAAGTCTCGGCATACGGGATGCCCACGACAAAGCGATCAACGTGCCGCAAGACCTCTTCGACCAAGTCGGGCCGGTCCACGTCCTCCGCAAGAACGACGACATCGGCAAGAGCCCTAATGGTGTGGCTCGAGACCCTGTGTGGGCCGCTCAAGTTCAGGAGTGACCCCAAGGCCTGCAACGCTTCCTCCTTGCGCCCCTGCTCCACGTACATCGAAACGAGCCTAAAGCGGAGGTCTGGCGAGCCACGGGCCCAGGCCAGCGCCTTCTGGTAGCCGCGCTCCGCTTCGGCGTAGTTGCCGGCCGCTCGGGCTTTGTCGGCCTCCTCCGCGAGGTCACGGGACAGTCTCATCCTTATTGGGGCTCCCGGGTCTCGCCCTCGTCCGACTCTCGCCGTGGCGTACAACGGGAACGTGGCGGCGGCGACCAACGCCACACCGACAGGTATGGCCAGCATCGCCAAAACTCGGCGAAACCTGAACTTCGCCCTTTGCTGCATTCCAAACTTATCATACACAATGCCCCCGTGCTCCCCGAACTCACGGCCGGCGAATGGGGGCTCGCGTGCGTCGCGGGCATGCTCGTCGGCGCGTCCAAGACCGGCTTGCCGGGCGTCGGGATGCTCGTGGTCCCCGTCATGGCCCACCTGTTCGGCGGACGGCTCTCGGTCGGGGCCTTGCTGCCGCTCCTGATCGTCGCCGACGTGTTCGCCGTCGCGTGGTACCGCCGCGATTGCCGTTGGGACCTCATCGCGCGGCTCGCGCTCTGGGTCGGCTTGGGCGTCGCGGTTGGCGCGGGGATTCTGGCCTGGTTCGGCGGCGCGGCGGCTTCGGATGCGATGGGTCCTTGGATCGGCGGCATCGTGCTCGCCATGCTGGCCACGCATCTCGCGCTCAAGGGTCGAAACGCCGAAGCGTGGTCGCGGGGACGGCTATGGACCGCTGGCGCTGGAGTCCTCGCCGGGATCACCACGACCATCTCCAACGCGGCCGGACCCGTGATGTCCCTCTATATGGCGGGGCAAGGCGTGGACAAGCGCAAGTTCGTGGGCACGCTGGCGTGGTTCTTCTTCGCCGTGAACGTCTCCAAGGTGCCGATTCTCGCGGCGCTGACCTTCGCCCAACCCGAGAGCCCGCTGATGACCGTGCAGACGCTGGCGTTCGACCTGGTCATGGTGCCCTTGGTCGCGGTGGGGGCGTTCGGTGGACGCAAGGTGCTGGAGAAGATTCCGCAGAGCGCGTTCGAAGGCGTCGTCCTCGTCTTGGCCGCCGCCGCGAGCGTCAAGCTGCTGGTCGGCTAGGACCGGCGGGAACCCGCCCACCGGCGGTGCGTCATAATTCAAAGGTTAGGCGTCGGACGGCAAGGATGCCCGAAACGTTGACCTTTGCACGGATGAAGAAGTACTTAGGCCTGCTGTGTATCCCTGTGTTGGGTGTGGGCATCGCGTTGCCCATGACCGCCCAACGCGGCGAACCCGTCTACCGACCCGAAACCTACGTCGGCCCCATGCCCATCGGCAACCTGACGTACCGGGAGGCCGAAGGACGGCTCAAGTACGTTTGGGGCGAGCGCGCCGCCAAGCCCATCCGCCTGACGTCCAAGCTTTTGGCTGCGCCCATCGAGGTCACTCCCGCCCAACTCGGCATCCAACTGGACGTGGCCGGAACCCTGCGCGACGCCCCGATGAAGGACTTCTGGGGCAACTGGCTCCCCTCTGCCCAACCGCCCATCACCCTCGACGAAGTGCTCGACTTCTCGGGCGTGGATGTGTCGAGCATCGTCAAGACGGTCGAAGCCAAGCTGCCCAAGAACGGCAAAGCCAAGGTCGAGTGGGTCGCCGGGCGCATCGTGAAAACGCCTGAGCAGTCCGGGCTCGAACTGCGCGACGAGGCCGTACTCGAGGCGATCCAACAAGCGGTCAATGGTGAAGGCATCGCCGAACTGCCCATCACTCAGGCCGAGAAGCACGTTACCGACGCCGCGCTCGACAGCATCGTCGGCGTGGTGGCGGAGTTTTCGACCAACTTCCCCAAGAACCAAACCAGCCGCAACACGAACATCCGGCTCGGCTCCGAGTTCCTGAGTGGGACGGTGCTCATGCCCGGCGACCGGTTCAGTTTCAACGAGGTCGTGGGCCAACGCACGGCCAAGCGCGGCTTCAAAGAAGCGGGCGTCTACGTCAACGGTCGCCACGACACAGGGATCGGCGGCGGCATCTGCCAGGTCAGCACAACGCTCTACAACGCGGTTCTGCTGGCCGATCTCAAGGTGGTCAAGCGGCTGAACCACTCGATGCCCGTGGCGTACGTCCCCAGGGGACGCGACGCGACGGTGTCGTACAACTCGCTCGACCTTGTGTTTGAAAACGACTCCGGACACCCGGTGGCGGTCAGCATGGAGTACCAGTCGGGCAAGCTCACCGCCCGCATTCTGGGAACGCCCGACCCATCGCGCGAGGTGCAAATCGTCACCTCGGGCCACAAGTCGTGGTCGAAGGGCGAGAAGGTGATCCACGACCCTACCCTGCCGCCCGGCAAGACCGTGGTTCGCGAGAAGGGCAGCGCGGGGTACTCGGTTTCGAGCACGCGCATCGTGTACCGCGACGGCAAGGAAGTCCGGCGCGAACCGCTGGGCACTTCGGTTTACGGAGGGGGCGTGCGGATCGTGGCGCGCAACACTTCCGGCTCGGTGGCGACTCCGCCCCCGGCGGCATCGGAAACCCCCGAGCCCACGATCGGCGAGACGCCGCCGACCCCGGTCGCAACTCCCAAGCCGGTCGAACCTCCGCCCGCAACCAAGCCGGTCGCCCGACGGTCGCCGGTCCGCGACTCGGCCATTTCGGGTTGACGTTCCCCGTGCGTAGGCACGTGGTGGGCAAGTGGCCGGCAAGTGGTTTGCAGGGAGCCCTTCGCGGCTCGGGAAACGGTCGCGCCCGCAGGCAGGTCGGACAGTGGTCCCGGTTGGTCGCGGTACCGCACGACTCGCAGATCCACGGTCTTGCTATCGCTGCAGAATAGTCCCGGAGTTCCTCCCGGGTTGCACCCGGAGATTCGGCCCAAAACGTGCCCAAACAGGTTCCAATCGGACCCGGCCCCAAGTCAGAATGAAACCGCTCACCCAGCCCGATCGAAGGACCGGACAGAGGACCAGAGGATGGCAAACAAACTCAAGATTGGAATCATCGGAAGCGGCGGAATCGCCCAAGGCTGTCATATCCCCGGCTACAAATCCATGCCCGAGCTTTGCGAGATCGTCGCCGTGTGCGACGTCAGCGAGGACACGGCCAAGAAGGCCTCGGAGATGTGCGACGGCGCGAAGGTCTACACCGACTATCGCAAGATGCTCGCGGACGGCGGACTCGACGCTGTTTCCGTGGCGACCCCCAACAAGTTCCACTTGGAACCCACGGTGGATGCCCTGAACGCCGGGCTGCACGTGCTGTGCGAGAAGCCCCTGGCCATGAACGCCGACGAGGGCCGCAAGATGTGCCGCGCCGCCAAAGACAGCGGCAAGATCCTGCAGGTCGCGCTCCAGCAGCGCTTCACCGGCGCGGGCCAGTTCATGCGCCAATACATCAACGCCGGCCACATGGGCGACATCTACTACGCCCGCGCCCAAGCCCTGCGACGACGCGGCGTGCCCCACTGGGGCGTATTCATCGACAAGGAGCAGCAAGGCGGCGGCCCGCTGATCGACATCGGCGTGCACATTCTCGACTTCACGCTGTTCCTCATGGGCTATCCCAAGCCTGTCAGCGCCAGCGGCAGCACCTACGACATGCTCGGCAAGAACCCGGACATCGTGAACCCGTGGGGCGATTACGATCGCACCCGCTTCACGGTCGAAGACTTCGCCGTCGGCCTGATCAAGTTCGACAACGGCGCGACGGTCGTCCTGGAGAGTTCGTTCATGGCGAACATCGACGGCGACCCGTTCCGCACGCAGTTGTTCGGCACCAAAGCGGGCGCGGACATCCAGTTCTGGGGCGGCGAACCCATCACGATCTACACCGAGCAGAACCGCCAGTTGTTCAACATGGTCCCCCGAAACGTGCCCAACGTGCCTTCGGCGCACACGGCGGAGGTCCAGGCGTTCGTGGACGCCATCCTGAACGGCAAGCCCTCGCCCGTCCCGGGCGAGAACGGTCTGATCCTGAACGCCATCTTCGATGCGCTCTATGCCAGCGCCGCGACCGGCAAGGAACAGTCCGTCGACGTGTCGTTCTAGTCTTCGGGCGAATGGAGGGACACGCTCCGTCGTGTCCAGGTACGTTCGGGCGGTCGGCACGGCGGGCCTCCCTCCAGGGAAATGGAGGGACACGCTCCGTCGTGTCATGTAGGTGCGGGCGGGTCGGCACGGAGGCCGACCCTCCGGCATCACTTCGTCAGCCGAACTCATCCAAACCGTACTATAATGGGTTCAGGCGTGAAACTCGTCCTCTGCATCGTCCATAGCCGCGATCGCAACAAGATCACCGAGGAGCTCATCAAGGCGGGCTTCAAATTCACGGTGATCGGCTCGACCGGCGGATTCCTTCGGGAAGGCAACACGACGTTCCTCATCGGCGTCGAGGAAGACGAGCGCGAGCCCCTGCTCCAACTGGTCGCGCAGAACTGCAAGACCCGCGAACAAATGGTCAACGTGATGCCGTTCGAGGCCGCGCCGCCCGGAGCGTTCATCCCGAGCCCGGTCAAAGTCCCCGTCGGCGGGGCCGTCGTCTTCGTGTTGCCCGTCGAACAGTTCGAACGTTTCTGATGGCCGTCGCCCCCACCGATCCGAGCGTCTTGGTCGGGCTGGAGTCGGCCAAACGCGTCACCCATGCCATCGCGGCCCAAGCCGCCGGCGTCCACGGCGTGCTGTTCTACGGGCCTCCAGGGTCGGGCAAGACCACCATGGCCATGCACCTTGCGGCCTGCTGGCTCTGCAACGCACCCGTTGACGGTCTGCCGTGCGGCGAGTGCCGCAGTTGCCTCAGCATCGCCAAGGGACGCCATGCGGACTTTCAGCGCATCCTGCCCGTTCAGCCCAGCAACTGGATCCGCATGGGGCACATCACGTCCAACGCCGAAAAGGAGGAGGAAGGGGTGGTGCCCGTGATCGACTTCTTCCGCACGGGGCCGCTGCTCGGTCGTTCGAAGGTCGTGCTCATCGAGGGCGCCGACCGGCTGTACGACGGCGCGGCCAACGCGTTGCTCAAGACGCTGGAAGAGCCGCCGCCCTACGCCAAAGTCATCTTGACCACCGAGACGCTCAGCCGCGTGCTGCCCACGATCGTCAGCCGCTGCGTATGCGTGGTGTGCGAATTGCCGACCGACCAGGACGCCTCGCAGGTGCTGGGCGATCTGACCCCGGCCGAAGTGGCCCTGGTGCGCGGCTCGCCCGGCGAGGCCAACCGCCTGCGCGAGCATCGCGAGTTGTTCGCTTCGTTGCAGGCGTTCGCCCAGGGCCTGTCGCGCCGTCCTCGCGGCGAAGCTTTGGTGGCGGGCGAGGAGTTCGCGGCTATCGCCGGCGCCTATGGCAACGCTTTCGATTTGGGCGCGCGCCAGGCGAACGCCGAGACGCTGGAACTTCTCGCCGATTACCTTTCCCAAGAGGGTGCGCTGAACGGTGAGGCCCGGCAAGCCGTGATCGAGGCGCATCGCCGGATCGTGGGCAACGGCGCCTCGGGGATCGTCTTCGACGCGCTGTTCTCCTCGATCCTGGGACGATGACCTTGCGGACCAAACGACCCGGCCCTTGACTTCCCGGGGGCGCGCGGGTATAGTGTCCATCGGTCTGCGTGCGTCGTACGCCGTTGTTTGGAGGCTCCCACGGGAGCTTGCACAGAGCGGCTTACCGCACCAGCCACCCAGACATTCTGGAGGCAACTGACTCAAAACATGCCGCTGTCCAAGGAAAAGAAAGATGCTTTGCTGGCCGAGTACGGTCAGAAAGAGGGTGATACGGGCTCGCCGGAGGCGCAGATCGCGTTGCTCCATGCGCGGATTCAGCAGATCACCGAGCATCTGCGTTCCAACCGGAAGGATTTCCACTCGCGAAGGGGGTTGATGATGCTCGTGGGCAAGCGCCGACGGCTCGAAGGCTACCTGCGGCGAAAAGACATCGCCCGGTATCGCGACCTGATCCAGCGCCTCGGCATCCGCGAAGTCAAGCCTCGCTAAGGAGGCCATTCAATGATCCATTCCCACTCCTTCGAGGTTGGGGGCAAAACCCTCAGCATCGAAACGGGCCGCGTCGCGCAACAGGCCGGCGGCTCAGTTCTCCTCGGCATGGGTGAGACCGTGGTGCTCGGCACCGCCACCATGTCCAAAAACGCCCGAGAGGGCATCGACTTCCTTCCGCTCGTCTGCGACTACGAAGAGCGCAAGTATTCGGTCGGCAAAATCCCCGGCGGCTTCATGAAGCGCGGCGGACGCCCGTCTGAAAAAGCCACGCTCGTCAGCCGCTTGATCGACCGGCCCATCCGGCCCCTGTTCCCCAAGGGCATGCGCAACGACATCCAAGTCATCGCCATGCCGTTCGCAGTGGACCAGGCTTGCCCGCCCGACGTGCTCGCCATCTGCGCCGCAGGCGCCGCACTCGCAGTCAGCGACATCCCCTTCGAGGGTCCCATCGCGGGCGTCCGAGTCGGACGCATCAACGGCGAGTTCATCCTCTTCCCCTCCATCTCGGAAACGAACGAGTCGGACCTCGACCTCGTGCTGGCTGGCCACATGGGCGCGATCAGCATGGTCGAAGCCGGAGCCAACCAGGTCTCCGAAGCCGACATGCTCGCCGCGATGAAGTTCGGCCACGAGGCGATCAAGACGATCTGCAAGGAGTTCGCCGCGTTCGCCAAGACCGCCGGCAAAGCCAAGCGCGAGTTCGTCTCCGCCGAAGTGGACGCCGACCTCGTGGACCGCATCAAGAAGGATTCGGGCGACGACGTCGCCGCCGCCTTGGTGAACCCCGACAAGGCCAGCCGCGAATCGGCCCTCGACGACCTGTCGAAGGAACTCATCGCCAAGTACAAAGAGGTGTTCGCCGAGAACGCGGAGATCCTCAAGCAGCTTCCCGAAGCCGTGGACAAGGTGGTCAAAGGCACCGTCCGCAAGCTCATCCTCGAGCAGGACAAGCGCCCCGACGGCCGCAAGCTGAACGAACTCCGCAAGATCGAAGCCACCGCTGGGTTGCTGCCCCGCGTGCACGGCTCCGGCCTGTTCTCCCGAGGCCAGACGCAAGTCATGACCGTCGCGACCCTCGGACTGCCGAAGGACGCCCAGATCATCGACGGCCTGGAAGAGGAAGAGAACCGGCGCTACATGCACTTCTACAACTTCCCGCCGTACAGCGTGGGCGAAGTGCGGATGATGCGCGGACCCGGACGACGCGAAGTCGGCCACGGCGCCCTCGCCGAGCGAGCGCTCCGAGCGGTTATCCCGCTGGACGATCCCCAGTTCCCCTACACGTTGCTGCTCATCAGCGAAGTGCTCGAATCCAACGGGTCCACCTCGATGGCCTCGGTCTGCGGTTCGACGCTGGCGCTCATGGATGCGGGCATCGCCATCAAGGCGCCCGTCGCCGGTATCGCCATGGGCCTGATGTCCGACGGCAAGACCTACAAGGTGTTGACTGACATCCAGGGCATGGAGGACTTCTGCGGCGACATGGACTTCAAGGTCGCCGGAACCAAGGAAGGCATCACGGCGCTTCAGTTGGACACCAAGCTGGACGGCATCCCCGACCACGTCCTGGAAGCCGCCCTCGAGCAAGCCAAGGTCGCTCGACTCCAAATCCTCGACATCATGCTCGCCGAGCTTGATGCTCCGCGCACGGAGATCTCGCGGTTCGCTCCGCAGATCGTCACGATCCAGATCAACCCCGAAAAGATCGGCGCCCTCATCGGCCCCGGTGGCGCGACGATCAAGAAGACCCAAGCCGAAAGCGGCACCGAGATCGACATCCAGCAGGATGGCCGAGTGCTCATCGCGTCCTCGGGTGCGGAAGGCGTCGACAAGGCGATCGCCATCATCAAGGCCCTGACCTCGGAAATCGAAGTCGGCGCGGAGTTCACCGGCAAGGTGAGCCGCCTGATGGGTCGCGGCGCGATGGTCGAGTTCGTGGCCGGCCGCGAAGGACTGGTGCCCATCGAGCACCTGACGACCCGCGACGTCCGACGCCCGGACGACGTGGTGAGCGTGGGAGACACGATCAAGGTCAAGGTGTTCGAGATTGATTCGATGGGACGCGTGAACTTCACCGCCCTCGGCATCGCCCAAGACCACCCGAATCTTGAGGGCAATGCCGACGCCGAGCCGCCCAAGAGCTTCTTTGGCGGCGGACGCGGCGGCCCCGGAGGCCGAGGTGGTCCTGGAGGCCGTGGTGGAGACCGAGACCGTGGTCGAGGCGGCGATCGAGACCGTGGCGATCGGGGCGGACGCGACCGAGATCGCGACCGTGGCCCGCGCGGCGATCGCGATCGGGACCGGGACCGAGGTCCCCGCGAAGACCGTCCCCGCGACGAACCCTCGCAGCACGCCGAATCGCGCGAAGAGCGCGCCAGCGACCTCTCGGCCCCCGAAGTGCCGGACGCCTTCCCCAAGCGCGCCCGCACCAACGAGGACGAGGACGTGAACGCACGCTTCCGCCCGCGACGCTAAGCAACCCCGTTTGGCGTCCGAAACGACCGGCCCTTGGGCCGGTCGTTTCTTTTTGGGTCCTGGTGGGACCACGCTGCGTCGCCACCATTTTGGAGGTTCGTCACGCAGGATGGCCCTCCAATGTGTCCCGGACCACCCGCAACGCGTCGGGTACAAACGGAGAGCGGTGACGGATTCCGGCTCGCCGCGATTCCCCCATGAACCGAGTTGACCTGACTGTGATCGGCGGTGGACCCGTCGGCCTCTTCGCCGCCTTCTACGCCGGTCTGCGCGGCATGTCCGTCCGCATCCTCGACAGCCTGCCCGAACTCGGTGGCCAGCTCACGGCGCTCTACCCCGAGAAGTACGTCTTCGATATGCCCGGGTTCCCCAAGGTGCTTGCCAAGGACCTCGCCCGCCAGATGATCGAGCAGGGCACGCAGTTCGGGCCCGAAGTCGTGCTCGACGACACCTGCACCACTCTCACCCAGGACGACGCAGGCTGGACCATCGGCACCCGGTCCGGCGGCGAGTATCCCACCCGCACCCTGGTCATCGCCGCCGGAGTCGGGGCGTTCCAACCCACCAAGATCGGCATCGAAGGCGAGGAGGATTGGCTCGGTCGCGGGCTGTCCTACGGCGTTCGGGACAAGTCGGCGCTTCAGGGCAAGCGCGTGGCCATCGTCGGCGGGGGGGATAGCGCGTTCGACTGGGTGCTGAACCTGATGGACACGGCCTCGGAAATCACGCTCATCCACCGTCGTGACCAGTTCCGTGCCCACGAAGACTCGATCGAAAAGGTCGTGGCGAGCGGCATTCCGATGAAGCTTTGGTGCGAAGTCAAGGCGATCCACGGCTCCGAACGCATCGAGCGCATCACCATCCAGAACAGCCAGACCAAGGAGTTCGAGGAGTTGCCCATGGATGCCGTCGTGGTCAACATCGGGTTCAAATCGTCGCTCGGCCCGATGCTGCAATGGGGCCTGGACATCCAAAAGAACCAGATCGTGACCGACGCGCTTTACCGCACCAACCTGCCCGGCGTGTTCGCGGTGGGCGATGTTTGCACGTTCGACGGGAAACTCAAGCTGATCGCCACGGGCGTAGGCGAAGCGGCCACAGCGGTCTGTCTTGCGAAGCAACTGGTCGATCCAAACGCCAAGCTCTTCCCAGGGCATAGTTCGGATATGAACTTGTAAATCCAGTGTTCAGTGTTCAGTGTTCGGTTTTCAGATAGACAGTAATTCGGAACACTGAGCCTAATGCCCAATCCCCGCCACACCACTGTAGATCACGATGGGCGGGTCGGTTTCGCCGCGATCGTCTTTGACCTGCCGCAGGTGACGCACCAGGGAGAGCACATCGGGCCGCTTGTGCGGCGCGACGGCCGGGACGCGGAACGCACGCTCGAAGATCGGCCATAGCGGCTCGATATCGTGCGAGAGGTCGAACACCATGACGCCTTGCGAGGACACGAGCGCGGCCTGCAGGCACCGGGCAAAGGCCTCGTTGTCCCCACGAAAACTGCTGATGGAAAGGCCCGCATAGGTCCACGCCGCGTCTCGAACCACCCGATTCGAGAGCATGGCGGCCGCTTCCACCGTGGCGCCCGCGCCCGTCCGCTCGCTCATCGCTTCCGCAATAGTGGCTTTGGCGTAGTAACAGCCGGTAATCACCATATCCAACGATTCCGCGAATCCTGTAGGGCGATACCGATCGGTGAGGAACGGGAATCCAGCGACCAGCTTGTTGGAGGCATAGTTGGACCCGTAAGACGCATACTCGCCATACCACGAGCCCGCATAGACGCCGAACTTGGTCCCGGGCCTCACGCGGTCCACCGTGCCGCGCACGCGTTGGACGAACTGCTGCATGGTGTGCGCGCGGAACGAGAGCCAGGCGTCGTAAAGCCGCCCCGGCACGACACCTCGTTCGAGATCGGGCTGAATGGCGTACGAAAACGCGTCGTGCGGCCATGCGACCCGCTCGCCGACATAGGCCTCGAACGCGCGCTTGGCCTGCTGCGAGAAGTCGGCGTTCTGTCCGGCAAAGCGTAGCCGGTCGTCGAACAGCAACCCATCCACGGCGTACTTGGTCAACACCTCTTCGACCATCGCGATCATGCGGTCGGCGACTTCGGGGTGGTGCGGGTTCATCATCAGCGGAATCTGCTGCTGCATGCGCTCCGAGGTCGGCACGAACAGAGGGCTGTGGATGAAGTCGAGTTGATCCCCCACCTTGGCGAATGTCTTGAGAAACTCGAAACCGGGACCGACGCCCAGCACGGCGGACCCACCGGAGGGGATGCCGACTTCGCCGCTCCGGATCGGCTCCGAGGTCGTGTAGGCCACCACTCGGCCCGTCGCGTCCACGAGGACCAAGCGATGCTCGCCGGCGATCCGGGGCACGCGGCTGGCCGAGGTGAATGCAACGAGCGATTCGCCCCCTTCGGGCATAGGGGAGTTGGGCTCGTCGGCCATGTCGAACTCGCTCGCCGTCTCGCGGGCGATCACCCGGACGTCGGCCTCGTAGAGCACGGACTGCCGGTCGCGCTTGGCAAGCCCCGGCCCGGCGGGCCCGATCTTGTCGAACTGGGCGATGCGGTGCCCTTCGCTGAACGCGTTCATCGAGACGAGCAGCGGCATTCCGGACTTCTTGCACTCGCGCACCATAGCGGCGAGCGGATCGAACCGGGGGGGCATGTCCACCCCGCGCCATGAATCGAGCTTGGGCGCGAACGCGCTGGGATACAGCGTGTGGCCGACGATCGGCTTGATGTCGAGGACGATGGTGTTGAAGCCGACCGACTGGGCGCGTTGAACCAGCCGCGCGACTTTCCAATCGTCGTTCAGCCGAACCAAGTTGGCCGTGGCGTCCACCCAGAGGATGCGCGCCTGGAGCTGATGCTCCCGAGCCAACGCTTGGGCGATGCCGATCTGCGAGGCGGGGTAGTCGATCGTGATCGCCGGCAAGCCAGGCAACGGCCGAACCAGCTTGAACCGGCTGTCCAACTCACGCTCCGAACCATCGTTCGGAGCGGTTTGTGGCGCGCCGAGAGCCACGACGAACAACGCGGCAAGCGCGGCAGAACCCATAGGAGCTATGGGTTGTACCCGTTTCGCTTGCCGCGTCGTCTCGCTTGCTTCGTACTAGGCTGCCGTCGCCTCGTCCTTGTGGACCACGTACACGCTGATCAAGCCAGCGAGCAGCGCTCCGGCGAGCGGGCCGCCCAGGTAGACCCATGCCTCTTCGAACCGACCGGCCCAGGCTGCGGAGCCCAACCACCGGGCGGGGTTGATCGAAGAACCCGAGACCGCACCGATCGCGATGGCGCTTGCGGTGATCGTCAAACCGATGTGCAATCCCGGTGCTTGAGTGCCGCCCTTGTAAACGGCGGACCCGATCACCACACTGGCCAGGAAGAACGTACCGACCATCTCGGCGACGAACCGGTGGACGGGCTGCATCTCGGCGGCCAGCTCGGTCGCCGTCTGCGGCAGACCGAATGCGCAGGTGACCATGGCCGCATCCGGATAGAGCTGCTTGAGCGTATAGACCGCCGCCACCGCCCCGCCGAACTGGAAGACCCAGTACAGCAACATGTCCTTGGCCTCGAGTTTCTTCCGAATGAAGACGGCGAAGCTCACCGCCGGGTTGAAGTGGCCGCCCGAAACGGCGCCGAACGCGCCGATCATCACGGCGATCGCCAGACCATGGGCGAAAGCGACAGCCAGGCCATCCGCTCCAGCCGCCATCGCTCCGACACCGCAGAAAAGCAAAGCGAAAGCTCCGATGAACTCCGCCACATACGCTTTCAGGTTCATTTGACGTTGTCCTCCTCCGCCGCGACGCAGGACACGGCAGACACATTGGGATGGACGAAACATGAACGCGCGAAGTGTCGCACGGTCCAGAATGATCCAAAGTCCCGGCGCAACGCACGACTTCCATTACACTTGGAACTCCATCGAGGACTCCATGCCCATGCCTATTCGATCTGTCTCTCTCTCGCTCACGTTGCTGGCCCTGTTTGCCGCAGTGTCGGTCCCCGCTCAAGTGAAGTTCGCCCAGAAGAAGGGTGACTCGCAACGCTACACGGTCAAACAGAAGATGGACGTCGGTGGCACCGAAGCCGAGGTCGTCAGCGAAGTCCAGAACGAAGTCGTCGACATCGCCGACTCGGGGGTGTCCCTCAAGAGCACCACCAAGAGCCTGAAGATCTTCCTCAACGGAGAACAAATGGAACCCGCGCCCGAGGCCACCCCTTACGAGGTGAAGACCGGCAAGGGCGGCGAACTGACCAGCGTCAAGGGCGGCATCGAGGGCGTGGACACCGTCCGCCAGTTCTTGGTCACCCACTTCTTCGCCCCCGAAGGCGACCTGACCAAAGACCAGCCCGCCAAGCGCACCTTCGAAAAGGCGGGCGAAGTGCCGAAGCTGGCCGTCGAAACGACCTATCTCGGCGAGGACACGCTGAACGGCGTCAAGGTTCACAAGTTCAGCCAGAAGGTCGCCGAGGACGGCAACTACGGCATCTCGGTCGAGTCCACCGTCTGGTTCAACGCCGAGGGCGTGATGGTCAAGAAGGAAGCCAAGTTCAAGAACCTGCCGATTCTGGTGGCCGGCGCGGACGCCAGCGGAACGTGCACGATCGAACTGAACGCGAAATAACCGTATCCTCTCGCCCCTCGCGGGAGTCTGTATGATGGGCGTTGGCGATTCTGCCGACGCCCATCGGCCCATACGGGTGCTATACTGCGGCGTGCTTTGTCGCGCGGCGCTTCCGCGTGTGGGCGCAACTATCTGAGGTGCGATGAGTTTGAAGAACTGGGTTTTCGCTTTTGTGGCAGCGCTGATCGTCATGGGCTGCGGTGGTGGAGGCGGCGGCAACGGCGGCGCGGGCGGTGGTCCGGGCGGCGGCGGCGGCACGACGGGCGATTCGACGATTGCCGCAGCGGTTCCTTCGGGTCCCGGCCAAATGTCCGTGGTCTTCTTGACCGGTCAAGGCCGAGCCGCAGGCGACCTGAGCGCCACGATCCGGCGCGTGTTCTTCGAGGACAACCTCGGCGTAGTCGAAACGCAGTTGAGCCCCCATCGCGTGCTGAACCTCGGCGAGTACACCGTTCAGTCCATCCCTCTGAACGTGCCGATGTCGAGCACGCAGAACGGCCGCAGCTTCAACACGTTCTCGCTGGACGTCGACAAGGTGCGCGTAGACAACGGCGACGGCACGTTCACCGAGCACCCCACGACGGGTGTCGCGATCTCGGGCGCGACCAACCAGTTCCCGCTCGAGGCCCGATCGTTGCTGGGCCGCAGCTCGGCCATTCAGATCTACCTCGACGATGCCACGATCTCGGTGACCGGTGGCGGAGTCCAGTTTGACAAGGCCCTCTTTGAGAGTCAGAACCTCAGCCCGCTCACGGGCTCCATTCCGAGCTTCCTGAGCGACTTTGTCGGGTTCGATATCTCCAACATGCCGAACCGGCCCCGCCTCTCGAACGGCCTGACGGCCACGAAGGTCATGTTCAGCGGCGACGGCATCGGCTTGGCGACGGGCTCTTCGAACGGGGCGTTCGAAGTGCTGACTCCGGACGACTCGATCGAAGGCGTCTATGCGGCGCCGCAGGACATTCCCGGCACGGCCATTCCGTTCGGCACCTATTCGCTGGTCCAACCCGATCCGCGCGACCTGACCGGTACGGCCAAGATCACGGCCCTCCAGGGCATCTGGTACGAGTACGGCCGTGTCTTCAACGGCATCGGTACGTTCGAGATGATCACGTTCCCATCGAGCCGCGACGAAGAGGTCCAGGACCTCATCGCCGTCGTCCGCAACGATTCCGGCGTGATCACGAACTTCTACTTCGGATTCGTGGACCTCGCGGCCAAGGACTTCGCCCTGTACCCGCTCTCCAACGTGGTCAGCGGCGACGTGGACGGCGAGATCACGGGCACGCTCAACAGCCTCCAAGGTGTTGGCGACACCAACACGCCCGCCAACGTCCGAAGCGGCCGATTCGCGTTCAACGCGGGCCAGGCGTTGCCGGCTGGTTTCCGACAGACGGGTCGCTTCGTCGTCTACCGACGCTGATTACGCATCCTCGCTTCGATGGGTCGTATAGTTCGCTATACGACCCATCGTGGTTTGTGATATGAACCCCGAACACATCCTCTGCGGGATCGAAACCGAGTACGGCCTCGCCATCGAGGGCCGAACGCCGCGCGAGCAGGTCGGCGATGCCGCCGACGTCGTCCGTTGTTGCAAAGCCCCGTGCTGGGAAGGGTGGGATTACCGCCATGAATCGCCCCGAGCAGACCTCCGAGGTTTCACGTTGGCTTCCCTCGCGACCGACCCCGTGGACGCTGCGTTCGACACGACCAAGCCCGCCTGGGGGCGCGAGGAACGGGCCGACCGAATCTTGGGCAACGGGGCGAGGTTCTACAACGACCACGGTCACCCAGAGTACGCCACGCCCGAATGCCGCTCGGCCCTCGAACTGGCTTGGGCCGACAAGGTCGGCGAGCGGGTGGTACTGACTGCAGCCCAACGCTACGAGCAGGAGACCGGCCGACGCACGCGGGTCTACAAGAACAACACCGACCACCACGGTGCCTCCTACGGCACCCACGAGTCGTATCTCGCGCCACGATCGATGGGCTTCGAAGGCCTTGTCAAGGCCGTGATGCCCATCCTCATCGCCCGAATTCCCCTTTGCGGGGCGGGCAAGGTTGGTGCGGAGAACGGGACTCCTTGCGGCTTTCAGGTCAGCCAACGGGCCGATTTCTTCACCGAACCGTGGAACGCCGAAACCCTCTATCGGCGCCCCGTGTTCAACACGCGCGACGAGCCGCACGCCGACCCCGAGCGCTGGATTCGATTGCACGTCATCTGCGGCGACGCCAACATGCTGCCCTCCGCAACCGCCCGCAAGGTCGAACTGGTGCGGCTGGCACTCGCGCTGGGCCAGATCGGCGAAGCCCCCGTCTGGCCGGTGAGCGACCCCGTTCGAGCCTTTCAGTCGGTGAGCCGGGACCTCTCGTTCAAGTTCCGTATCGAGCTGGAAGGCGGACGTTGGACGACGGCCCGCGACATCGTCGAATCCGTGTGCGCCTCTGCCGAACGGTTCCTCGACCTCTCCCCAACAACCCAGAGCATCATCGCCGAGTGCCGACACCTTTGGGAGGACCTCGAGATGCGCCATGAGGCCTTCGCCTCCAAGGTGGACTGGGCCTCGAAGCGCCAGATGCTGCAGCAGTTCATCGAATCCGAAGGCACCTCGTGGCGCGACCCCGCACTCGTCGCCTACGACTTGGAGTTCCACAACCTCGACCCCGACGAGGGACTTTGCCGCGCGCTTCAGCAAATGGGGTTGGCCGAAGCCGACCCGCCCGAGAAGGCCCTCGACGAACGGATGGCGCTCCACGCCGAACCCACCCGCGCCCGTGCCCGAGGGCTCGCCGCCTTGCGGTTTGGCTCGTCGCTTCGCGCGGCGTGCTGGAGGTCCTTGGTCTTTGGAACGCCGACGGGTCTGTGGGAGATCGAACTGCATCCCGATCGCGAGTTTGCGATGGACCCGGCCCCGGATGACGTAGAATCGTTTGTCGAGACGCTCGAACCATGATCGCCCACGCCGAAGACCGCCTGACCAAGCCGCTCACCCCCGAACCCGGCCGCCGCTCCGACGAGCAGCCCGGCCCGGTCCGCCCCGACGTCCAGCGCCCCGATGGCGGGAACGAGTTGCTGCGGCGGATGAAGCGGATCGACCCGGATCAGGCCAAGAAGTATCGCCAGCGGTCGGGGGAATAGGCTGACCGTCACAGCCGCTTGACATTTGAACGCGAGTGACCTATACTATGGGCAAGATAACCCCTCGCGATCGCCGCGAGGGAATGGGCTCGCCAATGGCGGGCCCTATTCGTCTTTGGAGTACGGGTGCGAACGATCGCCTATATTGACGGCTTCAACTTGTACTATTCGATGCTCCGCGGCACCGGTGCCCGGTGGCTTGATCTCCAGCGCCTGGTCAGCAGGTCGTTCCCGTCAGACGCCGTCGAAGCCGTTTGGTACTTCACGGCCGTGGTTCACAAGAGCGAAGATGACCCAAAGCGGCCCAAGCGGCAAATCGAGTACATCCGCTTGTTGGAGGCCACGGGTGTCCGCGTCCAACTCGGCTCCTTTACAAGACACAAGGTTTGGACCAAGACTGTGGAAGGCTCGCCGGTGCGGGTTGTTCGCGTACAAGAAAAGGGGTCGGACGTGAACCTCGCCACCAGGCTCCTGATCGACGCGGCCAGCGGTGCGTTTGAGCAGGCCGTGATCGTCTCGAATGACTCGGACCTCCAGGGTCCCATCCTTCACGTGTCGCAGAACTTGAACCTTCGAGTCACCGTACTCCAACCCGTTCTGCGGCGCGCGGCTGCCTCGGTTAGTCTGGCGAGGGCGGCCACAGCCTCCAAACTCCTGGACGCTCGCCTTCTCTCCCAATGCCTTTTCCCAGATACTCTCGCCATTGCGGGAACAAGCTACAGGAAACCGGAAACATGGTGATGTCTTTCTCAGAACTCGTCGGTTGGAGCCCGCCCATGGCCTCCGATCAGGAAACCCACGGCACGACCGTGATGGCCGTTCGCTACGCCGAGGGTGTCTTGGTCGTCGCCGACCGCCGCGCCACCGCGGGGCACCTGATCATGTTCGATCAAGCCGAGAAGGTCCTCTCGCTCGACGACGAGACCCTGATCGCGATCAGCGGCGCGTTCGCCCGCTCGATCGAAGTGTGCCGGTTCCTCCAGCACGCGTTCAAGTTCTTCCGGCGGATCAACCTGCAAGAGATGTCGCTGGAAGGCAAACTGATGGAAATCTCGCGGGCTCTGGCGGGCAATGCGCCCATGGCGTCGCAGGGCATCGGGGTGTTCCTGCCCATCGTGGCCGCCTACGACCGCAAGCGCGACAAGTTCTCGCTGCACTTCTTCGACGGCGCCGGGGCGCGGTTCGAGAGCGGGGCCTATGCGTGCGCGGGGTCCGGCTCCGAGCGCATTCGCGGCGCGTTCGAGCTTGTCGCCCGCAAAGAAGGCGACTGGGCGCGGCAGCCGCTCGATCAGGCGCTGGGCAATGCGCTGACGCTGTTGGACATCGCGGCGGACCTCGATTCGGCCACGGGCGGGTTCACCAAGGAACTGCCCGTCGTCTGGACCCTCGACCGCTCGGGCGCGAAGCGCCTGGAAGCCGACGCCGTCGGCTCGGTTGTGTCGCACGTGTTGGGGCGCTAGGATCGCATCGTGCGCAGCGTGGCCACCACCGACGGTCGCTGCAAGAATCCGGCGGTCAGGTCAACCAATGACTCTTGGTCCGGAGCTGACACAGGGTCTTCTTCGGCGAAATCCAGCGAAACCGGAAACCCCGCGGGGGGCACATAGGCACGGAACAACGTCGTGGTTACGGCGCCACCGACCTGCTCGGCAGTCACCCGATACCCGTCGCCGAGGTTGGTGGCCCACCCCCGCTCAAGCGACACCTTCACGCCTTGTCCAGTCGCAACACCGATCGCCGTAGCAACCTCTTGCAGTGCACCCACGGCGCGCTCGTAGTCTGTCGAAGGATCCGCGTTGAGGGCGTCACGCAAACTCTCGGTCAACGACTCGATTCTCATACACACAGTCTACACAATGTCTAGCTCGGCGACGAGGGCAAAGTGATCGCTGACCCCTTGGCCCGTCTCTGCATCCCACCGCGCCGGCTTCAGGCTGCCGCTAACGGTCTGATTGATCGTAGCTGGAACGGCCAGGCAACGGATGCTGCCCTCCCGAACGCGGTATGGGCCGGTGAAGAGCATCCTCTTGGAGAACATCATCTGGTCGAAGAGCGCGGGCGGTGAAGAATCGTGGGTGGTTTTTGGCCTGGGCTCCAGACTGGTGGCGAATCCCGCCTCCTCCACAAAGTCGCCCTCGGTCAGAAACCTCCACGACGCGTTGTATAGGCTCGACCGAGGCGCTCCGCGATAGCCACAGTTTCGGTGATGCCGGTAGCAGTTGAGCTCGGGCATTGAGAACGGCTTCTCAAACGGCTCAGCGTTGAAATCGCCCATGCAGATGATAGACGGCGCTTGTTCGGCCAGAAGCTGCAGCCTCTCACCCAGCATGCGCGCAGAATCGATGCGATCGGCGTCAGTCGCCTGGGTTCCGCCCAAACGACTCTTCCAGTGATTCACCACAACCAAGATCGGTTCGCTGCGGCCAATGAGTTCCACCGATGCCACCATAAACCTCGGCCGACCGGCGGCAACATCCAAGACGAACACCTTCGCCATTTGAGAGACGGTGTCACTTCGTCCAAGCAAACCTAAGCCGCTCTGGCCGGAATTCTCCCCGCTTGCGGAATGCCAGACGCCATGATAGGCATGGCCCGTTGCGGCTGCCATCCGAGCCCTCAACCGCTCGAAAACCCTGGCATCGCCGACCTCAGCAACTCCGATCAAATGGGGAACTTCGGATAAGGACTGCGCAACGGTCGCGGCGATCCCAGCCAACCGACGGTCCAGTTCGCCCTCGGATTGTGGACCACGGGACAGCCCCAGCCTTGGGTCGAACAGGTTGTACAGGTTCCAGAACAGGAGAGTGAGGCTTGCCACGGATCACCTCGGACCAAGACTCACTCTACCTGCCCACGAACCCATCACGCATTCTCGCCGAACGGATACGTCGGCAACACGCGATCCAACGGCCGATCCGAGCGGTAGCCCAGCGCGTACTCCGCCTGCATCAGCTGGTGGATCTCCCGAGTACCCTCGTAAATCACCGCCCCGCGCGAATTGCGGAAGTGGCGCTCGACCGGGAACTCGTCGGTAAAGCCATAGGCCCCGTGAATCTCGATCGCGTCGTTGGCCGCTTCAAAGGCCGTGTTGCAGTTCGTCCACTTGGCTAGGCTCACCTCGCGCGTGTGGCGCAAGCCGACGTTCTTCATCCAGCCCACCTGGTAGTAAAGCAAACGCCCGATGTCGCGGCCCTGAGCCATCTTGGCGATCATCTGCTGCACCAGTTGCTTCCGACCGATCGGTTCGCCGCCCACTTTGCGGTCGTTGGCGTAGCGCACACTGGCTTCCAGACAAGCCGTGATGATGCCCACCGCGCCCGCGGCGACCGTGTACCGCCCGTGGTCCAGCGCCGACATCGCCACCTTGAACCCGTCGCCCTCCTCCCCCAGCCGATCGGCGGCGGAAACGCGCACGTTGTCGAAAAAGATCTCGCCCGTGTTCCCCGCTCGCACGCCCAACTTGCCCTTGATCGCGCGACTGGAAAATCCCGGCGTGTGGCGGTTCACGATGAACGCGCTCATGCCCTTCGCCTTGTTCGAGGCGTTCGGGTCGGTGACGGCGACCACTAGGAACTGGTCGGCGTAATCGGCCAGGCTGATCCACGTCTTCTGGCCGTTCAAAATGTACTCGTCGCCCGATCGCTCGGCGCGCGTCTTGATGTTGACGGCGTCGCTGCCCGCGTCGGGTTCGGTGAGTCCGAACGCGCCGACCTTCTCGCCGCGAGCCAAGGGCGGCAGCCAGCGCATCTTCTGCTCGGGCGTGCCCCATTGCAGGGTGGTCAGGCAGTGCAGCCCGCTGTGGACGCTCATCACTACGCGCGCGCTGGTGTCCCCCCGCTCGAGCTCTTCGCACACGATGCCGAGGCTGATGTAATCGGTGTCCGACCCGTCGTATTTGCCGGGGATGCCGATGCCCAGCAAGCCCGCCGCGCCCATCTTGCGCAACGTGTCGGGGTCGCTTTCGTGCGCCCGATCCCGCTCGGCCAATCCGGGGGTGATTTCCTGGTCCGCGAACTTGCGGGCCATCTCCCGGATCATGTCGTGTTCGCGGGTGAGAGAGAAGTCCATGGCTTGAAATTGTACCGGCGAGGGCGCCGCGCGATCGGGTCCGGGGCTGCACACCCCTCCAGAATTCCCCTCCTCTGGGGGGTGGCCGCAGGCCAGGGTGGTCCGGTTCTAAGAGGACGGAGCCTCACCGAACCCGGTCTCCGGGGTGCCACGGTCGCCCGGGTTCAACCACCCCTCCTAACCCGAGAGCGTCCCGGCCAGGCAGACCGTGCAGGTGTCGCCAAGGGGTCGAGTGCCCATCACGAGTTCCGACCCCGCGAGAAGCAGATTGCGAAGGAATACGGCGTGGGGCCGGGAACATCGTGGCACCCATTGGGGAGGATCAGGCCGTTTGACATTTCCACCCCGCACACCCTGACCAGTGGGGAGCGTCGGCAGGTTGTCCGCACGCGGTCGGCAAGTTGAACAGGTCAGGATTCCCGAACCACCTGGCCACCACTTGCCCGCCAATTGCCAGCGTCTGGGGGGAAGTGAATGTGAATCGTGAGTCGTGAACCGCGCCATCCCAAGGAACCGAGCCGGCGCGCGGCGAACACAACGAGCGATGTCAGCCTACACGTCCGCACCGATCCGGCCCGAGCAATGGCCCGAGGCGCTCGCCCTTTGGGAGAAGGTCTTCGGCGTCGGCGCATGGCTGTTCGATTCGCTGCATCAGGGGACCGAGCGGCGCAACCCCGAACACACGCGGGTCGCGATGGACGCCAGCGGGCGCATCGTCTCGGCCGTGGACGTCTTCCTCCGCGAGATGAACGACGCCCAAGGCCAGCCGAAACTCGTCGGCGGAATCGGCAGCGTGGCCACGCTCGAAGAGCACCGAAAGCATGGACTCTCGGGCCGCCTGCTCGAGCAAGCGATCGAAGTCATGGAGCGCGAGGGCTGCGCGTGGTCCTTCCTGTTCACGGGAGTCCACCACCACTACGAGCGGTACGGTTGGTTCAAGACGCCTTTGCGCTACAAGACCAGCCCGATCCTCGAACAGCCCGACGGCGATGGACGCGAGCTCTCCCACGGGGAGATTCGGACGTTTCTCCCTCGGCTCGCCGAGCTTTGGCGGGCCGACCACGGAACTCGGCCAATCGCTCACCGTCGCACGCCGCTCTACTGGGAGCACGCGATCTACGCGCGCATGACCCGCCCCGAGCGCCGCGTGCTCGCCGACGCCTTGATCCGCGCCTACGTGGTCGTGCAGTACGACGAGTCCTCGGTGGCCGTGCTGGAGGCGGCGGGCGACCGGGGCGTGTTGGCTCGGTTGCTGGGCGGCGTGGCGCTGGAAGCGCTGATGCGCGGGCTCGCGGAAGCCACCTCTCACCTGCCGGAGGAGTCTTGGTGCGATCTGGCCTTGCTCTCGCTGGGGAACGCCTGGACCAGCGCCGAGGCACCGTGGGCGATGTCGCGTGCCGTGGTCGAGGGACCGGAGACGATCACCGCTGCGTTCGCCGCTCCCGGGGCGCAGCACTCGCCTCTGGACGACTTCTAGCGGGAACCAGAACCGAGTCGCGAGCGGTAGCGAACGCCATATGGTCCTCTCGCGCATCGTCCTGTCCCTTGGCCTCGCGGCTGCGGCACTCGTTCTTCACGCCCAATCCACTCCTCGGGTTCCGGGGAGCGACGCGATCAAACGCCAGGTCAAGCGTCCAGTCAAGCTCGATCGCACCGGATTCGAGTTCGGCGTGTTCGACGCCGGACCCCTCCTGATCTCGGGCCAGCCCTCCGAAGAGGCGCTTCGGGCCTTGGCCAAGGAGGGCTATACCATGGTGATCAACCTGCGACCCAACGAAGAGATGCAGCGAGTCGCGGTTCCCGAGTCGGCCGTGCTTCAGGAACTCGGCATCGAGTACGTCCGGATCCCTATGAACGGCAGCGAGACCTATCCCTACTCGCCCGAGACCATCGACAAGTTCGCCGAAGCGCTCTCGCGCAATCAGGGCAAAGGCAAGACGCTGCTCCATTGCACGGTGGCGTATCGAGCCAGTTACGTCTGGACCGCGTACCTCGTCCGGCATCTCGGTATGGACTTGAACGAAGCAGTGCCGCATGGCGAAGCCATCAACATGAGGAACCTGCTGGAGCCGTTCCTCGGGAAGAAGATCCGCTACGGCGACGGGCGCTGAACACCGGGCAAGCCCAACTCCGGCAGCACTTCTTCGGCGAAATGCCGAAGACTGCCGGTGGCGAAGTCTGCGCCCGCCTCCAGGAACCGCTCGGGTGCTCGGCTCACGCAGAAGCCGCCGGCACCCACCCGGTAGCCGCCGATCGGCTTCTGGGCGGCGAGTTGGCGCAGCAACGAAAGGCACGCCCCTTCGCTTTCGGTGCAGCCGCAGCTGACAAGAACCAAATCCGGCCGATGCTTCCACACCGCGTCGAGGAACGCCTCTTCGGGAACGTTGGCCCCCAGGAAGCGGCAGTCCCAGCCCAACGAGCGGAGCGTATCGCTCACCATGCGAAGTCCGAGCGAGTGCAGGTTGCCCGCCGAGCAGCCTAGGATCGCTCGGAAGCCGTTGGAAGCCATGGGCGGTCGGTAGTGCAGCGATCGGGCCATGGCGCGCTCCGTAACGGCGCTCGCCAGATGCTCTTGGCCCTCGTCGATCTCGCCGCTCATGTATCGCTCGCCCACCACACCCATCGCCGGACCGAACAAATCGCAGGAGAGCGTGAGCAAGTCGACGCCGTTGGCCAGCAAACCGTCGAGCAGTTCGAAGCACGTTGGTTCGTCGCCGGCGATGGCGGCATCGGCATAGGCTTGGACGGGCATGGCGCAAGCCTCGGCTCGCACGGGTGTCGCGTCCACGGCGTTGAGCGCCGTATCCACCTGGGGCGCGGCCAGCGAGCACTTCACCATCCGCCCGACCTTGGTCGAGTTGACCAACCCGGCCTCGCGCAGGCGGGCCAAGTGGTTGGAGACGTTGGGCTGCTTCAGGCCCGTGGCACGCACGAGTTCGCCCACGGTTCGCGGGCCTTGCCGAAGCTCGGTCAGGATCGCTCGCCGCGAGGCGTCGCCCAACTCGTCGAAAACTCTGCTTTTCATGCGTGCGTCGTGTGTTCTACTCGGATGGGGCGTCGTTCGTCTCAGACGTCAACCTTCGGTCATGCGGTGCAGTTCGCTGAGCGATTCGCCGAGGATCAGACGCTTGCAGGTTTCGCCAAGGAGCGGGGCGATGGGGATGACGCGGATGCGGCCGTTCGAGAGCGCCACCTTGTCACCGAGCGGGATCGAATCGGTCACCACGAACGTGTCCACCGGAGAATCGGCGAGTTTGGCCATGAGGGCTTCGGTGGACATGCGCTGGTCCTCCATCACGCCGTGAATGCCGAGGACGTGGACCGAGGCGGCACCCTCTTCCTTCAGAATGGCGGCGTCTTTGAGTGCGGTGTTGCCCGTGAGGATCTCGTCGTCCACGATGAAGCAATGCCGCCCGCGAACCTTTCCCGTGATCGCTTTGACCGTAGGCGATTCGGTGTTGTCGACTCGGCTTTTGTAGATGTAAGCCGGATCGAGACCGAGCACGAGAGGCACCTCCTCGAACCGCTTGGCGGCGGCGGAATCGGCGAACACGACGGCGCAATCCTCGCGGCTCCATTTCGAGAGGAACTCCTTGCGGATGTAGTCCACCAGAAGCGGCACGACGGGCACCTCGTCGGCCGTCGGAATGAAATACTGCTTGATGTGGGGGTCGTGCGGCGAGAGCAGCATCACGCGCTTCACGCCCAGCACCCGGTTCAGGATCTCCGGCAGCCGCTGGCCCATGACCGAGATTCGGGGTCGGTTCTTCCGGTCGCTCCGGCTGTAGGGCATGTACGGAAAGACGAGAAACGTCTGCCGGGGGTGGGCGTTGTTGATGGCGTCCAGCAGGGCGAACAACTGGATCAGACCGTCGTTCACGGGCGGAACCTGGGTGTGGAGCACGAGCACGATGTGGTCGCGCACGTTGCTGACCTGCACTTCGATGTTCTCGTTCGAGAACCGGCTGACGCTCACCTCGCCCATCTCGACCGTGTAGTCGGGGTGGTCGAACAGGCGTCGCGCCATTTCGTCCTTGACATCCTTGCCCAAGCACTCGGCGCCGGTGGTGGCGAACACCTTGACGATCGTCCGGATTCCGTTCGGCTTCACTTCGTCGCCAAGTGTACGCGATGCTGGCCGCGATTGCTGGCGAAGCTACGCCGCCGCCGGCTTGATCTGTCCCACGAACTCGACCTCGGCCTTCGGGGCGACCTCGTTGTATGCGAGCACGCTTAGCGTCGGCAGGTAGCGCTCCAACAGGCGGCGGAGGGCCAGCCGAAGCTGCGAGCTGCACAGAAGCACCACGTTGTAGCCTTGCGCCATCGCCGCTTCCATCTCGCCGCTCAGCCGAGAAACCAGATCGCGCTGGCGGTCGGGCTCGAGAATCAGCGCCGAGCCCATGCTGGTCACGTTGACGCTCTCGACCAGCGCACGCTCCAGACTCGGATCGAGCGTCAGGCAGTACAAGCGGTTGTCTTGATCCACGAACTGGCGCGTGATGGTGCGCGCGATCGCCGATCGAACGAGTTCGCCCAGTTGCTCGGGGTCCTTGGTGCGCGAGCCGTAATCGGCCATCGTTTCCAGAATGGTGACCAGGTCGCGGATGGGGACGCGCTCGCGGAGGAGGTGCTGCAAGACCTTCTGCACGTCGCCCACGTTCAGCACGTTGGGCACCAATTCGTCCACCACGGCGGCGTTTTCTTCCTTGGCCTTGTCGAGCAAAGCGACGACGTCTTGGCGGCTGAGGAGTTCTGCGGCGTACTGCTTGACCACTTCGCTCAAGTGGGTCGAGATGACCGCGCTTGGCTCGATGACGGTGTAGCCCGAGCGCTCGGCCTGCTCGCGCAGACGGTCCGAAATCCACAACGCGTCCAGATTGAAAACGGGGTCTTTGGTGGGCGTGCCAAGGACGGGCGTCAGCACGGCCCCGCTGTCCACGGCCAAGAGCCCATCGGGCACGATCTCGCCCCTCGCGACCTCCTCGCCGCGGATCTTGACGACGTACTCGCGCGCGCCGATGTGGACGCTGTCGCGGATGCGGACCATGGGCATCACATAGCCCAGTTCGAGGCCGATCTGGCTGCGCGTGGCTTTCACACGGTCGCTCAGGTCGCCGCCGACTCGCACATCCGCCAGCCGAGTCAGGGCATGGCCGATCTCGATCTCGACGGGGTTGAGCGGAGGCAAAACGGTGACCGGGCTATCGGGCGCAGCCGCGTGCGCGGGAGCCTTGGCGCCTTCGGCCTTTTTGTCCTTGGCTTCTTTGGCGGCGCGTGCCTGGTCTTTGCCCAGAACTCGGTAAGCGAAGAAGCACAGGCCGCCCGCCGCCATGAACATGAGCATCGGAAAGCCGGGGACGAACGCCATCGCCGTCAGGGTGATGCCGGCAAGGCCGATCGCCTTGGGCTGGCCGAGCACCTGCCTGGTGACCTCGCTGCCCATGCTCTTCTCCTGGCCCGCTCGCGTGACCATGAGGCCGCTGGCCGTGGAGATGAGCAGCGCGGGAAGCTGGCTGACCAGGCCTTCGCCGACCGAGAGCAGCGCATACGTCTGGAGCACCTGAAGCGGGTCGCCCTGCCCGCGCATGAACCCGACCGCGAAGCCGCCGATGATGTTGACGACCGTGATCAGGATGCTGGCGATGGCGTCGCCCTTGATGAACTTGCTCGCACCGTCCATCGCGCCGTAGAAGTCGGCCTCGCGTTTGACGTGCTGGCGTCGGGCTCGCGCGCCCTCCTCGTCGATGAGACCAGCGCCCAGGTCGGCGTCAATCGCCATCTGCTTGCCGGGCATGGCGTCCAACGTGAAGCGGGCGACCACTTCGCTGACGCGTCCCGCACCGTTCGTGATGACGATGAATTGGACGATCATCAGGATGATGAACGCGACGAAGCCGACGACGAAGTCGCCGCCCATCACGAAGTTGCCGAACGTCTCGATGACGTGTCCGGCGCTGCCCGTGCCGAGAATGAGCTTGGTGGCTGCGATGCTGAGGGCCAGCCGGTAGAGCGTGGTGAGCAGCAGCACGCTCGGGAAGACGCTGAATTCGAGCGGGTCGCTGACGTTGACCGAGACGAGCAGGATGATCAGCGCCATCGCCATCGCACCGACCAAGCCGAGGTCGAGGAGCCAGTGCGGCAGGGGGAGCACCAACATGGCCACAATGGCGAACAGGCCGACGCCCAGCATGAGGTCGGTGTGCTTCAGCATCTTCTGCAGGATGGCCATGGAGTCTCTGCGGGCGGATGGACGCCCCGTTGGTTCATATCGGCAGAAATGCCAGGTCTTGGAGGGTTCGGGGCGGGCGTCGGTAAACTGCCCGGCGTGCCTTCGGTGTTGCCGGAATTGCAGGCGTTGGCCTTGCGCGTGGACGAGCGTCTCGACGCGTTGCTGCCCGCACCCGATCGGCGGCCATCCAATCTCCACCAGGCGATGCGGTACTCGTGCCTCGCGCCGGGAAAGCGGCTACGTCCGGGCCTGTGCCTCGCTTCGGCGGCAGCGGTCGGGGGCCGCGAATCGGATGCGATGGACGCGGCGTGCGCCCTTGAGATGCTCCATTGCTTCTCGCTGATCCACGACGACCTGCCCGCGATCGACGACGACCACCTGCGACGGGGACGGCCCACGTGCCACATCGTCTACGGCGAAGCCATTGCCGTGCTGGCCGGGGACGCCCTGTTCGCGTTGGCCCTCGAGGTCTTGGCGACGATGGAGGCCTCACCTGAAGTCCGCGTCCGAGCGTTGCAGATCCTGACACGCGCGGCGGGTTCCGATGGGCTGGTGGGCGGCGAAGTCGTGGATGTCGAAGCCGAGGGCAGCGAACCCGATGCCGACACGTTGCACTACATCCACACGCGCAAGACGGGCGCATTGATGGCTGCGTCGTGCGAAATCGGGGCCCTGGTCGGCGGCGGCTCACCGGAGCAGGTGGCGGCTTTGGGGCGGTTCGGCCTGGACCTCGGGCTGGCGTTCCAGATCGCAGACGACCTGCTCAACGAGTTGGGCTCCGAGGACCAACTGGGCAAAGCGGCGGGCAGCGACCGGGCTCGGGGCAAAGCCACCTATCCGGCCCTGTATGGGGTGGAACGCTCGCGCGAGATGGCTCGCCAGACCGTGGACGACGCCATCCGGGAACTCGGGACCGTCCGAGACACGGGCCTGCTTCGCGGTCTGGCCGAGTTCTCGATCGAGCGGGTCGCTTAGCCCTTGAGTGCGGCCCGCACTTTCTCCACTCGGTCGGCCAGCGTCCGGTCTCGAACGCTTGACAACAAGGATTCGGCCCGGGCAACCTCACCCTTGAGTCCGCACAGAATCGCCAAGTTGTACGTGGCATCGTCGCGCAATCCGTCGTCCTCGGGTCGAATCGCCACCAGCCTTTCCAGGAGGTCGTAGGCCCTTTCGACGTCGTCAGATTGCCCCGTGGCCGCCTTGAGAATCGCGTTCGCCAAGCCGATTCGTGCCGATTCAGGGTAGGCGGCAACGGCCGCTTGGGCTGCCGTCGCCGCGTCCGCTCGGCGACCTGCCAGGACCATAGATCTGATATGCATCATGAGCAACGAATCGCTGGCGGTCGTTCGCGCGAACACTCGCCCCAGCACGGCGTCGTACGCTCCTTGGGCATAGAGCAGGCCAGCGAAGAAGTCGCGCCACCCTTCGTCGCGCAACTCGTTCGGAACGGCTTCGACGGCCGCTTGGGCCCCGGTCGGATCGTTGTTGGCCAACCGCAACAATGCAACGAGTCGCCAAACACGTTCCTTCTCTGCGCTCTTCGACAGGTCGCTCGCCAAGACGCGAAGGGCCGACCGGTCTTCGGGAGCTACGGCTTGAGCAAATCTCTCGCGGTCCGAAGGAACGACGAAAGACAGTTCGCTCGAATCCCCATAGCGCACAGACAGACCGCTCAGATACGCCGCTGCGGCCCGCGCGCGAATGGCCGTCGGACCAGTCGAGAGCAATGCGATCTTGCGCGAGTCCTCCAGCCATTGACCGAGTTGGGTGCGACCGAGGACCAAGGTCGCCTCGCCGCCCGACCCTGCCTGCGCCGGAGCCAGCGCTTCGACGAGGCGACGTCTTTCAAGGACGGGCAGTAGGCTCTCCGGCGCGATCTTGGCCGCAGCCGTACACGAGGCGATGCCCGATTCGAGCAAGGCTCGCGCCGCCTGATAGGCCAGCGAGAGGGCGTTGACTCGATCTCGGACCGACAGGTTGGGGTCGTCGAGAACGATGCCGAATGGGGCTTTCGCTTCAGCCATGGCCCGCGCTCCACGCAGCAAGGGCGACCACATCGTCTGGTTGCCCGACCTNNCCGCGTCGGCAGCAGCAGACTCGGCTTCCTCAGACATCCCGAGCCGCCAATACGAAAGCGCCAAGCAACCGTCTCGATCGGTGCTGGAAGAGACACCGAGCAACAGAGACACGGCCCGATCGAACGCGTCATCGGCGCGATCAGGCGCGACTTCGGCCCAGAGAGTTGCGTCGGTGTATATCTCGACGGCGCCCCTTGCGCCGGGTTTTGCCGCCAATGTGTCCCGTACCCACCCATCGAATGCGCGTGCGTAGTTTGGATCGACGCGCGCGAAGGATAAGTCGGGCCGCGGAGGAAGCAACAGCTCTTGCAGCGCGGCGCGGTTTTGCGCTGCCGCCAACGTGGAACCCAATGCAAGGATCAAAGCGAGCGGCGCCTTCATGCCTTCATTCTACGCAACGGCGCGAGTTGCCATCGGGCAACTCTGGAGGGGCATGCTCTGTCATGCC
>DDSP01000044.1 GCA_002343445.1 Chthonomonas sp. UBA2387
TTCATTTTTGGGGAGCAGACCACAGGTACGACTGGATCGCGCCGACGATGGGCAACCCAATGGCCGCCAAGTAGGCGAGATGGGCTTGATGGGCGGGTCCGGCCTCGGCGTGAAGAGGCCCCCGAAAGAACGCGGCGTCCCCCCCAGTCGCGGCCATCAACACCATCGAACCCGAGGCGAAACAGCCGACGGTGACGCAGAACTTGCGTAGAGCGGCAACGCTCTGATCGTCTTTCGCGAGCGTGATGACGACCTCGGGAAGGGCAAAGACGATAGTCCGGTGAAGGAACGTGACCACCATCGCGACCTGCCAACCTGCCAGCACGTCCACGGGGTTCGCCGCCCGGCTGAGCGCCGCGCTGACCAACGGGCCGCCGATCAGCATGACCATCGTCGTCCCCGTCAGTGGCGCGTGGAACTTGACCAGCGACCGCGTGGACAGGTCCTTTCGAGTGGGTGCCATCTCCGGCAACTCGCGCACGATCGGGCGGCTCACCATGTGGACGAACCCCGCCTCGACGGCCACCGACACCACCAACGCGATGGTCACGATGGCCATCGGCTCGACATCGAACGCCGTGTTGTGGAAGGCGAAGAACAACGCACCCGAGGTCAGGGTCACCATGACGACGCGGCTGAGCGTCGAGAAGCCGATCTGCTTGGTCTGGCCGCGCGAGATCATCACGCCCTGAAGAAAGCGCCGCCACCCGATGAACGCGCTCCAAGGGACCATGATCATCATGCCGAGCCGTGCGCACTCGGCCACGTCGCGCGGCAGTTTCATCGCCCCCAGCGTGATCGCCCAATAGGCGGGCGTGAAGACGATCAGTGCATGCGCCAGCGTCACCAGCGCCATCATGGCGAGTGCGAACCGGCGGACCACGCGAAAGCCCGCGCGATCCTTGACCAGCGTGGTCGAAGTTGAAAGCAGGTCAATGACCGGGCTCTCGATCCAAATCGAGAGTGTCATTACGATGAGCAATGCAGCGGTGTTGAGCGTCGGCTCGGGCAAGCGCGAGAGGACGCTCTGGCAGATGGGGGCTTCAAGCGCCATGAACACCCACGAGAACGCGAGCGGCAGATACAGTTTGAAGATCGCCGATTGGCTCAGCGGACCCGAATCTGCCCGGGCGTTCACGAGGCGGAGAAGTCTCCGTACAGGTCGTAGGGTTCGGCCTCGTTGATCGTCACATCCACAAACTCACCCGGTTGCGCCTGACCCGGAACGAGCACCAGACCATCGATCTCGGGCGCGTCTCGGAACGAGCGGGTGATGGTCCAGCCGTCGCGCACCTCTTCAACGAGGCACTTGAGCGTTTGGCCCACATAGCTCTGGCCGATCTTGAGAGCGATGCCCTGCTGGAGGGTCATCAGTTGGTCGTATCGCGCGCGCTTCACGCGGAAGGGCACTTGGTCGGGCATGTCGTAGCTCGGCGTGCCCTTCTCGCGGCTGTAGACGAACGCCCCGACTCGGTCCAGTCGCGCATCGCGGACGAAGTCGAGGAGGGCCTGGAACTCCTGCTCGGTCTCGCCGGGGAACCCGACGATGAAGGTCGTCCGGATCGCGACCTGCGGCATGGCCTGCCGAACCTTGTTGAAAAGCGCTAGATAGCGGTCGCCGTCCCACGGACGCTTCATTCGCCGTAGCGTTTCCGGGTGAACGTGCTGAAGCGGGATGTCCACGTACGGCACGACCTTGTCCAGCGTGGCCATGGCTTCAATAACCTCGTCGGTGAGCCTGTTGGGATAGAAATAGAGCAGGCGGATCCACTCGATGCCGTCCACGGCGTTGAGTTCGCGCAACAAACGTGGCAGCGTGAACTCCTTGTACAGGTCGTAACCGTACTGAGTCACGTCCTGGGCGATGAGGTTGATCTCCCTGGCCCCTTGAGCCGCCAAGTGGTGCGCCTCTTCGATCACGCGTTCGATGGGCTTGCTTTGGTGCGCACCCCGGAAGCTGGGGATGGTGCAGAACGTGCAGCGGTGGTCGCAGCCTTCGCTAACCTTGAGGTAGGCCGACCAAGGCCGGCCGGTTCGGGGACGCGAGGAGACGTCCGCCCACCGGTGATGCGGTGGCGAAACGTCCAGCGTCGGCTCGTTGGAGCGCATCGCGCCGCGAACCACCTCGCCAAAACGGCCCATCTGGCCCACGCCGACGTAGGCATCCGCACCCGGCGCGAGCTTCATCAGATCGGCGCCCAGCCGCTGCGCGAGGCACCCCGCGACCACGACTCGGCCGATTTCGCCACGCTTCTTGGCCTCGACGGCATCGCGGATGGCTTGGATGGACTCCTTCTTGCTGGCTTCGAGAAAGCCGCACGTGTTGATGACCGTGACGTCCACGCGTTCGGCGAGCCCGTCCACCTGGAACCCTTCCTGCTGGAGCACGCCCGCGATCTCCTCGCTGTCCACGTCGTTTTTCGCGCAGCCAAGGGTCACGATCCGCACCTTCGAGGGGTTCTGGGTACTCAAGGCGTTCATTATGGCCCCTGCGGGGAACCCGATCAGGACCGCTGGACGTTGCATCAAACGCCATGCAACCGATGCCGCTCGGAGGTACATTGAACGTATGAAGCGACCGCTTCTCTCATGGATCGTGCCCGGTGCCTTTGCGCTGCTTCTCGTCGTCGGGTGCAATCAAGACGCTGGAGGTAAAGCCGCGGCCAAATCGCCGAACGAACAGGCCAAGGACGCCCCTCCCAAGCTCTCGAAGCTCGTCACGGAGGACACCAAAGAAGGCACGGGTGCAGCGATCGAAAAGGGCGATTCGGCCTATCTGCTCTACGCCGGCCGGCTCGTGGACGGCACCGAGTTCGATTCCAACCTGACGGGCAAGTTCCCGCTTGCGGTCACGGTCGGAATGGGCCAGGTGATCAAGGGCTGGGACGAGGGCCTCGTCGGACTCAAGACGGGCGGCAAGCGAACCCTGAAGATTCCTTCGGACATGGGTTACGGTCCTCAGGGCTCGCAGAAGATTCCACCGAACAGCGACCTGATCTTCGACGTCGAGTTGGTGGACCTCGTCAAAGCCGGCGAGGAGGACATCGTGGATTGGAACACCCTCACCCCTGGGACGGGCGCCGCCTGCAAGGCTGGAGATCAGGTCACGATCGACTACGTCGCCATGTCGTCGCTCGACTCCAAGTTTGAAGAGTGGTCGAACCAGAAGTTCAAGCTGGGCACCGACGGCAACATCGCCCTGCCGGGCCTCGACTTTGGCATCACCGGCATGAAGGTCGGCGAGAAGCGAAGGATCAGGCTGCCGAGCAAGGTCGGCTATGGTCCTGGTGGACGAGGCGACCTTGGGGTCCCGCCGAACATGATCGTCTACTTCGAAGTGACGCTGAAGGGCATCGGATGAGGACCACCCCGGCCTTGCGGCCACCCCTCCAAGGGAGGGGAATGAGGCGGCCCTCGCGGTCACCCCTCCAAGGGAGGGGAGTGTGGTTGATTCTGCCTCTGGTCGCCGCTCTCACGGCCACAGGCGGGGCCCAGATCGTCCAGAAGGGCGACACCACGACCTTTCGCATCACCATGACCAAGGGGCAGGTTCTGCGCTACCAACAGACCACGCGAGTCACGGGCGACGGTACCAACATGCAGATGTCTGGCCCGTTCATTCTGAACGTGGCGAACGTGCGATCGAACATCTACGATCTTGGCGTAGCCACTGGCCCGATGACGAGTGGTGGGCGGGTGGTCGCTCCGCTGCAGACTGTGCAGATTTCCATCGATCCGACGGGCCGCACCATCGAAGGCACCGAACGCGCGTTCGGCGCGGCGGCTTCCCTGCCTCCCAAACCGCTGAAGGTGGGGGGCAAGTGGACCGAAGAGACCGAATTGCCCGTCGGCGGCGGCCAGCCCTCGATGGTCGAGACGACCTACACGTACAAGGGCTTCCAGACGATCAACAAGAAGCGTGTGGCCGTGCTTTCGGCCACGCTGAAGGGCAAAGGCCCGATCGCCTTGAACGGAACCGGTACGGTCCATCTCGACCCCGCCGACGGCACGCTGATTCGATACGAGGTCACCAGCAACATCACGCTGGCCGGCGGCGCGAAGCCGATCCGGGCCAAATCCACCACGACCGTCGTACGGCAATGATCGAAGTCTCCTGCCCGCAGCGACCCGTGCTTCGAGCGTTGCTGAGCTCGCACCCGCAGGTTGTCTTGCTCCCCGAACCCACCTTGCACTTGCAATGGAATCAAGGAGGTTGGCAGCGGGAGGTATTGGACGACCCGCTGGCTTGCGACTTGCGGGGGCTGGTCGAGATCGTGGACAACAACCCGATGGTCTGCGCCGATCGGTTCGCCGTCCCCGGCCCGGCCGCGACCCTTGCCCTGATCGCCTTGGCGCCTTTGGCGCGAGCGGGAATCCTCGTCGGCCCGCCCAGCGTCTCGGCGGCAGGAGCGCTCGAAGAGCGACCGGCGATCCAAGCACTGCTCGCCGATCTCGGGTTCGTGGACGGCCACACCACCGCAACGACCGAGGTCCCTGGCCAATGCGAGGTCGTGGCCACGATCCAGCCCGCGTCTCCGGCGGACTTGGAGGCCTTGTTCGAGGAGGCGTACGGTCGCTCGTTCTATGTCCGGTTGGTTCCAGATGCCCCTGTTGCCGAAGTCGCCGGACGCCCTTACGCGGCTTGCTCGGTGCATGCCGAAGCCCCCGACCGGTTGCGCATCTCGGTGGTCGCCGACCCCGAGGGCAAGGGCGGCGCGGCGCAGATGGTTCATGCCCTGAACGTCATGGCCGGCTTCGAAGAGGACCTCGGCATTCCCGAGCGGCTTCCCGTCTGACGCTAACGAACCTGAACGACCTGCCGAACGGCAGGGACCAACTCGCGCAACTGGCGTTCAACACCGAGCTTGAGCGTGACATCCGACATGGGGCAACCATTGCACGTCCCCGTCAGCTTGATCTTCACCAGACCATCGTCCGTGACATCCACCAAGTGGATCTGCCCCCCGTGAGAGCGGGCGTAGGCCTGAACATCCGAGAGCGCGTCCCGCACCTCAACATACAGCGGGCTGGTGTTCTCGGGTCGGCGCTTGCCAAACGGCCAGGCGAATCTTGCCACAAACGTCATGATACGCCAACGGCTGGCGACTCTTCGTCGAACGTAGGCTCTTCGGTGTGGTCGTAGCGCGCCTCGGCGATGTCTTCGGCCATCTGAGCGGCAAACGCCTGAAGGAGGGGTTCGGGTTCGCGCTGGGCAGCCGCTCTCAGAGCTTCGACCACCTCGGCACGTCGCTCGGGTTGCCACTCGACGACGTGAAACAGGCCATGGATGGCGCTTCGCCGACCGATGCGCGAAGGCGCATGCAGGCTCTCCAGCAACGCGTCGCCGCCGCTCGGAGTCGGCACCTGGCCACCCAGCACCACCCCGGCCTTGTAAACGGTGCGGCAGAAATCGTCCTGAGCGTCCCAGAGCAGGCCCTTCATAGCGCGCACGGCAGCAGTTTCGTCCTCGGCGTCGGCGCAGAAGCTGGGCAAGTCCTCGAAGAGGTCCAGCACCGCCCATTGGGCGGCCCTTCGGTAAGGATGGAGGCGATCCTCAAGGATGGCGATCAGCGAGGGCATCAGCACCTGCCGCTCGTGGCCGGTCTCGATGATCGTCTGCGCTTCCCTGCCCACGTCGCGGTTGCGGCAATACAGCAGTTTCAGCAGGTCCAGGGCTTCCAGATCGGCGATGCGGCCATCAAAGCGGCCCGGACGTCCCAGGCAGCGGGCGATGCACTCTTGTCGAGAGAACAGGGGTTCTAGGGCGGCCGCAAGCGCCTCGACCATCTCCTCCAGATCGCGCCCGCGCGCTTCGGCCCAGAACTTGGGCGAGCGACCGAACACGCCATGCTCGGTCTTAGCGACCTCGACCTCGACGGCTTCGTGGTGCAGGACGAACTCGGCCCGCTCGGTCCACTGGTCCTCGCGAACCTTGAAGTCGTGGCTAACGGCATGGGGCGGCCACTTGAACGGCACCCGGTGACCCGGGTCCACCGCACGCGCGCCCGAGCGCTCGGCCTCGGCGGCGACGAACCGCATCAGGCCGGCTTTGAGCTCATCGGCGGCGTTGGCTCGAAGCATGGGGACTATTCTACGTTATCGGGCCGGTGAGCCCGTTGCGCCATAGATACGCCCCGACGACTCCTTGAGTTGCGCCTCGGTCCACCGCTTGACCTCGTCGAGCTTGACTTTCGCGCACCGGTCGGCGAATTCGTCGGCGCTCCAAAGCTCCCCGGTGTTCTCGAACCAGAGCGCCGCCAAGAGTGCGCGTCCCACAAGCGAGGCCATGTCGGCTCGTCCCGAGGACCCGAGCTGGAGAGGCGACGGCACCCGACCCCAGGCCGCCAAACGAGCCATCGCAAGGGCACGCTTCAACGTGGATTCGTCCCACGCAGCGACATCCAGAAGCAGGGCCTGTCTGAGCGCCTCGGCGTCCGGCCCCTCGGTGCCAGGCGCCTGCTGGACCACGCTACGGAGCCGCCACCGATTGCCCTCCATCTGGAGGAACGCCTCTTGGCGGTAGCTCCAGGCGTGGCGCTCGCGCACCACTCGAAACATCGTGCTGTCCTTGCCGCCGCCGAGCGCCAGGGCCGCGACACACGCGACCGGCCACTCGTTGCGCGGATCGAAAGGGCGGCCCAAGAGGTCCACGTATCGGCCCTGCGGGAACCAGGTGCGTTGTACGGAGTCGAACGTCCATCGCCGCACTGGTCCGGCCGTCCAGCCTGCGAACCGGGCGGCCACGCGGGCTGCGGCGCTGCGTGGCTCGTGCGCGCCCGCCACCACCAGGAGCGTCCGCTCGGGACGCAGGATGGCTTGGGCCAGTTCGCGAATCTCGCGCGGTTGCACGCTCGCCCAATCGTAGCGGCGGCCGACCAGCGCTTTGCTCCACTCGGTGGGCTCGACGAGCGTGCGCGCCTCGATGCTCGCCCGGATGGCGGCATCCTCCAACAGAGGTTTGCGAAGGGCGTCGGCCAACACCATCAGGGCGTTGTCCCACGCGTCCACGGGCACCTCGGCCCTTAGGTGAAGGGTGCCCGGTGTCGTGAAGCCCCGGAGCGGCGAGCCAAGCGCCCCGGTCATCCGCCGAACGGTGATCCGCGGGTAGGCCTCGGAGCCTTGACTCAGGACGTCCGCCAGGATCTCCGCTCGGGCGCGGTAGTGGTCGCTCATCTCCGGCAGCGAGATCGCCGCGTGAACGACCACTGAATCGGCCTCGGCGTCGTGGAGTTCGAGGGTACGGACTTGGGAGTTTTGACCACCCCGGCCTATCGGCCACCCCTCCAGAGGAGGGGAATCTGCGGTGGCCCCGGTGGCGATGGATGCAGCAATGAGGGTGACCACCCCGGCCTGACGGCCACCCCTCCAAACGAGGGGAATGGAGAACGTCATCGCCCCACCCCGACCACGGTCACGCCGCGATCCTTGCCGAAGGCGCGAAGGCCTTCCTTGAACTGCTCGAACGTCATCGCCTGAATCCTGCGGACCGAGTCTTCCGGCTTCGCACCACGCGATTGGACGGCATACAGTCCGCGAAGATACGCCACCCCTGCCGGCGAACGCAATTGGTTGGCGTACCACGCTTGACCCAGTTCCCAACCGGTGCGGAACAGGCGCGCCTCGTCGTTGGGGCTTAGCCCGTCGGCGATGGCACCGAGACCGTGTCGCTGGTCGTCGCGTCCCCAGGTCACCACGGCGGGTTCGGCGCTGGGCACGAAGCTGACGAAGCTGCGCGGCACCTCGGTCGCCAGGGCCAAGGCAGCCGCAAGCGCCCAATGCGTCTCGTCGCGCGCAAAGCCCTGAGTGATCGCGGCCCGCGCTTCGCCGAAGCACGCCTCGTCTTCGACACGGCTTGCTTCACCTGCCAACGGTTCGCTGGCAAGCCGCTCACCCGGCTTGGGAGCGGTAGCCAGCAAGGCCACGGCCTGAGCTGTCGTTGCGTCCAGGTCTACTGGCCCCGCCACGACAAGGGCCAGATTGGGCTCGGCGAAATGGGCTCGATGGAGGGCCTTCAGGGATTCGGGAGTCGCCCCGGACATCGCGGTCAGCGTGCCCCATGCGTCCAGCCCACGTTGTCCGAACGCGGCACGCCATGCCGCCGCCGCCAAAGCCTCCGCCCCGTCGCGCAACGCAAACTCGTGGCGCATGATGCGCAACTCGTGTTCGATGCGTTCCTTGGTGGGTTCGAAGCCTTTCAGCAACCCGGCGATTTCTTGAAACGCGCGGCCTTCTTTGCCGGGGGGACACCGGAATTGGAAGTGCATCGCGAAGCGAAACGTCTGGGCCGTGAGCGTGATGCCCTCGGTTTCCAGGCGTCGGTCCAGTTGGCCGTCGCCTCGGGCGAGCAAGTGCTCCATCAGGTGCCGGTGACCGTGGGTGGTGGGGGTCTCGGCGACATCGCGCGAGGACGCCCAAAGGCTGACCACGACCTCTTTGGCGTCAGGCATGTGTTCGACCCAAACCACGCTTCCCGCCTCGGTTTCCGTGCGGAGGCGCGGCGCGCCTGGGTCGGTGCCTTGGGCAGTTCCCGTCGCGGCCATCAGGCAAACCGTTGCGACGACAAGCGCTCTGGAGGGACCCGCTCCGTCGGGTCCAAACAAGGGCACGACGGAGCGTGCCCCTCCAGGCACACGCCCCTTAGTGGAAATAGCTCGCACCGTTGATGTCGATGATGTGGCCGCTCAGGTAGGACGCCTCGTCGCTCAGCAGAAACGCCACGGCAGAAGAACAATCGTCGGGTGTCGCCATGCGGCCGACGGGGATCGTGGCGAGAATCTCCGGCAGACGAGACTCCATGCCGTCGCGCACCATCGCCGTATCCACCCAGCCTGGAGCGATACCGAACACCTGGATGTTGTTGGGGGCCAGCTCGACGGCCAACGACCGCGTCATGTTGGCCATGGCCGCCTTGGAAGCCGCGTAGAGCGAAGCGCTGGCTTCGCCCTTGAACCCGACGCGGCTGGCCACGTTGCAGACCTTGCCTCCACCCTTGGTCACGAAGTGGCGCGCCGCGGCGCGGGTCAGCAGCGCCGACGCCTCGAAGTTGATCGCAAACGTCTTGTGCAGGTTGGCTGCGAACTTGGCGTCGCTCTCTTCCAAGATGGACATGGGCAGGTAGACGCCCGCGTTGTTGACCAGCGCCTCGACCGGCCCATCCGCCAGCGCGGCCTGGAACAGTTGGGACGCCGCACCCGGTTGCGAAAGGTCGGCCTGATAGACGCCCTTGCATGCGCTGCCCAACAACTTCTCGACTTCGCGCCCGCGTCGCTCGTGGGTGGAAAAGTGAACGGCAACGGTCCAACCATCCCGCGCCAAGCGAAGCGCGATCGCGCGACCGATGCCTCGGGAGGACCCGGTGACCAAAACCCTCTTGGAACTCATTGCTCTCAAGTTTAGCCGCTCCATCCGGTCGGAGTGCGGCGGTGCTAGACTGCACGTCATGGGTACGCCGGGACGTTGGCTGCAGTCGTATTCGGGGGTCCGGGCCAAGATCGGCCCCGGCTCCAAGGTGTTGCTCGAAGACGAGTTGTTCGCCTTCCGGCACGCCTATTGCTACGCCGTTTCGCGCCTCCAGGCCAACCCCGCGCCAGAGGCCCGCATCGTGCTCGCGCGCGACCCGCGCCCGACCGGCGAGCAACTGCTCGACGCCCAAGCCGAAGGCATCGCGTGTGCGTTCCGCGACCTCGGGGTGCGGCTGGACCTCATCAACCTCGGCATCGTATCCACGCCGGTTTGGCAACATGCCGTGCGTCAGTTCCAAGCGCACGGCGGCGCGATGATCACGGCCAGCCACAATCCGCTCGACAACAACGGGTGGAAGTACGCCACCGGCATCGAGACGGTCGCCGTGGACCCCGCGCCCCCTGGCGCCTTGCTATCAGCCGCGGAGATGGGCCTGCTCATCCGCGCGGCCAACGCGTTCTCGCCCACCCCGCGCGACGAGCCAAGCGTCCCCGACGAGCGCCCAGACGCCCGCGAGGACGCCATCCACCGCTACGTCGAGTTCATCGCCGAGCACTACAACACGGACGTTCACAACGTCAAGGTGGTCCTCGACCCCAATGGCGGCGCGGCAAGCGGCATCGCCTCGCGGGTCTTCGAACGCCTGGGCGTGACCCCGGTGGTCCTGAACGACGAGCCGGGTCAGCCCGGCCACGTGATCGATGTCGAATCCACCTTGCCCGATGGGTCCCACGTGCTGGAGCCGCTGGCCGCGCGCGTTCGCGAGGAAGGGGCGTTGTTCGGCCTCGCCTACGACTTCGACGCCGACCGCGGCAACCTCACCTACGTAGACCGTGCGGGAAAGGCGGCGATTCCCTCGCCCCAAATGGCGGCCGCGATCAACGTGGCGATCGCGCTCAGCCTGCATCGGCGGGCGGGCGACACGCGTCCTCCTGCCGTCGTCGCCTCCGATGCAACGTCCTACCGAGTCCACGCCATCGCCGACCACTTCGGTGCCGAGGTGCACGAGGTCGAAACCGGCGAGATCAACGTCGTGACCAAGATGCGCGACCTGGACGCCCTGGGCTACCGCACCGTGGTGGGTGTCGAGGGCCCTAACGGAGGCACGATCTTTGCGGGCACCACGTGCCGCGACGGTTCGTTGGTGGGTGCCGGCGCGCTGTTGGCTTGCGCCGACGATGGATTGAGGGCCATCGCCGCCGAAGCCCTCAAGGGCCAACTGGGTACCGGCTTGATCGGCTTTGTGGACCTCTTGCCCACCCAGCGGACGCTGGCCGCCAAGGGCGAAGCGCCCGGCGATTGGGAGGACGTGGTGGACCGGCTGGAATCCCGCTTCCCCGAGTTGTTCGTTCGGTTCCTCGCCCGGGATTGGGGCATGTTCACGTTCCACTACTCGTACACGCGCTACGTCGGCCGCGATCGGCCGCGCGGGAAGAGCTATGGGTGGAAGGTGCGCCTGGAATCGCCCAAGGGCCGAGGCTTCTTGTGGATTCGGGGTTCCAAGACCGAGCGGGGCGTGGTGCGGGTGGTGGCCGACGCGCCGACGTTGGTCCAAGCCGAGGCGCTGTTGAGCTTGGGCCAGAACTTGCTCGCGACGGATTGAACCTCACGGGACCTGTCGAGCTATTGCTTGCGCGAACAGCGGGTGCCAACCCCACCGCGAACCTGGTCAGCGGACGGCGTCTTCCTCGTGCACGGGTTCGTTGGCTTTGGGCACCTTGACTCCGGTCGAGGCATCTAACGAGGGCGCCTGCTTCGCCTTCTGAGCCTCCATCAACACGCCCACGATCAGCAACGCCACTCCTCCCCCGCCGATCCACGGCAACAGATCCTTGATGTAGTTCAGCCCGATCGCGCCCAGATACATGAGCGCGGAAGCCACGATCACCAGCACACCGACGCGGATCAACAGGTTCTTCGGCATTTACGTCCTCTCTCTCATGATACAGGACCGCGCAAGCGTTCGATGCGTTCGGCCAACTCGAAGTCGAAGGCGGTGAGGCCGCCCGAGTCGTGCGTGATCGTGGACACCGTCACCCGTCGGTACCCGATCAGCAGGTCCGGATGGTGGTTGAGTTGCTCTGCCACCCACGCGACCGCCGAGGCGAACGATGCGCCGGACAGGTAGTCCGCGAACTCGAACGTCTTCACCAGCGCTCCCTGATGCGTCCCCCAACCAGGCAGACTGGGCAGTCGGGCTTCGACGGCATCGGCGGGCAAAAGCGCGTACGTGAGTTCGGTCATGGTTCCTCGGTCCCTGAAGCATCGGTCGGTCCAAAGGTATCATGCCTCTATCCCGGGCCGATCGCATGCGATCCTCATTCTATCCGGGAGGAGTCTTTTGCGGATGTCTTCAGCGTCGAACGAGCCCGTCCAACTCTCCCTCTGCAACCCCGTCCACCGCAATCTGCCCACGGCCGAACTCATCGAGCGAGCCATCGCGGCTGGAGAAGGGACTCTTGCCGCAAACGGCGCCTTGGTCGCCCGAACCGGCAAGTACACCGGTCGCACCCCCAAGGACAAGGCCACTGTCCGCGAGCCGGGAAGCGAACCGAACATCTGGTGGGACAACAACGCGGCCATGGACCCCGCGACCTTCGCCAAGCTGCGCGAGAAGGTGGCCGAGCACTACAAGGGCCGCGAAGCGTACGTCGTGGACACCTACGGAGGCGCAGACCCCGACCACCGCATCCGCGTGCGATTCGTCACCGAAAAGGCTTGGCACGCCCTCTTCGTGAAGCAGTTGCTCATCCGTCCGACGGCCGAGGAACTCGCGTCCTTCGAGCCCGAATGGACCATCGTCAACGCCTGCACGCTGCTGGCCGACCCTGAAACCGATGGCACGCGCAGCGAAGCCGTCATCGCCCTCAACTTCGCCGAGAAACAAGTGCTGATCCTGGGCACCCAGTACGCCGGCGAGATGAAGAAGAGCGTCTTCACCATCCTCAACTATCTGCTGCCCCTGAAGAACGTGCTGAGCATGCACTGCTCGGCCAACGTGGGCGAGGAGGGCGACGTCGCCCTGTTCTTCGGCCTTTCGGGCACAGGCAAGACCACGCTTTCGGCCGATCCCCACCGAGCCCTGATCGGCGACGACGAGCACGGTTGGACCGACGAAGGAGTCTTCAACTTTGAAGGCGGCTGCTACGCCAAGTGCATCAAGCTGAGCGCCGAAGGCGAGCCGCAGATTTGGAACGCCATCAGATTCGGCTCGGTCCTGGAGAACGTGGTGCTCGACGAAAACCGCGTCCCCGACTACGACGACGCGAAGTACACGGAAAACACACGTTGCGCCTATCCCGTGGACTTCATCGAGGGCGCAGTGATCCCCAGCAAGGCGGGTCACCCCAAGAACATCATCTTCCTCACCGCCGATGCGTTCGGCGTGTTGCCCCC
>DDSP01000071.1 GCA_002343445.1 Chthonomonas sp. UBA2387
CAGTTCGTGGTGCACGAGGCGTTGCTGACCACGTGATGGTTGGCAGGATCGTACTTGTCGTGGTTCACGCCGAGCACGATGGTGACGTCCTCTCCCTTGGCCGGGGCGCTGATGAGCACCTTCTTCACCGACCCGCCAAGGTGCTTCTCGGCCTTCTCCTTGTCGGTGAACACGCCGGTGGCTTCGATGACGATCTCGACACCGAGCGCCGACCAGTCGATGTTGGCCGGGTCCTTCTCGGCGGTGACGCGAATGGACTTGCCGTTGACGATCAGGTTGCCCTCGTCATGGCCGACTTCGCCTTGGAACGGCCCGAACGTGCTGTCGTATTTGAAGAGCTGGGCGTTGGTGCGCGTGTCGAACAGATCGTTGACCGCCACGACTTCAAGGTCGTTCGGGTACTTCTGGAGGATGGCGCGGAGGGAGAGACGTCCGATGCGGCCGAAGCCGTTGATGCCGATCTTGGTTGCCATGATGGTCTGCCTTTGCCGGATCGGCCCGGAACGCAGGTGGACTGCTTGGGCCTCTTCGCGGCGTTGGGTCGAGGCGACCGGGTCGTCAGGCTGTGCCCGGAGTTTACCAAGACCGTTGCCCCAGGTCCGGGACGGGCCTTTCACCGGTGGGCGCCGCTCTCAGAGCCAGACGCCGCCCGGACAGTAAGCTATAATGCACTCGGCCCGGTGGGGGCTTAGCTCAGTTGGGAGAGCACCTGCNNCCTGCTTTGCAAGCAGGGGGTCACGGGTTCGAGTCCCGTAGCCTCCACCAGCCACCGATTCAAGATGTGGCTCTTCACCAAACACGGCTTCTTCAGCGCAGTCTCCGCGTGGCAGGGCGACGGCACCACCCATCAGCCCATTGATCCCGACCGAGTCGTGGTCCGGGCGCGTGTTCAGTCCCACCTCGAGGCCCTCAAGGCACGCTTCCCGGAGCAACTCGGCTCATGCGACATCCACGTGTCGCCGAAGAGGGACTACCGCTACCGGATCGTCGTCGCCAAGCCGGATTGGTCCCGAGTGCTTGCGGGGCTGGCCGAAGAGCTTGACTACGACAACTTCAAGAACGAGGTCTCTGGACACGAGGGCCGGACAGCCTACGAGAAGTCCCTTCACCAGGTGTGGAGCGTGATGAGAGACCTCCAGCACTGAGACCTATCGCCCGCAGTTGGGGCAGCAAGGAAGCTTGGACGAGTACAACTCCAGGCAGTTTGGACACAGGATGCCTTCGGCATCGTCAGGTGCGACCAGATCCATCGCCTCGAACTCCTTCTGTTGGTGGACGTCGCGAAGGGCCTCCAGGCTGTAAGGGTCCGTGTTGCGCTTCACCCATTGCGGGACGGCTTGAGCCAGCAAGACGAGTCCGTAAAGCAGCACCAGACTGAAGATCGCGGGGGCGAGCGAGAGGTCGAACGCCCGTCCGATCAGCACCCCCAGAAGCCCGAGGGCCAAGGCTGCCATGAACTTGCGGGCGAGCATGTCCTTCGGCTAGTCCAGACGCTTGATCCTCAGGTTGCGGTAGCTCACGGGGTCGCCGTGGTCTTGCAGCACGATGTAGCCCTGCTTGGCCGTCGCATAGCCAGGCATGTCCTTGAACTTGCTGGCCGCCAACTGCTCGCGCCACTTCGGCGAGCCGATCTCGTACTCCACGATCTTGTAGCCGTTCAGCCAGTGCTCGACCTTGTTGCCCCGCGCCACGATGCGGCCTTGGTTCCAGTTGCCGACCGGCTTGGTGGCTCGGAACGCCGGCGCCTCGAGATCGTAGTTCGAGCCCGCCGAGTTCTTGGTCAGCTTGCCTTCAAAGTAGCGGCGATCGTCGAGGATTTGGTACTCGGGGCCGGTGTTCCACGTGGGCCGTGTCATGTCCCAGCTTCGGTAGATCACGCCGCTGTTCGCCGCGTCGCCGACGCGCCACTCGAAGCGGAAGTCGAAGTCGCCGTACATGGCCCGGGTGCGGATGTCACCGCGCGCGCCGTCCGGTCGGAACTTCAGCTCACCCTTTTCGGCGTACCAACCCGAGGGATAGGGCCCGCCGTCCTGATTGGCCCATTGCTCCAGCCGGTCGCCCAGGGTCATCGAGACGAAGCCCTCGCGAACCTCGGCGGGACTCAGCTGGCCATCCAGGTTGAACGGCGGCTTGAGCACGCGCCCCCGCCGCGAGCGGGGAATCGCGTTGACGGTCATCCACGCCTCGGTGCTCCAAATCGGCTGTCCCGATTCGCTGGCGAAGGGGGCCGCGAGGCGTACGTACACCACGTGGCCGGGCTTCATGCCCTCGACCTCGAGGAACACCTTGCGCCGGTCGCCACCGACGGTGGCCGACTTGACGCGCAGGGCCGACTGATCCACCTTGGGGCCACCGTACTCCTCGGTGGGCTCGTAGCGCCATTGCTCGACTTCGTACTCGGTGGGATCCCAGCCGACGTCCTTCGGCAAGGGCTGGGTGAACTCGATTTCGAGCCCGTTGGTCATCGCTCGGACGGCCAGCATCTCGTGCGTGGGCTTACCGTTGAAGGCGAGGCGTTCCAGGCCGTAACGCTTCTTGCCCTCCTGGCCCCAGTTGCCTGTCGAGCCGATCCCGCCCACGTAGAGCGCTCCGTCCGGGCCCCAGGCGATGCGGTTCACGCCAGCCTCGAGCCCTTGGGTGAATCGGAAGACCGTGCCCTGCCAAAAGCCGTCCACACGCTCGACGAACGTTCGCTTCAGTCCGCCGTGGGTCACGTCTCCGTGCAGCAACTGGCCCTTGTACGGCCCGACTTCGATGGGCGCGGGCTGGCTGGGCGAGTTGCCGATTTCGCCTTGCGGTAGCCAGACGATGGGCGGAGTCTCCTTGAGCTTCGCCACGGCTTCCGGCTCGACCGAGCGGTTCCCGTAAAACGCGCCTTCCTGAAGCAGGAGGACCTTCGAAGAGGGAAGCCAGTCGCCCTGGTTGTCCGTGATGTAGATGCCGCCGTTCGGGCCAAATCCGATGCCGTTCGGCGTGCGCAGACCCCGTGCGACCATCTGATAGGAACCGTCCTTCGCCGAAATCTTGACGACCTTGCCTCGGTCGGGGTTCTGGGGGCGCGTGCTGCGCCCACCCGGGTCAATGGCCGTGGCGAGCGTCGCGTAGAAGAAGCCGCCCTTGTAGAGCAACCCGAACGCGAACTCGTGGAAGTTGGGCGTCACGCCCCATCCGTTCGCCATCGCGGTGTAGGCGTCAATGATCCCGTCGCCGTTGGTGTCGTCGAGGCGGGTGAGTTCTTGCTTCTGCAGCACGTAGATCGCGCCATCCACCACCTTGATCCCCAGAGGCTCGGCAAGGCCGGTGGCGATGGTCTTCACGGTCGCTGGGCCGCCCCCCTGGAAGCCGTCGAGGACGTACACGCCGCCCACGGGGTCCCACGTGCACACGACCATGCGGCCATCGGGAAGGAAGTCCAAACCGCCGACGCGAGGCTCGAAGCCCTCCGGACGCACGGGGGCGAGGTCGAACGACGGGTGGACGCCCTCAAGAGGCCTTTTGTCGCCGGAGGCGTTGAACGCGAACGGGTCGAGCACGTTCTTCATGCCGGGCGCAGTGACGCGAACTTCACCCGCAGTGGTCGCGAACGCGCTGGCGGGGATCAGGGAGAACTCTGTGTCGCCCGGCTTCCGCCATTCGAGTCTCAACACGGCGTCGCCGCCCGAATCGAAGTGCTCCAAGCGCAGCTCAAGCTCGCCGGGGGCGAGGTCGATCGAACCTTCCTTGGGAGTCGCGGAGTGCAAACCGTCGTGGTCCAGCACCTTCGTGTCCGTGATCCAGAGAACCGAGCCGTCGTCGGACGTGAGCCGGAACGTGTACGTCCCCGCCCGCTCGATCTTCAGGAAGCCCGTGATGTGAACGAGGAACGGACTTCCCGAGTAGCCGAAGTTGTCGTTGTGAAAGTCGACGCCGGTGATGAGCCGGTTGACGTTGGCCGTCTGGCCGGGGACCAACAGGGGCAGGGCCGTCATCTGCTTCCCGACGGCGTAGATCCGCATTCCCAGGCCCTGCTCGCGGCGCGCGGCTTGAGCCATCGCGTGCTCGTCGCCATGGTCGAGACTGACCTCGGTCGGCGGGTCGAAGAGCTCGACCCAGCGGGCTTCGCCATCGCCATCGAACACGAAACTCCGATCGGTGACGGTGAGGTTGCCGCTGAGGATGCGTCGAGCGGATTTGCGTGGCGCGCCGCCTTCCAGCACAAGGCGATCGTTGCCAAGCCCGGTCACCTTGAACGACCGTTCCAATCCGACCCGCCCGTCGGCGTCGCCGACGGCTTCGGGAGTCTCTTCGATGGTGACCTTGGTGTTGTCGCTGCGCACCAGGTCGACCAGCATCGTGAACCCCCGAGTCTTGTTGCGATCCCAGCGGTAGCCCCGGTAGACCACCTTCGTGTTCAAGGGCGCAGAGCCTCGCCGGACGGTCCAAACGGGTCGGTCGGTCGGCGGCTCCCAGTAAGCCGGGCCCTTTGCCGTGGGCTGGGGGCCGTGCTCCGTCGTGTAGACCGCGCCAGCGAGTTCAACCCCGCCTTTCCACGCCTTGTACAGCGAACCGTAGGTGGCGTCGTAAGCCACCGAGAGGTCGGGGTGGAGCAGTGCGGTCACCATGCGGGGCCGCTGATCCAGCACCGAGCGGAAGACCCAGTTCTCGGTCGGACGACCGGAGGGTTGGGCTGAGCCAAGCGAGAGGCTGGCGGCAAGAAGGAGGGGCAAGACAGACATCGGCCCGTCCATTTTGCCCCATCCGGTCGCGGCCTCGCCTTACTTCTTGCGCTTGAACGTGGTCTCGAGAGAGGGAACCCAGCGGTCGTCAATCTGAAACTCAAGCTTCAAACCCAGCGTGTCCGCATCGACTTTCCACATGGTGGTCCGACTCACGTGCTTCTGTCCCATGACGTTCCACGGCTCGCTCACGGTGACAAACTTCTCGCCCTCGAACTTGCCGTGCTCGATGCGCGGAGCGGGAGAGAAGTTGGTGAACGTGTAGATCGTGTAACGGGAGTTCGCCGCATCGTAGGCGACATAAGCCATCTCGGTCATCTTGAGGCCAGCCATGTCGTTGACGCTGTCCAGCTTCAGGAACTGCCCCTCGGTGGCGTTGGTCATCGTGCCGGAGAAAGGCATCGTTTGACCCTCCATCGTCATCGTGCCGCTGCCGGACCACGATCCCTTCATGAAGTCCAGCTTGGCCAGTTCCTTGGGCGGGCTGAGGTCGGGCATCTGCGCGAAGCATGATGCGACGGCGAGAATCAACGGAAAGGTGAGAAGCAGTCTTCGCATGGCCTTGGTACCTCGTGAAGGGTCAAGCGAGTTCCATTATAGACGAATGTCTACTGGATGACACAGCGATTTCGACTTTTTTTCTCGAGGACTCCGGACTCGCCTAGCCTCCCGCTTTCGGTAGGTAGGTGGAGGGCACCGGCACACCAGAAGACTCCGCCTGCCAAACGATGGACACGATCTTCCACGCCTCGCCGATCTGCACGAGCTGGATCGAGTTGATCCCACGGTCCATCGGCTTCTCGTCGTCCGCCTTGCTCCGCGCCTCGTAGGTCGAGAAGATCTGCACCAAGCCGTCGTAGCGCTCGACCTTGGCCGCGATCTGCTTCTCGAAGAACCCGCGCTGCTCCAGCATCGGGCCGCTACGGTTCACATAGTCGTCCAGCGTCAGGGTGCGCAACTCGTGCGGGCCGCCCTGCCGCTTGACCACCACGCGCATCTTGGCGTCCTCGACGAATAGGCTCCTGAACTTGTCCCAGTCGCGCTTCTGGCCCGCAGGGCCGGAGATGACTTCGTAGAGTGCGCCGACGGTAGCCTCGGGTCCTTGGGGTTGGGCCAACCCGTGGGAGGCCACGACGACGAGCAGAATGAGCGGGTTCACGATGTTCAGCATAACCGAAAGTCCCTGAGAGTGCGGCACGATTTCAGCGCGCGACTGCCGAGTAGGCCACTCCATCCGGACTGGTTTGCACCGCAACGCGCCCCAAGGTCGCCCCGGTGTGCAGGTCCAGCACGATCACCGAGTTGTCGTTGCGCACGGTCACGAACGCATGGCGATTGTCCGGGTGGGCGAAGACCCCTGCCGGAGAGCCGGACTCGACGCCCAACTTGATCCCCGTGCCACCGAGCTTGATCCGCTTCGTCTCCTCCTGCCGAGCCACGTCGAAAACGACCAACTCGCCCGACACCGCATGCGGGATCAAAGCGCTCTCGCCGTTTGGAGTGAACTGGACGCGGTAAGGGAAGCCCGCCGACTTGACCGTCTTGGCCACCTCGAGCTTGCCGGCGTCGATGATGGTGATCGTGTCCTCGGCGCGGTTGCCGGCCCAGATCCACTTGCCGTCGAGGGTAACGCCCACACCCTCGGTCTGCTGTCCGCAACGCACTTCCTTGAGCTTCGCGCCCGTCTGGAAGTCGAACGCGGTGACCGTGCCGGGCCCCATGTTCGAGCAATAGAGGCGCTTGTGGTCGGCCGACAGGCTCAGCATGTGCGAGCCCGCGACGCCGGTTTCGAACTTGCGTTCCACCTGGCCGCTTTCGACATCCACCAGCAGAAGGGCTTGATTGGCCTCGACCGTCAGCACCACTTTGCGCCCGTCCACCCATCGGATGTCGTGCGGCTGGCGGTACTCGCCCAGCGAGATCGCCTTGCGAACGTTGCCGCTCGGCAGTTCGATCACGCTGAGCGAGTTGCTTGGCCCGACGCCCTGCTTGAAGTAGTTGGTCACGATGGCGGTCTTGCCATCGGGCGAGACGGCCGCCTCGTGGGGACCGCCGCCCACGGGCACGTGCTTGTAGGCTTCCATCGTGGCGAGATCCACGAGCGTGGCCGTGTCGCTGCGTTGGTTCACAACGACCAAGGTGCCCTTGAGGTCTGGCTTCGCCTCGGCGGGCAAGGCGAGCGCGGCGGTAAGAAGCAGGAGGCCAACCATGTTGTCCTCTCATACTGCGACCCGCGGCGCTCGGGTTCCTGCCTGGCCTTAGACGGGGGCGGGTTCAGCCGCCGCGAAGACCAGTTCGCCGTTCTGCACGTCCACCGTCACCCGTTGTCCATCGCGAATGGCCCCTGCCAGCAGTTGCTGCGCCAACGGATTGAGCAGGTCGCGCTGGATGGCCCTCTTGAGGGGCCGCGCCCCGTACACGGGGTCGAACCCCTCGCTGGCGATCAGGCTCAGAGCACCTTCCGTCACATCGAGTTCGATGCGGCGATCCTTGAGACGTTCGGCAACGTGCCTCAACTGAATCTCGACGATCCGCTTGATCTCGGCGACGCCCAGCGCCCGAAACACGATGATGTCGTCCAGCCGGTTGATGAACTCGGGGCGGAAGAACCCGCGCACCGTGTCCAGCACCTGCTTCTTCACCTTCTCGAACTCGACGGGGTCCATGAGCGGGTTGTCCGCATAGAACTGCGAGCCGAGGTTGCTGGTCAAGATGACTACAGCGTTGCGGAAGTCCACGGTCCGGCCCTGACCATCGGTGAGCCGCCCGTCGTCCAGCATCTGCAGCAGCACGTTGAACACCTCGGGGTGGGCCTTTTCGACCTCGTCCATCAGCACCACGCTGTAGGGACGTCGGCGGACGGCTTCGGTGAGTTGGCCGCCCTCGTCGTACCCCACATAGCCGGGAGGCGCGCCGATCAGTCGGGCCACCGAGTGCTTCTCCTGGTACTCCGACATGTCGATGCGGACCATCGCCCGCTCGTCGTCGAACAGGAATTCGGCGAGAGCTTTGGCCGTCTCGGTCTTGCCAACGCCCGTGGGGCCGAGGAACAAGAACGAGCCGATAGGTCGGTTGGGGTCGCTGATGCCGCTCCGCGCTCGGCGAACGGCGTCGGCGAGGATGGTGAGCGCCTCGCGTTGCCCGACCACGCGTTTCTCCAGGTGGTCTTCCAGCTTGATCAACTTCTCCAACTCGCCTTGCATGAGCTTGCTCACGGGAACGCCGGTCCACTTGGAGACCACGTCGGCGATGTCGTCCGGGCCGACCTCTTCCTTGAGCATGCGCGCGCCGCCTTGAACACGCTCCAGCTCCGCGGTTTCGTGTTGCATCTGGGCGTTCAAGCGGGGAAGCATGCCGTGCTGAATCTCGGCCGCCCGCCCCCAATCGGCGTCGCGTTGGGCCTGTTGAAGCTGCACATGCAGGCTCTCGATCTCCTGCTTGAGCCCCCGCATCGCCTCGATCTTCTCCTTTTCGGTCTGCCAAATCGCGCGCAGCCGCTGGACTTCTGCCCCGAGATCGGCCAGCTTGCGCTCGGCGTCGTCGAGCCGCTTCTTGGAGGCCTCGTCGGTCTCTTTGAGCAACGCGGCCTTGTCGATCTGAAGCTGGTTGATCTGGCGCTCCAGATCGTCGATCTCCTGAGGCACGCTGTCCATCTCGATCTTCAGCCGGGAGGCGGCTTCGTCCACGAGATCGATCGCCTTGTCCGGAAGGAAGCGGTCGGTGATGTAGCGGTTGCTGAGCGTCGCGGCGGCGATGATCGCACCGTCCTGAATGCGGACGCCGTGGTGGATCTCGTAGCGCTCTTTGAGGCCGCGCAGGATCGAGATCGTCTCCTCGACGGTCGGTTCGTCCACCAGCACGGTCTGGAAGCGCCGCTCCAGCGCCTTGTCCTTCTCGATGTGCTTGGTGTACTCGTCGAGCGTGGTCGCTCCGACGCACCGCAGTTCGCCCCGGGCCAACATCGGCTTGAGCATGTTCGCGGCGTCCATGCTGCCCTCGGCCTTGCCCGCGCCCACCAATGTGTGCAGCTCGTCGATGAACAGGATGATCCGGCCCTCGGCCTTCTTGATGTCCTCGAGTACGGCCTTCAAGCGGTCCTCGAACTCGCCACGGTACTTGGCGCCCGCGATCAGTGCTCCGAGGTCGAGCGCGATAAGGCTCTTGTTCTTGAGGCTTTCAGGCACGTCGCCCTTCACGATGCGTTGGGCCAGCCCTTCGACGACGGCCGTCTTGCCCACGCCTGGCTCGCCGATGAGGACGGGGTTGTTCTTGGTGCGTCGGCTGAGCACCTGCATCACGCGACGAATCTCGTCGTCCCGCCCGATGACGGGGTCCAGCTTGCCCTCCCGCGCCTTGGCCGTGAAGTCGATGCCGTACTTGTCGAGGGCCTGATAGCGGTCCTCGGCATTGGGGTCGGTCACCTTTCGCCCGCCGCGGATGTCCTGGATGGCCTTCTCCAGCGGCTCGCGGGTGACGCCGTACGTGCGGAGAAGCCGTCCGGCCTCTTCGGGGTCGTCGACCATGGCCAGCAGGACGTGCTCGGTGGCGACGTACTCGTCGTCCATCTCCTTCGCGATGGTGAACGCGTTGTTCCAAATGCGCGACAAGCCACTGGTCATCGAATCGCCGTAAGACCCGCCCTGGACCTTCGCTCGGCCTTCGAGCAGGCGATGCAAGTCGGCGTTCAAGCGGCCCGCATCGGTCCCCACCATCTCCAAGACGGGCCCGGCCAGTCCATCGTCTTGACGGAGTGCGGCCAGCAGCATGTGCGGCGTGTCCACGCTGCTGTGGTGGTACTCGGCCGCCAGGTGCTGTGCGTCCTGAAGGGCCTGTTGGGTCTTTACGGTGAGCTTGTCGAATCGCATGGTTCTCTCTTGAGTGTTATTGTATCAAGTGATTTGCATGTTGAGAGTCATGTTGTGTCGTTCGGCCTAGGCTCTCCCTCCGATCGAACCCCCGCAACCGAAGCGAGTTGGCGACCACCGACACGCTCGAGAAGGCCATCGCGCCTGCGGCGAGCATGGGGTCGAGCCGACCCGCCGCAGCCAACGGGATCATCACCACGTTGTACACGAACGCCCAGAACAGGTTCCAACGGATGGTGGTCAGCGTGGCGCGCGCCAATCGGATGGCCTGCGGCACGCCGCGAAGGTCCGATCGCAGCAAGGTGACCCCGGCCGTCTCCATCGCCACATCGGTGCCTGTGCCCATCGCGATGCCGAGGTCGGCCTGCGCCAGCGCCGGGGCGTCGTTCACGCCGTCGCCCACCATGGCCACCGCGCCCATGCCCTGGTGCTGCTGCACGATCGCGGCCTTACCCTCGGGTCGGACTTCGGCCTCTACTTCGTGGATCCCGACCTCGGCGGCGACGGCCTGAGCCATCGCTTTGCGGTCGCCCGTAACCATCACGGCTTCCACACCCATCGTCCGAAGCTCACGCACGGCTTCGCGGCTGGTGGGCGAAACCGCGTCGGCCACAGCGAACAGCACTCGTCGCTCGCCCGCCACCAGGAGCGACACGCTGGCCGCCCCCATCGCGTCGGCAGCCTGCAACACGTCGGCGTCGGGCTCGCCAGCCAACGCCCACTCGATACGGCCCAAACGCACCGGGGTCCCGCCGACGACCGCCGAGACGCCCTGGCCGCGTTCGCTGGCGAACCCGGTTGCCTCGAGCCGCTCGACGCCGCGTTGGTCGGCTTCGGCCGCGATGGCCTGTGCGACAGGGTGCTCGCTCAGCCGACCCACGGCTGCGGCGTAAGCCAACGCATCGGATTCGGACCCCTCGCCCAACACGCGAACCGCCTGGACTCGCGGACGGCCGTCGGTGAGCGTGCCCGTCTTGTCCAACAGCACCGACTTCACGTGCGCCGCGTGCTCCAGCGCCGCGCCATCCTTGATGAGGATGCCAAGCTCGGCGCCGCGGCCGGTGCCCACCATCAAAGCCGTGGGCGTCGCCAACCCGAGCGCACACGGACACGCGATGACGAGGACCGCCACAGCGGCCATCAAGCCGGCATCCCATCCCCAGCCTCCCAGACCGTACACAAGAGCCGTCAGCACGGCGAGGGCGATCACGATGGGAACGAAGATGCTCGAGACGCGGTCGGCCAAGCCCTGCATCGGGGCCTTGGAGCCTTGGGCTCGCTGGACCATGCGCGCGATGCCGGCCAACGTCGTCTCGCTGCCCACGCGTTCGGCCCTGAAAACGAAGGAACCTTGCTCGTTGAGCGTGCCGCCGGTCACGGCGTCGCCGACCGCCTTCGCCACGGGCAAGGGCTCGCCGGTGACCATCGCCTCGTTGACGAACGACTCGCCTTCGACGACCACGCCGTCGGTGGGGACGGTCTCGCCGGGCCGCACACGCAGGAGCATGCCCTTCTTGAGTTGACCAACGGGCAGGGAGTGCGCTTCGCCATCCAACCCGATGACGGTCGCCTCGTCGGGAGCCAGCCGCATCAGGGCTCGGATCGAATCGGACATCCGGGTCTTGGCTTTGGCCTCCAGGTAGCGACCGAGCAGGATCAGCGTGACGATGACGGCGCCCGTCTCGAAGTAGATGTGGTGGCTCTGATGGGCCCCGTGCCCCCGAAACGCGACGAGAGCATAGGTCGAATACGCCCACGCCGCGCCGCTGCCCATGGCGATGAGGGTGTCCATCGTCGTGTTGCCGTGCCGAAGGGCCTTCGCCGCCACGACGAAGAAGCCCCGTCCCGCGCCGAAGATGACGGGCGTAGAGAGGGCGAACAGGACCCAGTTCACCCATTCGGGGCGGGGGTGCCAGAGCATCGAGACCGCCGTCACGGGCACGGTCAGCGCCGCCGCCAGCAACAGGTTGGTTTTTATGGCCGCCAACTGCTTCTGGGATTCTGCCTTGAGGTGTTCGGCGTGTTCTCCCACGTCGTCCGAGCCGTGCTCGGCGGGGGCCGCCGCGTAGCCTGCCTTCTCGACGGCCTGCGTCAACGCCTCGGGAGCGGCATGGGTGCCGTGAACGACGGTGGCCTGATGCGTCGCGTAGTTGACGTGCGCCGACTCGACCCCTTCGGTCTTGAGCAGCGCGCGCTCGACGCGGCGAACGCACGAGGCGCAGGTCATGCCCTCGACGTCCAGGACGGTTTCGACGGTCGCGGGATCGCTCATGACTGTCGGGTCGCCGCGTATCCTTCATCTTCGAGAGCGGCGATCAGCGCGTCCTCGTCCAATTCGGTGTGCTCGACGCGGGCCGATCCCGAGGCGAGATCCACTTCGACGCTCAGCACGCCGGGAAGGGCCGCGATGGCCTCCCGCACGTGGCGAACGCAGTTCTGGCAGGACATTCCGGTGACGTTGTAAAGAGTGGTAGGCATGGTGTGATACTCCTTGGGGTATAGATCAACGCATGAGGCGGCGGAGCACTTCGTCGAGTTCGTCGACCAAGGCTTCGCGCGTCATCGGCACGGCATCGGGATGGGACTCCGACGCGTTGTGGGCGACGACGCAGTGACGGATGTGGCTGGAGGCTACTTGGACGGCCACCTGGTTCAGCGCAGCCGATGCGGCGGCGATCTGGTTGAGCGCGTCGCAACAGTAGGCGCCTTCGGCGATCATGCGGCGGATTCCGCGGATCTGGCCCTCGATGCGTGCCAGCCTGCGGTCGGTCGCGGTGCGTTCCTCATGCGTCATGTGACCATGATACCCATATGGGTATATGCGTGTGGGGCGAAAGTCTGGCCAAGGGGTTGGGCGATGCTGGATTTCACATATCCCTAGCCCAATCCCAGCCGTCTCCACGTCTCCAAGTACTCGGCATGGGACCAGACCAAAGGCGAGACGCTCAGGGGTTCGCCCGTCTCGGCGTGAATCTGCTCGGGCAGGATCAGCGTCGCACCCGCCACGCGATGGGTCCACGCGAGCAACCGGTCCACCTCCTCGCATTCGCCCAACTCGGCGTAGGCTTGAGCCAGCCACATCGTGCAGATGACCCACGGGTTGCCCGGCGCGACGTCGGAGCGGCGGAAGTAGTAGTCGCCCGGGTAACGCGCCATCCCCCCGACCGCTTCGACCCAGAGCGCCTCTCGCAACCACGCGACGAGATCCCCGATCCCGCACGGCAGCAGGTCGCGCGACAGCAGGAGCAGGGAAGCGTCGGGCGTAGGGTCGGGACGCCCGTCTTCGCCGATCGAGCGGTAAGGTCGCCCGGTTGCGGCATCCACAAGGCGCTCGGCGAATGCCTCCCGGACCTCGCTAGCCGCCTGCATCCACCCCTCCGAAACAGCCCGGTCGTCCATCGCATACACCTTGGCGGCCCCTTCCAAAGCCCGGACCACTTCGCCCACGGTGAAGGCGTGCACCGCCCAACGCTCCTCCCACAGGTCGTAGCTGGGCAACGGAAGCCCGTTACACTCGCGGTAGGAGGCCAGGAAGTCCGCGCCCCTGCGGATCATGGGCAGGAGCGATTCACCCCCTTGGTGCAACACGAGTTCGCAGGCCTCGGCTATGGTGGTGGCTGTCTCGTCCTCTTGAATGGGCAGTCGGGGCGAACCGTCCGGGGCGACCCAAGGATGCCAAGAAGCGCCCAACGTGCCGTTCACGTGGTACTTCTGAAGGTAACGGCCCGAGCCAGGCATGATCTCGGAGAGGAACGTCAGCAACCGTAAGGCCAACTCGGGACGGCCGCATCGCCGCGCGATGCCCGCGACGCGTGCGGCGTCTCTCGGCCAGACGTACCCGTAGTTGGCCCGGTTCGTGGCCATGATGTCCGAATCGCAGGCGGCGACCATCGCACCGCGCCGGGTCGTGTGGTCCTCGATGACTTTGGAGCTGAACTCGGCCAGAGCATGCCCCGGGTCGAGAGGTTCGTCGCGGAGAGGTTCGCAGGGAGCGGGCTTGCCGACCTGCGTCAGTCCCTCGTGCGAGCGACCCGCCGCGATTTGGAACACGACGGTCTCTCCGGGCCCGATGCCAACGCCAAGCGTGGCGTCCACCGAACCCTGGGCGATGGGGTTGCCCGAGAGCTCGCCGTCCTCGGCGTCGCGCCAAGTGCCCTCCAGGCCCGCGAAGCCTTTGATGCCGGTGGCAAACCAGGGGCGTTCCGGGTTCGAGAAGCGAAAGAGGAACCAGAATTCCTCTTTGTAGTGGCATACGCCGTTCAGTTCGGGGTCGAAAACGGACGTGTCGCCGATGTCGCTCTCCCGGATGCGCAAGTCCTCGGTGACGAAGAGGCGAGCCGGCTTGTCCGCGCGAAACTCCACGTGAAACGCATCGCCGGGTCCCGGTGACAGACGGAAATCAGCCTGAACGTTCAGGCCCAACTCGTGCAACTCCCACGTCGCGCGTCCCACGTCGTCGGGTCGCGCAAGGCGGAGTTGAGGCTCGTGCTCGTTCAGCCACGCGAATCGGCCCTCGCGCCACACGCCGAAGCGAATGGCATGGCCCGCCAGGTGGCTGAACATTGCGACCTCGGGATAGAACAGGTCGCGAATGGCCCCGCGCGGATCCACGCCGACGAACAGCCGTCCGGTGCTGAAAACGAACGCTCTAGGCACGGTGCCGCCACCCGGCCCGGCCCTCTGCCCTTGTCATAGGATAATGGGAGAACAACAATGCTGTCACTCTACATTTGGACGGGTGTCTTGGGCATGGCGATGCTCCTGTATTCCGCGATCGCGGGGTCGCACGGGGCCGACCACTCGATGGACCACGACCTCTCGGCGGACGCCCACGACGGTGCGCATGCCGACGGAGCATGGACCATCTTCTTCAGTCTTCGGTTCTGGACCTTCTTTGCCGCGTTCTTCGGCGTCACGGGCATCTTGTTGACGGCGGGCACCCCTCTGGGTCAAGTCCCGACGCTGGCCCTGGCTCTCGCCGCCGGAGCGATAGCCGGAGGTTCGGTGGGCCTCACCATGCGGCTCCTGCAGCGCAACGAGGTGAACACCAACGTCTCCGAGCGCGACTTCGTGGGCCAAGACGCCGAGGTGATGGTCGCCATGCGGCCCGGCCAGACGGGGCGCATTCGCCTGGAAGCCAAAGGCGAGATGCTCGACGTGCTCGCGGTGGCCGACGACGGCACGCGGGAGATCCTTGCGGGAACCAAGGTCGTCGTGGTGGGCTACGAGGACGACCGCGCGCGCGTGATCTCGCGGGACGAGGTCTACGGCTGATGCCTCGGCTTCTCTCGCTCAACCTCGGTGTCATCCGGACCGTGGTGCACAAAGGCGAAGAGGTCCCCACGGGGATCTTCAAATCCTCGGTCGCCGGTCCCGCCCACTTGGGCTTGGAGGGTTTCGAGGGCGACCAAGTGGCCGACCGCCGCAACCACGGCGGCCTGGAGAAGGCGACCTACCTGTATCCGTGGGAGCATTACGCCTACTGGCGCGAACGCCTGGGCCGGGACGACCTGGAACCGGGCCAGTTCGGCGAAAACCTGACCACCGTCGGCCTCGACGAGCGCAGCGTGCTCATCGGCGAGCGGTTCCAAATCGGCGAAGCGGTGATCGAGGCGTGCCAGGCGCGCATCCCGTGCTTCAAGCTGGAGCTCCGCATGGAGCGGCCCGGCATGGTCGAGGAGTTCCTGAAGGCCGAGCGTCCGGGCATCTACTTCCGCGTCCTTCATCCGGGCCGAGTGGCGACGAACGATGCCATCGAGTCCATCCATCGGCCCGACGGTGCGGCGACGGTCTGGGAGGCCAACCATACGCTTCATTTCGACCGAGTCAATCTCCGAGCGGTGCGCCGCGTCCTGGCTTCCGATGGCCTGGCTTCGGGCTGGCGACAGAGGTTCCAGAGCTTCTTGCCCGGACCCGCTCGTTTCGCCTGGATGCCCAGCCCCATCGGGCCGCTGACGGTTGCCGTGGACACCCGGGGTCGGCTGACGCACGTCTTGTTCGGGGAAGTCGTGAAGCCCGGGTGGGTGCGGGACGAGCCTGCGGTCGGGCACGTTCGGAAGCAGTTGGACGAGTACTTCGCCGGTGAGCGCAAGGCGTTCAATCTCGAAGTCGCGCCCGCCGGGACGGCGTTTCAGCACGAAGTCTGGTCGGCCCTCCAACGCATCCCCTACGGCCAGACGCGGTCGTATGGCGACGTGGCCGAGCAACTGGGCCGCCCCGAAGCCGCCCGTGCCGTCGGACGCGCGAACGGCTCGAACCCGGTAGCCATCGTCGTCCCGTGTCATCGGGTAATCGGCCGAGACGGCTCGATGACGGGCTTCGGCGGCGGGACGGACGTCAAGGCGCGTTTGTTGGCTCTTGAGCAGGGACAGCTTCATTCGCTGTTCGATTGAGGCCAAACTAGACGTATGCCCTTGACCGACCCCGACAGCAGGACCGAAGCGCGCTGGGCGCGCGAACTGGAGTCCATCCTCGGCCCCGGTCAAGTGCTCGCGACGGCTTCGGCGCGCAAAGCGTACGACTGCGACGCGTACACCATCGACAAGTCCAAGCCATCGGTGGTCGTGCTGCCCGAGACCACCGAGCAGGTGCGGGACGTGGTGCGCTGGTGCAACCGGAACCAGATCCCTTACACCCCGCGCGGTGCCGGAACGGGCCTGAGCGGCGGCGCGTTGGCGGCGATAGGCGGTGTGCTGATCTCCACCAAACGCATGACCAAGATCCTGGAGACCGATCTACCGAACCGCTGCCTTCGGGCCCAGGCGGGTGCGGTCAACAAGCGCATCTCGGAAGCCGTCGCCCACGCGGGGTTGCACTTCGCCCCGGACCCCTCGAGCCAGACGGTCTCGACGCTCGGCGGCAACATCGCCGAGAACTCAGGCGGACCGCACACGCTCAAGTACGGCGTGACCGTCCAACATGTCCTTGCCCTGACCATGGTGGACGTGGATGGCGAGATCGTACAAGTCGGCTCGAAGGTGCCCGGCGGGCCAGGTCTCGACCTGCTGGGTGTGCTGATCGGCAGCGAAGGCACGATGGGCGTTGTGACAGAGGCCTGGGTGAGGCTCACTCCAAACCCTGCCAAAGTGGAAACGGTGCTCGCCTCGTTCGCCACGGTGCGCGACGCCACCCAAACGGTCGCCGACATCATCGCCGCCGGCACGATTCCCGCCGCGCTGGAGATGATGGACGAGGGCATCATGAAGGCCGTCTCGCTGGCGTTCGGCCTGGTGTATCCCGAAGGGGCCAAGGCGCTACTGCTGATCGAGTGCGATGGCGACCCGCGAGCCGTGGCCGGCGAGATGCGGACGGTGCTCGATATCTGCGCAAACCACGGTGCCATGGACGTGGCAGTCGCCGCCGACGAAGCCGAGAGGCAGAAGCTCTGGACGGCGCGCAAGAAAGGCATCGGTGCCATGGGCCGCATCGCCCCGACCATCGTCACCCAAGACGGCGTGATTCCCCGCTCGAAGCTCCCCGAGATGCTCGACCGCATCACCGAAGTGGCGGCACGAAGGGGGATCGGCATCGCCAACATCTTCCACGCCGGCGACNNCATGTACTTCGACGACCGCGACCCAGCCCAAGTCGAAGCCGCCGTCGCGGCGGGCGAGGAGATTCTGGAGGTCTGCCTCGACCTCGGCGGCAGCCTTTCGGGAGAGCACGGCATCGGCGTCGAGAAGATTGGCCTGATGGAGCGCATGTTCGGGCGCGAAGGACTGGACCTGATGATGGACGTGCGCCGCATCTTCAACGATGGCGACCTGTGCAACCCCTGCAAGATCCTGCCGAACCAGAAGGGTTGCGTCGAGCACATGCGCCGCTGGAGGGGCGCAGCATGGTGAACACCCTCCTAGAACCCCAAACCCTTGAGGAACTGGCCGACGCCGTCCGCGACGCGGGCCGGATGGAGGTGCTGGGCTCGGGCTCGCACGTGGCGTTCGATGTGCGCGGCCCGGAGGGATGTGCCGGTCTGGATGACTGGTCCGTGGCCCTCGGCCATCCGACGGTGCTGATGATGCACCGGTTGAGCGGCATTGTCGAGCACCACCCCGAGGACATGGTGGTTGTCGTGCGCGCCGGAACGCGCTTGACCGATCTCCAGAACTCGCTCGCCGAACGGGGCCAATGCATCCCGTGGGCCAGCCCCCTGGGCGACATCGGTACTGTCGGCGGGTTGCTCGCTCTGGGCCCCCCCAACGGGCTCGAAGCACGATGTGGAGGCTGGCGCGATTGGTGCTTGGGGATGACGATCGTCCGCCCCGACGGTCGTGTGGCTCGCTCGGGCAGCCAAGCCGTGAAGAGCGTGGCGGGCTACGACGTCCACAAACTCATGATCGGCGCGCGCGGCACATTGGGCGTGATCGCCGAAGTCATCCTCCGGACGCTGCCCTTGGGCGCACGCCCCGAACCGACCTGGTCCGTTGCCGGTTCCTTGTCGGCGAGCGAATTGCGTATCCAGCGCACGCTTGCCACCGACTTCGCCGCGTTGCTTTCGGCGGCCCGCGACGTGGCTCATGTGGCGGACGAAGCGACCTGCACTCTGTGGTCGGCCGATTCCGAATTGCCGCGATTCGAGCACGATTGGGTGATGCGGGCGGGCTGTGGCCCCCGCAATTTGGAACCGTTCGACGCCGTCCACACGGGGTGGATGCGCAGTGCCAAGAAGCTCCTAGACCCGGAAGGCAAGCTGAACCCTGGCGCACTGGAGGCCATATGAGCGAGAGGACGATCTCCGACTTGGCGGCGCACTGTATTCGGTGCGGCTTCTGCCTCGAAAGCTGCCCAACATTCGCCCTGACCGGTCAAGAAACCGAGTCGCCGCGCGGACGCATCTACCTGATCCGCAACGCCGATGCGGGCAAGCTGGATTGGGATCAGGAAGTCGCCCCCCACCTCGCCAAGTGCCTCGGGTGCCGCGCCTGCGAGACGGCCTGCCCGAGCGGGGTCGAGTATGGGGCGCTGCTCGAACTAGCCCGCGAGAAGGTCAAGCGCCCCTGGGCCGAACGTGTCCTGCTGTCCGGATTGACCAAACCGGGCGTCTTGCGGCTCCAACTGGCGGCGGCGGGCGGACGCAAAATGCCAGCCGCAGTGGCGCGCTTCCTGACCGACGACGCCCCGCAGGCCGAGGTCCCCCGTCCGCAGGGGGCTTCGGGGTGGCCCCGGCTCGATCTGACCATCTCGCGTTCCGCGTACCTGCTCGAAGGTTGTGCGATGGGCGTGCTGTTCCCACGGGTTCACGAGGCGACGCGGCGCCTGATGCTTCGGTGCGGCTTCGGGGTCCTGCCTTCGCAAGCGGGCTGCTGCGGGGCGTTGCACGCCCACGCCGGCGACCTCGATTCGGCGCGCGCGATGGCCCTGGCCCTGGCCGACGCGATGCCCGGCGATGCGCCGATCGTGGTGAACTCGGCGGGTTGCGGCAGCGCAATGAAGGCCTATGCCGACCTGGGCGACGACCCGCGCCTGCGCGACGTGGCCGCCCGCGTGGTGGACATCAGCGAGTTCCTATTGGCCCACGGCTTAGAGAGCCTCATTGCTGGCAGCCAGGGTCTTCCGGGTCGCGCGACCTACCACGATGCGTGCCATTTGGCGCACGGCCAGCGCGTCCGCTCGGAACCCCGAACACTGCTCTCGGCGATCCCAGGCTTGTCTTGGGTGCCCCTGCCGGAATCCGAGATGTGCTGCGGCAGCGCGGGAACCTACAACGTGCTGCAGCCCGCGATGGCGCGTCGCCTGCTCGACCGCAAATGGGCGAACATCGAGGCGACAGGCGTGTCGTACGTCGCGCTCGGCAACCCCGGCTGCCACGCCTGGATCGCGCAAGCCGCGCGGGAGAAGGGCGGCCACGTGCGGGTGCTCCACACCGCGGAACTCCTCGAATCCTCGTTCTCGGGCTTGCCGGTCGCGTGACGTTTTTGCACCTGCTGGGTCCAGTGTTGTGCGCGCCGGACCGAGAATCGGGTATCACTTGCTTCGCGTTGCCGCATAGCTCAGTCGGTAGAGCAGCTGACTGTTAATCAGCGGGTCGTAGGTTCGAGTCCTACTGCGGCAGCCAGGTTTCACCCTCAAAACCTGCACATTTCGTGCGGGTTTTGTTGTTT
>DDSP01000008.1 GCA_002343445.1 Chthonomonas sp. UBA2387
TTCGAATCTAGCTGGGCCCACCAAGCCTCCCCCCGCGTCGCCCTCGTTTTGGCGGGCATCCCCTCCCGAGCTTGGAAGGGGAATGAACGGACCAACCTTCGACTCAGATGTCGGCCAGACGCACCGGCTTGCCGCCCAACTCGGCCGAGCGCCAAACGGCCTCGGTGAAGTGGATGACCTCGAGCGCTGCCTCGAACGTCGAAAGCACGGGCTCGCGGCCGAGAATGGCGTTGATGAAGTTCCTGTCGGGGTTGCTGCCGCCGCGCAGGTCTTTGGCCACGTACTTCGAGCCGTCGTTTTCCACGATCGTGAGTTCGCCGTAGCGCACCAAGAAGCCGCCCCGCGTGCATCCGATGGTGAAATCCTCGTGCCATGCGGGGAAGTCGCCGAGCACGGAGATGTTGCCCAAAGCGCCGTTTTCGAATTTGATCGAAACCGCCGAGTCGATGTCCACCGGCGTCTCCCGATTGTCCTGGTAGGCCGTGACCTCGGCGGGGAGCACGCCGGTCGTGTAGAGCATCATGTCCACCACGTGGCTGCCAGAGTCGTTGATCTGGCCGCCCCCCGAGAGTGCGGGGTCCTGCCGCCACGACCCGGCCGTGCCGCGCTTCCAAGCCTGGCCCAGCACAGCGCTGAAGAAGTTGACCTCGCCGTACGCGCCCGAGGCGATGCGGTCGCGGATGACTTGGTACATGGGCACGTAGTGCCGCTGGTAGGCGAGCAGGCCGACCTTGCCCGTCTCGTTCATGGCCGCCACGAGCTTTCGACAGTCGGCCGTGGTCGTGGCCAGAGGCTTCTCGCACATCACGTGGAGTCCCTTGGCGAAGCTGTCGAGCACCTGCTGGGTGTGTTGGGTGTGGGGCGTGCTGATCTCGACGGCGTCGCACTCGACCTTGTCGAGCATCTCGCGGTAGTCCGCGAAAACGGGGACGTCGGCAAGAGCGGGGAAGTCGCGTTTGCAGCGGGCGATCTGCTCGTCGCTGGGGTCGGCGAGGGCGACGATCTGCGCTTCGGGGACTTCGCGAAGCTGGTTCATGTGGTGGCGGGCGATGCCCCCACAACCGATCATTCCAAGGCGAACGGTGGTCATCTCTCCGGAATTGGGCACGCGTGCGCGTCCTTCCTGCCAGAGTTGGGACGTTTGTCACGAAGGAAACCGAAGCGCGCCATCGGTCGTTGGCTATAGTTTCAAGACCATGAACTGGCGTATCTCTGCCCTTGAGCGGTGGGCCCAGGAAGAGTTCGGGGCTCTCTTCATGCTAGGAGTCCTTTCACTGGGCCTAGCGGGCGGCCTGGTCCTGCCATTTGCATGGCTGATGAGTTGGATTGACAGGTCAACCAGCATCTACCTACCGATCGGCATTTTTGCCTCGTACTTCGTCTCGTGGCCCTCGGCGATTCTCATCTACATCGCGAATCACGCAAGGTTTAGCCGCCTAGTCACTTTCGTGAGCGTTGCAGTTGCGCTTTTCAACGCGGTTGCCGGTTGGTCCGCATGGATAATGTGGTTCGGCTTCTCGGCTTAAGCTAAGCCGACGGCTCCTTCCGGAAGGCGAGGGATTGGGTGGGACGTTCTTCTGCGCATCCCACCCGCCACGATCCTGTCAGATCCCGTCGCCGTCGGGACCGTCGTCGGCGCCGGCACCAGTGGACGAACTGCGATCCCAGTCTTCGACAACGAGGATCTGCTGCTCGGTGGTTTCGCCGATGGTCATCTTGACCAGATACTGGCCCGCCGGCACCATCGCGCCACCTCCGCCCCCACCGGGGCCGCCTCCGCCGCCACGGCGCATGTTCCACCGCACGACGTTGATGCCCGCCTTGCCGGGAGGCGAGGCGATGCGCCCGATCGTCGCACCGGTCACATCGTGGACGGTGATCGTCACGCCCTCGGTTTCGGCCTTCAAGTAGTAGGCGATGGCCGCTCCCCCTTCGGGGTTCGGTGCCGTGTACCGCTGGTGGCCCTGGAAGGCATCGAACATGTCCGAGATGTTGTTGAACGCGAGTGCGCGATCCGGCCGGAACAGGTGCGCGCTCTTGTCGAGGACCTGGTCGGTGAGCTGCCTCAGCGGCGAGATGTTGGCGATGAAGATGCCACGCCCGTGCGTGCCGACGACCAGATCGCCCTCGCGGGGGTGGATCAGGAGGTCTTGGCAGGCGTTGGTGGGCATCCCGCTCATGAACTTGGACCAAGTCGCGCCTCCATCGAGCGAGATGTGGCAGCCGGTTTCCGTGCCGACCACGAGCAGGTTGGCGTTGATCGCATCCTGCCGCACGACGGAGATCTGCTCCTTCGGCAGCCCGGTGCTCAGGTTGGTCCACGTCGCGCCGTAATCGGAGGTCTTGTACAGGTGCGGCTCGAACTCGTCCTCGCGGAATCCCGTGATGGTAACAAACGCGGTCGCGGCATCGTGGGGCGACGCGACCACCCGGCTGACCCACCACTTGGGCGCGCCGATGTTGGCGTCCACCTGCTTCCAGTTGACTCCGCTGTCTTGCGTCACCCACACGTTTCCATCGTCGGTGCCTACCCAGATGACTCCGGCCTTGCGCGGGCTCTCATCGATCGTGGTGATTGTGCAGTGGGGCACGTTGCCGCGAAGGCGCTCGGCATCCTGGGTCGAAAGGTCGGGGCTGATGGCCTCCCACGAGTTCCCGCGATTGAGCGTCTTGTAGAGTTTGTTCGCTCCCCAGTAGACGATCTTGGGGTTGTGGGGGGAAGTCATGAAAGGCGACATCCAGTTCGCACGCTGACCTTGTTCCCGTGGACGGATGCTCCGCGATGTGCGTTGGGCGACGTCCACGCGGGCCACCGCGCCGAACTGCGAACTGGTGTAGATCGTGTTGGGGTCGTCGGGGTCGGGCACGGTGTAGAAGCCGTCGCCGCCGAGCAGGTTGATCCAGTGCTTGTTGGCGATGCCGCTTGGCGAACGGGTGCGCGAAGGCCCGTGCCACACGCCGTTGTCCTGCAGACCGCCCATCACATTGTAGGGAACCGCGTTGTCCGCGCCCACCGCATAGAATTGAGCGATGGGGAGGTTGTCCACAAACTCCCACGTCGCACCACGGTCGTAACTGCGATAGAATCCGCCGTCGTTGCCCATGAGCAGGCGGTTGCTGTTCAAGGGGTCGATCCAAAGGGCGTGGTGATCCACGTGGACCCTGTTGTCCACGCGCCCCCAGGTCCTGCCGCCATCGTCGCTTCGCGTCATGGCGACGTTCAGGTTGTAGACCGTGTCGGGGTTGTTGGGGTCCACCCGGATCTGGGCGTAATAGTAACTCGTGCCGGGGCCGCGTCCCTCGTGGGTCTTCTTCCACTCCTCGCCGCCGTTGTCGGTTCGGTAGATTGCCGCGCCGACTTCACGGTCGAGGTTGTCCACGATGGCGTATAGAATGCGCGGGTTCTTGGGCGAAACCGTCAGGCCGATGCGGCCGTTTTGGGCGCTCTCGGCAATGCCCTTCATGATCGGTTTCCAAGTGCGGCCGGCGTCGGTCGTCTTGTAGAGTTTCGTGCCGGGACCGTAGTCGCGGATGAACCAGGCGCGCCTGAGCCGGTCGTACGCCGCCGCGTAGAGGACGCGGTTGTTGCTCGGGTCTTGGACAATCTCGATGAACCCCGTGGTGGCGTTGTCGCCTTCGAGCACTTTGGACCACGTCTGGCCCCCGTCGGTCGTCTTGAACACGCCTCGGTCGCCACCCTCCTTGTAAAGGTAACCGCTGGCCGCGACGTAGACCACGTTCGGGTCCTTCGAGTCAATGACGATGCGGCCGACCCGATTGCTCTCCCGAAGGCCCATGTTGGTCCACGTCTCGCCCCCGTCCGTGGATTTGTAGACGCCGTCGCCGAAGTGGGCCGAGCGCTGGTTGTTGTGCTCGCCCGTTCCAAGCCAGAGGACGTTGGGATCCGATGGCGCGATTGCGACGTCGCCGATCGAAATCGTCGGCTTGTCGTCGAAGATCGGCTTCCACGTGGTGGCGTTGTTGGTGGACTTCCAGAGGCCGCCGGAGGCCGCCGCCGCGTAGATGGTGTTGGGCTGGCTCGGGTGCACTTCGATGTCCACGATCCGCCCGCCCGTGACCGACGGACCTACAGACCGGAACTGGAAGGGGGCCAACAGGTCGGCCGTCGAGGGGCGGGCCGTATCCTGCGCCTGACCCGAAACGGCGATGGACAACAGGAGCGCGGGTCCCAAGAGACGACGTTTCAAGGACATGCGCGGATTATTCTCGCCCTTGCCGACGGATTCCTTCTAGTGTAGTGTCTCATTAATAG
>DDSP01000018.1 GCA_002343445.1 Chthonomonas sp. UBA2387
CCTATTCCGTCTTCCTTCTTCCGTGTTCCCAAACTTGAGGGGTGTGAGTCGTGAATCGTGAACGCGCCAGCCACCTGCCGGCCACTTGCCGACGCCCGGTAAATGGCCGCAGGCGCGGGCCATAATGAACCTTCATGGCCGTCCTCGAAGTCCGCGATCTCGAAGTGTCGTTCGGGCCGATCAAGATCCTGCGCGGCGTCTCGTTCGATCTCGAAGCCGGGCAGACGCTGGGCATCGTGNNGGGCGAGTCGGGGTGCGGCAAGTCCATGACAGGCTTCGCCATCATGGGAATGCTCATCCCGCCGGGGCGCATCTCGGGCGGCTCGATCAAGCTGAGCGGCGAGGAGTTGGTCGGCAAGACGCCTAAGGCCATGGAGTCGGTCCGGGGCAAACGCATCGCTCTCGTGATGCAGGACCCCTTCACCTCGCTCAACCCCATGATGCGCGTGGGCGACCAGATCGCCGAGGTGCTCATCCTGCACCAGAAGATGGCCCGAGACGCAGCGCGCAAACGCGCCGTCGAACTGCTCGACCAGGTTGGCGTGCCCGCCCCCGAGTCCTCTGCGGGCAAGTATCCGCACCAGATGTCCGGCGNNGACGAGCCGACCACGGCGCTCGACGTCACGCTCCAAGCCCAAATCCTGCGCCTGATCCGCGAACTCAAGGAGAAGGACGGGACGGCCGTGATGATGATCTCGCACGACATCGGCGTCATCGGCTCGCTGGCCTCGCGCATCGCCGTGTTCTATGCGGGCAAGATCGTGGAGACGGGACCGTCGAAAGAGGTGCTGTTCAACCCGGTCCACCCCTACACACGGGCGCTTCTGGAGGCCCTCCCCCGCGCCGGCGCCGAGCGGCTCGAATCCATCCCCGGCCAGCCGCCCGACTTCTCCAAACTGCCGCCGGGCTGCGCCTTCGAGCCTCGATGCAAGCACCGCGTCGAAGCCTGTCTCCAGGACCCGGCGCTGGAAGCCGACGCCTCGGGCCGCTCGGCCGCCTGCTGGCGACGAAGCGATCTCGCCGCCGATCTCAAGGTCCTGTGATACAATCCGGGTCGTGATCGCCGCCCTGCTCGGAACCGCGCTCTTGGCTCAGGCCGCCAACCCAGCGGCGCAACCCGTGCCATCGGTGGATGTCGAGGCGCGTGTGCCCGGCAAGGCCTCGGTTTGGCTCGCGGGCAGCAGCCCCTCGGCCATTGCGGGATGGTATGTGGATGGCAGCGGCACGAGGCGCTACGACCAGATGCCCAACTGCGGGCCGACCAAGATCGCCCTCCGCCCAGGCATGACTTCGTTTACGGTGGTCACGTCGAACGGCGAAGTCCGGATCGCCGACGAGCTCGGAACCGAAGCCTATGGACCCGCGGGCGATCTGAAACGGACGGTGCTTCGCAACCGCGACCAGTCGTATCGCGGACCGATCGGCGAGGTGGCCGCGCCGATCGGCGGCCTGATGGGCGTCTACTTGCCCGAGGTCAGCGCCGACCATCCGGCAGACCAGTCGAGTTGGCAGGTGGGCCGAGTCGCCATCGGGCAGAAAGCGGTCGCGCCCAGACTCTATATCCCGTTCTACATCGGCATCGGACGCACGTCGGACAACACGCCGGTCGTGTTCAACGTGCCGAAGGGCGCCGCCACGCTTTATCTGGGCGTGATGGGCCAAACGGCCTGGGCCAAGCACGAGGGGCAATACGACGTGGTGCTCAAGTTCGAGACGCCAAAGCGTCCCATAGGTGGGTGACCCCATCAATTCGGGTTCGATTCAGGTTCGCGGGAACCAAGATGGTGGTATCCTTTAGGTCGCGCGACAGTGCGTCCTGATGTCTGAAAACTCGAACCGACCCCCTTGTTTGGATACGTTGCTCGCCAAGATCGCCCACCGGTCTTGCACAGTCGGCGTCGTCGGCATGGGCCGCGTGGGTCTACCGTTCGCCGTCGAAGCCGCCAAGGCCGGGTTCAACGTGGTCGGCGTGGACACCGACCCCGAGCGCGTCGCCAGCCTGAAGCGCGGGGTTTCCTACGTCGAGGACGTCCCCTCCGGCGAGATCAAAGCCCTCGTGCTGAGCGGCAAGCTGCAGGTGTTCGGCGACATCGACGACGCGCCCGACTTCGACGTCCTGACCATCTCGATCGCGACCAAGCTCGACAAGAGCGCCACCCCCGACCTGTCCAGCATGATCTCGGTGGCCGAGGAAGCCAAGCGCAAGCTCCGCAAGTGCCAACTCGTCAGCATCGAATCCACGGTGTATCCCGGCGCGACCGAAGAGATTTTCCAAACGTCGTTCATGTCCACCGGCCTCACGCCGGACAAAGACTTCTTCCTGGCGCACTCGCCCGAGCGGGTGGACCCCGGCAACCGGGCCTACTCTGAGAAGACGATCACCCGCGTCGTCGGCGGCATCGGCCCCAACTCGGTGGCCGTCGCAAAAGCCTTCTACGAGGCCGTGCTCGACCGCGTCCACGTCGTCAGCAGCACGCGCGTCGCCGAGCTGACCAAGCTGTACGAAAACACGTTCCGAGCTGTGAACATCGGGCTGGTCAACGAAATGCTCCGCGTGTGCGACCACATGGGTCTGGACGTGTGGGAGATCCTCGACGCGGCGAACACCAAGCCGTTCGGCATCATGCGGTTCCTTCCGGGGCCTGGCGTCGGCGGCGACTGTGTGACGCTCGACCCGCACTTCCTGGAATGGAAGGCGCGCGAATACAACTTCCCCACGCGGTTCGTCGGCCTTGCCACCGACATCAACCGCTCGATGCCGGCCTATGTCATCGAACGCCTTTGGCGCATTCTCAACGACCGAGGACTGCCCGTCAAGGCCTCGAAAGTGCTGGTCATCGGCGCTTCCTACAAGCGCGACGTCGCCGACCTGCGCGAATCGCCCGCCGTCCGCATCATGGACATGCTGACCGAGCGTGGCGCCGTGCTGGCCTATCACGATCCGATGGTTCCTTCGCTGAAGACGGCCCATCTGGAACTCAAGAGCGTCCAACTGACGCCGGAAACCCTGTCTCACCACGACGTGGTGATGATCCTCACCGACCACAGCACCGTGGACTACGCGCTCATCGCCGAGCACTCCAACCTGGTCTTCGACACGCGCGATGCCATGCGCCAGGTTGCGAACGGTCATGCGCGCGTCGTCTTGCTGTGAACGTTTCCCTGCCACTCCCCATGAAATCCCACACGAACCCCTCGTCTTGGAGGCTCCGATGAGAGCCCTGATCACCGGCGGCGCCGGCTTCATCGGCTCCCACCTGGCCGATGCCCTGATCCCGCGAGGGTGGAGCATCGTGGCAGTGGACGACCTCTCGACGGGCTCGCTCGACAACATCGAGCACCTGCGGGACGGCGGCAAGTTCGAGTTCCACCACGACACCATCCTCAACGAGCCGCTGATCGATCGGCTGGTCTCCGAGTGCGACGTGGTCTACCACCTGGCCGCCGTGGTCGGTGTGTTCGAGGTGATGCGCAGCCCGGCGCGAACGTTGCGGGTCAACCTCAAGGGCGCGGAAGTCGTGCTCGACGCGTGCCTCAAGCACAAGAAGCGGCTGCAGATGGCTTCGACCTCCGAGGTCTACGGCAAGCACCCGGTGAACGAGCCGTTGAACGAGGAGTCGGACCGCATCTACGGCCCCACCACCAAGCACCGGTGGAGCTACGCGGGCACCAAGGCGATCGACGAACATCTCGCCCTTGCCATGCACATGGAAGAGGGCCTCGACGCGTTCTGCACGCGCTACTTCAACACGGTCGGCCCGCGCCAATCGCCCGCTTACGGCATGGTGCTCCCCGCGTTCGTGAAGGCAGCGCTGGCCAACCAGCCCATGACGGTCTACGGCACCGGCGAGCAAACCCGGTGTTTTACGCACGTTTCCGATGCGATCCGTGCAACCATTGACCTCATGGAGAGCGACCAATCTGCCGGCGAAGTGTTCAACATCGGAAATCCGCAGGAAATTTCGATCCTTTCGCTGGCAGAGACAGTCAAAGAGAAGACGGGATCCAGCTCGGAAATCGTGATGGTTCCCTACGACAAGGCGTACGGCGAGGGATACGAGGATATGCAGTTCCGGACGCCCGACATCGGCAAGATTCGCCGCGTGACGGGCTACGAGCCTCGGTACTCTCTCGACCAGATCGTTGATTCGGTGATCGACCACATGAGGGGTCGTGCGGCAGTCGGTTCGTGACTGTCGAATTGGAGATGGCGACGATGACGGTTAGAGCAGAATCGAGGAACGGAATGGCGAAGTCCATCGCGGAACCGATCGGTCAACAACTGCTGGTGGATACACGGTTGATGACCGTGCAGCCCGAGGACGACGAAGCGACTAGAAACGACCTGACCATGGCGGCCGGGCCGCTCAGTCGGACCGTGGTGTGGCGACCAGGCAACCTGGACGTCGTCCACGAAGCCTTGGCCCAAACGCAAGGCGACGTCGAGATCGTGCTGGCGCACCGCTACAGCTTGGACGAGCTATTGCAGCTGTGCCACCTGCGCTCCAGCGAGCCGCGGCTCAAGGTTTCCTGCGTGATCCGCGAAGCATACGGGCCCATGGGCGACGAGCGCGCCCGAAAGACCGGCTACGTCGCGGGACTGGCCAAAGAACGACTCTACAAGCGCTTGTTCGATATGGCGGTGAGCGGCATCGTGCTGCCCATCTCCGCGCCCTTCCTGATCATGGCGGGTCTTGCGGTCAAGATCGCTTCGCCCGGTCCGGCCATCTTCACCCAAGAGCGCAAGGGCTATCACGGCAACATCATCCGCGTCCACAAGCTGCGCTCGATGCACCACACGCCCGATCGCAGCAAAGAGCACGTCCTGCGCACCGAAACCGACAACCGCGTGTTTCGGCTGGGCGACATCCTGCGCAAGCTGAAGCTCGACGAAGTGCCGCAACTGTGGAACGTGTTCAAGGGCGAAATGAGCCTCGTCGGCCCCCGGCCCTCGCCGCTCAAGCTGATGGAAGAGTACGAGCAAACCGTGCCCGGCTATCAGGTGCGCTATTGCGTCCGCCCAGGCGTCACGGGTCCGGCACAGATCTATCTCGGCTACCACGCCTCGGCGGAAGACAAGCTGCTGTTCGACCTGTGGTACGTGCGGAACAACTCGCTCCGCACCGACCTGCGGATGATCCTTCTGACGGTCAAGAAGATCTTCTGCGGCGACTACAAACTGTAAGGCTTACTCAGGTTCGGGTTGCTGGCGCTGAATCGTGGTGGCCGCCACGGTAAGCGCCAGCACGAACCAGAAGACGTCCAGCAGATAGATGCTGCTGGACAGTAGGCCATAGATCGCGTACTGGACAAAAATGAACCCGACCCAGCACCAAGGGTCGTGGGAGAAGATCAGCTTGAGGGCTTTGAAGAGACCGTAGCCCAAGATGAATACAAACAGCGCGCCGCCCAGCACGCCCAAGCTCATGAAGGCTTCGAGAATCGAGTTGTGCGGGTACTGATAAGTCACCTTCTCCGAGAGCCCCGAACCCAACAGCGGATCCTTCCAAAACTCCTCGATGGATGCTGGAATCAGGTTGCTGCGCCCGACTTGCCGCGCGTTGATGACGCTCGAAAGGGCGATGCGCTTGGCCAATGGCGTGTTGGCGAGCAAGGGAGTTTCGAGAATCAGGGGAATCGAAGCCAACCCCACCAGCAGAGCGGGCCAGATCGGCGCCCAGAGCCGACCCCTCAAGATCAGGAAACGGACCCCATACACCGCTGCCAGAATGCCGAGCGCCAGGAACGGCCCACGCGAACCCGACAACGCGATCATGGCGACCGATAGACCCGACATACCCAGGCGGAACACCCACCCCAACGGATGCTTGATCGGGGTGAACAGACACAAGACGATGCAGCTCACGCCCAGGTGACCGATCAGAATCGGGTTGATGTTCTCGGTCGAAGCGCGGCCCTGCACCATCGCCGAGTAGCCGCGCGCGAGAACCAGACCGGCCATCGCCGCCACGATGGTGGCGGCACAGACCACCCAAAGGGCTTTCTGTCGGGATTCTTGCGCCTCGGGGTCGGAGGTCGGGATCGAGGCGAACGCCCACACGGGGAACACCACCGCGCCGAAGAACAGCAAGACGACGCGAACCGGATCGGCCTGCAGGGGGAAGATCGAACCAACTGCAAACTCGCGAACCATGCGGACGCTCATCGCAGCCATGAACAGTCCAAGCACCCACCAGAAGTCGGTGCGAGCCAGACGCATCCGTCCGCGCCAAACCGAGGCGACGACTGTCAGCGCCAGAAGCGCGACTACGCCACGATGGGCGATGCCGCCCAGCGACCCGGCGGAAGGCGCGACAATGGCGGCCGTTCCTGCCCAGATCGGATAGCCGAACAGGCCGAGTCCGATCAGCCAGGGGGCGGTCCGAGTCACGGGCTGAGGATACCTGCCGGTTTGGGTCGGTCGGACGAGCCTCCTTCGACGGATGAGGTAAGGATACGTTCTTGGAACCCATCGCTTGGACCGCCGCCGCCCTCGGCTCGATCTACTTCGGCGTCGTTTGGCTGGTCGTGCGCGTCGGGTTGCGGCCGCCCCGGATGCCGCTCTTCCTGACCCCCGCCGCGCTTGATTGCCCGCAGGAGGACGTCGCGTTCCAGACCCGGGACGGGCTCACGCTGCGCGGCTGGTGGCTGCCGGCGGATGTGCCGAAGGGCTGCGTGGTGATCGCGCACGGCTACCTGATGAACCGCTGCGAACTGTCCATCGTGGGCTCGAAGTTGCGGCAAGGGGGCTGGGACGTGCTGATGTTCGACCTGCGCGCCCACGGCGAGAGCCAGGGTCAGCGGTGCGGGATGGGGCGGCACGAGGCGATGGACGTCCAAGCGGCCGCCCAACTCGCCCGCGCGCGTTCGGGCGAGCGGCCCGTGGTCCTGTTGGGCAGCAGCATGGGCGGCGCAGCCTCGGCGATGGCGCTTGCCGAACGCGGCGAGCTGGCGGATGCCTTGATTCTGGACAGCGTTTACTCGCAACTTCCCGATGCGGCCATGGGGATCTTGCGCGTGTTCGTGGGCCGGTGGGCGCCCAAAGCGTTCGCGCCGGGGATCGTGCTCGCCTGGCCGATGCTGGGGTTCAAGCCGTGGAAGGTGGACCTCGCCGACCACCTGCCTTCGGTGAGTTGCCCCGTGCTGGTGCTCCACGGTGGGCGGGACGGACTGATTCCCCCCGACCGCGCGCGTCGGAATGTCGAGGCGCTCCCCAACCCCCACGGGCCCGTCTGGTTCGAACGCGCCGGCCACTGCGAGGGGCGCATGCTGGAGCCGAAGCGTTACGTCGAAGTGGTGCTGGGGTTTTGCGACGGGTTGGTGTAGGGCCCATGCGACGTGCAGGACGTGTTCGACCCATAGGACGGCAGCACCGGTCCTTGAAGAACACCGATCAAACAAAGCCTCTGAAGCAGGCGAGGGACGAATCCCGCCGACGCTGACGAAGCATCGTTCGCCTGCCTAAGCTCCATTATGGTGACGACTTGGGCACGGTCTGCCGGGCAAGACCGTTGTCGCGGTACGAGAGGTATCCGAGCCCGGGCAGACCGTGGCACCCCAGATCGAGGATGATGCCACGCTGGCCCCGAGTCCTTCGGGCCAGGGGTGTACAATGACCCCGGAGTCGGCCAGACGGCGGCCTCGGCGCAAGCCGGGGAGGAAAGTCCGGACTTCATAGGGCGCGGCGCCCCGGGCAATCGGGGGCGAGGCGACTCGACGGAAAGTGCCACAGAAACATACCGCCCCGGTTCGCCGGAGCAAGGGTGAAATGGTGAGGTAAGAGCTCACCGGCGTCCCGGGCAACCGGACGGCCGGGCAAACCCCGCCGGAAGCAAGGCCAAATAGGGAGGGGCTGACGCGGCCCGCCGACCCTCCGGGTTGGCCGCATAGACAAATCGCCGTCCAAGACAGAATCCGGCTTATCGGCCGACTCCACCTCCCCACCCCTGTAGGATTGCCGGGTTTTCGCCGATACCTGCCTTGGCGGAACTCGAAACGAGCGCCGCCGCGAAACAGGAAAACCGAGAAGCATGGCCCGAATGCGCTCCACGTCCCAAGCCGTCTCCATCAGCGTCGCCAGCACGATCACTGGCGTCGAAGTCCACACCCTGCGCTATTGGGAAAAGGAGTTCGACCCGTTCTTGAACCCCGAGCGAACGCGCGGCGGCCAGCGCCGGTACCGACCCGAGGACATCCAAACCGTCTTCGCGATCAAACAGCTTCTCCGCGACGAGATGTTCTCCATCGCCGGAGCGCGCAAGCACTTGGAACGCACCCAGCGGCGCGCCGCGTGACCCCCATGTCCCCCCAATCCCAACTGGCTCTCGAGCAGTTCCGCGACGGTCGCTATCAGGAAGCCGAACGCACCGCCCTCCAATGCCCTCCGGACGACCCCGGTCGTTGCGTCGCGCTGGGCATGGTCTACCTGCACACGCAGCGTGAAGCCGAAGCCCTGAACTGTTTGGAGTCCGCGCCGGACGCCACGGTCGCAGCCCTGCTGGGCGTGCACCTCGCCGCCCGCAAAGCCCTGGCCGCCAAGCTGGGCCGACAAGACCCCGAGGGCGAACGCATGGCGGCCAAGTTCCAAGCCTTGGGTTACAGCCTTCCCAAGCAAGGCGTCCGCCTGAGCGCGTGCCTCATCGTCAAGGACGAATCCGCCACCATCGAAGCGTGCCTCAAGAGTCTGAAAGGCGTCGCCGACGAGATCGTCGTGGTGGACACCGGCTCGACCGACGACACGATCGCTCGGGCCAAGAAGAACGGTGCGATGGTCTACCAGACCGAATGGACCGACGACTTCTCCGCCGCGCGCAACGTCTCGCTCCAGCACGCCACGGGCGATTGGGCGCTGTGGATCGACGCGGACGAAACGCTCGACCCCGGCAGCGTCTCGGCCATCCATGAAGCCCTGATGCGGCCCCAGTTCGGCGGCTTCTTCGTGCGCATCGTGAACTACCTGGCCGACACGGGTCAGGCCGCGCAGTACGTCCACCGTCCGATCCGGCTCTTCCGGCTGGCCGATGGCGTGAAGTTCGTCGGGCGAATCCACGAGCAAGTTTCTCCTTCGATCCACGTCACGGGGCGTCCATGCGCCAACCTCGACGGGGTGGTTCTGCACCACTCGGGCTACCGCCCGCAAGCCATGCGCGACAAGAACAAGCTGGAGCGCACGATCTCGATGCTCGAGCGCGAAGTGGCCGAGCGGCCCGAGGATGGCTTCCAGTGGTTCAACCTGGCCAATGTGCTGAGCGTCGCTGGCCGATATGCGGACGCCGAACACGCTGCGGTCCAAGCCAGCCGGAACTTCCCGCCCAAGGCTTCGTTCGTGGCGCCGGTCTACCACCTGATGGCCGTCAGCCGCATCGAGTTGGGCCGCCCGCAAGATGCCCTCGCGGCGTGCGACGAGGTGGAGCGATTGGGCCTGCACAACATCGTCAACCAGTTCAACCGGGCGCATGCCCTGATGCGGTTGCGAAGGTTCGAGGAAGCGCTTGCTGCCGTCCGCGCCTGCGACGGCATGGAGTGGAACCCCGATATCCCCGGCGACTACGGCATCGTCACCCACAAGAAGCATGTTCTGGAAGGGCAAATCCTCGCGCAGTCGGGGCATTTGGACGAAGCGCTAGCCGCCTTCGACGCCGCTCTGGCCGTGGATCCGGACTACGACGTAGTGCTGTACTCCAAGGCAGCCACTTTGGAGCAGAAGGGCGACACCGCCGAAGCCCTAGCGGCTTACGACCGTGTGGTCGGCAGCGAGGCGCTCGACATGCCCGCGCGCAAAGGCGCGATGCGCATGCGGATCGCGTTGAACGACTTCGATCAAGCCGTCACCATCGGCAAGGATACGTGGGTCCGCTACATGGACGAGGACGCCTGGTTGCTTTGGGCGGGCGCAGCGGAACAAGCCAACGACCCGCTCGCCCTCGATGCGTGCTATGAAGCCTACGCGCAAGCCAACACGCCCACGCCTCAGATGTGGGTGAATTGGGGCCGGGTTCATGAAGCCTTGGACAAGCCGCAAGGCGCCTACGATTGCTATGCCGAGGCCATGAAGGCTGCGCCCCAAGACCCGAACGCGTGCTTCAACGCGGCCGACCTGCTTTACCGGTTGGGCATGCACCACGAGGCCGCCGTTCTCTATCAGAACGGCCTGCAACTGGATTCGATGAAGCCCGAGGGTTGGTTCTGCTTGGGCAACTGCCTGGCTCAACTCGGCTTGGCCGATGGGGCTCGGCTGGCCTATGGCAAGACGCTCGAGCTCGACCCGCAACACGCCGGGGCGCAGCACAACCTGTCGCTGTTCGAGGCGAGCCAGTCCCAAGCCGCGTAATCGGAGAGGTATCTTCGTGAGCATGAACGTGCTCCCGATCCTGCTCGCCGTCGCCATGGCCGCGCCCCAGAGCGCAACCTACGTCTCCGCTCAAACCAGGGTCGCCCTGTTGCCGACGGTCAACACGTCGTCCGAGAAGTGGCAAGAGCTGAAGGACCAGCAGTGCCAGCGCGGCGACGGGACGCTCAGGACGTTGTTCGAAGCGTACGGCTTCGACGTGTTGTCGGCGGCTGCGGTCAAGACCTATCTCGACAAGGAGTCCATTGATCTGACCGACGAGGAGAACTGGAACCGCCGCACGCTTGCCGAGATCGGCAAGGGCCTCGGCGTTCGCCTGATCGCCTTCGCGCCCGTGATCGACACGTTGCAGAAGAAGGACGAGAAGCTGTTCGTGACCAGCCAAGTCGGCATCGCCAAGCTCCGCGTGTGGTTGCTCGACACCGAAACCGGGACGGCTCACTTGACGGGCAAGCCGCTTGAGGGCAAGTCGCAGAACGACTTTGGCGGCAAGGGCAGCGACCGGCAAATCCGGGCCGTGGACCTTGCCTTGGAGGCTGCGCTCAAGGAGTTCTTCAAGCCCTACAAGAAGGTCAAGACCGCCGCGAGGTAGACTGGTCGGACTATGGCGCGGCGCAAGCCGGAGGAATGGATCTGGCAGGTCGGCACCGAGTTGCAGAGACTCGGCGACGAGATGATTCGCATGGGCCCGACCCTTGCTCGCAAGCTTTGGGAACCCCGGATCGACGTGCTCGAATCCGCCCACGGCTTTCACATCCGGTGCGAGGTCGCCGGGGTCCGGGGCGACGACATCTCGGTGGCGTTCAACGCCGAGCAACAGGTCATGACCATTCGAGGCCGGCGGCGGGAAGAAGACCCCGACAGCGGCGACCAAGTCGCGTGCCACCAGCTTGAGATTTTCTATGGCGAGTTCGAACGCGAAGTACCGCTGCCGCTCGAACACCTCGAACTCGCCGAGACACGCGCCCAGTACCGCAACGGCGTCCTCACCATCTGCGTACCGAAGAAGGTCGGAGTGGTCCGGGGCCGCACGGTCGCGGTTCGCGGAGCGTAGAAACACCCAGCATCTTCGTCAGGACGATCGGCCCATGCAGGAGCCTGCCTACCCGTGTCGAAACGTCATCATGAGCGAATCAACTCAACCCCATGTCCGAAGTGAAACTCCCAGTCGAAGAAGAGCTCACCATCGAACTCGACGAGGGTCAACCAAGGCTTGAAGAGGGGTCGGACGAAGAGCGCAAGCCTGAAGTCCCGACCGAACTCAACATCCTCCCCCTCCGCGATTCGGTGATTTACCCGATGCTCATCGCGCCCCTCAGCGTTGGGCGCGAGTCGGGCGTTCAGCTCATCGACGAGACCGTGGTGGGGAACAACCGCGTGATCGGCGTGGTCGCTCAGCGCGAACCGCAGATCGACAAGCCCGACTTCGACGACGTGTTCGACCACGGTTGTGCCGTCATCGTACGAACGCTGGTCAAGCTGCCGGACGGGGTTCGCCTCATCGTCCAAGGCGTCTCGCGCTTCCGAATCGTGGAACGGCTGCAAGAACATCCCTACCTGCGCGCGCGCATCGAAGTCCTCGACGAGCCCGAGGCGCCCGATGACAAGAGCGAAGAAATCGAGGCCTTGCGCCGCTCCATCTCCTCCCTGTTCGACCAAGCCATCCGACTGTCGCCAACGCTGCCCGAAGAACTGCGCAGCCTGACGCAGGCCGTCCAAGAGACCAACGTCATGGCCGACCTCGTCGCCGCGCACATGACGCTGACCGTCGAGGAGAAGCAGGCGATCCTGGAAGAGGTCAATCTGGAAAAGCGGCTGCGCAAGCTGCTGGAGTTCCTGAGCAAGGAAGTCCGTGTGCTCGAGCTCACGTCGAAGGTCCAAAGCGAAGTCAACACCGAACTCAGCAAGAGCCAGCGCGACTACTACCTGCGCGAGCAACTCCGGGCCATCCAACGCGAACTCGGCGAAACCGACGACCGAGCCGAGGACCTTGAAGAGCTTCAGGAGAAGATCGACGCCGCGCAGATGCCCGAGGAAGCGCTCAAAGAAGTCCACCGCGAGTTCGAGCGGCTGAAACGGATGTCGCCGGGCGCCCCGGAATACACCGTCGCGCGCACCTACGTGGATTGGATGGTCAGCATCCCGTGGTCGAAGTTCACCGAGGACATCCTCGAACTCTCGCGGGTGAAGGCCGTGCTCGACGCCGACCACTACGGGCTGGAGAAGATCAAGGACCGCATCCTCGAATTCTTGGCCGTTCGCAAGGTCAAGACCGACGGCAAGATTCGGCAGCCCATCCTGTGTTTCACGGGCCCACCGGGCGTCGGCAAGACGTCGCTGGGTCGCTCCATCGCGCATGCGATGGGTCGCAAGTTCATCCGCATCTCGCTCGGCGGCATGCGGGACGAGGCCGAAATCCGAGGCCACCGGCGCACCTACATCGGCGCATTGCCGGGCCAGATCGTGCAGGGTCTGCGGCGCTGCGAAAGCCGCAACCCCGTCTTCATGCTCGACGAGATCGACAAGCTGGGCAACGACTTCCGAGGCGACCCCTCGTCGGCGCTGCTCGAAGTGCTCGACCCCGAGCAGAACAGCGCGTTCCGGGACCACTACATCGACGCGCCACTCGACTTGAGCAACGTGTTCTTCATCACGACGGCCAACCGGCTGGACACCATTCCGCCGCCCCTGCGCGACCGCATGGAGGTCATCGAACTCGGGGGCTACACCGAGGAAGAAAAGACTCAGATCGCCAACCGCCACCTGATCCCCAAACAGGTCGCCGAGCACGGGCTCAAGAAGTCGCAGATCGGGTTCAAGGAGGATGCGATCCATGCCTTGGTGCGCTTCTACACGCGCGAGGCGGGGGTCCGCAACCTCGAGCGCGAGATCGCCAGCGTCGTCCGCAAGGTGACGCGTCAGGTCGCCGAGGGCCGAAAGAGCAAGCTGACCGTCACGAAGCAGTTCCTGGAAACCGCGTTGGGTGCGCCACGCCACCTCTACGAAGAGGTGATGGAGCGCGACATGAAACCAGGCACCTCGGTCGGCTTGGTATGGACCCCCGTGGGCGGGGACATCGTGTTCATCGAGACGGCCCTCCTTCCTGGCTCCAAGGGTTTGATCCTCACGGGTCAGCTGGGCGACGTGATGAAGGAGTCGGCCATGGCCGCGCTATCGTATCTACGCAGCCACGCCGACCGGCTAGGCATCGAAGCCCAGAAGTTCCAGGACAACGAGATCCACGTCCACGTGCCCGCGGGAGCCGTGCCGAAGGATGGGCCGAGCGCGGGCATCACGATGATGGCGGCGCTGGCCTCGCTGCTTACGGGCCGCTCTGTGGTGCGCCGATTGGCTATGACGGGCGAAATGACGCTGCAGGGTCAGGTGTTGCCGGTCGGTGGGATCAAGGAGAAGGTTCTCGCCGCGCACCGCGCAGGCGTGACGACGCTGCTCCTCCCCGATCGCAACCAGAAGGACTATCTGGAGGATGTGCCCAAGGAAGTGCGCGACCAACTGACGGTGCACTTCGTGAAGGAAGCCGATCAGGTGCTGCGGTTGGCTCTGCCGAAAGGCTAGGTGTGCGCCTACCGCAGGGTCGTACCACGGCCGCCGATGGCAGCCACTGGCGTGTACTGTCGAGTACACTGACAACAGCATCCCATGCCAACCCTCGACGATTACGCGCCGTTTGCCCCGTTCACCCTCGACGAACTGGTGACGGCCGCTAACCGCATCCTGGCCGGTTCAGCAACCGAGGACATTCGGGAGCGCACCGTGCGCTACTACATCTCCGAGCGGCTGCTGCCACCGCCCATCTCCGGGGGCAAGCATGCGCGCTACGGGCTTGAGCATCTGCGCCGACTCGTCGCAATCCGAACCTGGCTCAGCGAAGGGGTTGGGCTATCAGAGGCCAAAGCGCGACTGGGAGTCTATCAAGAGCCCGTGATCCTCGGCCTGGTCGCCCCACAGTTGCGCGATCAGGCGACCGCCGTCCAAAAACTCCGCCTCACAGACCGAATCACTCTGGAGATCACGGGAGACCGCATCCAAGCGGCCGACATCGATCAGGCCATTGAAGCCCTCCGGGACCTTCGGCGCAATATTCGCGACAGTTCTTGACACTGGCGAACACTGCTGTTATACTGTCACATCATGAGTGTTGTGACCACCCGACTCCCAAACCTCGACGTCATCGCGACCGCCCACGAGGATACCGACCAGAAGCAGCTGCTTCTTCGCTTCACCGCTGCCTCGGCTCCCGTCGGCTGGCAAGAAAAGCCGATGAAGGTCGCCATCGTCCTGGATCGCAGCGGCTCGATGAGCGGCGACAAGATCGCCATCGCTCGCGCCGCCGCCGGTCGGTTCATCCGTTCGCTGGGGCCAGACGACCTCGTCTCGCTGGTGGTCTATGACGACCAAGTGGACTTGCTCGCGCCTCTTGCCGCCCCCTCCGAGCCCGTCGCCCGACTGGCCGAACAGATCGACGTGCGCGGTTCGACCGACCTCTACGGCGGTTGGATGGCAGGCGCGAAGTCAGTGGGTCGCGGCGGTCGAGTCATCCTCCTCTCGGATGGGCAAGCCAACCAGGGCCGGTATCAAGACGCGGAGAGCCTCATGAAGCAGGCCGCCATCTCGTACCAGGAGTACGGGGTCACGACTTCCACCATCGGGGTCGGCCAAGATTACGACGAAGGCATCATGGCCGGGATGGCCCGAACCGGGGCCGGAGCGCACTACTTCGCGCGAGACGCATCCGCGATCATGGACGCGTTCAGTCAGGAGCGCTACTCGGCGGGTGCCGTCTTGCTCGAGCGAGCGACCATCGCGATCAACGGCAAGATCGAGCAACTCGGGCACTTCTGGGCTGGCGAAACCAAGTCCCGGGTGTTCCCGCTCCATCGGCTGGAGGGGCTGACCCTCTCGGTGCGCTACACCGACAACCAAACCGCCCTCCGCACCACCCATGCCGTACAGTTGCCCGCCACCTTTGGCTACAGCGAGGAGGTCCGGCTCGAAGCCTTGCTCCAGCGTGCGGCCGACGCCGAAGAAGCCATGCTGTCGGTGCGAGACCCCGAGTCGGCCGCTCGTGGTCGAGAACGGCTCCGAACGGTCGTGTTGGCCCTGCTCGCTCATCCGAGCAGCGATGAGCCCCATGTCAGGGCTGTGATCGATCGCCTCCGAGCCTCGATCGACCGACTCAGCGAACTCGAGCGCAACTACAACGAGCAGGAAGCGATGATGCACCGCAAGCGGAGCATGCAGTCCAGCCACAACCTGCGCGAGCGTTCCAAGGCCTATTCCTCCTTCGAAGACGATCGATTGGTGATCAGTCACTTGGTCGCCCCTGACTTTGGGGTGCGCCAACAGTCGATCCAAGTGGACACTGCGGCCTTTACCCTCGTGCCTCGCGAGCAGTGGATGCAGTGGCGGGTCGCTCCCGTGGCCGTAAGCATGCACGATGTGCGTGTGGCGATGGAGAACCCGCGCGATGGGTTCCTGATCTCGGAGATGACAAAGGTTCTGGGCCGACGCGTGTCGCCCATGTATGCGGGCTGCGACAGCATCCAACTCGTGGAGCACGTGCGGCAAGCGATCTAGCCCGAGCGAATTGCGCAGTAGTGCACGCGGTCGCTGGTCTTCTTAGGTCGTTCGAGACCATAGCTGTCGAAGACCTCGACGGACTCGAAGCCCGCCGATTCCAGCACCGCGCGCACCTCGTCGTCGGAATGCGCCCGCTGCACATGCGTCTCGTGGTGCTTGGTGTCTCCGTGCCAGAAGTCCATTTCCACGCGGATCAGCCGCGTATCGGGGTCCCATTGGCCGCGCCAATCGTAACGGACCCGCGACTTGGCCGAGAGGTTCGCTTGGTCGAACATCGATTGCTCGAACGCATAGGCCGTGTTGAGGTCGAAGATGAACGAACCACCCGCCGGCAGATGCTCGGCCACGCGTTGCACGGCCTGCTCGAACCCCTCCAATGTGGCGATGTAGTTCAGGCTGTCGAAGAACGAGAACGCCGCGTCGAACGTGTCCTCGAACGCGAACGTGCGCGCGTCCATGCACTCGTACCGGATGTCCAGTTTCTTGCGGGCGGCTTTGCGGCGGGCGACGGCGATCATCTTCTCCGAGCCGTCGAAGCCCGTCATCTGCAGCCCTTCCTTGGTCAGCCGCTCGCACATGGTCCCCGTGCCGCAACACACGTCGAGCACGGCTTTGGGGTGGACGTCCTGCTTCGCCAGCAGCAACAGGTAATAGCCCGTCCACATGGCGTACGGGACGCCCTTCATCAGGTCGTCGTAGAAGCCCGCGATGGACGTGAAGCTTTCGGCGTCGCCCAAGGTGTCTACTTCGGCGGCTCGATCACCGGCGTGCGGCCCTTGGAATCGAAGTACCGCCACACGGCTTCGGCGTTCGGGATCGGTCGGCCCGAGAGCGACGTATCCAACCGGCCCGCCCGCTGAAGCGCGGCGAAGCTGTCCGGGTTGTTCCCTGCTGCGCTCAGCGCTGCGCTGAACGCGTATTGAGCCAGAGCCGACGTCGGTCCCGATCGCGCGCCGAGTTCCGCCAACCGCAGCGCTTCTTCCTTGTTGCCCATCAGCAACTCGATGGTGGCGCGAACAGCCAGCGCCCGGGCCGAGTCTTCCTTGGCCGCGTGGGCCGCTTCGACGAAGACCTTGGCGATCTTGAACTGGTCCATCTGCTTCGCCTGGTTCTCGGCCTTCTTGTCCTCCTCGGTGACGTTGGTCGGGTACGTCTTCAGGGCGAACAGGACGATCTCGTTGGCACGCTCGTGCAGAAGCTCCATGCTCACGGGCTCGGCGAGCAGGCCGCGCTCCAGATACCGACGCGCCTCGACGGGCTGGTTCAGCCGGTGGCTGAGCGCGCACAGGTAGTACTGGACCACGGCGCTGTGCTCGCGTTCGCTGGCCAGGGACTGCACGATCTGAGCCAGAGCGGCGGTCTTGTTGTCGCGCAGAGCGAGGAAGGCCCTGGCGGTCTGGACGCCGGGCGAGTTGCCGGTTGCGGCGCGCATGGCCTCGTCCGATTTGGCTTGATCGCCCAGAAGGGCGTAAAGGATGCCCTCGAGCGCGTGGCCGTAGGCGTCGAGGTTGGCCGATCGCTTGTGCCGCGCCAACACCGAGAAAGCCTCTTCCCACTTCTCGTTTTGGATGAGGGCGTAAAGGAGCCGCTTGAACACGTCGCTGCGGCGGTCGTCTTGGTTGAATGCGGGTGTGAGCGCGATCACGGCCAGCGAGTAGCGACCGGCTTGGATCGCGCGGTCCGCCACTTCCAATCGGTTGTCGTCTTTGGCCGGGCCGAGGTTCTGCAGTTGGCTCGAGAGCGCCTGCAAGCGGGCCTTTACGGCCCCCGAAAGCGCATCGCGCATGGCGTCGAGCGTCTCTTGGTGGCTGCCGTCCGCCCGGGCGAACGTGCCGAAGGCGCGGCGGATGCGGGCGCTGGCCAGCAGATTCAGAGCTTCGGTCGCAGCCGCGTCCTCGGCGATGACTTCCTCGAGATAGCGCTCGGCGATGTCCAGTGTTCCCTTGCCCAGATACCCCCGCGCCAGAGCGACACGGGCACCGGCGTCGCCGGGCTTCGCGCGAAGAGCGACTCGGGAGTGATGGATCGCCACGTCCCACTTGGATTCGGTGAGTGCCGCACGCGCCAAGTCGAGGTGGTGTTCGGCTCCGAGCGCCACACCGTTGTCCACCTTGACCGACAGCGTCAGTTCGCCCTTTTCGTTCTCAGTGGTGTAAGCGGCGAAGCGGACCGAAACCGGGCCGTCGCCGCGGGTCAGCGTGTCGAAATCAAACTCGTACGGCGTGCTGGTGTCGGTACCGAGCAAATCGCCGTCTACATAGCATTCAACCACGCGGACAGGCTGCTCCGCGGAGACGCCGACGCGGAAACGGTGGACGCCCTGAATCGTGGCGCCCGCTTCGGTCCTCGACGTAAGCTCGACCTTGGCCAGAGCGAAGGGGGCGCACAGCGCCAAGCCGACAACGGCCATCATGTGGACTCTCATATGGCTACCCAGAACGCGCCGGGGGACCGACGCGTTTCCATTCTGTCAGATTGCCAAGTCTCCACGCTCCCCGGTTCGCACGCGCATCGCGTCCAAAAGGGGTTCGACGAAGATCTTCCCGTCGCCGGATTCGCCCGTTCGAGCGTTCTCGATGATCTGCTCGATCACCTGTTCGACCAGATCGTCCGGGACCGCGACCTCGATCTTGGCGCGGATCGGCAAGGTCACCACTGGGCCATCGGTGCCCATCCATTCGCTGGCTTCGGGCGAATTGCCGCGTCCTCGAATGTCGGAGACCGTCAATCCTGTGACGCCGATGGCGGCGATCGCCGACTTGACCTGCTCCAACCGGTGCGGCCGGATGTAGCACGTCACGCGCTTCACGACGAGCCGTCCTTGGGAACCAGGGTCCCGAGTGGATACTTGCGCCAGTGCTGCAACACGCGACCCGAATAGGTGATGCCATTGAGCAGGTCGCGGTAGAGATCGCACACGGCTGGCCACACTTCGTCCGGGCGTCGGCGCTTGGTGACCATCGCCAGGTCGTAAGTGAGATAGAACACCATCGCGCCGGTGCCCAGAAACGCGAAGGTCGTGGTCGCCAGCGGTTGGCCCACCTGCATCACGTTCCAACCGGCGAAGCCCAGCGCCGCGATCAGCGAGACTCCGAACTGGCCGATGAAGCTGAAATCGCGCCCGCAGAGCACGGCATAGCTGAACCACCCGATCAGCCCGGCGAGAGGGACTTCCAGCATCGCTCCCGACTCTCCGCCCCAGGCGAGCATCCGACCGAGGCAAATCAGGAACGGGGGCAGAATGAGCCAAGAGAGGATCGCGTCGAGCTTCGAGCGGTTGATCGCGAGCTGACGGATGACGCTCATCGCCCCGAGACCCAGCAGCGTACCGACCAACGCCTGAGCTGGGTTGAGCGGAATCTGGTCGGATTCCAACACCACAGACACGACCGCTCCGACGGTCAGGAAATGCAGCGCCAAGACGCGCCTGATGAACCCCAAACGCACCGTGTAGCGGCTCTCGGAGGCATTTCCGGGAATCTCGATGGGCTCCGGAAAATAGGGCGGGATGTTCATGACGTCAACCCTCCGGAACGGAGGTCTCGAACGCCAGGTTCTCGGTGCCGCGCATCGCGCGCAGTTTGGCCTCGAACGTCTCCAGGTCCCGTCCTTCGAGCGGGCACGGGCGGCCGTCCAGCCGCGCGGCCAGCGCCTCGCACTCCTTTTGCGAGAACTTCACGGCATGCAGGGCGTGTTGCTCGAACGCCTCGTAAGCGATGGGAGCGACGGCCCTAGCACACTGGGCCAACGCCTCGCCGTAGGCGCGAATCTCGTATTGGGCGTGCGGGTCCATGCGCAGACGCAAGAAGTGGAACAGGTTGTGGAGGTCGCACTGCCAGTACCACTCGGTGTACGTGGAGAGAGGGAGGTTGGCCCTTGCGAGTTCCCGCGCCACGCCTTGGTCCAGCATGCCTTCGTAATGGCGGTAGATGGTGGCTTGGTCGCCTCGCCACTCGTCCAAGATGCTCGAGACGACTTCCTCGGGAAGCGCTTCGGACGAACGCCCCTGCTTGTTCGAGGCGCTCTGATACCGCACCTGCTCGGGGTCCGGGACGTAGAACTCGTCCTTCATCACGCTGTAGCGGCCGCTGATCTCATTCAGCCGTGCCGTCCGGTGCCGCACCCATTGGCGGGCGACGAAGATCGGCATTTTCGCATGGAAAGTGAGCACGACCTGCTCGAACGGCGACGTGTGTTCGTTGCGCAGCAGGTAGTGGATCAGGCCTCGGTCTTGCCGGTACGTCTTGGTGCCCTCGCCGTAGCTGACACGGGCCGCTTGGACGATGCGCGCATCGCCGCCCAAGTAATCCACGAGCCGCACGAACCCTTTATCCAAGACCGGGATGGGCTGGTCTAGCAACGCTTCGGCTTCGGGGACGACGATCCTCGCCATGTGGGTTGATTCTGGCACGTCGGGACCCTGCGGGTCGGGGTACCTTGCCCACCATGAGCCAGCCATCGGTGTCCTTCGACGATGTGTGCTCCGCTGCCGAACGCCTGGCGGGCGTCGCCCATCGGACCCCGGTGTTCACGTCGCGCACGCTCGACGAACGCATCGGCGGCCAGGTCTTCGTGAAGGCCGAGAACCTCCAACGCGTCGGCGCGTTCAAGTTCCGGGGAGCCTACAACGCATTGTCGAGGCTCGACCGTCCGGCGGGTGTGCTCACGTTCTCGTCCGGCAACCACGCCCAAGCCGTCGCGCTTGCCGGGAGGCTGTTGGGCATCCCTGTGGTCGTCGTGATGCCCGACGACGCCCCAGCCGTGAAGGTGGATGGCACCCGGGGTTACGGGGCCGAGGTCATCCTCTACCACCGCGACGAGATCAGCCGCGAAGCGCTTGGGGCGCGGCTGTCCGAGGAGCGTGGCCTCACCGTGGTCCACCCTTACGACCATGCCCACATCATCGCGGGCCAAGGCACCGCCGCCAAGGAACTGATCGAGGAAGTCGGGCCGCTCGACCTATTGCTGACGCCCGTGGGAGGCGGGGGGCTCTTGGCCGGCAGCGCGTTGAGCGCCCACGCCCTTTGCCCCGAGGCGCGGGTGATCGGCGTCGAACCCGCCGGGGCCGACGATGCCGCCCGCTCGTTCGCCTCGGGCACCATCCAACGGTGCGACGACCCGCAGACGATCGCCGACGGCGCGCGGACGCCCTTTGTGGGCAAGCTCAACTTCCAGGTCTTCCAGCAACACGTGACCGACATCGTGACGCAGGACGACGACGCATTGATCCGCGCGATGCGGTTCGTGTGGGAGCGCATGAAGCTGCTCATCGAGCCCACCGCCGCTTTGCCCTTCGCCGCTCTGCTCGGCGGTCGGGTCCCCGGTCGGGGGCTTCGGGTCGGCGTGATCGCTTCTGGTGGCAACATGGACCCTGTGGCCGTCGGACGGCTGTTCGAGGGGTCTCGGTGAACGACTCCGAGTTCGCCGCCGCACTCGAGGGACTTGGCATCGTGGTCGCCGAGGGGTTGGTGACTTCGTTCGATGCGTTCGAGGAGGACCTGTATGCTCAGAACCAGGTGATGAACCTGACCCGGGTGGATCGGGCCGATTGCCGCGTGCGCCACTTCCTCGATTCGCTCCTGATCGCGCCCCTGATTCCACAGGGCGCCGACGTGTTGGACCTCGGCACCGGCCCCGGTTTCCCGGCTTGGCCCCTCGCCGTCGCTCGGCCCGATCTGCGCGTGACGGCACTGGATTCCTCGGGCAAGATGCTTGGCTTCCTGCGCCGCCATCCGTTGCCGAACCTCGAAGTCGTGCAAGAGCGCGCCGAGGATTGGCCGGTCGAGGAGCGGTTCGATGTCGTCACCGGACGGGCGCTGGCCCCTCTGGCGGCTCAGTTGGAAATCAGCGTACGCCCGTGTCGCGTCGGGGGTCGGGTGATCCCGCTGCGGACCCATGCGGACATGGAAGCGGCCACACACCTCGCCACCGCGGTGATCGGTCTGCGTCGAGCCAAGATCCTGCGTGTGCCATTGCCGGGCAGCGATGCCGTTCGCGTGCTTCCGATCTACGAGAAGGTGCGCCGTACACCCAAAGGCTATCCCCGCCCCTGGGCGCGGATCAAGGCCGACCCGATCGGCTCGGGCGGCTAGGCTTTGCCGCGCGCGAACAGCACGGATTCGCCTTCGACCTTGGCCTTCGCCTGGTGCAGCCGCATGAGTTCCAGCAGGGCCAGGAACCACCAAACGGCCTCGGTTCGCGTGAACGGCTGGACGATGAGTTCCTCCAGGCTCTTCCAATCGGGCGAGAGCGTGTGAAGCACGATCCGCATCTGCTCGCCGAGCGAGCGACGGGGCGCGACAGGCGATTCGAACTCGACGGGCTGGGCGCGGGCGAGGAGCCTTTCGAACGCCTTGGCCAGGTCGGCGATGGTCGGCGGGCGACCTTCCTGAACGGGCTCGTAGGGGTCCTGGTCGGGGTCGGGCGAACGGAAGTGCAGCCGATCGCGCAGATCCTTGCGCTCGCGCAGCGAGGAGATGGCTTCCTCGAACAAGTGGGTGGTCGGCTCGGGCAGGTCCGCGGGCTCGTCGAACTCGGGCTCGTCGTCGAACGTGGGCAGCAGCGCCCAAGCCTTGCGCTCCACCAGGTACGAAAGGGCTTCGAGGGCCGCGCCCGCGCCGTCGAAATCCCAGCCGTCGGTGGTGGTGAGGTAATCGAAGTATGCCTTGCACACGGGGGCCAGCGGCACGTCTCTCAGATCGATCCGACGGTCGCGGACGCACTGGAAGAGCGTGGCCAGAGAGCCGGCGAAGCGTGGCCCATCGACGTGGATGGGCGGAGGCGCGACGACGCCCAGTGCCGAGACGGCCTTCACTTCGGTCGTTTTGGGTTTGCGTTGTCGCGCCACCACTGGGCATTCAACCCCATCCCGGCTGGCGGCTGGTATACTGAACCTTCCGTCGGGATGTGGCTCAGCTTGGTNNGCTGCGTTCGGGACGCAGAGGTCGCTGGTTCGAATCCAGTCATCCCGACCACTTCTGCTTTCATAGTCGGCCCCGGAGCGACCGCAACTCCTTTTTCTGAATCGCGCGAAGGCGTCTCGATATGCGGCCGTCATCCGCATATCCGAACAATATGCCGATGAAACAGGCATTTCGTCGGCATATTGTGGCAATATGCCGACGATGGCCGCATATGACGAGGTGACCACGCTCAGCGAGTCCAGGCCGCAAGAAGGCGACCTGCGGACCCTACCGTACAATCGCCTGCCGCACCTCCCACCCGAAGTCGCCGTTGAGACGCTGAAGACTCTCAAGAAGGCGATCTCGGCCAACAAAGCGCTCGCCGAGTTGCGAACCGCTGGCGAACTCATCCCCAATCAGGCCTTGCTCATCCGGGCGATCGTGCTACAGGAAGCAAAGCTCTCGTCCGAAATCGAGAACATCGTCACCACCAACGACGAACTCTATCGTGCGTTCGGCCACGACCCAGAGAGGACCGACCCGGCGACGAAGGAAGTCCTGCGTTACCAGGAAGCCTTGTGGCACGGATACGACCGTCTCGAACAAGGCGGGCTTCTGACGACCCGCCTCTTCACCGAAATCGCCAGCATCATCAAGGAGCACGACACGGGCGTGCGCAAGATGCCGGGGACGCGGGTCGCGAACCGACGCACAGGCGAGCCTATCTACGCGCCGCCCGAAGGCGAGGAACTCCTCCGCCGACTGCTCGACAATCTCAGCGAGTACCTCTATTCGGAGGACGGCACCGACCCCCTCATCAAAATGGCGGTCGCCCACTACCAGTTCGAAGCCATTCACCCGTTCCCGGACGGCAACGGGCGCACGGGACGCGTCATCAACATCCTCTATCTGGTCGCTCAGGGGCTCCTGGACGTGCCCGTGCTCTACCTGTCCCGCTTCATCATCCAGAACAAGGGCGCCTACTACGAAGGACTGCGGCGCGTGACGGAAGAAGCCCGGTGGGAGGAGTGGGTCCTGTTCATGCTCGACGCCGTCGAGCAAACCTCGCGAGACACCAAGCGACGCATCGAAGCGATTCGGGACGCCCAGGCCGAGGCTGTCGAACTCGCTCGAACCCAAATGAGGCGCGGCTACAGTCGGGAACTGGTCGAATTGGTCTTTTCACAGCCCTACATCCGCATTGGCATGCTCGTCGAATCGAAGGTTGCCAAGCGCGACGCGGCCTCGGAGTATCTGCGCGAGCTTGAACGCATCGGATTGCTCCGATCGGAGAAGTACGGGCGAACGCGTTTCTATCTCAACGAACGGCTGCTCCGCATCCTCGCGGACTGACCCTTAGCCCCCCGCGCGGGCGCCGTCGTCCCGGCCCTCGTTCAGCAGGCGGAAGGATTCCAGATATCGGCGAACGTCGGTGTCCTTGCGGTTGTCCTTGCTGCCCATCACCGCGATCTGGTACAGCCGCTTGCCCACCAGATACAGCCGTGCCGTCGCGTACACGCCTTCCGCCTCGACCGCGAACTCCAAGCCCTTCAACGGACCAAACGTGAACGGTTTTTGGTCGGCGACCTTGCCTCCCACGCCTCCAGCAAACCCGTCGCGAGCCGAGTGGAGGATGCCTGCGACCTCGTCGAGCGCACCGGAGATCGGCATGTCGTGGAACGAAGCGATGTACACGTCGTCGCCCAGCGCCGAGGTGTACATGTGGATCGTCGGGCTGCCCGCCTCGGCGGGTTGCACCTCGTAGTCCGGCTTGCGCGGGAAGCGGATCGCGAACCCGCCCTCGGGCGACTTGAACTCGGTCCAAGGCTGGACGGGAGCCATAACGGCGGCGAGCAACACCAACAGGACCTTGCCGGATGCGAGCATGGGAATCACAGTGTAACACGTTGCATAACGCCGCCCCGCACCAACGTGTTCGCCCTCGCCAGCCAAGTAGAATCACCCGAGATGGCCAAAGTCGGTTTCGTGGGTCTGGGCGTCATGGGTGCGCCGATGGCCGGGCACTTGGTGGCGCATGGCCACGAGGTGACCGTCTGGAACCGAACACCCTCCAAGGCTGAACCCCTGCGCCAACTCGGCGCGACCGTGACCGCCGATCTCAGCGCCCTCGCCGCAGTTTGCGAAGCCGTGTTCCTATGCGTGGCTCGCGACGAAGACGTCTCCCAGTGCCTCGATGCGATGACCCCTGCCGCAAGCCCAGGCACGCTCTTCGTGGACCACTCGACCACCTCGCCCGGCGCGGCGCTTGGCTTCCACCAGCGCTTGTCCGAGAAGGGTTTTCGGTTTCTCGATGCGCCCGTGACGGGCGGCAGCATGGGGGCTCGAGCCGGGACCCTGACCCTATTTGTCGGCGGGTCGAAGGCGGACTTCGAAGAGGTCGCCCCGATCCTTCAGAGCTATGCCAAGCGTGCCGAACACGTCGGCCCCGGAGGCGCGGGTCAAGCCATGAAGATGGCCAACCAGATCGCGGTCGGAGGAGCGCTGCTGGGACTTTGCGAGAGTCTCGCATTCGCCCAAAAGGCAGGACTCGATCTGGCCCAAGCCCGCGAACTGATCGGAGGAGGCGCGGGCGGCAGTTGGGCGTTCGACCACTACGGCCCAAAGATTCTGGCTCGCGACTGGGCGCCGGGGTTCTCGATCGCGCACCAACGCAAGGATTTTGGCTATTGCACCGACATGGCGCAGACCATCAACGCCAGCATCCCTGGAACACTCCTCGTCGACCGCTTGCTCGAGGTCCTTGAAGCGCAAGGCCACGCGGGTTGGACCACGGCTGCGCTCTACGAGGTCCTCCTGGCGAAGGGGTTCGAGCCTTGACGCCGACCGTCGAGTTCAAGGGCATTTCCAAGCGCTTCGGAGACGTCCAGGCGCTCGAAGACGTCGCGATGTCCGTGCATCAGGGCGAGATCCATGCCGTCCTTGGCGAGAACGGAGCGGGCAAGACGACGCTGATGCGCATCCTGTATGGGGCGATTCGGCCCGATGCGGGGCAGGTGCTGCTCGATGGCCAACCCCGCGCGTTCCGCAACTCGGCCGAAGCCATTCTGGCGGGTGTGGGCATGGTGAGCCAACACTACAGCATCATCCCCGAGATCACCTGCTTGGAAAACCTGATGCTGGGGGCCGAGCCGGGGTTCGTCGTCTCGCCCAAACTGGCCACCGAACGCGCCGAAACAATCGCCCAACGCATGGGATTCCAGTTTGATTGGAAAGCCCGGGCCGATACGCTGAGCCCCGGCGGCGCCCAAAAGCTGGAGATCCTCAAGCTGCTCTGGCGGCGCTCGCGCATCTTGGTCCTGGACGAGCCGACGGCCATGCTCTCGCCCGACGATGCAGACGCCCTCTATGCCAGCCTGCGTCAGCTTGCCCAAGACGGAGCGACGGTTCTGGTCGTCACCCACCGAACGCGCGAAGTCGTCGCCCATTGCGACCGAGCCACGGTGTTGCGGGGCGGACGGTTGGTGACTTCGCTCGACGTCAAGGACGCCGACGCCTCTTCGCTGGCGCAGTTCATCATCGGGCATCCTTTGGCCGAACTCGAACCCCGACCAGTATCTCACCCCAGCGGACCCGGCATGGTCCTGAAGGACGTCTGGGTCAAAGGCGACCGGGGCGACGACGCCGTTCGGGGTGTCAGCCTGCGGCTCGAACCTGGGGAGGTTGTTGGCCTTGCCGGCGTAGATGGCAGCGGCCAACGCGAGTTGTTTCAGGCTCTGGTGGGCGTGCGCAAGATCGAGCGCGGCGACGTGAATGTGGGCGAGCGCCCTCTTGCCCAGACGCCTTCGGCCCGACGCCTCGAAGCGGGCATCCGCCTGATCCCCGAAGACCGCCACCTGGAGGGCGTCATCGAACGCTGGTCTCTCGAGGCCAACGCCATGCTGGGGCTGCAGCGGCGGGCCGAGATGCGGAGCGGACCGTGGGTGGCGACCGGTGCCCGGCGTGCTCTGGCCGAGGAGGTGGTGGCCAGGTTCGACACGAGGTTCGGCAAGCTCTCCGACCCCATCGCCAGCCTTTCGGGCGGCAACCAGCAGCGTTTGGTCGCAGCCCGGGCTTTGGCCCGGGATGCCCAGGTCATTCTCGCTTTCCAGCCCGCACGCGGGCTGGACCTGGATTCAACCCAACGCGTGTACAAGGCCATCCGCGAAGCGTGCGACGCCGGGGCCTGCGCCTTGGTGGTCAGCTTCGACTTGGATGAACTGCTCGAGTACTGCGACCGGGTGACGGCCATTTTCTCGGGAGTGCTCCGTTCGCCCGAGCAAGGGTCCGAACGAGACCGCTATGCCATCGGGCGGCTGATGGTGGGGGCGGACGCTTGACCAAGACGTTCGCCGGGTGGCGGTTGATCGCGCTTTACGCGGGTCTGTCGCTCATCGTCGTCCTGCTGTTGTTGGGATCGGGCGTTCATCCCGCAGTGGCTGGTGGCCGCCTCTGGGAGGGCGCGTTCGGCTCCCCGCAAGCGTGGCGCGGCACGTTGCGCCAGATGATGCCGTTGCTGTTCGCTGGCCTGAGCGTGTTCATCGGCCTGAGGGCTGGCCTGTTCAACATCGGTGCGGAGGGGCAACTGCTGATTGGCGCGTTGGCCACAGCTACGACGGCGCTTGCCGTCCAAGGCCCGCTGGGGATGGTGCTCGGACTGGTCGTCGGCGTCCTGGCCGGAGCCATCTGGACGCTTCCCGCAGGACTGATCAAGGCCTATCGCGGCGGGCACGAGGTCATCACCACGATCATGCTCAACAACATCGCGTTGCTGGTGACCGGCGCGTTGGTCGCGGGGCCGCTCAAGGCGCCCGAGAAGCAGATGCCCACCACGCCGATGCTTGAGACCCAAACCCGGATGCCGAGTCTGCTGCGGCTGGACGGCAACAACGGCACCGTGTGGACACTCGGGTCGCCCGAAGACCCCGGCGTGCGCGAGATGGGACGGCTCGCGTTCGAAATGAACCTCGCCATCCCGTTGGGTATTGTTTTGATCCTCGCGTTCGGATGGTGGCTGGCACGCAGCGTTCGCGGCTACGAAGTCTGTGCGATGGGCGAGAACCCTGTGGCGGCTCGATTCGCTGGAGTGGACACGCGGAGGACCACCGTCGCCGCGTTGGCGGCATCGGGGGGAGCGGCGGGCTTGGGGGGTGCGCTGCTCGTCCTGGGTCAAGAGGGGCGCTTCTTTGCGGGATTCTCACCGGGCTACGGCTTCGATGCTCTTGGCGTCGCCATCCTCGCGGGCTCGTCGCCGGTCGGCATCGTGCCGGCTGCGTTCGTGTTTGGTGCGCTGAACAAGGGCGCGCTGAGTCTGCAGGTGATCGACGTGCCGAAGGGCATCACGGGTGTGATTCTGGGGTTGCTCATCGTAGCGTTCGCGGCGGCGCGGGTGCGGGAGGCTCGGAGCGAATGATCGACTTTGTTCGCATCTTCTTGCCGACGGCCGTCAGCTTGGCTGCGCCCCTGATGCTGGCGGCGATGGGCGGCTACCTGAGCGAGCGCAGCGGCGTGATCAACATCGCGCTCGAAGGCAAAATGCTGATGGCCGCGTGCGCGGCAGCCTTGGCAGCGGCGAGTTCGGGCAACGCCGCGATCGGGCTGCTGGTCGGCATCGCGGCGGCTCTCGTGATGTCGCTGGCGCATTGGCTGTTCACCCAGACCTACAAGCTGGACCACATCGTGAGCGGCATGGCGCTCAACCTTGTCGCGGTCGGGGGGAGCAACTTCCTCAACAAGCGGTTCACCGACCTCAGCGCCACGGGCCAGATTCCCCAACTGCCTCTGCCCGTCTACTACGTGCTGGCGTTCGGTCTGCCGGTGATCCTCCTTGTTTATACGACTCGAACGCGCCCCGGTCTACGAATGCTGGCCGTCGGCAGCGACCCCGGCAAATCGCGACAGATGGGCGTGGACCCCCTGCGCGTGCGCATGCTCGGCCTGATCGGAACGGGCGTGTTCACGGGCCTTGCCGGCGTGCTGATCGTGAGCAACGCGGGCCGCTTCACCGACGGCATGACGGGCGGCAAGGGCTACATCGCGCTCGCGGCCCTCATCTTGGGGCGCTGGCGTCCCGTCCCGGCCGCAGCGGCGGCGCTGCTGTTCGGCATGTTCGAGGCCTTGCAGATCCAGTTTCAGGGAACGCCGCTGCTCGGGGCGCGGTTGCCTTCCGAGTTCTGGCTCTGCATTCCCTATGTCGTCACCATCGTCGCGATGGCGGGCCTGCTGGGCCAGAGCAGGGCGCCGGCGGGATTAGGCAAGCCCTAACCTGAGGACTTCGGCACTTCGAGCGCCTTGTTCAGGTACACGGTCGTTCGCTTGCCCACGGGGATCCGGGTGTTGTCGGCGTCCAAAGCCAGCCCCGCATCCGACGCCACTTTTAGCAAGTCGAGCATCGCATCCACCAGCCCATCGGGCTGCTTCTTGGCCGCCTCGGCCCAGCGACCGTTCCGGACTTCCATCAGAAAGGCGTCGGCTGCTCGGTGCGTTTCAGGCTTGGTCCACGTTTCGGCGCTCGGTGCCTTCACCGCTTCTAGGATGGCCTTGAGCCCGGCGCTGTTCTCTGGGTCTACCAACGCCGGTTCGAGCCGATCGCTTTCAAGAGCGAGGACGATGCTCTCCAGCAGGATGCGGTCGCCCTCCTTGGCCATGAACTCGGCGACGGCCGGTTGAGGGTCGCCCTGCGCGTCCAACTTGAGGTCGCCGCCCGGCCCGGCCGTGCCACGCACCGAGAAGGGCGTGTCGCCCTTCAGATAGCCCTCGCCCGCATGGATCGCCAAGGAGTATCCTGAGGCGCTGGCCACCGAGCCCACGATCAGGGTGCCGGCCGCAATCGCCACCTTGCCATCCAACGTCACGTCCTCGGCAACCATCATGGGCACCTCCGTGCCCGCAGGGGCATCCGTGTTGAGGAACCCGAGGGTGACGACCGAGATCGGCGTGCCCTCTTCGAGCTTCAGTGCCGAATCTCCAGGGCTGGGACTTGGATCGGTAGCAGGTTGAGCACAACCCAGCGCCAAGAGACAGATCAGAAATCCGGCGAGACAACGCATTGATGCAACGATGACCCACCCGGAAGCTGCGATGCAAGGGCCCCAACAAAAAAGCCGCCCGGTCGAAGTGACCGAGCGGCTCTTGGGCGAGACTGACTAGCCCTTGGTCTCGTCGTTGCTCGAAGGCTGATCTTCGACCGTGATGGTTTTCTTGGCCTTCTTGGCGATGGTCGCCGCGCCGGCATCCATTGCGGCATGCGACGCCGCTTCGGTCTTCGCGGCTTCCAGGCTCGCGCCCATCGAACCGCGCTTGGACCACCAGAACGAGAACACCAACAACGCGCCTGCAACGGAGGCCACGATGGTGAGAGTGGTCTGGTCGAGCGGTTGGATGATGATCGGCGCCAGCAACAGGGCGACCAGGTTCATGACCTTGATCAGCGGGTTGAGCGCCGGACCGGCGGTGTCCTTGAACGGGTCGCCAACGGTGTCGCACACGACGCCGGCCTTGTGGGCTTCGGTGCCCTTGCCTCCGTGCATGCCGTCCTCGATGAGCTTCTTCGCGTTGTCCCACATGCCGCCCGAGTTGGCGAGCAGCACGGCCATGAGCTGGCCGCTGATGATGGTTCCCGCAAGGAAGCCGCCCAACGCCTGCGCGCCGGTGAGGTTGTACATCGAGCCGCCGATCTCGACCGGGGCCTTGCCGATGGCGAAGCCGAAGCCGACGAGCGCCGGCATCGCGATGGCCAACACGCCTGGGCCGAGGAGTTCCTTCTGCGCGGCCTGCGTCACGATGGCGACGCAGTTGCCGTAATCCGGCTTGCTGGTGCCCGCCATGATGCCCGGGTCGTTGCGGAACTGACGCCGCACTTCGTTGATCAGGTCGAACGAAGCGCGGCCGACGGCATTGATCGAGAACGCTGAGAAGAGGTAGGGCGCCGCGCCACCGATGAGCAGTCCGAGGAAGATCTCGGGCACTTCGATCGGCATGCCGACACCGGTGAGCTTGGCCGCATCCACGTACGAGTGGAACAACGCGACGGCGGCGACGACGGCTGTGGCGATCGCAAAGCCCTTGGTGAGAGCCTTGGTCGTGTTGCCGGCGGCGTCGAGGCGTTGGACGCCCTTGGTGCCGTACTCGTTGTCGTGGCCCTCGCCGGACATCTCGTACACGCCTTGCGCGTTGTCCGAGATGGGGCCGAAGGTGTCCATGGCAAGGATGTAGCCCGTGGTGGTCAGCAAGCCGAGACCCACGAGCGCGATGCCGTAGAAGCTCAGCAGATAGCCACCGTATTCACCCGGCGGGAAGATCGAGAGTGGCACGATCAGGGCCACCACGATCGCGAACACCGAGATGACGCTGGACTCCAAGCCATAGGCGAAGCCTTGGATGATCATCGGCGCGGGACCGGCGGACGCCACCGTGGCGACCTCGCGGACCGGCTTCTTGTGCGTCGAGACGTAGTAGTCGGTGAGCAGTTCGATGGCGAACGCCATGAGCACGCCGAACGCGATCGCGATGAAGAACAGGTGCCACGGGACGAGTTTGTGCTCGGCGGTCGCGATCTGCATCGTCGAAGGCGGCGGAACGGCCTTCCCGGCGTCCTCCTTGGCGGCCTCTTCCAGCTTGCTGTACTCGCTCGGGCTGACCTTGTAGTAGCTGGGCATGCCCATGATCGAAGCGACCTTGTGAGGCGCGGGGCCTTCGCCTTCGATCGCGGCCACGACGTCGCCCTCGCTGTTGGCGTAGAGCGTCACCGGGACCTTGCTGAGCTGATTGACCTTGACGTTGGCGGGAGCCTGCTTCAAGGCGTCGTCGAGCTTCTTCTGCGACAACGGACCGTACCACTGCTTCTGAGCAGGAACGGCGGGCTGGCCCTCGGCGGGCTCTTGGGTCACTTCCAGTTCGAACACGAACAACGCCTTGTCCGCGCCGTCGAACGCTTCCTTGAACGTGACCTTGTTGGTGGTGAAGTTCTCGGCGTTCGGGTCGTTGATGGCGTACTCGGCCACTCCGCCGGGTTTCGAGAAGTCGATCTTCTGATAACCTTCGAGCTTCTTGGCTGCGGGCATCTGCTCAGGAGCCGTGAACAGGGCTTGCGAAACCGCAGGGGTCCGCTCCGCCTCGTCCTTGTAGAGATCCTTGATGGCCTGCGCCTCGACCAGGTCCTTGACCGTGATCTGCCACTTCTCGAGTTTCTTCTCGGCGGCCAGTTGGTCTCGGATCGAGAGCACTTGCTTGAGTTCGTCGAGTCGGTACTCGTTCGCGCCCTTGAGCTGGGTGGTCTTGATCGGGTCGCCCGCACCGCCCATCATGAAGTAGGCGAGCGCCAGCGTTCCGGCCAACGCCACAACGGCGGAGAACGAGAAGCCCCGGCGGATCGGCTTGAGGGCGTCGGTGTTCACGTCGTCGCTGCCGCGAACGAACAGAATGCCGAAGATGCTGGCCACGATGCCCACGCCGCGCGCCATGAGCGCGAACAGGATGAGCTTCATCCACGTGGACGTGTCGAAGATCGCGGCGGTGGCCGCACCCAAAACGATGGCGGCGACCAACGTGACTTCGTACGACTCGAAAACGTCGGCAGCCATTCCGGCGCAGTCGCCCACGTTGTCGCCCACGTTGTCGGCGATCGTCGCGGGGTTGCGGGGGTCGTCCTCGGGAATACCGGCCTCGACCTTGCCGACCAAGTCTGCGCCGACGTCGGCGGCCTTCGTGAAGATGCCGCCTCCAACGCGCATGAACAAGGCCGCAAGCGAACCGCCGAAGCCAAAGCCGACGAGAAGCTTCATCGCCGAACCACCGGCGAACATGAAGATGAGGGTCGCGCCGATGAGGCCCATGCCCACGGTGACCAGACCGGCGACTGCGCCGCTGCGGAAGGCCACTTCGAGGGCTTGCTTGAAGCTGGTGAGCGCTGCGTGGGCCGTGCGCATGTTGCCGCTAACGGCCATGAGCATGCCGAAGTAGCCCGCGATGTAGGATGCGGCCACGCCTCCCACGAACGAAGCGGCCACCATCGCGGCCGTAGTGTCGCCGTAGTTGCTCCGGTACATCAGCCACAAACCGATGGCGACCATGACGACGAAAATCATCATCGTCTGGACTTGGCGTCGCAGGTAGGCCAACGCGCCTTCGCGGATGGCCTGGCCGACTTCCTGCATCTTCTGGCTGCCAGGCGACTGCTTCTTCACCGCGCCGCTGATCATCACGGCGGCGATAATCGCGACCACGCCGAAGCCAAGCGACGCGTAGAGGTACATCTGGTCTTGCGCTGAGAACACAAGTTCAACGTCCTCGCCGCCGGCGGCAAAGGCTCTCAAGGGAAGAACGGCCAAGAGAGCCGTCAACCATGCGCCCAACCTGCCGAACCAGGCACGGGGAACGGTGCGGAGTGCGTGTCGAATCAACATCATGTTGCTTTGGAACTCCATCCTGCGCTTCCTTGCGAAAGCACTCGTCATCATGTGTCCGACTGATACAGTCGGGTTCGCCGGAAGGATACCAGACGAGTCAAGTGGGTTGTGCAGAAATCAGCGACGCGAGACTCAAACCGAGGGTGTCCCGACGAAGTCCTTGGCGATCCGACCCGGCGGCGCACCAAAATGAGAGCCAATGACCGCCCCGCTGGCCGATTCACCGGCCTTGGCCGTCCGCGCTGGATGGTTGTCGCTCGTGGCAACGGTTCTGGTCGTGACCGCCAAGCTGGGCGCCGCTTGGGCGACCGGCAGCGTCTCGGTCCTCGGCGAAGGGTTGCAGTCGCTGGTGGACGTGCTCATTTCAGCGACGGCCGTGGTGGTGCTGGCGGCGTCGGCGCGACCCCCGGACCGCACGCATCCCTACGGACACGGCAAGGTCGAGGTGCTTTCCTCGGCGTTTCAGATGCTGGCCGTGATCGCTTCATCCCTTTACATTCTTTGGGAAGCGTATCGTCGCTTCGGCCATCCGTCTCCCGTCCGCGTGGATTGGGGTCTGGCGGCGATGGCCTATGCGGCGGTTTCGAACTCGGCGGTCGGGGCCTACCTGGAGCGGGTCGCCAAGCGCACGGGAAGCACGGCTCTGGGCTCGGAGGCATTGCACCTTCGGGCGGATACGCTCAGCTCGCTCGGCGTCTTCGCGGGCTTGCTTCTGGTGTGGGCCACCGGTGAACCGCGGGTGGACCCGGCGGCCGCTGTGGTGTTCGTTCTGGTCACCGTGCACCTAGCCGTGCGCCGACTGCGCGAACTCGCCCACCCGCTGGTGGATGGAGCGTTGCCCGACGAAGACCTCGCGTTGCTGGAAGCGACGTTGCGCGCCCACCCCGACACAAGGGGCTATCACCATGTCCGCACACGAATGGTCGGCGCGCAACGTCACGTCGAACTGCATCTGATGCTGGAGGACTCGCTGACGTTCGTCCGCGCGCACGAGATCGCCGAGGAGATCGAGCAGGAGGTGGGTCGGGCTCTCGCCGGAGCCGTAGTGATGATCCACTACGAACCCTACGAAGCCGAGCAGGCCCATCAGGCGAGCGCCCATGCCGCCGACCCAGCGGAGCGCATCGCATGGACCAAGCGCACGCTGGAGTAACATCGCAAACACGATGAGCCTCAACGAATCGCAGTGGGCCTCCTTCCGCCAGAGCTACTTTGTCGCCGGCCTCAACGACGAACAACTGCAGCGGGTCGCCGAACTCGGCGTCGTGCGCCACTTGGTCGCCGGCGAGCAGATCATGATGATCGGCGAGAAGAGCAACGACTTCTATGTGATCCTCGACGGGAAGATCTCCATCCGCGTTGCCGATGGCGACGAACTGGCCACGGTCGGCCCTCCCAGCGTCCTCGGCGAGATGGCGCTCATCGACGACCAGCCCCGCAGCGCGAGCGCCTTCTGCGTGACGCTCACCACGTTGGTCCGGTTCGAGGCCAAACCCCTGCGCCGCCTGATGTGGCAAGACAAGGAACTCGGCTTCGTCGTGCTCTCGAACCTGGCCCGCGTGCTCTCTGCCCGCCTCAAGACCACCAACGAAAAAGTGGACTTCCTCATGGACAAGGTCGATCCGTGGGAGCATTCGATTGGCTAAGCGCTGGTTGTTGGCGCCGCTGGCGGTTGGTCTGATCGGTTGCTCGCAGGAGCCTCCCAAGGCCGAGGCCCCTCAAGCCGAGGCGCCAGTCGCTGTTTCTGAGCCGGCTCCCGAGCCAGCACCCGAGGCTTCTGGCACGGTCATCCGCTTCAAGCCGCCCGTGGGCGTCGCCGAGCGCTACCGCAACACGGTTCGGGTCGAACAGTCGCAAGAAGGCGCCGAGGGTATGCCGGCTGGCCCCCACTCGCTGACCATGGAGACGCTCGTCGAGGCCAAGGCCGTGGCCAACGGCGAGAACTTCCAGATCGAAGAGAAGGTGATCGAAGCCAAGGTGACTGGCACCGGCATGCTCGAGGCGCAAGCCGCGCAGATGCAGGCCCAACGCCAAGGTCAGAGCCGCACCTACCAGCGCAACGAACTCGGCGAACCTGTCCGCGACCCCAACACCCCCGGCGCGATCCCGCTCTTGGTGACCCTGCCCCAGGTGGGTCTTGCCCCGGGATTCAAGTGGACGGCGCAGATGCTCATCTCGCCGGCCTTGATGGGCATCGAATACACCGTCACCGACCTGACGCCCGACGACGTTCGGCTGGAAGGGAGGCTGTTTGGCGAGGGGGTCAGCCAGGAGAAGCCCCTACTGATCACTCTGAACGCTCGGACCGGGCAGGTCAAGACGATGGAAGGCAGCGTGGCCGTGGTGCGGAACGGGGTCCTGTCCACAATCTCGATCCAGCAGTCCCCGGCTTAGCCCTCGCACTCGACGTCACAAAGCCCCTCCTTCTTGCGGGGGAGATGTCGCCAACCGCCGAAGATTCACACGACGAGCTTCAGCGTCAGAATCTCGAATGGCTTGTACTCGAACGGGACCACCCCGTCCGCCACCTCGAGTTGGCTCAACGCGTTCTCTTCCAGGTCGCACAGCCACGCCTGACGGATCGGGCGGGCGCAGGAGACCTCGGCGCTGCCCCGAGCGTTGTGGCATTCGTACAGGCGAACCACCAACCCCGCGTCGTCCTCGGCCTTCTTGACCGCTTCCACCACGATGTTCTCGTCTTCGCACGCCACCAGCGGCGGGGTCGAAGCGGCCACACCCGCGCCCGGCTCGACCGGGAGCACTCGAACAGGAGCATTCAGGGCATACGCCGCCGAGACCACACCCGCATGGTGGTAGCACCCGATGTGGGGCAACAGCACATATGAAAAGCGATGGACGCCCATGTCGCATTCGGGATCGGGCGCCTTGGGAGAGCGCAACAACGTCAGGCGGATCGTGTTGCCGTGGATGTCGTGGCCGTACTTGCCATCGTTGAGCAACGCGACGCCTTGCCCGCCTTCGCTCAGGTCCACCCACTTCTGCGCGCAGATCTCGAACTTGGCCAGGTCCCAACTCGTGTTGTAGTGGGTGGGGCGCTCGACGTTGCCGAACTGGATCTCGCACGTCGTCCGAGCCGCATTCACGTTGCACGGGAACGCGACCTTGAGCATCTTGTCCTCTTCGTGCCAGTCGATTTCGGTGTCGAACCGGATGCCAGGCGTAGGCCCGAGGCTGATGCGCTGCCGAATACGGCTCTTGCCAAACGAGCGGACGGTCTCGACCGCCACCCGAACAGGGCCGCGCTCGACGACCTCGAAGCTCTCGACGCGCAGCAACTCGCGCACGGTCTCGTGGCTGAAGACATCAATGTCCCAAGCCGACCAGAACAGAGGCTTGTCGTCGAACAGTTGAAACACGTTGGCCACGCGACCGGGCGCCACGAACTCCGTGCCGTCGCCCAGACTCGTGATGCTGGTGATGTTGCCGTTCGCATCGAACCGGACGCTGAGTTCGTGGTTCTCGATGCGGCGGGCCGAAGCCTTCAAGCGGTGTTTCACCGTCGGCTGAGCGTGGCCCAAGTCGCCGACCACCACGCCACCGAGGGCGCTCGCCGGCGTTTCGAACATCAGCGACCGCTCGCCAAACGCCTCTACGACCTGGACCGGATAGACCTCGTGACCGGCGGCGAGGCTGGTCGGGGTCTCCTCGTCGGTCCACGGCAGGTTGGCTTGCGCGGCGACTTCGGCGTTGTGGAAGACCGCCACGGGCCGGTTCATGCCTGAGCGGTCCAGCTTCGAGGCGATCGCCCGGAGCGAGTCGTCCACGATCTTCTGACCGACGCGAAGCACTTCGGCGTAGTCCCGATCCGAGTCCACGTAGACTTCGCGCACCGACGACCCCGGGATGATGTCGTGGAATTGGTTGAGCAACACGAGCTTCCACGCCGCTTCAAGCTCGGCCGCGGGATAGGTCTTCGGGTAGCCCTCGACAAAACACGCCAGCGCTTCGGCGTCCCGAAGCAAGAACTCGCACTCGCGGTTGAACTTCTTGTTCTTGGCTTGGCTGGTGTAAGTGCCTCGGTGAAGCTCCAGATAGAGTTCGCCCACCCAGGTCGCCAGGTCGCGCGACTTGGACTTGGCCTCGTCGAAGAAGCTCAGCGCCGTCTTGCCGAACTCGACGTCGGGGAGGTTCGAGCACCGCTTGGCGCGGCGCAGGAACTCGATGTGCTGCTCGGTCGGGCCGCCGCCGCCATCACCCCAGCCGAACACGTACAGCGACTTGTCGCTTCGCGCGTGATCCTTGTAGTTCTTCGTTCCGAAGACGATCTGCTTGGGCGTGCACTCGCCGATGTAGGTGTCGGCGGGCGGGAAGTGGGTCCACACTTTGGTGCCGTCGATGCCCTGCCACCAGAAGGTGTGGTGGGGGAACTTGTTGAACTGGTTCCAGCTGATCTTTTGCGTCAGGAAGTAGCGGATGCCCATCTTGCGCAGGATCTGGGGCAGCGCGGCGGAGTAGCCGAACACGTCGGGCAGCCACATGTCGCGCGTCTCGTAGCCGAACTTCTCGCGGAAGTAGCGCCGGCCGTACAGGAATTGGCGCACCAGCGACTCCGCACCCGTGAGGTTGCAGTCGGCTTCGATCCACATGGAGCCAACCGGCTCCCATTGCCCCCGTGCGATCGCCTCCTTCACCCGGGCGAACAGCGTGGGATACTCCTTCTCAAGCCATTCGTACTGCGCCGCCTGTGAGTGGACGAACACGTACTCGGGGTACTGGTCCATCAGGTCGAGCTGCGTGGCCGTGGTGTGGGCCATCTTGTGCTTCGTGATCTCGATGGGCCAAAGCCATGCCGTATCGAGGTGCGCATGCCCGACCGGCGTGATCGAGTGTTTGAGTTCGCCCGTGAGGCTGCCCGTCGCATCCTTGAGCGCCTTGCGACATGCCGGGACGGCGAGTCGCCCGTCCATCGCCCACAGGTTGCAGACTTCGTTCATGCCGCGCAGGAGCGTCTGATAAGCCGGGTCGTCCTCGGCCGTGGCCTCCAGCAGGCTGCGGGCGAACGCCATGTCGTAGAAGAGCGCTTTGACGTCCTCGTGGATCAAGACCAGTTCGGCCCCGTCCACGGTGGCCACCAGAGCCTCGCGGGGCAGTTCCTTGAGGTGGACGCGGCATTCGGGGTTGCCCGTGTACGACTGGATGTACTGGACGAACGCTCCCGGCTTGGCGTCGGGCATCACGGGCCAAACGTCGTGTGGGCCATCAATTCCGCGCACGGGCGAGTTCTTGCGCCAAGCCGTGCTCTCGGAGCCGAGCCGCGCGAACAGACCCACGCTTTCGCCCGCGAACCGCTTGGGCACCGAGCCCTTCAGTCGAAACCAAACCGTTCGGTAGGCAGGCCCGTAGCGGAATCCCGCCTCGATGGGCTTGAACTCGGCCTTCTTGGCCGCGTTCTCGTCGCGACACGCCGTTTCGCAATATTCGATCTGGAGCGGTTCCCGCTCGCCGAGGATGGCTGGCTTGAGGTCGTTCTCGATGAACTGGTCAATGCGGCGACGGGTGATTTCGGGGTGCTTGAGCATGGAGGATCGGGGTCTCCGATGGCTCGGAGAATACCTGCAGAGTCATCCTCGCTCGAAGCGGGCGTTCTCTGGAGGGGCGCGCTCCGTCGCGCCCTCAACATAGGGGCATGACGGAGCATGCCCCTCCACCTCGACGGGGGAATCCTACGGCAGCGGAAGGCCGAACGCCGACAAGTACTTGCGCATCATCTCCACGCGGCCGGGCGTCGTCAGTTCGACGTTGAACGGGCGGCCACGCGCGTCGAGCATCACGCCCACCGTGCCGCCTTCCAGCGTCACCGCTCGCTCTTGGCCCTTGCCCTTGCCGACATCGAAGCCCCGGGCGGGGCGGATGACGGCCTCGCGGCGCTCGTTGCGCCCGAGCGGGACGACCTTGATCTCGCCAAACGCCACGTCGTGCGTCTGCCCGTCCAGGGTCACGCTCATGCAGGGCTCGCCCAGCTTGCCCGTGCCGACGGGTGCGACGCAGTGGCCGCAGCGGATGATGCAGTCGTACTCAAACACCTGGGTCGCGGCTTGCTCGTGGTGCTCGCTGAGGACGCCGAGGTGCGGCGTCATGAAGATCGAGTCGATGGTGAGCATCGTCACGCCCTCGGGCTGATAGGCGTCCATCATCATCAGCGCCGATTGCGCGCGGCGCGGGGCATGGCTGAGCACGCCGCCCGAGCCGATGATCATGTCCAACTCCATCATGCGGATGAGCGTGTCGGTCGCGGCGTTCTCTTCGAACATCTTGCCCACGTCCATTTGGCGCTGCACGCCGACGAGGCCTCGGGCCAGCGACTTGTGGTGGTGGAACGCCAATCGCAAGGCTTCCCGCGCAACGGCCTGCTCGATGAGCAAGTCCTCGTACGCGTGGGGGATCGTCGTGGGCCGGATCATCTTGTTTCGGAGCCGGTTCTTGACCTCCGAGGGATCAATCTCGAACGGCAGCCACCGAGCGATCTTCTCGATGCCGGCTTCCTTGAGCACGTTGCAGATCGAGTAGCTCATGCCCAGGTTCGCCGAAACCGTGCGGTTGAACACGCGGTCCACGGCTTGCCCGTCGGCGTCGTACTTGATGACGTCCGAGAACACGTCGGTGGTCGCGCCACCGATGTCCACGGCCAGGATGTTCAGGTTCTCCTTGCGCGCGTAGTTCTTGATGAGCTTGCCGACCGCGTTCGGCGTCGCCATGACCTCTTCGCTGGTCCAGTCGAGCAGCTTAGAGTAGCCCGGTGCCTGCTGCATGACGTGCTCCAAGAACAGTTCGTGAATCTCGTCGCGGGCCGGGTCGAGGTTCTCGCGGTCGGTGGTGGGCCGCAGGTTGGGCACGACTTTGGTGGCGATGCCCTCGCCCAGCGTTTGCTTGACCTCGTTCTGGCAATCCTGGTTGCCCGCATAGATGACCGGCAGCTTCATGTCGCCGAAGCGTGGCTTGGGATCGGCGGCGCGGATAATCTCAGCCATCTCGATCTGCTGCTTGGATTGGCCGCCATCGGTGCCTCCGGACATGAGGATGATGTCTGGGCGGAGCTGGCGCAACCGCTTGACTTTTTCGAAGTCTTTGCGCCCGTCGTCTTTGGCGAGCGTATCCATGAGGATCGCGCCCGCGCCGAGCGCGGCACGCTCCGCCGATTCGGCGCTGATGTTCTTGACGAGCCCTGCGACCATCATCTGAAGGCCGCCGCCCGCCGAACTCGTGGAGACATACAGGTCGGAGCCATCCAGGTCGTCGCTCCGATCCCCGCTCTTGACGCCCTCTTTGTACAGGCGCGCCACGGTCCCGTTCTTGATCAGCTTGCGACGCCCTGCTTTGAAGCCGTCGGGCACGGTGTTCTCGGTGAGTTCTTCGAGTTCGGTGATCGCGTTCAGGACGCCGATGGTGACGTCTTCGAAGGGTCTTTCGACGGTGGTCGGGGCTTCTCCGCGCGCGACGAGCCGGTACTCGCCTTGGTCGTTCCGCTCGATGAGAATGGCTTTGGTGGTCGTCGAACCGCAGTCGGTCGCCACGATGCGCTTGATGTCGTCGGCCATGTGAGGCTTAGATTATGACCGGAAACACGCTTGCTCGGCTCGGCGGGTGGGGAGACACCCCTTGGAAAAACGCGAAAGGGCAGGAAGGAGTCGGTCAAACTCCTTCCTGCAGGTAAGAACTGCACGCTTCCGAGAGGAAGCTTGTTGTTCGTTACTTCGCGGACTTGCGTCGGCGTCGCAGAACCGCCGCGCCGAGGCCAGCGCCGAGAGCCACGAGCGAAGCGGGCTCCGGAACCGGGTTGACGTCGCCGGGGGTGATCTTGAAGTCTGCGGGGAGCGGGCCGTTGCCGGAACCGCCGCCATCCGTACCGCTCATCGCGGAACCGTCGGCTGCGACTTCGAAGGCGACCTTGTCACCGCTGGTGAGCACCACATAGGCGTCGGCCGAGTTGTTCGCGCCGAAGCCGCCGAAGTCCACGCCGCCGAACTCGGCGCCGTAGAGCTTCTCGCCCGCTTGGCCGGAACCGAAGGCAACCGAATCCTCGATGGCGGACCAGTGAGTGGCATCCACCGAGCCATCCATGTTGGCGTCGATCGAGTCACCGACCTGACCGGTGAAGTCCTGAACCACCAGGTAGGTGCTGGTGCCCGTGTTGAGCGTGAAGGCGTTGCCCGACTGGACGTTGGAGCTTGTGCTGGCGTTCTGGGACATCTGGTGCTCCATGTTCTGGAGGAGCAGAAGGCCGTTCTCGCCGGAAACCACGTTGTCGAGGCTCAGGGCCGAGGTGATCGTGCCAGCGTTCTCCGCGCCACCCGAAATCTCGATGACCGTGAGGTTCGAGAGATTCTGATTCGCGCCGGACTTGATCTCGACGTACTGCCAGCCGGATGCGTCGATGCGGCTAGCGTCGCGAACGATCTCGCTGAAGTTGACCTGAGATTGTGCAGCCACCATGGACGAGGCGCCCAGAGCTGCGGACCATGCATAGAAGCGTACGTTCATAACCATAACCTCCCAACCGAATGGGAATCGTAACCTTGAGCTTTCTGTGCAAGTCTCTCAACGCTCTGCGGCAACCAAAGGGTAACCAGCCCTAACCGCAAAAGCAAGACTTACACTCCCGCTCGGTGTTCATTCTATCACGGGACCCCCCGAGTGTCAATGCCTGACCGAAGAAAAGTGGACTTTTTTCATCTCCCGCCCACTTCACCCGACCCGACGATGACAAACGACGGCCCGATTCCGTAGTTGTACCACGTCCAGCGGCTCGACGCACACCTTCAGGGGCGTCGAGGCCGAATGAACGACGGTTTTTTCATCCAGGAGCATCGCGACGTGCCCCGGCCAATACACCAGGTCCCCCCGGCGCAGACTCCCCGCAACCTCTTCCCCGAGGCTGGCCGCCTGCATGTCGGTATCGCGAAGCGCCGGCACCCCCGCCAGGGCCAACGCGCCTTGCACCAAGCCTGAACAGTCGATCCCGAACCCGGAACGCCCGCCCCAGCGGTAGGGCGTCTCCACGAACCGCAGCGCCGTTTCCACGAAGTCCGGCAGAAACTCGTCCACAGCGATCAGGTGCGAGGCATCCACGAACCCGCCGGACTCGAGTTCTGCGTAGCGCGGCCCCATGTCGGTCACCCGCACCCTGGACAGCGCCGAAAGCTCCTCGATCACCGGCGATTTGAAATGCGACTCCGCAAAAACCAGCGTGTGCGCCGCCGAGACAACGTGAGTCGGATCGGCGAACTTCGCACCCAGCGCATCCGCGCGCACGTACCCGACGTAGCCGTCGATGCCGCACTGGCCCCAGGCCCACCCGGCCTCCGACTCGTACACCGTGAACGGCTCGCCAAGCAGGAGCTGCGAAACCGCTCGCGCCGTAGGCCGCGGCCCTTCCGTCAGCGCCGCGTGGGGGATGACGACCTGATGAGCAACGCCAGGCACGAACTTCGCGGAGGGCACCTGACCCTGCAAATGCTCGGCGGCCAAGTCGTCGCGATAGGGGTGCAAGCGGGGGTCCAGCGGGTTCATCGTTGCTCCAGTCGTTTGCGGCCCTGCGCGAGCATTTTGCGAAGGTAGGCCCGATACGCCTGCCCTCGATGCTCGGTCGCCAGACGCTCGAATTGTTCGTCGTCCACAAAGCCCATGCGCCACGCGATCTCTTCGACGCAGGCGATTTTGAGGCCCTGCCTCTGTTCGATCGTCCCGATGAACATGGCCGCCTGCAGCAGCGACTCGGGCGTGCCCGTATCGAGCCATGCCACGCCGCGCCCGAACATCTCGACGTGGAGTTCGCCGCGCTCCAGGTAGGTGCGGTTCACGTCGGTGATCTCCAACTCGCCCCGTGGCGAAGGCTTCAGGCTCTTGGCAATGCCGCAGACCTGCTCGTCATAGAAGTAGAGCCCGGTCACGGCGTAGTTGGATTGCGGCTGCTTGGGCTTCTCATCGATGGCGGTGGGCTTGCCCTCGGCGTCGAACGAGACCACGCCATAGCGCTCGGGGTCATCCACCCAATAGGCGAACACGGTCGCGCCAGAAGGCCTTGCAGCCGTGGCTTGGAGCATCTTCGAGAGGCCCCGCGCATAGAAGATGTTGTCGCCGAGGACGAGCGCCGAGGGGTGGCCGCCGACAAACTCCTCGCCGATCAGGAACGCTTGGGCCAAGCCGCCGGGGTTGGGCTGCACAGCATAACGCAAATCGAGACCCCAAGAACCGCCGTCCCCGAGGAGCGCCTCGAACAAGGGCAAGTCGGTGGGTGTGGAGATGATGAGAATCTCGCGGATGCCCGCCAGCATGAGTGTGCTCAGCGGGTAGTAGATCATCGGCTTGTCGTAAACGGGCAGGAGTTGCTTGCTCACGACCTGGGTCGCGGGATGCAGGCGGGTTCCCGCTCCGCCTGCCAAGATGATGCCGCGCCTCGTCACGCTGGCACCCCCCGATGCCCATAGTGGGACTCGATCCAGCGCCGGTACTCGCCCGAACGCACCGAATCCACCCAGTCGGGATGGTCCAGATACCACTGGACCGTCTTGCGGATGCCTGAACGGAACGTCTCGCGAGGCTTCCAGCCCAACTCTGACTCGATCTTGTCGGTCGCGATGGCGTACCGCCAGTCGTGGCCTGGGCGGTCCTTCACATAGGTGATCATGGATTCTCGATCGGGAAGATCTGCGAGATCCTCGACGGCTCGGCAGATCTCGCGAACCACGTCAATGTTCCGCATTTCGCAATTGCCCCCGACACAATACGTCTCGCCGAAGCGGCCCCGCTCGGCGACCTGCCAGATCGCGTCCACGTGGTCGTCCACATAGAGCCAGTCGCGGACGTTCAGACCCTGGCCGTAGACCGGCAATGGCTTGCCCTCGAGGGCGTTGAGAATCATCAAGGGAACGAGCTTCTCGGGGAACTGGCGCGGGCCATAGTTGTTCGAGCAATTCGTGAGTTTGAACGGCAACCCGTAGGTGTCGCCATAGGCACGGACCAGGTGATCGCTCGCCGCTTTGCTCGCCGAATAGGGACTGTGCGGGTCGTAGGGCGTCTGCTCGGTGAACTTGCCCTCGTCGCCCAGCGAACCGAACACCTCGTCGGTGCTCACATGGTGAAAGAGCTTGCCTTCGGGGTTGCTCCAAAACTCGCGGCAGGCCTCCAGGAGGTGGTAGGTCCCCACGATGTTGGTCTGGATGAAATCGCCGGGACCGGCGATGGAGCGATCCACGTGGCTTTCGGCGGCAAAGTGGAACACCCAGTCGGGACGATGGTCTGCGATGGCTTGGCGAATCGCTCTCGGGTCGCGTAGGTCGCGACGGATGAACGCATAGTTCCGGGCCTTCTCAATCTCGCTGAGGCTGAGCGGGTTGCCCGCATAGGTGAGAGCGTCTAGGTTGACGAACCGAATGCCGGGGTGGCGGGGGACCCAATCCAGAAGGGCCGCCGAGCCGATGAAGCCGCAGCCGCCAGTGACCAAAACCGTCCGTTGAAACTCCATGGGATTCGTCGGGCTTGAAGGTACCCGCTCCTGAGCATCAGGGGGTTCAACACGAGTTCGGCCCTCCGGAGTTTCTTCCGGAGGGCCGATGTCGTGGCGATTCGCGACAGATCAGCGAATCACGTTGAGAGGCACGGTCTTGCGGACCCGCTCGCCGGTGGCCGATTCCGCGAGGATTTCCACGCGGTAGGTGCCGGGGGCGACGGCTCGGTTCGCGTTGTCGCGAAGCGTCCAGACCGCCGTGTTCTGGCCAGCGGCATCAGAGCGTCCTCGGGAGATCGTGTAGACCTCCTTGCCCGTGCCAGAGAGGACACGGATAGACGTCGTCGAGTCGGTGGACAGCGTGTAGCTGATCGTGAACGGCGCGTTCGCGTCGCGGGTCGGTCGGCTCACGACGACGTTTCCGATGACGGCCTTCTGGCTGGCACCCGGCTCCATCTGGAGCGTGAAGGTGCGGACGCCAGGTTCATTGACATCGAACGTGTAGCCGCTGGCTTGGCGCAGGTCTCGGGCCACGTTGGTGGCCTTGTCGACCAATCGGAACCGCATGTTGCTGGGAACCGTGCCGATGTTGGGCCACGTGAGCGTGACACGACCGGCTTCCTTCACGTTGACTTCGACCGTCCATTCGTGCCGCTTGTTGCTCTCGGCGTAGGCGGCGGCTTGCCGCGTTTGGCCTGTGGCCGGGACGATGGCGACGTCGACGTTTTGGGTCGGACCCATGGGCGGGTTCATCGCCGTGAGCGTCTTGGCTTCTTCAGCCGAGCGCGCCACGCCGACGAAGTTCCAATCGTCCATCGACTTCTCCGTACGGGCGACGAGGCGAAGCCGCCATTGGTCGGCCGTCTGCTTGAAGTCGTCCGCGCTGCGGTTCGAATCCGGCAGGAACGGCACCGTGACGTACGGCCACGAGAGCGTGAAGTCCTGCAGCGTGTTGACGTGGATCCAGTAGCCGCGGTTCGGCTCCATCAGGCCCTGCTGGCCTTGGATGAACTTGTAGGACTGCGTCCCGGCATCCCAGTACGCCACCTCGCCGCTGATGTAGCCCAGCGAAACGAGTTGCGTCCACGTGTAGCTCTGGGTGGGGTTGGCGGCAGAGACGCCGTTGATCCCGCCGAGCGTGATCGCGAACGGATACGGGTTGCCCACCAGGTTCCACCCGGACTTGAGCTGCGTCAGCATGCCGCCCGTCGAAACGTCGGTCGGCGTCCGGGGCGTGCCCTGCAGGGGGTGCGACCCCAGGTCGAGGTTGGAGACGAGCCAAGCCGCCTTTCCGCGCTCGGCGCTGGTGCTCAGCACGTAGCCGAACTGCTGGGGATCCCAGGCGTAGGCGACGAAGTCGGTGACCGGGTTGAGGCCGAGAACCGTGCTCCATGACGTGTCGGTGAACTGCCACGGAACGGCCACGAGATTCGCGCCTTGGGCGATGTTCAGGCGAGGCGTTGCCGAAACGTTGATCGTGCCGGTGACGGTCTTGACCGGGCCGGGCGTGGGCTCGACCTTGACGCTGATCGGCAGGTTGCCAAACACTTGACCGCTGGCTTCGACTTGGTAGTCCACGAAGCGGATTTCGCGCGGCGGAACGATCGGAAGCGTCTCGACTCCGTCGGTGCCGGCTGCGAACGTCAGGCCCGCCGGTAGCGTCAGGGTGACTCGCACGTCGTTGAGCGGCACTTCCTGGTCGATCGTGGTGAAGCCGCGGATGTTGTCCACATACACCCGGATCGTCATCGGGTTGGGCGTGAGGCCGTTCATGCCGTTCGGGTCGGTCGCCAACAATCGAGGCGCGTCGACCACGACAGCGTAAGGCTTCGTGTAGTTCGAAATGGCCCACGGGCTGCGAACGTAGTTCACGATCTGGCGCGAACCGCCAGCCGGAATGGCCTGCTCGGGGAAGTTCTGGATGTACGCCGTCGCGTCGATGAGCGTGTCCGGAATGATGGCGTTCTCGCCCCAATTGAACACGCCGTCGCCGCCGATCGCGCCGAGCGGCGGAGGCGACATGTAGGTGTCCGAAATCACGAACTCGTCGGCCGTGGTGGCATCCGACTGACCATTGGTGGTCGTTGCGTCGGAAGGCTGGTTCTCAACCCGGAAGCCGTACGCATCGGTCTGGCCGAACAGAAAGTCGATGTACTTGGGGAAGCCCGACGGGTCTTGAGAGCGCACGAAGCGGCTCATCGTCCGAACCTGGCGTCCGCCGTCGCGATAGGTGTAGCCGACCTTCGGGAAGAAGTAGCTGTTCCCGCCGATCCACGAGTGGCTCTTGTTCGAACCCGTCGCATCGAAGGTGAACGGCGAGTTGGTCAACATCGCCACGTTGTGACCAAGGCGAAGACCGGCATTCACCGAGGCCGTGCCCAGATTGGTCATCGTCCACTGGAGGCGCATCGCGTCGCCGACGCTGTCGGCCCTCAGGTTCACTCGGAGCCCGCCATCGACCACCTCGGCGATCATGTAGCGGTCGCTCGCACCGACGAAGAAGAGGGTGAATCCGCCGTTCCCGAAGCGGGTCTGCGCTCCGTCGCGGACGATCGTGGCGTAGCCCATCGCGCCCACCACGTAGAAGGGCATACCCATGGTCAGCACCAAGAAGTCGTCGAAATCGCTTTGGACCGAGCCAAGCGGCCCGATCATGTAGCCGAATCGTCCTGCTGCGTTGCCTTGGAACGACGGGCTGAAACAGGGGCCCTGCTGTCCGCCATACGTGACTGTACCGGACAGACCGATCGTCATCAGCATCAAGTCGTTGCCGATAGCGTTGGCGCCGAACGTGTTGCTGATGGGCTCATTGACGTTGGCAATGTCCCAGCATTCGAATTGCCAGCTTGCCTGAGAGAACCCGGTGGCGCTCAGGGCTGCCATACCGGCCAAGGCCATGCTCTTGGCGTAATTCTTGATCTTCATGGTTGCGTTCTGTGAGTTCAAGTCGAAAGGAGGTTGGGGTCTCCGGGTCGGGCGAACCCGGAGACCCCCGTTGGGCGCAGGCTAGCCGCCCTTGCCGGTTTTGCCGCCGTTCTGGGTGTCGCCGGTTTTCGCGCCGCCGCGGGCCTTGACAGGCGGAGGCGGAGGTGCGCCGGGGCGCGTGAAGCGCTGCGGCTCGCTGAACACGTACCGCTCGCCCGTGGCATCTTGCGCAGGTCCCGGGTTGTCCGAGACCGCTCGGGCGCCGATGCGCCACCAAAGCTCGGTGGTGCCGGCGAAGACGCCGGTCAGGTCGACCATCGGAGTGCTCAAGTCGCCCAGATCGTTGCGGTTGAACTTGGACAGCGTGCGCGTGTTGCTCTTGGTGAACACCGGCGAGGTGGACACCTGGAGCGCGTACGACATGGTGGTCGGGAAGTTCGGGTTCACCGCCGAGGTGAACGTGAACGGAATGGGTTCGGAGACGACCGCGTTCGGAGCCGGGGACACGAGGCCCACCTTGCCGAGCGGAGTCACCACACCCTTGGCCGCCACACGGGTCGAGATGAAGTAGCACTCGGTGGCGCCGGTGGTCGTGCCGCCACCCGTGGTGGTGCCGCCCGTGGTGCCGCCGGTTGTCGTCGTGCCGCCGGTGGTCGTGGTGCCACCACCCGTGGTGAAGCCACCGGTACCGCCCGTGGTCGTCGTACCGCCGCCGGTCGTGAGACCGCCCGTCGTGCCGCCGCCCGTGGTCAGGCCGCCCGTCGTGCCGCCGGAGCCGCCCGTGCCGCCGCCGGGAAGGTCGAGCGCCGCGATGCGGTAGACCAAGGCAACCGAGTAGGTGTAGCCGCGACCTGCGACCACGCCTGGAACATCGGAAGCCGTCGTCAGTTGCGGGTCCTCGAAGAGGCACTCGCGGCCACCGACCGTGCCACCGAAGTCGGACCATTCGACGTCGCGCATTTCCGTGCCGTCCGTGACGCTGCTCATGTTGCCAGGAACCACCGCGACGGGAGTGCCGAGTTGGTCGTTCCGATAGAGCTGCCAGGAGAACGCCGTCGTGTTGCCACGAACGAACAGGTCACGAGCCCAAGACACCTTGACGCCAGGCTGGCCGGCCGGATCCAGAATGGCTTCGGCGCGAACGTCGCTGGCCAGATCGGTGTTGCTTCCGCGTCCGCCGCCGAGCGCGAGCGCCACGACGCCGAGGATGAGGAGGACCGAGATCACGCTGCTGTCGCCCTTCGAGCGGCGAGGCGCGTTCACCGAGTCGTCTCGGGAGAGCTTGGGGTTGATGTCCGGAACCGCAAAGACCACGCGGACCTTGTCGCCGGGCTGGACGCCCTTGATGGACTTGGTCACGCGAATCTCGGCGGACTCGGGATCCACATTGGTCACGCGGGCCGTGGCGACCTGCTCGCGACCCCGGATTACGATGATTTCCTGATCGCGTTTGAAGCCGTTGCGCGAACCCTGATTGATCAGGGCCATGCTCCGATCATCGAAGCCGCCTTCGCCGGGCTGCGTGTTGAGCACCGTCGCCTGTGGCAGGATCTGCGTGTTGATCTGGGAGACCGCCACAGAAGCGGCCGCGCTGATCGCGTCGCGCAGCAGCGCGTCGTTCGGGGCATCGGCCGGGCGAACCGGCGACGACGACTGGAGAGCCGCGCCGTTGATCGGCAGGCCGGACGCCACGTCGTACACCACCACGCGCAAAATGACCGAAGCCTTCTTGCCCGAGCCGGAAGCCGTGATCTCCCAGTTCTTGACCTGGCCGGTGACCAAAGTCTCGACGCGCAGGTCCTGAGCGAGACGCATCAGGCTGATCTTGTCGAGAATCGGCTGAACCAAGCCCAGTTCGGTCGCCTTGCGGGCCACCGTCTCCTGAGGCTCGATGTCGTAGCGGCCCAGATTGACGAGCGACGAGTTCACAGCTTCAGCAGCCAAAGCGCCGACGTTTTCACCGGCCTTACCGCTTTCGTCCAAGAACTCGACGACCGCCCAGCGGGAACGTTGGTTCACCTGAGCGTACGCCTGATTGGCCACGAGCACCGACACGAGGGGCATGAGAAGCCCGGCAATGGCGAGGTGGCAAGTGACCTTGCCGTAAATCGAGTTGACGAAACGCCTCACAGCGCGACCTCCTTGCAACGATTCATAGTTGTTCGACCGCCGTTATCCATTCGACAATTGTCCGCATCCAAGATCCGCCACGTACCTTCCGGGCGTCGCATATAAGACGTGCTTCAACCTGAAGGCGTTACGCGAAGAAATCGCAAAAACCTCGGAAGGTCTTCGACGGCTCCACAAACGGCCCAGGCAAAGGCACGACCCCGCCGGTATGGACGGATTCGATGCCGCAGTATAGCACCACTTTTCCGCGCTCTTTCAAGGTGTCGCGGTTCCCTTTGCCCGCGCAACCACCAGGGCGGCCACCGACTCGGGCGCATGGTCGGTGTTCACGTCCCAATCCGACAGCGCCACCTTCACCGGCGACGGGAGTTGGGCGGCCACCCATTGCCGCGCCTGAATGGAGTCTCCCAGCCTCGCCGCGAGCCTAAGAAGCTGGTTCTCGGGCGAACACCAAACAGTCCACACCTCGTCCGCCAAGGTCAGCAAGCCCGCCTCGAACAGCAGGGGGACCTCCACCACATCGGCGTGGCAGGCGAACAGCGCTTGAACAGTTCGAAAATGCAAGATGGAATTCAGGCTGAGCCGCGCGTCGGGGTCCTCGGCAACACGCGCGCGCAATTCGGCTCGGTCGTAATCCAGGGGCAAGGCCAACGTTTCGGCGATTTCGTGGCGCACGTCGCTCGCCGAAGCCACCTGCCGGGCGACCTCGTCCGCCGAGACCGTCCGCCAACCGATCGAGGCCAAGGTCGCGACGACCGTGGACTTCCCTTGCGCCACGCCTCCGGTGACGGCGATCCGGAATCTCAACGTCCCACCCCCGCACGTTTGCGTATCTCGCCACGGGCAGAACCGACCGAAAAAGTACACTGCATGGCGAAGATGGCGACTGCAGCGCGGGCCTCGGCCCGACGCAACACCGAAGTGGCGAACCGACCTTGGACCGTGCGTGCGGTCCATGGGTTCGCGGCGCTGGTGTACGGTCTCGTGTTGCGCGTCTGCCTGTTCACGATGATCGCCTGTGTGGTCATCCTACCGCTCACGATCGCCCTTCCCCACCACTTGGAACAACAGGCCGTGTTCGTTCAGCGGGTCATCGTCGACCCCGAACTCGGTGCGCTGACTGGCGAGCCGGGGGTCGCGGTCGGAGGTCCGCAGAAGATCGTGCTCTCGAACCACGGTGCGCTGTTGGAGGGCGTGAGCCCCGAAGGTGCGCGATGGGTGGATCACAGCAAGCTCAGCTATCCCGTCCAACTCAAAACGGTCGTGGCCGTATGCCGGGAGATTCAAATCGTGGCGACTTCGGTGGGCGTCGCGGCGCTGCTGGTGTTCCTGATCCTTCGAGGACACCTGGACCGGCCGAGAAAGGCAGACTTGGTCAGGGCCGAAGCCATACGTCGGCGACACGCCGAATCGAGTCGCTGAACTCGGCGTAGTCCACGCTCTTGCGGAGATATTCGTTCGCCCCGAGAGCCATGCTGCTGGCGACATCCGACTCTTCGTCGGAGGACGAACACACGACGACCGGCACATGCCGGAATCGATCACCCTCGCGAAGGCGACGCAACACTTCGATGCCGCCGACCTTCGGCAGCTTGAGGTCGAGCAACACCAGCGAGGGAATCTGGGCATCGGCCTCGGCCTCGAGCCGCGCGATGTGCTGGAGCGCTTCGTGTCCGTCCCGCAACACGACCACATCCAACGGGAGGCCCACCGACTTCAAGGCGCGCAACGCCAAGCGTTCCTCGTCGGGGTTATCCTCGACCAAGAGCACTTGTTTGAGGGCCTTGAGTGGTGCCACGTCGGTGATCATCGGCGTTGCGATGACCGACGATACCCCCGCCAGCGCTTCCGGGTGGGCTCGGAGGAGCGCTCTCAGGCCAAGATATATGCCGTCACCCACCACGTTCTGGCCTCTGGTCAAGGTGCGGCGTCTTTGGACAGCGTCTGGGACACCTGCAAGTTCCATCCAGGATCGGCTCCGCCCGCCTGCCGATGCCGGGTCAGGGCCCTTACCGTGGCCTGCCTGGCATTGAGCGTGGCCCGAAACCAAAGGGAAACCACTTGCCCCTCCCGAATGGCCTTGAGCACCTCGGCGTTGACGCGGCAGGCCTGCTCGTCGCCCCCTTCGTAACACTGACGCGGTGCGATCAGTCCGAACCGCAGGTTGAACGCCTGGTTGAGGTCGGGGACATCCTGGAGATAGGCGGGTACGCCGTCCACCGTGAACAACATCACGCCCGCCAGATGCGGCAGGGACGGTTCGCGGAAACGGCAGAACGGACCGAGACCGCTGGGCAACAACGCGCGTCCCAGAACGTTGTCGTACCGCGTGTGCGCCTCGTAGACGATCGGGTCGCCACCCGGAGACTGGTCGGGGACCACGTCCAACAAGTACCGGAGAGGCAAGTCGCCGAGTTCAATCGTTCGCCCTGTGTTGTTCTCTCGGTCGCTTGGCACTAGGCACAAGTATGACGAACGGCCAATCGGACGAACCCAGACGACCTGCCCAAGCGTCCTGACAGTGTGATGAAGTCTGCCGTCGGTCTCGCGCTTCTCGTCGCCTCGGCCTGTGCCTCGGCTCAAGTACCCGGCCTGGAGAAACTGAACTCCGTCCGCCTCGGCCTGTTCTTGCCCTCGGGCAGCGAAGCCCGCGACGCCGGCAAGGCCTGGACTTCGTTCGGAGCGGACTTCGACCTCAAGAGCCTGCTGAAGCTCGGCCCGATCGAGAACACCGTGGTGCTCTCGGTGGACTACTACGAGCGGGGCGGTGTTCGGAGCCTTCCGATTTCGGCCAACTACAAGTGGACCGCGCTCCAATTCTACGGGTACGTCGGCGCGGGCTTTGGCTTCCATCGCTCGGGCGGATCCGATTCGTCTGGCGTCGGCTTCCAGGCGGGCGTGGGCATGCCGCTGGGAATCGGGCCCTTGCCCACCTTCGTCGAAGCCAAGTACTTCCAGTCTTCGGACGCCAACGTGCGCGGTTTGGCCGTCTACGTCGGCATGAAGTTCTGAGGCTCAGACGCCATCGAGCGCCGCGAGCACGTCTTCCGCGTGGCCTTCGGGTTTGACTTTGCGCCAGACCCGACGCACGACGCCTTCCGCATCCAGGAGGAACGTGGTCCGCTCGACGCCCATGTACTTGCGCCCGTACATGGACTTCTCGACCCAGACCCCGACGGATTCGCAGAGCGCCTTCTCGGTATCGGCCAGGAGCGTGTAGGGCAGGTTGAACTTCGTCGCGAACTTGGCGTGCGACTTGACGCCGTCGGGGCTGACGCCGACCACTTTGGCACCGACGAACTGCGGTAGCGCATCGCGAAAGCCGCACGCCTCGACCGTGCATCCGCTCGTGTCGTCCTTGGGATAGAAGAACACGACGGTCGGGCTACCGAGCAACGAGGCCTTGGAGTGGGCGACTCCGTTCTGGTCGGCGAGTTCGAATTCGGGGAAGGGCTGATTGACGTCCAACATCGTTGAATCCTACGGGTCGAGGTCCACCATCATCGCTTGCATCAGGTCGCAACGCAGCACCACACCCGCCAGACGGTTGTTCTCGACCACCGGCAACACGGTGAGGCCGCTCATGAGCATCTTGTGGAAGGCGTCGCTGACCTCGGCCTCGGGCGACATGGTGACGGGGTCGCGGGTCGCGTAGCGGCTGGCGAGTTCGCGGGCGAGGCTGGTGACGTTGCCACGCTCGAAAGCGGCCCGGCTGAGGTCGCCTTCGGTGAGCACACCCAAGGGCTCCATCTCTTCGCCGACCAACACCAGGCCGGGAAACTGATAGATGTCCATCTTGTCCACGGCATCGCGAACGGTGCTCGCGGCGTGGAGTGTGGGGATGTGCGCGTGCATCACCTCGCGCAAGGTCATGGCGTCAGTTTACTTCAGGCTCGGGCTCAGCCCTCGGCGGTGGCCAAGATGTCATCGGAGACAAAGATCGGGGCCCCACAACGGACGGCTAGTGCCACCGCGTCGGAAGGCCGCGCGTCGATTTCCAGTTCGCCCCCGCCCTGCTCGAAGATCATGCGGGCATAGAAGATGCCGTTCCAAAGGTCGTCGATGACGACCTTCGCCAGCCGTCCGCCCAAACGTTCGACGACCGTGTTCAACAAGTCGTGAGTCATGGGTCGGTCCGCTCGGGCACCATCCAACGGCAGGCTGATGGCGGAGGCCTCGAACGGACCGATAAGGATGGGCAACCGTCGCCCGCCCTCGCTCAGCACAACGAACCGTGTGATCGAGCCGTCGCTCTCGGCCGCAAAGACACCGTCGACGCGCACTTGGAGCAAGTCGCCTCCACGCACCTCGTAGTCGCCCGCCAGATCCCTCGGGAAGAAAGCAGGAGGTTCGCTCAGGTTTTCAGGTCCGTCGTGTTCTTCCGCCATGGAACCAAGATACCGAATCAATGCCCGCGCGCCAAAAGCGCGTCGAGTTGCACGTTCGTGGCGCGGATGCGCGCACTCAAAATGCGCGCGATATTCCTATAGACGACCATCGCGACCGAAGGGTTTGCATCGAGCAACCGGCGCAGGTCCGCAGCGGGAAGTCGGGCGACGCGGGTCTGTCCCACGCTGTTGACCGTGGCCGAACGCGGTGCATCGTCCACGAGCGAAATCTCGCCCAGAAGGCTTCCTTCGCCCAACTCGGCGATCGTCTCGCCCGAAAACGACTTGATCTTGACGGAGCCCTCGAGCACGATGAACAGATCGGAATTGCGGTCGAACTGGCGCACGATGGTGGCGCCACCTTCGAACACGAGTTCCTCGGCGGTGCGCCAAATGCTCTCGACGACGTCGTCAGGCAAGTCCTTGACGAGATAGCTGGAGAAGATGGCTTGTCGAATGTTCATCAGTCCATTGTGGCCCGAGAGCTCCGTCCCGGGGTTGACTAGGAGGCCTTTGGCTGTCGTTTCCGGCGCAGGAGGGCCAGGGCGCCAAGGCCAATCACCGCAAGCGAACTGGGCTCGGGAACCGTGGCGTCGATCCATGCGGCGTGCTGCGTCGCATCCACCAGGACCGACAGGTCGCCGTAACGACCTTGCGTCCGCCACGCGTCGTCCGCGTAGACCGGGTTCTCGCCCCAGCTGGTCACACCGATGATCTGCCACTCGCCTTCGAGATTGGCGAAGGTGGGCCCCCCGCTGTCTCCTTGACCTGTGCTGCCCTCCATCCAGACTTCCGGCAGCTCGGAATCGCCAAAGACGTCGCGGGCGGTGGGCAACCCACCGAAGCCGGCGGCGCTCGTTTGGCCCGTGGGCAGAAACGTGTCCGACAGATCGGAGTAGCTCTGGTTGTAAAGAGCGAACCCTGGGTCGGTGGCCAATACGTTGGCTCGGTCGAGCGTGTTCCGGTTGGCGTTCGTGTTGTCGAAATCCGTCACCAGGATGCCGCCCTGAGGTCCGTTGCCGTTGAACGGAGTGGCGTACTGCCTGTCGATGCGGTTCATCATGGCCCGCTTGTTGCCATCGCCCGGGTTCGAAGCAGCCGTTCCATCGCCCCAAGCGCCATAGCCGACCGTGACCGAGGTCAGACCGACGAAGTTGCCGGCCGAAGCGACCCGTGAAGGCGTGACGCCCGAGATCGGCGAGTTCAGCCGGACAAGTGCGATGTCTGCCCCTTGGGTCGGGCCGACGTTCGGGCTGCCTGCCCAAGACGGATGGAAGAAGATCGAGGACGAACTGAACGAACTTTGCAGGGCGCCGATGTTGAACGTTCCCGTCACGCCTCCAGCCGTGCTGAAGTTGTGACCCGCCGTGAGCACCCAGTTCGGGGCGATGAGTGTCCCCGTGGCGGAGAACGAGTTACTGCCCTCGGTGTAGTCGAACGAACCGACCGAGGCGAAAGGCGACTGTTGGGAGAGCCGCTGGTAGTGGGCGTCGCTGACGCCGAAAGATCCGTCGAGAGAGAGGATCGCGCTGGACGAGCCAGCAACGCCCAATGACGCTGCCGTCAAGGCAGCCAACTTGTGTGACTTCATAAGCAACCAACCACGGGCGGGAACCAACCGCCCCGCGCAGTATCGCACGGTCCTTCGGCGAGTTTCAAGAACCCTGGCTAACTTTGTGGACTGAACGAAACACTCGAGTAGTTCTTCTTCCCGTCGGACACCCGCTTGGGTTCGCCTCCGGTTCGCGAAACGGTGTAGATCGAACGCGCCCCGTCGCGCATCAAGAACACGATCGTGTTTCCATCGGGATGCCACGAGGGCGACGACACCGGACCTTGGAGCAAGCCCGTGCCCGACGAACCAGACGCCTCGGCCAGATCCATCAGGATCAGCCCGCCCGGAGCGAACAGACCGTTCTCGTCGGTCCGGCCCAAAACCGCAGCGATTCGAGTGCCATCGGGCGAGACGGCTGGCTCGCGAAAGATCGTTTGGTCGTCTGGAGTGGCGGCCATCACCACCATGCCAGGAGCCGACGGTGAAAAACGATTGGGCGTCTTGGTGGGGTCGTCGGGGTCCACGAATCCGACGACGTTTCGGAACGGACGCACGACCTCGCCCTTCTCGTTGACGAACGCTTCCGGGGGGTTGGACGCGTCGGGAAAGTCGAACCCGTGAACGCTGAAGACGATGGCCCCCGTTGTGGGGCTGACATCGAAGTCCACGCGCTCCCCGGCGATGACGGCGTGCGGCAGGGAGTAATAGCCCACCTGCTCGGGTGTGGCGTCCTCGGGGATGACCTGGCTCTGGACGATGAGCACCTGCCCACCCTCGGCGCGCTGCATGACGGCGGCGATCCATCGGCGGTCCTTGCCCCACTTGGCGGCCTTGAACGATTGGCCGAACCGCTCGTACAGTTGGTCGAACTGACCGACCGAGCCGCCATCCTCGCTTCTGCCGACTTCGCGGCCCATGGGTGGCAGCAGTTGGCGTGTGCTTCCCTCTTTCGGGTCGAACATCAACACCCGTCCGCCCGCTGTGATCAAGCCCAGGTCCTCGCTTCCGGTCAATGCCGTTGTGCCGAAGAAGGGGGTCCCTTTGCTTCGCGAATCAAGCGTTCGGCGGCGGACTTCGTCGCGAGACAGGTTCCAGCGGTAGATGTGGAACGTCTCGTCCTCGCGGTCGGCCACAAAGAACACGCGGTCTCCGGCCTTGTTCCACACGGCATCGCGCTCCTGGAACTTGGGCTGATAGCCCGGGGACCGGCGTTCGTTGCCGTCGGAGTCGAACACCACGGCTTGCGATCCCTCATCGGTCTCTTCGACGGCGACGATCCAACCGGGGGTCGCGACCGTACCGGGGTCGAAGTCGCTGACCTTTTGGATCATGTTGTAGCCGATGAACAGCGCGCCGAAGAGGACGACGGCGATCGCGGAGCGGATGGCGAGTTTCTTGTTCATGCGGTGCGCTCTTGTGGAACCAGAGTCATACCCTGCGTCAGGCGTGCTCCGTTGGCGAAATCCCTTCCAGACATGCGCTTTTTGCCCTCCGGTTGCACGGTTCGCAGCTCCAGGGCCCCGCAAGCGCACGCGAGAAGAGGAACCGGATCGAAGGCGAGCAAGGTTCCCGGCTCGCCGCTCGCGGGGTTCAAACGAGCTTCGGAAAGACGGACGTGACCGACCACGGTCTCCAAGAACGCACCCGGACTCGGCGTGAACGCGCGGAACCGATCGTACTCGCGCCGGGCTTCGGAGGCGACCACGATTCTGGCCTCCTCCTTGGCGATCTTCGGGGCGTACGTGGCCTGTTCGTGGTCTTGCGGAAGGCGTGGATAGTCTCCGACGACGATGCGCGGCATCCAGGCTTCGGCGAGGTCGGCGGCCAATTCGGCCAAGCGAACGAAGAGTTCGCCCGCCGTCTCGTCGGGGCCGATGGGCGTGGCGACGGTCGCAATCGCGTCTCCGGTGTCCATGCCCTTGTCCATCTGCATCAACGTGACGCCCGTCTCGGATTCGCCCTCGAAGATGGCGCGTTGGATCGGCGCCGCGCCACGGTACTTGGGGAGCAAGGACCCGTGCAGGTTGATTCCGCCCCGTTTGGCCGCGCCGAGCAGCCGCTCCGGCATGATCTGGCCGTAAGCCGCAACCACCAGCGCATCGGCACCCAATACGGCGATACGCTCGATGAAGCCCGGCTCGCGGCAACGCTCGGGGGTCTCGCAAGGCAGGCCCAGTTCGGCGGCGGCAGCCTTGACCGGCGAGGGATGGAGTTGCATCTTGCGCCCCGAGGGACGATCGGGTTGAGCCACAACCAGCGCGACGTGGGGAGCCAGTCGGCGCAGGGCCGATACCGCGAATTCGGCCGTCCCGAAGAAGACCAGTTTCATTCGTCGTCTTCGCCGTTGGGGTCTTGCCAGAACAGCGTTGCGGGATCCACTTTGTCGATGAACAGGATTCCGTCGAGGTGGTCCACCTCGTGCTGGATGACTCGTGCGGGGAGCCCTTCCATCTCGTATTCGACGGGGCGCCCGTTGCGGTCGTAGGCGCGCACCACCACGCGCTTGGCCCGCTTGACGTCGCCGTAGAGGCCCGGGATGGAAAGGCAGCCCTCCTGGCCGATCTGCTCGCCGGTGGCTTCAACGATCTCGGGGTTGATGAGCGGGATCGCCTTCGACCCGCCCGGCGCGATGATGACGATGCGCTCGAGGACGCCGATTTGAGGGGCGGCGAGCCCTTGGCCGTTGGCGGCCTTCATGATGCGCACCATGTCGTTGATCAGGTGCTGGTGCCGCTTCGCGACCTTGGTCACCGGCTTGGCCGCCTGCCGGAGGACGGGGTCCGGCACTTTGTAGACCGGCCGCTCCGCATCGCGGACGTACAGCGGCTTGTACTCTTCAGGCACAACGACGTCCATTCGGGGAGATTATGGCAGAGCGTCTGGTTCCGACCCTGGCTCCCTGCCTGCCGCGCCGGGCGGCATGTACTGACTCGGCCGTCGGATGACCGAGCCGTCGGGGCGGCTCAGGGCCTCGGGCAGAAGACACCCTTGAAGCATATGGAGACTGAGCCCCTGCTTCTCAACCAAGAACCCCTCCGAGGCCAGTCCAAGAATCTCCTTGCAGTGTTTCCGTGTCTTGACGTGGACGTTGACGACTCTAAGGCCCGGCCTGGCCTGAAGGGCGAGCCGCACCGCTCCTGTGAGATCGGAGTCCGTGGTGAACACGTATGCTGCGTCAATCAGCCCGGCGACCACATCGTGCACCAGGTGCGCTCCCAAGTTGACGTCGGTCTCCTTCTCCTCCTTTGCGAGGTAGACCCCACGGCAGAGTTTGCACTTGCGTTGGGTGCTCTTGAACCGGCCCATGACGACGCTCACTCCTTCCAACTCCAGCGCTGAGACATACGCCATATGCCGGGAGTCCTGATCGGGGTCGGCGCCACGAAGTGCCGTGAAGAACTTGGTCAAGACGGGCTGTTCGATTCGAACGATGCGCGATGCGACCGCTTTGTAGGAGAGCCACTTGAGATGGTTCTGGCCACTCTCACAGATGGCCCCGTACATGTTGAACCCGTCTATGTACAACCCGGCACGCTTCATAAAGCAAATCCCGCGGGAACTTGCCCGCGGGGGGGCTCACACGTTACCGCGTGAGTGGGGTTGCCCATAGTATACAGGCTCTACAGCAAACGTCAACCCTCCGGACGTCGTTCGAACCAAAAACTACCGCGAAGCGACCGTCTTTGCAGGCGCGTCGTTCAGGCCAGCGGCGTCCAGAACCTCCAACAACGTGGAGTTCGGGTGCGAGCCGCGCAGCTTGGCCACCACGTTGCCTTCTCGATCGATGATCACCGCCGATGGATAGCTGACGACATCGAAGAACGTGTGGCCCTCGCCGTTGTGGTCGAGATAGAACGGCAAATCGTACGGCTGGTCCTCCACGAACGCCTTGACCTTCGCGGGGTCCTCGTTGCTGATCATCATCACCTCGAGGCCCTGATCGCGATGCGAGCGGTACAACTCGTCCAACGCCGGCATCCCGCCGACGCAGTAGGTGCACCACGTCGCCCAGAACTCGACGAGCACCACCTTGCCTTTGAGCGTGGACAGGCTCTTGCGCTCGCCGTCCATGCCCGTCACTTCGAAAATGGGGGCCTTGGTGCGCGGCGCGGTGCGCAGCGTCTCAACCGGATCTTCTGCCTTGCATCCAGCCAGCACAGCAAGCACGGGCAAGAGGAGGCACCAGCGCATCAGTCGGCTCATGACCCGAGATTGTAGCCCACCGAACCCGCAGGGCCTCCGTCATCCTCTGCGCCGAGCAACGGCGCGAGCGAAGATCGGGACCACCTCGGGAGGCAGGAGCGGCTCGAAGTCCCCGCCATGCAACGCCACTTCGCGCGCCATGCTGCTGCTCACATAGCTGTGCTCCCAGTGGGTCATCAGGAACACCGTCTCGATGTCGGGGCGCATCCTGCGGTTGAGCATGGACATCTGGAACTCGTACTCGAAGTCCGCCGTCGCCCGAAGGCCGCGGACGACCGTCGTCGCGCCGACCGAGGAGGCGTAATCCACCAGCAACCCCTCGAAGGCGTCTGCCCGAACGTTCCTCATCGGGGAGCAACACGCCTCGATGGCCTCGATCCGCTCCTCGACCGTCATCAGCGGGGCCTTGTTGCGGTTGATGCCGACGGCCACGATCACTTCGTCGAACAGCCGGGCCGCACGCTGCACAATGTCAAGGTGACCCAACGTGGGAGGATCGAAGGAGCCGGGATAGACCGCGAGCCGCATAGGCTCAAGCATAGACCACGGCGAAACATCGTATAACGTAGGGAGTCCATCGCATGAGCGGAAGTCTGCCGACCACCCTTGGGAAGTACCAAATCATCCGGGAAATCGCACGCTCGAACGACATCGTCTACGAAGCGTACGACCCCGCCATGAATCGGCGCGTGGCGGTCAAGGAACTCGCGGTGCCCTCGGGCTCGACCCAGCAGAGCAAAGAGGAGCGGGTCAAGCGGTTCATGCGCGAGGCCAAGGCCGCAGGGTCGCTGAGCCACCCCAACATCGTCACCATCTTCGAGGTCGGCGAGGACGCCGGACGCTACTTCTTGGCGATGGAGTACCTCGACGGCAAGACCCTGCGCAACGAGCTCGACGCCAGCGGCTTCCTGCCCGCCGCCAAGGCCGTGGATGTGGCCGTCGAAGTGCTGAGCGCACTGGAGTTCTCGCACCGCAATGGCGTGGTCCATCGCGACGTCAAGCCGGAGAACGTTCAACTGCTCACCGATGGGCGCGTCAAACTCACGGACTTCGGCATCGCTCGGCTGGTCTTCGAGCCCAACATCACGATGGACGGCCAGGTGTTCGGCACCCCGAGCTACATGTCGCCCGAGCAGGTCGTCGGCAAGGAGATCGACGTCCGCAGCGACGTGTTCAGTTTGGGGACGATCCTTTACGAAATGTTGAGCGGGCAGAAGCCGTTCAAGGGCGACAACGTGGTGGCGATCTCCTACGCCATCACGCACAAGGACCCGGACCCTCTCCCCCAAGTGCCCCACGCGATCTGGCAGGTGGTGCGCCGCGCGCTCGAGAAGTCGCCTGCCCAGCGGTTCGATTCGGCCAAGCAGATGTCCGACGCGCTGAAGGCGGCCATCACGTCGCCCGAGCCCTCGCCGCCCCCGTTCCAGCCAACCGCAGCGTTCACGCCGCCGATGCAGAACGTGCCGCCGGTGATTCACGGACAGGCGCCCCCAATGGCCGGCTCGTACCAACAAGGGTTCAAGCCGCCACCGGGAAGCAACCCGTTCAACTTCGGAGGCCGGGGCGGACCGCAGCCGTCCCCCTTCATCCCACCCGCCGCAGCGCGCAAACCGATGCTGACGCCCGACCAAGCGTTCTTTGCGCGCAAGGCCGGGACGATCGTGCTGGCCGTGGTCGCCCTGTTCGTGTTGCTGTTCGTGGGTCTGAACCGGTTGGCCGATTCGATGGGCCGATACACCGACAGCCAGAGCGACCAACGCCTCCTGAGCGACCTTCGAGGCGCCGCCGGCATGGCCGTGAACGACAAGATCGCCGAATACGAACTCAAGATCGGGCGCATGTCGTCGGCTTACTACCGCGAACAGGCGCGAGGCGATTTGGCCGTGCTCTACGAGGAGCGGGGCAAGGAACTGGTCGCGCGGGGGATGCTCGACGAGGCGTATGCCGCCTTCTCGACGGCCAGGGACCTGGACCCGACCCACGCCGCCTACGCCACCGATCTGGCCAGCCTTTTCGAGCTTCTGGCCAAACGAGAGTCCGATCTCGGGTCGCGGGTCGGGCGATACGAACAGGCGTGCAACGCTTGGCTCGAGGCCGCCAAGCTCGACCGGGGCGAGCAAAGGCGCGACTACGAAGACGCCGCCGGGCTCGTCCTGATGCAAGCGGCACGGGAACTCCGGCAAGCCGGAAGGGCCAACGACGCGCAGCGACTCGTCAACCGAGCCTACGACATCTCGCCTCCCCAAGGCCGCACGCGGCGGGCCATCGGACAATGGCGATGACGAGGGTCGCCAGCCTTGAACTTGGGGCCCCGGTTCTGGCACCATGTCCCCCGTGACCGAAAGTCCCGACGGGGCGTCTGACAATGCGATGACGGCCGCTGTCGCCGAGGGAGTCGCGCGTACCCCGTTCGACGAGGACATTGTCCTGGTCGAACAATTCTTGGCAGGCGACCAAGCCGCCTTTGCCACGCTGTACTCCAAGTACTACGACAAGGTGTTCTCGATTGCGCGCGGCGTGCTGCTCGACATCGACGATGCAAGCGACGCCGTCCAAGAGGTCTTCACGCTGGTGTTTCGGCACTTGGGCCGGTTCGATCGGCGTTCTCGCTTCAGCACGTGGCTGTTCCGCATCGCGGTCAACCGCAGCATCCAGTACGCGCGCAAGTTCAAACACCGCTCCAAGAACGTCGAACTCCACGAGGCCATCGCCGAGACGCACGAAGAGCGGGTGGAAATCCCCGACCAGCGCATCCAGTCCGCCCTGCAGAAGCTCAAGCCCGGCGACCGTGCCCTGATCACGCTCTTCTACTGGGAAGAACTCAGCCTCAACGAAATCGCGGACAGCCTGGGCTGCGGCGTCAACGCGGCCAAGACCCGCCTTTACCGCGCCCGCGAGCGGTTCCGGGAGGCCTACGAAAGCGTGGGAGGCAGCGCCGATGAATAGCCGCAAAGGCCATGCGCCGCCCCCACACATCTCCAGCTTGATGTGGGTCATTGCCGAAAGCCAAGACCGTCAGGGTCTCGCCGAATTCGTGGCCAAGCACCCCGAGTTCGCGGAGGAGATGAACAAGCGGTTCGCCATGGTCTCGGGCTTGCGCGGTTCCCGGCCCGGCCATATCCGACAGACCCACGTGCCCCCGTTCAAGCGGCGACCCGTCGAGCAACCCTCGGCGCCGCGCTGGGTTTGGGCCGCGGCTTTTGTGGGACTGTGCGCGTTGGGCTACGCGTCCTACGAACTTGCCCGGACTTACGCCGGCCCGCCGCCGACCAAACCGGTCGCCGAGGTGCGTACTCCCGCTGCGGGGGGCCAAGGGTTTGAGAACGTGACGCCGCCTCAACCAACGCTCTCCGGTTCCCAGAACCCCGGCGGTTCCCCACCCTACGATTCGGCCCGACCCGGCGGGCAAGACAACTTGAAGTCGGTGGAGCTCACCGATGTGGACCTCCGTACCGCGCTGCAAGCGATCGCGGCGCAGACGGGCTATCAGATCGAGCTGGCCCCCGGCTTCCCCGAAAAGCACTTGGCTCGTGTTTCGTACACGCAACTCACGGGAGTGGAGATGCTGCGCGATATGGGCGCACGGCTGGGGTTCACGGTGTTCGAGCAGGAACGCAACCGGTTGCTTCTGGTGCCAGCGGTGGACCCTGCGGCTCCCACGGGCAGGCCATTGGGCGACGTGCAGGAGTCGAGTGCAGGCCCGCACGAAGGGCCGGCAGACCAAGGCTCCCGCGCCAAGACCCCCAACGACCCCACCAACGACACCCGCGACGGCGAGTAGCATTTGGCACCTGCAGGCTAGGCTTGTCGTGTCTCGCCCGCAGGCGCCCGTTCAGGCCAGCTTGCGCCGCAGCGTGAACGCTGCGACGCCAAGCAGGACCAGTGCCCCACCCGAGGCGAGACGAACATAGTTCGAGACGGCCTCGACCGACTTCAGCTGAAGGGGATACACGCCGTTGCTCTGCATGTAATCGTCGTCGGCCAATCGCGCGCCGTCGTCTCCCGTCCCTTCGAGGAAGGCCTTCGGGTCGGCGATGATCATCTTCTCGGGCGGGCCGATGAGAGTGCCCACCTCGCCCGTCAGTTCGGCCATGGCCTCGTCGTGCGGCTTCACCCGCTGCACCAGTTCGGCCTTGGAAGCGTAGTAGGCCGGACCCGCGAAGCCAAGCCCGAGGGCCAGCGCGGCGAGCGCGGCCAGCCCCACAACGGCGCGGTAGAGGTTCTTCATCGCCTTAGCTCGCCGAACCGAAGACCGTCAGCTTGATCGTCACGGATTCGCCGACCTTGCCCTGGGCCGGTGCCGGGATGGTCACGTTGTAGTCCTTCAGCGTCACCTTGAACGAAGTCTTGACCTGCAACACGTCGCCCTTGAACCCCGCACGTTGGGTGGTCTCGCTCTGCGGCATGTACTTCACCGTCGCGGGGACCGTGATCGTCTTGGTCACGCCCTTCACTGTGAGCTTGCCCGTCACCGTGTAGGTGTCGCCGCTCTTGTGGGCGACCTTCGTCGTCTCGAACGTGGCCGTCGGGAACTTCGTGGCATCGAACCACGTCGCGCCGCGCAGGTGGTCGTTGCGCATGGGAATGCCGGTGTCGATGCTGGCGATATCCACCACGATGCGGCCCGAGCCCGTCTTGGCCTTGGGGTCGAACGAGAGGTTGCCCGTGACCTTGTGCGTGAGGCCGGTGAAGTCCTCGAGCTCGGCCTCACTCTCGAACGTGAAGACCTGGGCCGCGGCGCGACCGCTGGCGCCGACCGAGAAGTTCTTGCTCTGAGCGAACGCGCCGGAAGCGAGGGCGAAAACGGCGAGAGGGAGGATCGGGATGAGTTTCATAATCGTTTTCCTAGGTAGTTGCATTGCGAACTACTTCTTGAACCAAAGAATGCCCTGACGTTCCCAATCGTTCTTTGCATGAGCCTTTCGACCCAGCGCCAGGTTCAAACGAGGCCATTCGGCAGAGGAGGCACGTCCACAGGAACACCTCCCGATCGGACCGATTGAGTGGCCGCGACACCCGCGGCAACGGCCATTCGCGCCGCGATGGGGCTGGTATCGGTCTCGCCACCCTCGCGCAGGTAGCGGAAGAACTCGTCGAGGATGAGGTGGTCGGCTCCGCCGTGTCCCCCGGTAGCGGGTTCGGCGTGCCACGAATCGTCGCCATCGGGGTCGTAGCCGAATCGGAACCGGTTCCACAGCCGCACCACCGCCGTTCCAGGTCGGTCGTCGAAGTTCTCGATGCGTCCCTCGGTGCCGATGATGCAGTACGACCGCCACGCATCCGGTGTGAAGTGGCATTGCTGATAGCCCGCGAGCACGCCGTTGTCCAGTTCCATGGTCACCAAGTTGAGGTCCTCGACATCCACCACAGCATTGGTCTCCGGTAGGGCTGCGGGCGGCCAGACGTTCACCTTGGAGAAGTCCACTTCGTAGTCCTCTTCGGGATCGCGTGGCCGGCCCAAGCCGCCGTAGACGGCCAAGGTGCCCATCGCCGTCACGCGCCGCGCGTAGCCGCCGCACAGCCAGTGAAGGACGTCGAGGTCGTGCGCGCCCTTCTGAAGAAGCAAGCCCGTCGTGTTGCGCCGGTCGGCGTGCCAATCGGCAAAGTACGCACCTCCGCCGTAGCTGACGAAGTGGCGGCACCAGGCCGCTTTGACTTCGCCGATCCGCCCCATGTCGATCCACTCCTTCATCTTGCGGACGACCGCGAAATGCCTCATGTTGTGGCCCAGGTAGAGCTTCGAGCCCGAGGCCTTGGCAGCTTGAAGGATCGCGTCGCATCCCTCGGTCGTGATCGCCATGGGCTTCTCCAAGTACACGGGCACGCCCGCTTCGAGGAACTGGATGGCGTGGCGCTCATGCAAGTGGTCGGGCGAGAGGACCATCACGGCGTCGAGCCTTTGGTTGAGTAGTTCCTCGCTCTCGGAGGCGACCCAAGCCCCAGGGCCGAACGCCTCCCTGAACCGCTCCTGTGCCTTCGGGCGCGGATCGGCGAGCGCGACCACTTGGACCTCGGGCGGCCGATGAGCTTCCAAGGCGAGCGACCGACGCAGACCGAAACCGACGACTCCGAGGCGAAGCATGCCGTGAGTCTATCCCGACGACGATCCGATCCGCGCCTAGCCCGTCGGCTGGGCTGCCGGCCACACGTTCGAAAGCACCGCGTCCACCCAGGCTTGCCCTTCCGAAACCTCGCTCTGGACCACAGAATCGCGGCGAACGTCGGCGATCACCGTCACGGTCCCGTTTTGGAGAATCCTCACGGTGACCAGCGGGCAGTTCTCGATCTTCGCCAGCGCATGGGTTCCGACATGGGCAGCAGCGTCGCGCGGGTTCGACTCGGGTGGGCACTCGGCAGTCACCCAAACCAGATTGGTCCGGGGGTCGAGCATCGCCTCAAGCAGTTGAACGCCTTCCGGCGCACCTGGGACAAGGCTCCCGAGCAACTGGCGGTCGATTTCCACTCGGCTCGGCGTTGGGTTACGGGGCGTCTCGACCGATTCGATGCCCGAAGCGGTTTGGTCGGAACTTCGATTCACCACCGTCGGCTCGGTGCCCGGGATGTGGATTGGGGCATCCACCACCTGCTTCTCTTTGGCATGGCTCGCGGCCTGCATCTGCCGGCCCGCGAAGTAAGAGCCCAGGGCAACGACCACGAACAACGCCAAGAAAGCGGCGGCGAACATGCCGACCTTCGGCCGTGTGGTCGGCAAGCCCAGCATCGCGGCCGTATCCGCGGTCTCGCTGTCCTTCAGCCGCTTGCGGACGGACTCCAGCTTCTTCTGGTCGGCCACCGACTCGGGAATGATCCCGAGGGCCATGTCGTACCACTCGACGGCCTGCGTCAGGTCGTCTTTGTCCACGCAGATATCGCCCATCAGCGTGTGCGCGGCGGCGGATTGCGGAAAGTCGTTGAGCAACTTGAGGCATCGGAGCCGGGCCTCTTCGAATTGCCCACGAATGCGGAGCAGGTTGACTTGGGCCAGTTGCCGATCGATGTCGGTCGTGTCGTCCAGCGTCTCGAAGACTTCGCGAGATTCGGCGTCGGTCATGGGTTCCTCACTGTGTTCCGGTGCTGCCAAAGCCACCCTCCCCTCGGTCGGTCGCACCCAGTTGTTCGACAAGTTGAAGCGTGGCGCGCACCACGGGGCAGACCACGAGTTGCGCGACGCGTTCGCCTTGCTCTAGTTGGACGACTTCCGAGCCCCAATTGATCATCACGACACCGATCTCGCCTCGATAGTCGCTGTCGATCGTGCCCGGCGAGTTCACCATGCCGATGCCCAGCCGCAGCGCCAACCCCGACCTTGGTCGCACTTGCGCCTCGAGTCCGGGCGGAATCGCGAGGCGGACCCCCGTCCGCACCAGGGTTCGCTGTCCGGGCTCCAGGCGGACCGGCTCGACGGAGCGCAGGTCCATCCCGGCCGCTCCAGGCGTGGCGTACTCGGGCATCGTCGCGCCTTCGGCGAGCACGATCGGAATCTCGACGTTCTGCACGCCACGGGTGTACCCGTTCCAGGCCAAAATGGGCCGATGGCGAAGTTCCTGGGCATCGACGTGGGCACGAGTTCGATCAAAGCGGTCTTGGTGGACGAGCATGGCTCCCTGTTGAGGCAAGCCAGCCGCGAGTACCCGCTCCACATCCCGCGCCCCATGTGGTCGGAACAGGACCCCGGCGACTGGTGGGCGGGAGCGTTGGACGTGATCCGCGAACTCGGCGAGGAGAGCCCAGACGCCATCGGGCTCACGGGGCAGATGCACGGCTCGGTGTTTCTCGATGCTGCAGGTGAAGTCGTGCGCCGAGCCCTGCTCTGGAACGACCAGCGAACGGCAGCCGAATGCGCCGAGATGGACGCCACGATCGGGGCCGAGCGTCTGCGCGCCATCACGTGCAACCCGCCACTCACCGGCTTTCAGGCGCCCAAGGTGCTTTGGCTCCGAAACCACGAGCCCGAGGCGTTCGCCCGCGTGCGGCAGGTGCTGCTCCCCAAGGATTACATCCGCTTCAAGATGACGGGCGAGAGCGCCACGGACGTCAGCGACGCCAGCGGCACCGGCCTGCTCGATGTGCCTCGCCGCGATTGGTCGGGCGAGATGCTCGCAGCCCTCGGTCTGGATCATCTGCGGTGGCCCCGGGTGTGCGAGTCGTTCGCACAAACGGGGGTGACGCGGGGCGTCCCCGGCCTCGCCGATGGCATCCCGGTTGTGGCCGGTGGCGGCGATCAGGCGGCCTCGGCGGTCGGGACGGGTGCGGTGGTCGAAGGCGTGGTGAGCGTGAGCCTCGGCACGAGCGGCGTGGTCTTCGTCTCGCTCCCCGAGCCCAAGTTTCACTCGCAAGGCGCGGCGCACACGTTCTGCCACGCCAACGGTGGTTGGCATGCCATGGGTGTGATGCTCTCTTGCGGCGGCGCGTTGCGCTGGTTCCGCGACACGTTCGGCAAGCCGTCCTACGATGCGATCGCCGCCGAGGCGGCCACCGTTCCGGCGGGGGCCGACGGGCTGACGTTTCTGCCGTACCTCACTGGCGAGCGATGTCCCCACAACGATCCCCAAGCGCGGGCGGCGTTTCTCGGGCTGACTCTGGCGCACGGTTCGGCGCACCTATCGCGTGCCGTGTTCGAAGGCGTCTCGTTTGGGCTTGCCGACGGAATGGCCCTGTTGCGGGGGTTGGGGGCGAGGGTGGACGAGATCCGAGTCACCGGCGGCGGTGCGCGCAGCGGGTTCTGGGTGCGGATGCTGGCCGACGTGTTCGGTGCGCCGTGCCGAACGCTGGAGATGGACGAAGGGCCTGCTCTCGGTGCCGCGATTCTCGCGGGAGTGGGGATCGGCGTCTGGCCCGATGTGGCTCAAGCTTGCCGTTCGGTGGTCCGCACCAAGAGCGAGGTTTCGCCTTCGGGGACCGATTACGCCGTCTCTTATGCGGCGTTTCGAGCCGCCTATCGGCCTACCGCAAACGAGGGCTGACCGCGTCGCGCCAAAGCACGCGAAGACCGACTGCGGAGCCTAGGACCACCGCACCATACACAAGCCAAATCGTCCAAACCGTCGTCACACCCAAGTGATCGGTGCGAGACTGGAGGGGGGTCCCGGTCCGTTTGCGGGGGTCGGCCAAAGCCCGCACAGTTCCCAGCCAGCGACGTTGCGGACGCAAAGTTACCGGGGTTAGGCGGCGACTCGCCGTTCGGCGCGGAGCTCGATGCGGCGCGGCGTCAGGTGGATGCCCAGTTCGGAGGCGCACTCGGCGCGGAGTGAGCGCTCGGACCAGCGCGAGTCGTCGGCGACGGCCACCATGGCTTCGAGCCGATCGTGACGATCCCAAACCAATGCGCGCGAGACGCCCTGGCGGGAGATGAGGAACCGTTGAACTTGCGACGCAGGAGCCATGCCATTGTTGGTATCGGCACGAATGGGCCAAACCGAAGGCCCCCGCATCGTTCTCAGGTCGCGAAACGTAAGGAAGTCACACATGAAAGCCGCGCGAGCACTGGTCGCCGTCGTCGTCTTGTTGGCCCTTGGCTACGGTGTCCTTCAATGGAAGGTGGGATCGGTGAGCGATGAGGCCCTCATCAACGAAGCGATGGACGAGGCAGCGAGAGCCAGCCAGGAAGGACGCCCCGGCGGCGTCTTGGAGCACCTGTCGAAGAGCCTCGTGTTCAACAACGAAGCCGTGGGGTTCAATCGCCGGTCCATTGCCGACTTTGTGCGCGAGCAGAAGCCCAAGGTCACGCTCGGAGAACGCATGGTCGAGATCGCCCCCGACGGTAAGACGGCCACGATGCGCACGCCCGTCACCCTCACCGTGAAGATCCTGACGTTCGAGCGGCCTCTCACCATCGACAACGTCGTGATCGAGTTCAAGAAGGAAGATGCCATGCAGTATCTCGTCGTGCCAACGCGCAAGTGGCGCATCGCGAAAGTGACCGCTCCCGACTTCGATCCGCAGTCTTGGGCGAGCGAAGCCATGGGCTTTTGAGCCCGCGATTTGGAGTTTTCGCGATGTTTTGGTACAATGGCGCGGAGTCCGCTCCCCTGATGGGTGGACTCGGGCGGGAAACTGGATTCCCGTTCTTGATCAGGAGGCACAATTCAACATGAAGAAGAATCTGGCAATGCTCATTGCTGCCCTGCTCGTTGCGGGCATCGCGATCGTCGGCTGCGGCGAAAAGACCGAAGGCGACGCGAACAAGACCGAGACCACGGGTTCCACCGGCGATGCCGCTGGCACCACGGGCGACGCCGCTGGCACCACCGGCGACGCTGCTGGCACGACCGGCGATGCCGCTGGCACGACCGGCGACGCTGCGGGCACGACGGGCGACGCTGCTGGCACCACCGGCGACGCGACGGGCACGACGGGCGACGCCGCGGGCACGACCGGCGATGCCGCTGGCACGACGGGCGAAGGCCACTAATCGAAGTTCACTCACGACCGGCCGGGGCCTTGGGCCCCGGCCATTATTGTTTGTCCTCGCACGTCTGATAGGAAGATGAAGCGCTGGTTGCCTTGGATCGTCGTCGCTTTGGGCCTGGGAGTGGCCTTCGGCTTTGCGTTCTGGTTCCGCGTCCGCGTGTCCGATGGACCTGGCGAAGCGACCAGCGATGCCCGGGCCTGGATTCGATTGATCGCGATCTACGGCGGTCTGGCCGTCGCCGCCGCCGTAATGGTGATCCGTAGCACGGATCGCCGTCTGAGGACCACGATGGCCAAAGGCCTGGGCTGGGTGGGAGCGATCGTGGTGACAGCCCTCGGCGGCACGATGCTGTCCATCGCCGATACGGCCGTCTCGGCAAGCCAGAGCGGCTTCCTCGATGACGTGGAGCAGCGCACCTACGAGGGTGACGTGGAAGCCAACTTGAAGGCGATCCACACAGCCCTGATGCTCGTTCACGACAGCGACGGGCAATTCCCGGACGCCGATGGGTGGATGGACGCCATCGCCAACCGCCTCAAGACGAGCGACCTTTCGGAGGAGGAGGCCGCCAAGAAGCTGGTCAATCCCGACCTGGCCAAAGGAGAAGGAGAGTATGGCTTCGCCTTGAACGGGGCAGTAGCGGGGAAGTTCGTGGACGACCTCGCTGGGGCGGAAGAGATACTGGTATTTGAAAGCAGGGCGCTGGAGCGCAACGCCTTTGGCGACCCCACCAAGGACGCCCCCAATCCCGCTCGCAAGGGCGGCAACCTCGCAATCTCCGTGGGCGGCAAAATGGTTCGACTGTAGGACGGCCAAGGAGGGTCACGCCGAACGATTGGGCACGATGTTGGAGGGTCACTCTCCGTCGTGACCTAATCTCGCCAGACGCCTCATGTGATGTCCAACGGACAATTGGGCACGGCGGAGCGTCCGCTGGAATGTTCGGGCATGACGGAGCATGCCCCTCCATGGATGTGTGTGGGGAGGCGTCTATTAGCCTTTGGTCGTCGGAACGAACTCCAACACTTCGGAGTTGATGCAGAACCGCAGGCCGCCCTTCTCGCGCGGACCATCGGGGAACACGTGCCCCAGATGCCCGTCGCAGCGGCTGGCCAGCACTTCCAAGCGCGTCATGCCGTGGCTGAAGTCGGGCTTGAGCCAGATCGCATCGCGGTCGTAGGGCTCGAAGAACGACGGCCAGCCTGTGCCCGAATCGAACTTGGCCGAGGACTTGAAGACGGGCTGACCGCTGCCGATCACGCGATAGAACCCATCGGCTTTGTGATCGTGGAACCTACCGCAGAACGCGGCTTCAGTGCCCTTGTTGCGGAGGATGCGATACTGCTCGGGCTTGAGAATCCGTTGCCACTCGCGATCCGCAAGAACGAACTTGTCTTCGCGAGGGGGGCTGACGCCCACCCAATAGCCGGTGAACGGCCCTTCTGCAAACCGGTTGTTCACCACGGCCCATCCGAGAATCCTGTCTTGGCTCATGCGCTGTTGTTCCGCAGGCGGCGAAGCGGGCTCCGTCGCTTGGAGGGACCAGCCGGTCCAGCCGAGGACCGACAAACCGAGTATCGCGAGCATCGCTTTCATCGCCGTCTCTTCTTAGGATAACGGAAGTTTGCCCAGAGAGTTCCAGCGTCCGGCCCTTCGCAAACTCGAGACATCGTCGCGTACACTCGTCGCGTGTACCGAACCGTCGCCGCCTCGGTCTCCGGCCTCTTCGATTACGCCGGCCTGTTTCCGCCAGCCGCGTTGAGCATGGCCGACGCCGCCGAGGAGTACCGGAGATGGTGCCACGAGCCGCTGACCGCTGCGTTCGTCTGCCCGTCGGACCGTCTCGCCGAGCTGTCCACCTACTTTGGGAGCGACCCATCACTGCCCGTTGCGGTTCTCCTTGCCGATCCAGCGCAGGCATTCGAGATACCTCCCGGCCTGCAAGTCGTCTCGCTCGAGACGAAAGCAGCCTCGCCAGCCGGACTGAAGGCGCTGGCTCGTCTTGCGGAGAGGCTCGCCGATGCGGGCCACGAACCGGCATCGTTTGTCGAAGTGCCCTTTGGCGAGGGGCTCTCGGATGCGCTGGCGGATTTGGCGGAGGCCGAAGTTGGCGCGAAGGTGCGATTGGGAGGCATGACCCCCGGCGCTTTCCCCAAGACCGACGATGTCGCGGCATTCATCGTCGAGGCCGTGGACCTTCGACTCGAGGTCAAGTTGACCGCTGGGCTCCATCACCCCGCTACGGGCGAGCACCCGATCTCGGCCAAGGACCCGAGCCTTGGCACTGCCCGGATGTTCGGGTTTCTCAATTGCGTTCTGGCGTTTGCCGCGACCGAATCGCTGGGAGCGCCCCGCTCGCTGGTGGCCCGCATCTTGGATGCGCCTGCCGAAGCGATGCGTTGGTCGGAGCAATCGGTCGAGGTCTGCGGCGAAGCGATTTCGTCGGAGGCATTGACCGATGCCCGCGACGCCTTGACTTCGATCGGAAGTTGCTCGATCCACGAACCCGTCGCCGACCTGACCACAATGGGGCTGTGGCCATGAAGACATTCGTTGTCCCCGGCGATTGGCGGAGTTGGGTTCCCGTCGCGCCGGAATCGCACTTTCCCATCCAGAACCTGCCGTACGGCATCTTCTCAACCCGCGACGGACGCCCCGCTCGCGTGGGCGTGGCCATTGGCGAGTTCATCCTGGACACCGGCTTGCTGCACGACGCCGGTCTGCTCGACGGCCCCGACGTGTTTAGCGCCGACACGCTGAACCCCCTGATGAGCTTGGGCCGAGGCGCGTGGACCGCTCTTCGCCAGCGACTGGCCGAATTGCTGCGCGACAGCGAGCCCGTCCTTCGCGACGACGAGCGGTTGCGTGCCCGAGTCTTGGTGCCGATGGCCGACGCCACGTTGCACATGCCCGTCCACATCGGGGCGTTCGTGGACTTCTACAGCAGCGAGCAGCACGCATCGAACGTGGGGCGCATGTTCCGCGACCCCGAAAGACCGTTGCTGCCCAACTGGAAGCACTTGCCCGTCGGCTACAACGGACGGGCGTCGAGCGTGGTGGGATCGGGAACAGACGTCATACGCCCTTGCGGTCAGACCGTCACTTCCAACGAGGGGCCGCCTTCCTTCGGGCCGAGCCGGCAACTGGATTTCGAGTTGGAAGTTGGCTTCTTTACTGGTGCCGACAACCCTCTTGGCGACACCGTGGCGGAAGATCAGGTGGACGACTTCGTGTTTGGACTGGTGCTGGTCAACGATTGGTCGGCTCGCGACGTCCAGCGCTGGGAATACGCCCCGCTCGGCCCGTTCCTGGCCAAGTCCTTCGCGACTTCGATCAGCCCCTGGGTGGTGCCGGTGGACGCCCTGCTGCCGTTCCGAGTGCCCGGCCCCGAGCAAGACCCCACACCCTTGCCGCACCTGCAGACCGCTCTGCCGTGGCACTTCGACGTCCAGCTCGAGGTGGCCATCCAGACCGATCGGGCGACGAAGCCTCAACGTGTTTGCCGCACGAACTTTCGCCACATGTATTGGAGCCTGGCCCAACAACTTTTGCACCAGGCAAGCAACGGCACGAACGTTCAGGTCGGCGACCTCTACGCGAGCGGCACCATCAGCGGGCCCGACCCCGACTCGTACGGGTCGATGCTCGAACTTGCGTGGCGCGGCGAAAGGCCGATTGCGATCGAGGAAACGGGCGAGACGCGCGTGTTCATCCACGATGGCGACCGAGTTTTGATGAGCGGTTGGGCCCAAGGAGCAGGGTTTCGTGTGGGTTTTGGGGAACTCTGCAATCGGGTGGCTCCTGCACGCGTGCGCTGAGTCGCCCGTAGGAGATCGCCATGAGAATCCTTCTCGCCACCGACGGTTCGAAACACAGCCTGCTCGCCGAAGCGTTGCTGGCCAAACTGCCCCAAACCCGGGGGGCCAAGGTGGACTGCGCTCACGCGGTCCCCTCGCCGCTCGCGTTTGTGGCCACAGTTCCCCCGATGGGCGGGTTGGGCTTGGCAGACCAGTCGGCTGCCATTTGGGAGGCTGCCCTCGCCGAGGGCCGCAAAGTCGCCGAGGCAGGCGCCGCGCGGATGCGGGCCCGTGGGTTCGACGCGTTGCCCTTGGTTTTGGAGGGAGACCCCGGCAACGCATTGCTCGACCAAGCGGACGACCAGTACGACCTGATCGCATTGGGCTCCAAGGGCGAAAGCGCGATCAAGAGCTTTCTGCTCGGCAGCGTGGCCCGGAAGTTGCTCAGCCACAGCCCGGTCAGCCTGCTCATCGCTCGGTGCGGACACGACCAGACCCCCGAGCAGGCCATTGAGCGCTTGGAGTCCAAGTCAAAACTCGACGTGCTCGTGGCCGTAGATGGCTCCGCAGGCTCGATCAACGCGGTACAGACCATCAGCAGTGCGCCCGACAAGGCGTTCGGCAAGGTCGTCCCTGTTTGCGTCCATCCCTTGATCGTGACGCCCACGGGGATCGAGCCCTCGATGTTCCGCGACACCTACGACGAGGACGAGATGCGAGCGAAGAACCTGGTGAGCGGCGCCGAAGACACTTTGGGCCGAGTTGCCGACGAGGTATTGGGGCGAGCGGTCCTCGCGCGTCCCGCCCACGGCTTGATCGGCGTGGCCGAGAAGGAGGCCGCCGACCTGCTGGTGATCGGCGCAACCCGACACGGGGCGCTGGAGCGGTTCTTCATCGGCAGCGTCAGCTACGAAGTCGCCACCGAAGCGCCTTGCTCGGTGCTGGTCGTCCGCCGCAAGGGATAAGCTGGGTCGGTCATGACCACGCACGACGATATCCGGGCCATCTGTTCCCGTCTGCCGGGTTCGATCGAAGGCGTCGGTCGCTTCGGGTTCTCCGTGATGGTCAAAGGCAGGGCCAAAGGGTTCGCTTGGACGTGGGCCGAGCGCGTTCACCCCAAGCGGCCCAAGGTCATCAACGACCGCGTGCTGGCCATCAGCGTGCCCAATCTCGAGGCCAAGGACTTGCTGCTCGCTTCCGAACCGGGCTTTCTGTTCACCGAGCCCCACTACGACGGCTTCCCGGCGGTGTTGGCCCGGCTCGACGACGCAACCCCGGAGCAGATCGAGGAGTTGCTCGTCGAGGCATGGCGCTGCAAAGCTCCGCCTGCGTTGCTCGAGGCGTTCGACCTTGGTGGGTGAGCCTTGCGACTGGAGGACTCCGAACCGCATGGCCTCTGGGGCTCGGCAGGGACCGGAGCAGGAGCGCACGGGTGCGTGTGGAACCGAATCGCCGATGAACTCACTCCGCGTCGGTGTCGCCGGACTCATTCATGGCCACGTTTGGGGCCTGATCGACTCGTGGGCCAAGGTCGAGGGGGCGGAACTGACCGCCGTCGCCGACCACACTCCCCTGCTCGAACGCGCCAAAGACCGCTTCGCTCGCACCTACACCGACTGGCGCGAAATGCTGGACAAGGAGACGCTCGATGCCCTCGTGGTGACCAGCGACAACCGCGAATCCGCCGAAATCGCCGTGGCCGCCCTGGGCAAGGGCATCCCGTGCCTCGTCGAGAAAGCCATGGCCGCCAACGTGGCCGACGCCGAGCGGATGCTCGAAGCGCAACGCGCCTCGGGCAAGCTCCTGGTGATCAACTGGCCGTTCTGCTGGTCGCCCTGGGTCCATGAACTCAAGCGCCAGTTGGACTCGGGTGTCATCGGCCCGGTGTTTCATTTCCGCTTCCGCAACGGGCACCATGGGCCAAAGGAAATCGGCTGCGACGAGTGGTTCGTGGGTTGGCTCTACGACGAGGAGCGCAACGGCGGCGGCGCTTTGGCCGACTTCTGCGGGTACGGCGCCGTACTGAGCCGATGGCTTTTCGGCATGCCGACCACCGTGTTCGGTGTGCGCGACAACTTCACGAAGGCCTACGACGTACCGGACGATCACGCGATCCTTCTGGCTCGCTACCCCAAAATGACGGCCGAACTCGAGGGCACCTGGGCCACCTACGGGTTCGACGAGAGCGCCAACCCGGTCGTCCACGGGCGAGACGGCACCATCGGAGTGTATGGCAACACGTTGCGCATCTACCGCGCGGGGCGCGAGGTCGAAGTGGTTGAAGCGCCCGATCTGGACGTTCGATCGCCAGCGGCATACTTCGCGACGCTGCTTGAAACGGGTGGCGAACCGGAGGGCATGCTGCACCCCCTGGTCTCGGCGGACGCCGTGCGCATCGTGGAAGCCGGCCGGAACAGCGCCGCTTCGGGCTGCGCCGAGCCACTCTAGCGCGGCAGACGCTCAGCGGCGATTGGACAGCATCTGGCGGATCGCGACGGCCCACCCGAGGTCGGCGATGTTGGTGAACCCGTGCGGGGCGCCGGGGCGGGCGGGCCGCTTCTCCCAGTTCTCAAACGACCACAGCGCCATGTGCGAGTCTTTCCCCCGGACCAGGGTGTAGTAGCCGATGGTCAACTGGGGGTGGTCTTCGTCGTCCACCGTGTACCACTCGGGCTGGGCGTTCATCACGTAGTCCCAAGCCCGTTCGGCGCGTTGCGCCGCCACCTCGGAGTCCAGCCCCTCGACGCGCAAGAGGTCGGGAAACACCTGGCTCATCAGGTCGGGGTACCAAGCCTCGCCCGGCATGTCGGGCGCGTAGTCGGCCCAGCGGTAGGCGCCGACCTCTTCGAGGTACAGCGCGTGGATGCCCGCCGCGATCTCCAGAGAGACCTCGCGGAAGAACGGGCCGTGCGCATCGCCGATGCGGTCCAGCACTTCTGCGAAGTCGCGCAATCCCGCATAGGCCTCGCAGTTGTCCATCAGGTAGCCCGTGTCGGGAAGGGGCTCGCCGGTGTTAAGGTGCTTCGAGCCCTTTTGAAAGACGCGTACGAGTCCGGGAATCGCACTTTCCTTGCCTTTGATCTGCTCGGTGATGTTCGCTCTCGCCACGGCCTTCAACATATCGCGCTGGTAGCGGAGCCAATCGTAGTCTCCCGTGCGGCGAACGTACGCGGCAGCCAGCGAGAGCAGCGTTCCCGCGTAGGCGTCGTGGCTGTCGGGTTGTCGTGGCCGTTCGAACTGGGCGTCTTCGAAGTCGGGCACGGTGTACCCGGCGCCCTCGCGCAGCCCCACGTTGCGGAGGTAGGCGTCGAGATGGGCCTTGGCCTTCTCGGGGAAGTCGTCCACCAGCAGAAGCAGGGCTTGGTTGGCGAAGTACCAGTTGATGCCGCCTCGTGGGGTGTGCCGGATCGCGCCGGTGTAGATGCCCTCGGTCACCTCGAATTCGGCCAGCGTGCCCCGCAGGTCCTTGAAAGGGTCCAAGGGCTTCATCGCCGGGCTGGGGGTGTCGGAGACGTTCGGGAGTTCCACGGCCCGGGAAGGGGCCGCCACAACCACGGCGAGCATCAAGGCGGTGAACGTCGGGATCATGGCTGGGAGAGGATTCCACGCAAGGCGGCGGGCAGGTCCTCAATGTTCATCTCGGACTTGTGGACGATCTGCTCCACCCTTCCGCGAAGATTCCTAACATCTTTGTCGGTCAGATCTTTGGCCGTGACGATCACGACGGGAATGTCGCGCCACTCGGGGTTCTTCTTCAGTTCGCCCACCACCTGGAAGCCGTCCATCACGGGCANNGGCATCATCAGGTCGAGCAGGATGAGGCTGGGGTTGTAGACGCGGAGCTTCGCCAGTGCCTGACGTCCGTTTTCGGCTTCGACAACCTTCCAGCTCTCCTTTTCCAACGTTCGGCGCATGATGTCGCGCGTCGCCAAGTCGTCTTCCACCAGCAGGACCAGGCACGTGGCCGGATCTTTGCGGTACTTCGTCACGATGGCGGCCAGCTTCTCCCGGTCCACGGGCTTGGTGAGGTACTCCTCCGCTCCAAGGCCAAACGCGATCTGCCGCTCGTTGATCATGGACACCATGACGACGGGGATGTCGGCCAGCGACTCTTCGGCCTTGAGCCTGGTCAGGACGGCCCAGCCGTCCATCCGAGGCATCATCACGTCGAGCGTGATCAGCGAGGGCTTGATCTGCTTGGCCAAACGAATGCCCTCTTCGCCGTCCGCGGCGGTGAACACGGTGAAGCCCTCTTTCGAGAGGTGGCGCTTGAGCAGTTCGCGGGCCTCGGGGTCATCGTCCACCACCAAGACTCGGTTCGGTCCGCCGGAAGGCTGCGGCGACCGCGATGCGGCGGCGACCGGCGCCTCGGCTTGAAGCGGTTCGGCTCCTGCCGCAGCCGGGGTGTCGCCAAGCCGAGCAGGCAGGCGCATGGTGAACGTCGAGCCCTCGTTGACCACCGAGTCCACGGTGATCGTGCCACCCATCATCTCGACGAAGCGCTTGGTGATCGTGAGGCCCAGACCCGTACCGCCGAACNNTGCTCCGGCGTCATGCCGATGCCGCTGTCGATCACTTTGAATGCGACGGTTCCGCGCCCTTCTACGGTGACCTTGAGCTTGACCACGCCCTCGTGCGTGAACTTGGACGCGTTGCTGAGCAGATTGAAGAGGCACTGCCGCACGCGGGTCACGTCGGTGTGCATGGTCGGCAGGTCGGCGTCCAGCGAGACGTCCAATCGGTTGCCGTTCTTGTCCACCAGCGGCTTGATCGTGCTGGCGATCTCGTCCACCAGCGCCTTGACCTGAAACTCCTCGGCGAAGAACTCGATCTTGCCCGCCTCGATTTTCGAGAGGTCGAGGATGTCGTTGATCAACGAGAGCAGGTGCTTGCCCGCACCTTTGATCTTCTCAAGGTCCGGGGCGAATTCGGGCTGGCCGAGGTCCTCGCACTCTTCGAGCAGCATTTCGGAGTAGCCGATGATCGCGTTCAGCGGCGTGCGCAGTTCGTGGCTCATGTTGGCCAGGAACTGGCTCTTGGTGGCGTTGGCATTCTCGGCGTCGGCCTTGGCCTGTTCGGCTTCGGCGACGGCGGAGGCAAGGTCGGCGGTGCGCTCTTTGACCGTCTGTTCCAGCGAGAGGTTGATCTCTTCGAGCTTGGCCTCGCGTTGGCGCACTTCTTGAGCCATGGCCTTGAACGAGCGGGCCAGCTTGCCGATTTCGTCTTGCCGCGCCGCTTCGAACGTGAAGCGTCCGGGTTCGAACGTGCCACGCTCGATCTGGCTCGCAGCTTCGGTCAGGTGGACGATGGGCGAGGACGCTTTGCGGGCGATCCAGGCCACGATCACGGCCATGATGGGGATCGCGATGACGGCCAAGATGATGAACGCGATCGCCAGCCCCCAGCCTGCTGCAGCCGTTTCGGATTGGGGGACCTCCATCACGATCTTCCAGCCCGTCAAGCCAGCCGTCGTCCAATACACTTGCGTGAGCGTCAGCGGGCTGATGCCGCCGCTGGAGCCCTCCTCCGCCTCGGCGATCGCTTTGCCGAATCGGGAGTCTGCCAGGAAGTTGGCTTTGCCGTCGGCTTCGGTGTCTGCGGAGCTCTTGGGCCATACGATGCGCCGCCCCTTGGGCGAGAAAATGAACGTCCGCTCGCCTTCGTAGTCCACGCCTTCGCGCAGTTTCATGTCCGCGACGAACTTGGACAAGGCGTCCACCGAGATATCCACGCCCGCGACACCGATGAATCCGCGGCCGCCCTGAGCGACGATGGGGTAGGCCACGGTCACCACTCGGTGATCGGCGTGCGTCCACGGCTCGGAAATCACCGTGAGCGCACGGTCGTCGAGATCGGCCCCTTCCTGAAGCTTCGCGCCCCGGAACTTTGCTTCGACGTACCAATCGAAGCGTTTGTAGGCGTCTCCGTCTTCGCGGTGGACCCTTCCCCCGTGTTCCTTCTCGACTCGCACCAGGTTGCTGCCCTGTTCGGCGGCGACGAACGCGCCGTGAACGTATTCCGGCGACCGGCTCACCAGGACGCGAAGGAACCCACCGGCATCGGTACCCGAGGCGATGCGGCGGGCGGCGATCGCCTCGCCGACGGCACCCGCTCGAAGAGCCAAGTCGTCCAGGCGCATGGCCGCGCCTTCGAGTTCCTTGATCGTGGACTGCGACGTCTGCTCTTCGATGATCGAGTGCGAGAGGCGATAGCTCAGGAAGAACGCGCCCAAGAGCATGACCACCATGATCAAGGTGACCGACATGCTGAGTTTTTGAGCGAAGGATCTAGGCCTCATGCGGCACAGCCATTGTGACGCCCGCGAGGACGCACTTGTTGCGTTGAACCTGATTCTGATGGGTTGGCCAAGTCCTTGTTTAGGGTGACTCGGCTTCTCGGGGCGCGGATTCGCCCACCACGCCGTAAGGCATCAGGTTCGGTTGAGGTTCGTCCAGAGCCTTCAGATGCTCCTCGAGCACGGCACGGAATTGGCGTCGGAAGCGCATCCGGTCGAGTTCGATCTGCTCCAGTTGCCAGTAGAGCTCTTTGAGTTTCTCCTCGGCGGAGCGGGTTTCGTCGGCCATGCGCTGGCGCGCTTCCTGCAGCATCACCTCGCCTTCGCGGTGCGCCAAGGCGCGCGTTTCGTCAGCCGTCTTCTGGGCCAGCAGGATGGACTCCTTGAGCACGTGCTCTTGGGCTCGGAAACGTTCCAGCTCGCGTTCCTGTTGCGTCGCGTGGTCCTGGACGATGCGGAGTTCGTTGAGGAGGGTCTCGATCTCTTTGGCGGCACGCTGAAGTAGGTCGTCCACCACTCGGCGTTTGTATCCGCCGATGCCGCGCGGGAGGACGATGCGCTCCAAGTCAATGGGTTTTAGGCGTTCCATTGCGTCACCTCGGCCCACGATCCATGTGGACCTACCCTATATAGACGTGCCACGGGGCTCGAAGAGAACAACACCGTAGGCCAAGGGCACCGGCTACGAGATCGCTGGCTCGCCTCGTTCGCCGTTGCGGATGCGGATGGCGTCGGCGACGGGGACCAGGAAGATCTTCCCGTCGCCCACTTCGCCGGTGCCTGCGGCTTCCTGGATCGCCCGCACGGCGTCCTCGACCATCTCGTCGTTGACCACGAGTTCGATCTTCACTTTGTGGCTGAGCGGCGTCGTGTACTGCGAGCCTCGGTAGGTGTAGGTGATGCCCCGTTGGCGTCCCATCCCGCGCACTTCGGTCACCGTCATGCCCGTGAGCTGTAGTTCGTGAACGGCCTCGAGAACGGCCTCCAGTTTCTGGGGGCGGATCATGGCTTCAATCTTCATCATGGTTCGTGACTCCTAGGCTCAATACAGGTTGTATCCAGCTTCTCCGTGCATGGTTTCGTCGAGGCCGGCGTCTTCCTGCTCGGCGCTGGCCCGGATGCCGCCCATCGCCTTCAAGGCGAGCAGTAGGCCCATCGTGATCAGGAACGAGTAGACCCCCACTGCGCCGACGGCGACGACTTGCTTGACCACCAGTTCCATTCGCCCTCCGGCAAGGGCGTCCTTGACCGCCGGGTTGGCCGCTTCGCTCGCGAACACGCCCGTGAGCACCGCCCCCAGCAGCCCGCCCGCGCCGTGCACGCCGACCACGTCGAGGCTGTCGTCGTAGCCCAGCTTGTTCTTGAGCCCGATCGCGAGATAGCACGCCGCGCCCGTGAGCAACCCCACGGCCACCGCACCAACGGGGGCAACGAATCCCGCGCCCGGCGTGATGCCCACCAATCCGCCGACGAGGCCCGAAGCCGCGCCCAGCGCCGTGGCCTTGCCCGTCTTGATGCGCTCGACGATGAGCCACCCGATCATGCCTGCCGCCGCCGCCATGTGGGTGCTGATGAAGGCGTTGATGGCGACCCCGTTCATGGCCAGCGCCGAACCCGCGTTGAAGCCGATCCAGCCGAACCACAGCAAACCTGCTCCGACCAACGTCATGGTCAAGTTGTTCGGCGGGATGGGTTCACGATGGATCAGCGCCCGCCGCTTGCCCAGAACGATCGCCGCCGCGAGAGCCGCCACACCGGATGCCAGGTGCACCACCGTGCCTCCGGCGAAGTCGAGCGCCCCGTGCTTGAACAGCCACCCGTCGGCGTTCCACACCCAGCACGCCACGGGCGAATAGACGACGAGCGACCACAAGGCGATGAACGCGACGTAGCTGCCGAACTTCATGCGCTCGGCGATCGCGCCCGAGATCAGGGCAGGCGTGATGATGGCGAACATCATCTGAAACAGCATGAAGAGGGCGCTGCTCCCGCCCGAAGCCGCCGGCTCGCTGGTGGAGATGCCGTTGCCCATCGTGCGCGAGAAGTCGCCGATCCAGCCCGAACCCGCCGCGCCGAACGCCAACGAATAGCCGAGCGCCAGCCACACGATGCTGATCACGCCCATGGCGATGAAGCTGTGCATCATTGTGGAGAGCACGTTGATGCGCCGCACCATTCCGCCGTAGAACATGGCCAAGGCGGGAGTCATCAAGAGGACGAGGACCGCGCTGAGCGCGACCCAGACCAGATCGGCCGTCGGCGGGGTGTCGGAACCCTGTGCGCGGGCCATCGGCCCAAAGAAAAGGAGCGCGCCTGCGAGCGCCCATCGAACTTGTTTCATCGAAACCTCCGATCGCGGGCCGCTCCGTTGCGGGTTGGTCGCAGTATATCGGGAGGTCAGGGATTTGTCAAGGTTTGGGATCACTCCCGAACCATCAAGCCGACGGGCTTCGACTTGAACCCCGGGAACACCTTTGAAACATCCTTGACGCCCAAATGGGCCGAGGCGACTTCGGAGAGTACGGCACGGTAGTCCGTGGTGATCGCCAGGTCCGCGCGTTGGTCCAGTTGCTCGGTGGCCAAGCCGGGCCACTCGCCCAAGATGCGCCCGCCTGCGACACCGCCACCCATGACCATCATGGCGTTGCCGTGCCCGTGGTCGGTGCCTTGGCTCTGGTTGGCGCGCACACGCCGGCCGAACTCGCTCATCACCACCACACACAGCCGATCTTCGTAGGCATGTAGATCGTTGGCGAACGCGGCCAACGAGCGCGACAGATGCTCGACGCGCGGGGCGAACGAGTAGGTCTGTCCCTCGTGCGTATCCCAGCCGCCGTAGTCCACCGCAGCCAGGCGCAAGCCCAAATCGGCGCGGATCAGCCGGGCCACGGTGCGCAAGCTCTGGCCCAACTCGCCGTCGGGATAGGCCGCGCCACGCTCCGGAACATAGGGCTTCCACGCACCTTCGGGGGTCTTGAGTTCCTTGTGGATCGCTTCGATGGCGTCCAACGTGCGCGTGCCGGCCCGATGGACTTCGCTCGAGCCCTTGTAGACCGACCTCAGGTAGTTCGCCACCTGCGGGCCAACGGGCACCGAGAACGCCTCGGGGTTTGCCATCGCCATCGCGTTCGCCGCGCCGAGCATCGAATCGGGCGCACGGTCGGAAGCGCTGACCAGGCCCATCGAACCGATCCCCGGGACGGTCTCGGCGAGCCGTGTCATCCAGCCGCTGGCCGAAGTGCGCCCCGCACCGCCCACGACGCCTCGCTCCACATAGTCCATCGCCTCGAAGTGGCTGCGCGTGCCGTGCACCAATCCCGCCGCATGGACGAACGCAAGACGCTTGGCGTCGTAGAGTTCCTTGATCGGTGCGGCTGCCTTGTGCAACCGGAAGTCGCGTCCTGCGTAGCCGTTGCCGATGGGCAGACCCGCGAACTCGCCCGACTCGCCGACGCGAAGGGCAGCGGGCCGCGCGGCCACATAGTCGGCGTCGTCCACCGGGCCGAGCAAGTGCAGCCCGTCCATGCCGCCGCGTAGAAACACCACCACCAGGATGGGTTCAGCCGTGGAATCGGTGTTCCACGAAAGGTGGAGCAGTCGGCTGCCCGAAAGGGCAGCGATGGCTGCGCTGCAGCCGGAGATGAACTCGCGTCGAGTGAGGTCGAGCATGGCTATTTCAAGTTGAATTCGGGGGATATGGCGACGAGCGCGGCGATGCCGGCGATTGCGTCGGCGCCTTGCGATCGGTCCAGCGGCGTCTCGGGCGGCGCCCATTGCCTGATCGCCTCGCGTAGCTTGGCAAGCATCGCGTCCTTCTCGGTGCCGGGAAGCAAGGTGTTGCACCAGTGTTCGGCTGCTGCGCCCAGTGTTGCGACACTCTCGGGTGTGGCGGCGACCCAATCGTGGCGCGTGGATGGGTGGTCTTTGCTGGCCAACCAAAACGCACCACTCCAACGGCCCAGCATCGCGTTGGTGCCCAGCCAAGCCGAACCCTTGTCGGGGGGCCCGTCGGGCGTCGGCCAACCAAACATGCGTTCGCCCATGACGAACGTCAGCCAGATCATGCCGGGGTCGGGCTTGACTTCCGCTCCCGTCGCACGCAGGAACGACACGAAGTACTCGAACGGACGCTTGGCCTTCTTGCCCCAGGTTTCTGCGAACTCCTTGCTCTCCGCGATCACGCGCACCACTCGGGCGATCTGGTCGGGTGACTTGCGGTGCCGCATCCACGTGTCGGCGGCTCGGTTCACCAAGCCTGCGGGCGGATCGTCGGCCACCAACTTGCGGACCAGCTTCGTCGCCAAGTGTTTCGCAGTCGCGGGGTGGTCGGCGACCAGGTCCAGCACGCGCACGCCGTCGGCCATCGGTGGCGCGTTGGCGTCGAACTCGCGACCCAACACCCGCTTTTGGTACGGGTCGTGCCATGCCGCGTGGTACATGAACTCGCCGGTGCTCGGCAGCGGCCCTTCGCCCGACCACGAGCCATCGGCCAGCGTCCAGCCGGTGAACGCCCGGGCAGCTTCGTACACGTCCTGATCAATGTAGCCCACTGGCTCGCCCTTGGTCGCGCCGGGCACGTCTCGCCACCGATTGTACAAGTCGTTGAGATAGGCGTCTTTGCCCAAGGTGTGGAGTTCGAACAGTTCGCGCGCGTAGTTCTCGTTGGCCGGACTGGCCTTGCTTGATCGGTTGTTCAGGTACACCAGCATGGCGGGCGACTTGGCAACGTCCTCCAGGAAGGCGCGGAAGTTGCCAAGGGCGTGCTTGCGCATGATCCGATCGTAGTGCGGCCACGCGACGGCGATCGCCACATCGTCGTGCAGGGCGTTCACGTGGAAGTGATCGTGCCAGAAGCCGACCATCACTTCGCGCAGTTGGTACGGGCTATACAGGGCGCGAATCCAAGTCGCGGCGTTCACTTCGTCGCGCGGTCGAACGCGCTCCTGATAGGGCATCGGCTTCTGCCAATCGCGCAAATGCCAAAGGCTCTTGAGGTCGGCATCGAGCGTGGTGAGCGGGCGATCCTCGTTGACCTTGGGCCACTTGCCCGCCTCCTCGGGGTACTCGATGCGGAACTTCGCCTCGGCCAGTCGCCTGGAAGTTTCGGGGTCGTCGCCCACGGGGGGCGCGAGTTGTTCGTCGAGCCACCGTTTGAGTCCGGCCCGGCTCAGCCGTTCCAGGTCGGCGGCGTTGTGCCCGTAGGCAAGTCGGCCCAAGACGATCGCTTCCTTGGTAGGCTTCATGGCGGTTTGCTGATAGCATTGTACGACGGCCCGAGGTGAATCCACAGGCCAGAATCACGAGGCACACGCGATGGAGACCCGCTACCCCACGAAAGTCGATCTGTGGTTGTTCCTGCTGGTTGGCGTCGGCATGTTGGTGGGAACCGTCGCCGTCATCGCCGCCGGGTTCGAGACCGGCGAGTGGGTGGCCGCTGGTGTGTTCGTTCTTGTGTGGGTGCTCGTCGGTGCTTTGGCTTGGCCGGTCGAATACATGCTCTCCGACGAGGAATTGGTCGTCCGTTCGGGCGTCATCCGTTGGCGCGTGCCTCTTGGCGAGTTCGTCTCGATCTCGGCCACTCGCGATCCGTCGTCCGCCCCGGCCTGGTCGTTGGACAGGTTGAAGATCTCCTATGGGACGAAGTCCATCATGATCTCGCCCGACCGTCGCGAGGAGTTCCTCGATGACCTTGAGCAAAGGGTGCGAGACGCCAGACGTATGGCCAGCCGTTGAGCGTTCAGGGCAACGTGTTGACGGCCACGACTTTGACCCCACCCCCGGGAGGGGCGCCCGGGCCGCAAGCCGTGGGGCTCATCGCGGCGGTCGTGGCTTGGTCGGCAGGCACTTTGCTGGGTGCGTCGGCGGGTGGCGCCGCGGGTGCTCCGTGAGGCAGGTCGGAACCCGAGCCATCGCGCACCGGCTCGCCAGAATAGGGCTCCTGCAGGTGCTGGGACGCCTGGTACGCCACGAATACGCCCGTCACCAAGACCGCCGTGACCAGCACGGCCCACTTGGCCGCGCGAACCACGGGGATCCACGGCTGCACCACGCGGCGCGGACGGCCGCGTACGCCGAGGCTCAGGCGATGCGAAAGATCTCCGAAGTCCTTGAGCCGCTGTTCGACCTTGGGGTTGAACGCCGCGCGGATGGCGATGAGCCAAGCTTTGGGCCCTCGAAGCTCGCCCAACGCGAACAGCGCGAGGTCTTCTTCGTTCGTCGCTCTGGGATGCGTTGGGGGTTCCAAGATCATCGCCCCACCTCCTTGTCTTGCTGGCGAAGCATACGTTCCATATTGGCCAACCCGCGATAGAACTGATACTTCACGGTGTTCAAGTTTCGGTCAAGGACCTCCGAGACTTCGCGCAGATTCATCTCGCCCGCGTAGTACAGGTCCAGAACCTCGCGTTGCTCCTCGCTCAGTTGGGCCAAAAGCGAACGCACGTTCTCGCTGGATTCCAAAGCCGTCGCGTGGTCGCTCGCGGAAGCGCGCTGGATGCCCTCGTCGAGTTGCACGGTCTGCGGACGTCTTTTCTGCGCACGGCAATAGTCGCGGTACTTGTTGAAGCAGATGGCGAACAGCCACGTCTTGAACTGGCTGCCCTGCCGAAACCCCGGCATCGCCGTCCAAGCCGCGATCCAGACGTCTTGCAAGATGTCCTCGACCTGAGTCTCGCCGACCCGGCTGCCCAAGAACGTCCTAATCCCCGGAGAATGGATCTCCCGGAGACGATCAAAGGCAGGTCTGGATCCCTGAGCCGCCTCGCGGACCAACTTGGCCTCCATCTCGGGCGACTCGTGAACCTCGGCCCGCAGGTTGGAGGCTTGCAGGTAGCTCACGCGCGATATGAACTGGGTCTCAGAGGTTTGGATGCACCATTGGTCGCCGGAGTTCCCCTGAATGTTGGAATCGCTCTGGGACCCTGAATCCTCGCACGCCGCCGGGGCCTCTCTAGGGTCATACTCCCAATTTGCGGAGCGACTCAAGATCATGCACCCCAACATCACTGTCGCCGAACTCAAGAACCGTCTCGAACACGGAGAGCCCATCCAACTGGTGGACGTCCGTGGCGCCGACGAATACGCCGTGGGCCACATCCCCGGCGCGATCAACATGCCGCTGGCCGAAGCCGAGAGCCGAGTGGACGACTTGGCCCGACGCTCGCCCGTCGTCCTTGTCTGCCAATCGGGCCGCCGCGCCGGAATGGCCTGCGAACTGCTCCAAGAGCACCACGATGGCCTGCTGGTGCTCGAAGGCGGCACCCAGGCGTGGATGTCCGCGAACAACCCCGTCGTCTCCAGTCTCGCCACGCGGTGGGCCCTGGAGCGGCAGGTGCGCCTGGGCGCGGGCCTGATGATCCTGCTCGGCGTGATCCTTGGCTTCCTCGTTCATCCCGGCTGGTTCGGCCTCGCGGGATTCGTCGGAGCGGGCCTCACGTTCGCCGGACTCACCAACGTGTGTGGCATGGCGATGGTTCTGGCCAAGTGCCCGTGGAACCAGCCCGCCAAGTCTACCGCGCCCACTCAGGAGGCCCTGCGATGATTCTGAAGCGCTTTTACGAGAACCGCCTCGCGCACGCCAGCTATCTCGTGGGCTGTGCAGCAACGGGCGAAGCCGTCGTGATCGACCCCAACCGAGACTTCGACCAATACCTTGACGCCGCTTCGGCCGAGGGTCTGCGGATCACCGCAGTCACCGAGACGCACATCCACGCCGACTTTCTCTCGGGCAGCCGCGAACTCGCCCAACTGACCGGCGCCAAGCTCTACCTCAGCGACGAGGGCGATGCCGAGTGGAAGTACGCGTTCGGCGACAACGTCCAACTGGTCAAAGACGGCGATGAGTTTTGGATCGGCAATCTGAAGGTCGAGGTGATGCACACGCCAGGACACACGCCGGAGCACATCTCGTTCCTCGTGACCGATACGCCGGCGGGTTCGACGGTCCAGAGCGCGTTCACGGGTGACTTCGTGTTCGTGGGCGACGTCGGCCGTCCGGATCTCCTGGAGAAGGCCGCCGGCTACGAAGGCACGATGGAAGCTGGAGCAAGGCGGCTGTACCAGACCATCCAACGCTTCAAGACCTTGCCCGATCACATGCTGGTCTGGCCCGCTCACGGGGCGGGATCGGCGTGTGGCAAGTCGCTCGGCGGCGTCCCGGTGAGCACGTTGGGCTACGAGAAGGCCACGAACTGGGCGTTCAAGATGGCGACCGAGGAGGATTTCGTCCAAGAGGTGCTCTCCGGCCAGCCCGAGCCGCCCGTTTACTTCGCGCAAATGAAGGTGCGCAATAAGATCGGCCCGGCCATTCTGGGCGGCGAGCGAGTCTCCCAACACCTCGGTGATGGGCGCATCGGCGACATCATGGGGTCGGGTTCCCCGGTCATCGACCTCCGGCCATCGGCGGAATTCGGTGCCGGTTTCATTCCGGGAACGCTCAACATCCCGATGGGCAAGAGTCTGACGAATTGGGCGGGCTGGCTCCTGCCCTACGACACCCCGTTCTACTTCATCGCCACGTCGCACGAGGAGGCTGCAGAAGCCGCCGAAGCCCTGCGAATGATCGGGCTCGACGACGCGGCGGGTTGGTTCATGCCAACCGTCCTGGACGCTTGGGTCGCTGGCGGCGGCTCCTTGGGCGAAATCGAGCAGATCGACGCCGACGAGTGCGCCCGCCGAGGCGGAACCTGCCGCGTGATCGACGTGCGAGGCCTCACCGAGTGGGAGGAGGGCCGCATGCCCTTCAGCGAGCGGCGCTACCTGGGCACACTTCGGAAGAACTTGGACGGCCTCTCACGCGAAGAACCCATCGTGTTGCACTGCGCCGGCGGCGGACGCTCCGCGATCGCGGCGAGCGTCCTTGCGGCGGAAGGGTTCGGCAAGGTCGCCAACGTCGTGGGTGGGTTCGGCGAGTACGCTCGCCGAGGTCATCCGACCGTCTCCGGCTAGCGCAGCGAGCAACCAGGCTACAAACAAGAAACGGNNCGACCGGGCCCGTTCTGATTGACGCGACCTCTAGGCTCCAGACTGACCGAAGTTCTTGCGAATGATCAAGAAGTCGTTCGCATTGACCGTGTTGTCCTTGTTGAGGTCGGCGTTGGCGTTCCAGTTGCCGCTGCCGGGGGACGAGCCGAACGCGGCGCGCAGGGCCAAGAAGTCCGGGATGCCCACGGAGTTGTCCCCGTTGACGTCGCCGTTCTTCAGCGTGAAGTTCTGACCGGTGGCGCCGCCGGACGTGATGTTCACGTTGGTGCGCTTCGCGGTCAGCCACGTTTGGCCACGGCACGTGATGTCGTAGGTGCCCGTCAGCGTGGACGTGAACGAGTACACGCCGTTTGCCGCGGGAACCGGGTTATAGGTCGCGACGACCGTGCTCGTCCCAGGGTTGAGCAACTGCACGGTGAGGACTTGATCGGTCAGCGCGCCGGTCAGGTCTTCCAAGGTCACCGTTCCACTGACCACGGGGCTGGACTGAACCTCGATGCTGAAGTTGTACATCTGGACGTCGTTCGTCCCGGATCCAAACACCCGGATGAAGAATGGGCCCGAGCCGTTCAGCTGGAAGTTCGTCAGCGTTTCGCCCTGACCAGCGCCGTTGGTGTTGACCGTGGTGAGCACTGTGGTCCCGTTCGTGTCGCGCACCTCGAACCCGAGGTTCTGGCGATTGAGCGTGTTGTACGAGGCCGTGGTGCCGTTGCAGCCGCTCGACTGGTTGCCGATCGTGTAGGTCGCCCCGGTGGGGGTCAACGTCACGTTGATCTTGGCGTTGGACGGCACCTGGAACTTGTAGAAGTCCACGTCCGCCGTTTTGTCGAGGCTGACCTGGTTCGTCGGGTGGACGCCGACGCCGAGCGAGCCGAGGTCGGTCGCCGTACCCGAGGTGTCGTTGTTCTCGAAGCGGTCGCCGTAGTACCAGTTGCCGGCCAGGATGTCGTCCAATTGCACCAAGTCGAAGTTGGTGTTGAGGAACGGCTCCATGAGTTTGGTGCCATCGCAGGGCACCGAGTGGCCGAAGCCCAGCCCGTGGCCGTGCTCGTGGCCAAGCGTGTTGCGAAGGAAACGGTAGTCGTTGGTGGGCGACTGCCAGTTCTCATCGGTGTCGATGACCATGTCGCCGCTGTTCGGATAGTAGTTATAGGCGAGGACTCCAGACTGGCCATCCAGTGCCTTCCCCGCGATGCGGCAATCGCCCCGAACGCCTGTCGAGCCCGCCGAGCCGCTCGCATTGATTTCCACGCCGTCGTCGTTGTTCTCCTGGGTGTACACGAGGCCCGCGACTTGACCCCACCGCTCCATCGCTGCCGTGAGCTTGGTCTTCCAAGTGCTGCCGCCGAACTTCGTGTTCATCTGGGCGTTGAGGTTGCTGGGCCCGCCCCCGAAGCCGGCGTTTGGAATCGTGGTTCCATCCGGAACGTAGGAGTACGTCAGCCGAACCGGGTCGCCAGGGTTCCCCGTATTGGTTTGCTGAGCCGTCCGGCTCCAACGAGCGTTGCCGCTGACGTTGTACCAAGGCTCCTGGTTGCCCGCCACCGAGTTGGAGAACTGCCACATCACGCGGCCGATGTACTTGGGATCGGTGCCCGCCGCAAAGATCACCGAGACCTTCACGCCATCGGCGGTCGTCCCGATGACGCACATCGGCCGATCGTCCACCGGTTCGCTGAGTTGGGTCAAGGTCGAGGTCGCGGCGTCCGAGGCCGAGGCGTCCACCCCGGTCAAGGCGCAATCCGCCTCGTGTTTGGTTGAATCCGAGACGAGCCATGCGACCGTACCTGCGACCGATACTGTTGAAAGGACCCCAAGGGCCACCAGAAGTTTGGTTTTCACGATCCTGAACATTCCTCCGAAGTCGAGCCCAAAACGACCAGACGCGACCAATCATGGGACGACAATGGCAACGCGATCGTTCGTTTTGGGGAACGCTGAGGTTCCCATTTTAGCGAAATTCCCGCCACGCATCCAAAAGGTGCTCGGCGAGGCACGCTGGATTCCACTCCATGACGTTCTGTTTGCGTGGGTTTGGGAACACCGAGGCAAGGTCCACAAGCGGCTCTCCGAACGGAATGCTCGCCTGAAGCAGCACGGCTCCGCCCGCGAGCGACAGGGCACATCCGCAGACCTTGATCCCAGTGTCCGAGTTCACGATGTCGTTCGGCGACACGTGGGCGAAGCAGTCGCCGGTTCGTCCCGTCCCTCGCGCGAAGGGGGTTTCCTCCGCAAGCGACGCGTTGAGTCCGCAATCGCGCAAGGCGGCGACGATCGGTATGGCGAGCGCCCGATAGGCTCGTTTCACCGCTCGATCGCGCAATCCCGCTGGCACGTCCGGGAGCAACCCATCCAGCCTCGCGGCTAGGCCAAGCGTGACGTCGTGCCCATGCAAGACGGCTTTGCCGCCGGTGGGACGGCGGACCATCGGCACGCCGCATCCGCTCAGAATCTCGCGTTCTGCGCGTTGGAACGCGCCCAGACTGATCCAAGCGCCGTTCCACCCGTAGATGCGGCCAACGGCATCATGCCCGCTGAGTGCTGGGATCAAGGCACGGTCTCGAGCCATGTTCGTCGGCCCGTCGTGGCAACCGTCCTCGACCAGTTCCAACGTCAATGATCGAGCCTCTGCTGGATCGAGTCGTCCAGTTCTCGCTCGGCTCGCTTCAATGCGCCGATCTCGTTGAGGGCCAGGTCGATGGCCGAGGTCGATGACTGCCGCGCAGCGGCCATGGGTCGGGCGCTGGGAGCGGGGGCTTTTTCCATCTCGTCGGCCAACGTGCGGAGTTTGGTTCCGATCTGGTGCAGCGGGCGGAGCAGGGCGGGCTGGTAGCCATAGACGTCCTCATCCGAAGTCCCGTACTTGACGCCCAGTTTCCTGAGCAGTTCCTCGGCATCTACGGCAAAGAAGTCCTCGGCCCATTCAAGGAACTCGGGCGAGCCCGATTGCCGCTTTTCCGAGAGACCCGCTCGCGCTAGGTAGATCGCCTCGAGCATCGCCTCGTCGGCGGCCCGCAGTGCTTGATCCCTCACGGCGAACCAGTGGCCTTCCAACAGATCGGGATTCCAGGCTGGCGAGTCCAGGGCCCCCCGGACGCGGCTCCAATGAAACGCGCACGCCTCGAGCACTTCGGCGGTCGGCACGTCCATATACCGGTGGAGTCTGCGACCCCGGACGTGTTCGAGCATCTTTTTGGCTGCCTTGTGCGCTTCGACCACGGCCTTCTTGGCTTCGTCTCTGGGGTGGAAGTTGTTTCGGTACATGAACACCCAACCCGTCCACACCGCGCCCAACGCCGCCAATCCGCCGAGCATCATGGCGGGCGTGTCGGTGATGGCGGTGGCGAGTCCAGCCACGACAAGAGACGTGATTGTGCCGCCGACCCCAAGTCCGATCAACCAGCCTTCGGCCCGCTCCAGCGGGGAGGTTTTGTGCACATGCTCCAGATATTCCCGGAGTTTCGGAAAATGCCGACGCTTCTTGGACACGGAACGGCCTATTGTGCGTGATTCCACGCAAGAGCTTGGGCCCTCGGGTGGACTCGCGGCGACCAGCACGGGATTCAAGATCCATTGCATCTCGGCGCCGCCCCCTTGGTCGCCCTGACCTGGACCGCCTTGTCGATGGCCCAAACCCCAACCAGCGTCGACGACATGTTGGCCGAGTCCAGGCAGGATGCACGCCACTAACCCTGCAAATCTGGGAGTTTGTGCCAGAATTGCAGGGATGATCGCGCGCAAACTCGTCTCACGAGTGCGGGGCAGTCTGGACCGGTTTCCCGCAGTGGCCCTGCTTGGCCCGCGCCAAGTAGGCAAGACCACGCTGGCGAGGAGGTCCCTCGATGTGCCTCACGTGTATCTCGACCTGGAAAGCCCCTCGGATCTTGCCAAGCTCGAAGACGCCGAGGGCTACTTGCGGATGCATGCGGGGAGGTTGGTTGTGTTGGACGAGGTCCAGCGGAAGCCGGGAATCTTCCAGACCTTGCGCGGCCTGATCGACCAGCGCATCTTGAGTGGTGCCGGGGCGGGCCAGTACTTGCTTCTGGGCTCGGCTTCGATCGACCTCCTGAAGCAGTCGAGCGAAACGCTGGCTGGGCGCATCGCTTACCTTGAACTGGGCGGTCTGCGGGCCGACGAGGTCGATCGAGACGCCGTGACCAACCTCTGGAATCGAGGTGGATTCCCGCCCAGTTTGCTCGCTCGAACCGATGCCGAGAGCGCGGATTGGCGAGAGAACTTTATCCGGTCGTATCTGGAACGAGACATCCCCGCGCTCGGACCCCGTGTCCCAGCCGAAACCTTGCGTCGGTTCTGGACCATGCTCGCCCATCGCCAGGGCTCGCCCCTCAACGCGGCAGAACTCGCCCGCAGTTTGAGCGTCGACTCCACCACGGTCGCGCGTTATCTGGACCTGCTGGTTGATCTTTTGCTTGTGAGGCGACTGATGCCCGTGCACTCCAACACTGGCAAGCGCCTGGCGAAGTCCCCCAAGACATACGTAAGGGACTGTGGATTGGCACATACGCTTCTTCGGCTGGACACGACCGATGCCGTGCTGGGCCACCCGGTCGCGGGCTTAAGCTGGGAAGGATTCGTGATCGAAAACCTGCTCGCAGCATCGCCTCCAAGGACGGATTCCGGCTTCTACCGAACCGCGACAGGGGCCGAGGTCGACTTGGTGCTCGACATGCCGAACGGTCGCCGTTGGGCCGTGGAGATCAAATTGGGAACCGACCCCACCGTCGGCCGAGGCTTCTGGAACGCGATCGAAGACCTGAGGCCCGACCGTGCGTTCGTCGTGTACGGTGGATCCGAGCGCTATCCCAGGGGCAAGGGCGTTGAGGCGGTCGGACTGCCCGAATTGATGTCTGAACTCTCCCATCAGGCGTAACATCGGCCAGCACCGACGTGTGAAGTCTCGCGCGGGTATAATCTGCGCGGCCCGGCGATCCCTATCGCGCCCGCCTTTGGGCGCGGCAGTTCAAACACGTCGCCGGCGGAGGAATCAGCAACAACATGCCAGGAGTTGGCACGGTCATTCAAGTCATGGGTCCGGTCGTGGACTGCCGCTTTGCGGACGGATTGCCCAGTATCTACAACGCGGTCGAGATCAAGGACGAGACGCGGGGCGTGAACCTCGTGTGCGAAGTCGCGCAACACTTGGGCGACGACATCGTCCGAACGGTCGCTTTGGCGAGCACCGACGGTCTGGTCCGGGGCATGGCGGCCACCGATACGGGCGGGCCGATCTCGGTCCCTGTGGGCGAAGCCACTCTGGGACGCGTTTTCAACCTCCTCGGTCAGCCGATCGACGTGATCGAGAGCGGCGAGCACGCCGACACGCCTGAAGTTCGGGCGCAGAAGGCCGCCGCCATCGCCGAGGCTCCGCGATTGCCGATCCACCGCCAGCCGCCGAACTTCGAACAGCAGTCCACCAAAGTCGAGTTGCTTCAAACGGGTCTGAAAGTCGTCGACCTGCTGATCCCGTTCAACAAGGGCGGCAAGATCGGCCTGTTCGGCGGAGCCGGTCTGGGCAAGACGGTTCTCATCCAAGAGCTGATCCGCAACATCGCGGTCGAAGCCTCGGGCGTTTCGATGTTCGCCGGCGTCGGCGAGCGCACCCGCGAAGGCAACGACCTGTGGCTCGAAATGAAGGAAGCCACGTTCACCGACAAGGACGGCTCCACCAAGCGCGTCATCGACAAGACCGCCATGGTCTTCGGTCAGATGAACGAGCCGCCTGGCGCTCGTCTCCGCGTGGCGCTCACGGCCTTGACCATGGCCGAGTACTTCCGCGACGAGATCGGTTCGGACGTTCTCATCTTCGTGGACAACATTTTCCGCTTCGTCCAAGCGGGCTCCGAAGTCTCCGCGCTTCTCGGTCGTATGCCCAGCGCCGTCGGCTACCAGCCCACGCTGGCCACGGAGATGGGTCTGCTTCAAGAGCGCATCACGTCGACGACCAAGGGTTCGGTCACGTCGGTTCAGGCGGTTTACGTCCCTGCCGACGACCCCTCCGACCCCGCGCCGGCCACGACGTTCTCGCACTTGGACGCCTACGTCTATCTGGAGCGCTCGATCGCTTCGAAGGGCCTGTATCCCGCCGTGGACCCGCTGGCCTCGACTTCGAAGAACCTCGACCCGCAGATCGTCGGCCAAGAGCACTACGACATCGCCCGTCGCGTCCAACAGACGCTGCAGCGGTACCGCGAACTGCAGGACATCATCGCCATCCTCGGCATCGACGAACTCTCCGACGACGACAAGATGCTGGTTGCCCGCGCCCGAAAGATCGAGCGCTTCCTCAGCCAGCCGAACTTCGTCGCCGAGCAGTTCACGGGCAACCCGGGCCGCTACGTCACGATTGACGAGACGGTCGCTTCGTTCAAGGAAATCGTCAACGGCAACTGCGACGACATGCCCGAACAGGCGTTCCTGTACTGCGGTTCGCTCGAAGACGCTCGGGAGAAGGCCCGCAAGCTCGCGGCGGTCTAAAGCATGGCGACGTTCACGCTCTCGGTGGTGGCTCCGGATCGCGCGGTCGTCGAGACCGAAGCCACTTCCGTCATCGCCCCTGGCGTTGACGGCTACTTCGGCGTGATGGCCAGCCACGTGCCGATCGTCTCGGTGTTGCGCGCCGGGCTCTTGGAATACCAAGATTCCAACCTGCAGCGCAACTTCGTGGCGATCGGCGGCGGCTTCGCCGAGTTCTCGGGCAACAAGATGACCATCTTGGCGGACTCCGCCGACTTGGCCGAGGAAATCGACGTGGCGCGCGAAACGGCGGCCCTTGAACGAGCGCGCAAGGCGCTTCGGGGCGAGGATTCGACGATGACCGCCGAGCAAGCCACGGCCGAACTCGATCGCGCCATGAACCGCCTCAGAGCGGCGAAAGCGAAGAGCTAAGCCTTCATGGCTTTTTGCACCAGAAGCGCCGTGAGGAACACAAGCGTCTTGGGGTCCTTTTTGACGCGTTCGAAGGCGAGATGTGCCGTGACGCATGTGAAGATAGCGCGCATCACTTCGCTCCGGGAGAAGACGCGCCCCAGGTCGTAGTTCGCTTCGTGGCGCATCTGCTGAAGGTCCACAAAGGTCTTGGCGACAAGGGCCAAGTCGGGCGGAACCGACGTGATGGCACGACTGAGCTTGGGGGACGGCTTACCTTCTCCAAACTGCTTCGCCACAACGTGCATCTCGGCGTGCAAAAACGCCCGAGCAAGGCACTGACGCAACTCGAGGGTTGCCCGCTTTCGACCGAGCAACCTCGCCGTTCCCTCAAAGACCAATAGGTGGAAAAGGCTATAGTACGCTGCGGAGACTGCTCGCCGGAGGGAAGCCTGCCGCGGTTTGCCCTTCGAGTCCGTGGCCAGAGCAAGAGCTTGGAGAACCAGATCCCTGTGAAGGCTCATGCAAGCTTTGCGACCTCGCTAAGTGTGCGGAAACGCACAAACACTTCGTCTGAAGCGTGCTCGGGGATTCCCCGAACGACCTCGCGGACCCGATTCTCGATCACCGAAATGCTCTCGTTTATCAAGGGGTCCACTTCTCTGGCTTCCTGCTTCGGTTTGCTCTCTCCCTTGATCTTGACGACTTCCTTGTGGAAAGGGGGTATCGCTTTCCCAGCGGCAATTTCGTCGAGCAGTTTCCGGACTGCTTCAAGGGCTCTGGCCCCTTCGAGCGAACGGCTCAGTCCATCGTACTCGTCCGGCAAGATGACGTAAACCCACACCGCCGGTTCCTCGTAGGCGCTCAAGCCCTGCTCGACGCGGAAGTCGAGACTGGGACCGATCTTCGAACCCAAGAGCTTTTCTCGAATCTGTGTGTCTGTCATGACTCCATTATACAGACCACCGCTTTCGAGACGAGACCTCAGTGGCAGGTCGACTGTGCGCAGCGTATAGTGCCTCTCGGAGTCACCACAGACCGTTGGAAACGGAGGTTGGAGACCCCGCTCTAGAACTCCGCCAGGCTCGGGCACGGACCCGACAGAGCGGGTCCCTCCATTCTTTCGCGCTCCGGCCGCCAAACTCACGCAGCGTCTCCGACTTCTGAGACGGTCCAGAAGCGGACGAACACCATGTGGTTCTTCAACGGGCGAGGCCCCTCGTCCGGATCGCTTGACCTCAGCTTAGGCACCCACTCGAGCAGTTCGTGACGAATCCTGCGAGGCGACTCGGCGTTATACTCGTCAGGCAACACGACGTAGATCCAAACGGCAGGTTCGTCGTAGGCGCTCAAGCCAACCTGAACGATGAAGTCCTCGATCGGTTCGGGCTGCGTTTCCCTCCACTCCAGAAGGGCTGACTTGATCTCGTCCGGTTTCATGGCGAGAGTATAGCGCTTCCGGTTTCACACGCCAAAGCCCAGCACCCGCACCGTTCCGAGGGCGTCGCGCCAGGACCCAAGCCGCCGCCAAGCCCCGAAACACCCGGCGACGGCATCCTCCATTCCATCCCCGATCTCGGTCAGCAAGACGCCCTCGGGGGCCATCACGCGCGGCAGTTCGGCGGCCATTCGGCGGTAGATGTGCAGACCATCCTCCTCTGCATAAAGGGCCAATGCAGGCTCGAAGTCGGCCACCTCGCGCGGCAGGGCGTCGCCTCGCCCCACGTAGGGCGGATTGGAGACGACCAGATCGAAAGGTCCAGAGAGGCCGCCCACCAAGTCGCAATACACCAAGGTCGCGCGTGCCTCAAGATCGGTGCTGTTGCGCTCCGCCACGGCCAACGCGTCGGGCGAAACATCGCTGAGCACCACATGCCAATCGGGCCGCTCCAAGGCCAGAGTCAGCCCCACGCACCCCGAGCCACAGCACAGGTCCAGCACCCGACCACCTGGGAAGTTCAAGGCAACTTCGACCAGCGTCTCGGTCTCATGGCGCGGGATGAGGACGCGACGGTCCACGGCGAACCGCCGCCCGTAGAACTCCCGCCAGCCCAGAATGTAAGCCAGTGGCTCGCCCGATTCGCGGCGTTGCAACAGCCCTTCTGCCGCGTGTTCGGCAAGCGGGGCTTCCGGGTGGGCGAGAACCCACGAGCGATCCTGCAACTCGACGTGTGCTGCCAGCAACTGAGCCTCCAAACGCGCGGCCTCGATCCCGGCCTGATCGAGCCGGGCCGTTGCCAACCGCACCCACTCTCCGACGGTCACTTGGCGGGGAACCCGGGCGTCATGACCAAGTCTTCGATCTGCCCGATGTGGCGCAAGTTGTGCTCCGCCGTCACGCGGAACACGTCGCCCACGCTCAACTTGACCAACCGACTCGCCGGACTCGAGACCTTCGCCCCGAGGTCCTTGCCCATCGCGGCTTCGGTCAAGGCGATTATGCGGTCGAGGTGGGCCACCAACTGGTGGGCGATGTCGGGAGGTGTGGGCCCGGGGCGTGGCATGAACACGGGCGGCACCGGCGCGTTGCTGTTTGGGCCGGCGGCGCGAGCGATCAGTTTGCCCATGAACGACATGGCGAACTCGGTTCCCGGCTTGGCCAGAGGGCCCGTGATGTAGGGCGCGATCTTGGCCTCGTACGGCTGTCCGCTTACGATGAGGTGGTCGCAGATTTGGCCCGCCGACCAACGCTTGGGGTCGGGACGCCACTGCAACTGCTCCGGGCCGAGGCTCTCGGCAAGCCCCATGGCTCGATCGCGAAGCGACTTGAAGTCGCCCAGGCAATGGTGGAGAAACTCGTTCGCCGTCATCGAGACCCCGCCGCCGGGCGTCGCAATTCGGCCTCGGTCAGTTCGTGCTTCCAGAGTTCGACGCCGTCCTTGTCGTGCGCCGCGAGCACCAGGCGACGCGCGCCCTTCTTGCCCGTCACGTCAATGATGCCGAAGTTGCGTTTCTGCGTGACCCACGTGCCGGGGACGCGTGCCGGGTTGTTCTCTTCCCGCGCATCGCGGCCCGCTCCCGCCGAAAGGGGGCTGGACGTGAAGTCGTACCAATCGTAAGCCGCTCCGGGCCAGCGCACCTTGATCAGTTCGCCGATGTGCCGATCGCCCGAGAGGAACAGCAGGCCCGAGATGTTGGCCTTGGCCAGGAAGTCGAACAGGTCCTTGCGCTCGGCTTCGAACTGTCCGAAGCCTTCGTAGAGGGTGATCGGGTTGAGCATCTGCCCACCGCACACCACGACTTTGAAGACGGCTTGGCTGTTGACCAGGCTGTCCTTCAGCCATTGGAGTTGGGCCTTGCCGAGCATCGTGCGGTCGTCGTCCACGGGCATTCGGTTCGGCGTTCGGTGGTAGCGGTCGTCGAGCATGAAGAACTCGACGTCGCCCCATTCGAAGCGCTGGAACGTGCCGGGGGTCTCGGGCGTGCCGTAGCGGACGGCTGGGAAGTAGTCGGCAAACACCTTGAGCGCCTCGCCCTTCAATCGAAACGAGCGGTCGGAATCGTTGGGGCCGTAATCGTGGTCGTCCCACGTCGCGTAGTGCTGGGCGAAGCCGAGGATGGGTTGCAGACCGGGGAAGGCGCGGTTGTGCCGCCATCGGTAACGCATGGCCGATTCGGTCAGCCAATCCGCCTCGCGGTAGTACACGTTGTCGCCCAGCCATAGCATCATGTCGGGCTGCTTCTTGGCCAAAGCGTCGAAGATCTCGTGGTCGCCGCCGTAGGGGCGGCCCGGGCGATCGAAGGGCGTATCGTTGAAGTAAGCGCACGAGCCGAACGCGATGCGGAACTCGGGGGGCTCGCTCTGCCAACGCCAAAGCGGCTGCGTCTGGAACCTAAGAGGATAGGAACGGGGCACCAGTTGTCCGTTGATCTCGACCTCGTAATCGAACTTCGTACCGAACGGAAGACCCGCGATGGTGAACACGGCGATGTGGTCGCCGACCGCGGAGGTCTGGATCGCTTGGGTGGCGGCCTTGGCGGGGCTCGCCGCGCCTTGGGGCCAATAGCGCAGCCGTACGCTGGCGTCGGCTTTGGTCTGGACCCACACCCCCACCTCGGTCATCTCGGCGTAGGTGTTCATCGGCCCGGCGCTCAGCAGCGGGTGGTCTTGCGCGAACGCCGATCCGGCCCAGGCCAGAACAAAGAGAAGCGGCAGGCTGCGTACACTCATCGCCAGAAAGCATATCCTCTTCAGGGACTATCGGGAGGGTGGACGGTGATCGCGCGGGCTTCGTCCTCGAACGCGAGCGTCACGCGCCAGCACTCGCGGGCGGGCAACTCGGCGAAGCGGTCGGGCCATTCGACGAGCAGCAAGTGGTCGGCCATGAGTTCATCCAGGCCCAAGCCCTCGGAAGAGGCGACGCGGTAGAGGTCGGTGTGCGCCACCCTCGGGTTCGTCTCGAACACTTGCACCAGGTTGAACGTGGGGGAGCGCACCGGCCCTTGGTGGCCGAGCGCTTCCAGCGCCCCGCGCACCCAGGTAGTCTTGCCGACTCCCAGCGGGCCCTCGAGCAACACGACGTCGCCCGCCGCCAGCCATTGGACCAACTCCCCCGCAGCGGCCCGCGTTTGGGCCTCGCTGAGCGTGCGGCGGTGGAAGGGAGCGGTGGGTCGCCCGGCGATCACGCGCAGATTATGCGCCGTCTGTCCCTATAAAGGGTCAACGCATGACCGCGAATGGCGTATCCTAGTAACAGCGTTCCCCCATGGTCTCAGTCATCATCCCCGCCTTCAATGAAGAGAGCCGGGTCGTGTCGGTGGTCCGTTCCGCGATGTCTAGTGGACTTGCGGACGAGATCATCGTGGTGGACGACGGAAGTACGGACGGGACGGCCTCTGCCGCCCGCGCCGCCGGCGCTCGTGTGGTGAGATTGAGCTCGAATCAGGGCAAAGGCGCAGCGATGGTCGCTGGCGCCCGCGCCTGTTCGGGTTCGATCCTTGTGTTTTTGGATGCCGATCTCGTCGGCTTCCGGCCCGACCACCTGAAGCAACTGATCGTTCCGGTTCGCACGGGCCGTTGCACCATGTCGCTGGGCGTGCTCAAGGGTGGCGGCTTCTGGAGTTCCAACGCGCAGGCCATGTTCCCGTTCTTCACGGGTCAGCGGGCGATGACGCGGGCCTTCTTCGAGAGCGTTCCGCACCTTGCTCGCGAACGAATGGGTGCCGAGGTCGCGCTCAACGCCTACGCCAAGCAGATCGGCGCCAAAGTGTTGCGCGTGTACCTGCAAGGAGTCGGCAACACGCACAAAGAATCCAAACTGGGTGTGGTGCGTGGCACAGCGGCCCGAGCCAAGATGTACAAAGAGATGGCCCATGCAGTGGTGCGCGCCCGACGCCATACGTCGTTCACGAGTTGGCGCTAGCGCGTGGGTTGCTCTCGGCCTGATCGGCTTGATCGGCGGATGCGCGCCACCCCCCAAAGAGCCTCCCGGCGTTTTGGTGCAAATGCAGGTGGGTGTCGCCGAAGCCGACGCCAACCCTAAGGCCGCCAACGTGGCCGTGGTCTTCAACGCACGAAGCGAAGACAGCGCCGCCATCGCCGCGCACTACAGCAAGGCCCGAGCGATTCCCAAGTCGCGGACCCTCGCGCTCGATTGCACCGACGACGAAACCATCCCGACCCAAGAGTATCTAGACCAGATCGAGGCCCCCGTCCGCAGGTTTCTGGACTCGATGCGGGAGCCGATCGACTACGTCGTGCTGACCAAGGGGGTGCCCCTTCGGCTGGAGAACGAGGGTGGCTACTCGGTGGACGGGCACCTGGCCGCGATGCGTTTGCCCAACCCGCCGATCAAGACGCCCGAAGTCGAGCAGATTCGGCGCAGCATCAACCCTTACTTCGGCAAGACGGAGCGCTTCTCCGCCAAGAAGTTCGGCATGGTGCTCGTCACCCGCCTGGACGGCTGGACCCGCGAAGACGCCATCGCGTTGGTGGACCGATCGCTGGCCGCCGAGCGCCACGGGGGCCCCTTCCTGTTCGATCTCGCCGAGAATCGCGAGACGGGTGGCTACGGCGAACTTCAGAAGGCGATGCGTCGGGCCGCGCAGATGCTGGAACAGCGGGGCTTCGAGGTCGCACTCGATACGTCGTCCACATTTGCCGAGACCAGCACGCCCTTGGCGGGATATGTGACTTGGGGCAGCAACGATGGCAAGTTCAACCCGACCGCCTACGCCGGCATGAGGTTCAAGCCGGGCGCACTCGTGGAGACGTACGTCTCCACGAGTGGACGCACCTTCCGCAAGCCGCCTTGGGGCGACCAGAGCCTTGTGGCCGACATGGTGAGCGGCGGCGCCACTGGCGTGAAGGGGTATGTCAGCGAGCCGTTCACGTTCGCGCTCTGCCGTCCAGACGTCTTGTTCGACCGCTATACGCGAGGTTTCAACCTCGCCGAGAGCTTCTACTGCGCCTCGCCGGTCATCAAGTGGAAGGACATCGTGCTGGGCGATCCGCTGTGCGCGCCTTACGCCGAGGATTGAACGAGCGCCTCGCGCACATGGCCGACGCATGCCGCCAAATCCGCCTTGATCTGGCATTCCCAGAACACCAACACCCGAAAGCCCAAGGCGGTCAGTTCGGACTCGACTCGGGCATGACGGTCTCGATTGGTTTCGATCTTGGCTTGCCAGTACTCGCGGTTGTGTTTGGGCAGCCGGTAGCGGCCGCAGTGCGGGCATCCGTGCCAGAAGCACCCGTGCAGGAACACGGCCACCTTGCGACCGGCCCACGAGACGTCTGGCTTGCCGGGGATGCGTCGGGCATGGATGCGATAGCCGAGCAACCCTTGCTCGCGGAGGGCGCGACGGAAGTCGGTTTCCAGCGACGTGTTCTTGCCCCGGTTGCCCACCATCGAGCGGCGCGTGGCTTCGGCCACGACGCCGAAGTCGGGTTTGGGCTTTGGGTAACGCACAGGCGTTTCGCCGGGCATGGCGCTTCTATTGTGGCGTCAGAGCGGCAGGAGGCGGTTCTGGACGGACCAGCCGCTCGATGAGCGCACGGCCTTGATCTTGCCGGCGAATCGCCCGTGCGAGCCGGTCTGGCAGATCGAGGCTCTGCCGATTACCTCGGGGGATTCCAGCACGTCGTGCGAGTGGCCGCCGAGGATCAGGTCGAGTTCGGGGCACGCCTCGGCCAGCCGACGGTCCTGGGGCAGCCCGATGTGGGTGAGGGCGATGAGCAGGTCGCACTCGGGGCGGAGCGCCGCAGCGACTTCGCGGGCCGCTTCGATCGCTTGCGTCCACTCGTACTGGCTGGCCGGATAGAGCGTCATGCGCCGCGTGGCGATGGGCACCATCACGCCGAACACCCCCACGCGCACGCCACGGACCTCGAAGCACTGCGAACGCGCGAAGACGGACACGCCCGATTTGTCGAACCAGTTGGCGCAGAGGATGGGATGCGAGACACCGGCGAACTTGGCCCTCATGCCCATGGCCAAGGGGTGCGATTCGCGGTTGCCGGGCACGCTGGCCGTACAGTCGAGCGCCTGGAGGTGTGCCCACGCAGGGTCGGGCGAGACCGGGATGGCGAGGTTGCCGCACTTGATGGCGTCGCCGCAATCGAAGTAGAGGTCGGCTTCTTCGCGAAGGCTCTTCAGCAAGCCGAAACGACGTTCGTTCAGTTTGCCGTGGAAGTCGTTGGTGTGGAGGATCCGGAGCGCTGGCAACGCGTCACTTGAGCTTGTTGCCGACGATGTCGAGGACGATCATCAGCACCATGAACGAGCCGCCCAAGATGATGGTCAGCCGCGAGACGAAGTCGTCGAACCCGGCCTTGCCCTTGAACGTGGTGCGGACGCCGCCGCCGCCGGACATCGCATCTCCCTTGCCCATCAGCAGCACGATGAGCGTGAACATGATGGCGACCAGGATCGCCACGCCCAGGAGAAGGTTGTACCAAATCTGCATCAGGCGCCCTTGTCTCGGAAGCCGGGGAGCCGCCGACCCTTGTAATAGCCCTCGGGGCTGGCGTGGTGGCGCAGTTTGTGCGAGGAGCCGCCGACCTGCTTGTTCACTTCGACCTCGGGGAGATCGGTCGTGTAGTGCGTTCGGCGCAGAGCGGTGCGCTGGTGACTGTGACGGCGTTTCGGATTCGGCATGGGGAAAACCTCGTGGGCGGGGCGGTTACTTCTTCTCGCGGTGGAGCGTGTGCTTGCGCAGGTTCTTGTTGTACTTCATCAGTTCCAAGCGGCCCTGCGTGTTGCGCTTGTTTTTGGTGGTCGTGTAATAGCTCTTGCCGTCCTCGGTGCAAACGAGACGGATGATTTCGCGAGCTTCGCCTTTCTTCGCCATGATGGGTCACCTTCCACCGCCCCGAGTGTAGGGATGGGAGCGGCAGGAAAGCCTAAGAAGTATGCCCCATCCGCCCCCTGGAATGCAAGGACCTTCGGACGGGCGTTACGATGCGCTGCCCGCCGGGAGCAACCTCAGGCGACGCTGGGGCTCTTGGCCGACGCTCTCGCTGGGGATGCGGCGGCTCTCGGCCACCTGATGCTGCATCTTGCGGATCGGCCCCGGCTGAGGCGCGAGATCGTACGGCTTGCCGCTCTGGGAAACCACCTCGATGGCCTGCAAGACCTCTTCCATCGCCGCAGACTCCGATTCCGGGCCGCTGCTCGACCGGCGCATGATCTCGTCCAGCCCTGCGAGAATCTGCGTGAACGCGTTGGATTTGATGGTGACGGTCGGCACGGGGCGACCGGACGCGTCTCGAATCTTGCGCTGCCGGCCCGTGGTCCCGTTGCGCATGGCCATCACGACGTCGGATTGCGTGGGGTCGGTGCTGATGCTGGCCTCGATTCGCTTCTCTCGGATCGCGCGCTCCAGCCGAGTCCGTGCGATGCCGTACGGGTAGATCCGCAGGCCGCTTCGCTGCATGGGCTCGGGGTCGCGGGGCGGGCGTTCTTCCTCGGTGTGCTGCGCGGCGACCGAGCGCGTGGGCTTGGGCGGCAACGGCTCGAACAAGGGCCGCGAGAGCACTTGGGCCATCGCCTCGTTGTGCTCTTCCTGGACCACCTCGTACTCGCCGTTGGTGTTTCGGACTCGAATCTCGGGTCGTGGCGTGAGGCCCCGCAGGACGAGGTCCACGGTCTTCTGCACGTTGTGATGAACGGCGAGCCGATCGAAGTCCACGAGTTCGATGACCACGTCGAACGTCGGGGGCGCCTTGCGCTCCAGAACGGTCTTTTGCGTGCCACGTCGGCGCGCCTCGTCGTCGCTGAGCGTTACGGCTTGGATGCCGCCGATGAGGTCCGAGAGCGTCGGGTTCAGCATCAAGTTCTCAAGCGTCTGCCCGTGCGCCGTACCGATGAGTTGGACGCCGCGTTCGGCGATCGTGCGGGCCGCCTGGGCCTCCATCTCGTTGCCGATTTCGTCGATGACGATGACCTCGGGCATGTGGTTCTCGACGGCCTCGATCATCACCTGATGCTGGTCGGCCGCGTGGCGCACCTGCATGCGGCGGGCACTGCCGATGCCCATATGCGGAACGTCGCCGTCGCCCGCGATTTCGTTCGAGGTGTCCACGATGACGACCCGCCGCTGCACCTCGTCGGCGAGCACTCTGGCCACCTCGCGGAGTTTGGTGGTCTTGCCCGTGCCCGGCTTGCCCAGCAGGAGGATGCTCTTGCCCGAGCGGATGATGTCGTCGATGATGTCGATCGTGCCTTCGAGCGCGCGTCCGACGCGGCACGTCAGACCGACGATCTTGCCTTGCCGGTTGCGGATGCACGAGATGCGGTGGAGCGTGCGCTCGATGCCTGCGCGGTTGTCGCTCCCGAACTCGCCGATGGACTTGATCACGAACTCGATGTCGCGCTCGGTCACCTGCAGGTCGGGGAATCGAATGCCGGCGCCGATGTAGCGCGCCTCGGCCGGCCGGCCATAGTCGAGCACCACCTCGACGAGCATATCGACGGGTGGTCCATCCTCGAGGCGTTCGCGCACGGAGGCGGGGAGAATCTCAAGGAACAGGGCGAGGTCCTGCTGAATGCGGGTCATTTGGAAGAAGGGTTTGGGCGTGTGCGCCCGAACCTACCCTAACACCATACACGTTCCGGCGGGTCCCAAAGTGTCGGAAGGTCCCACCGAATCCCGTTCCTTAACCTGAGCCCGAGGGTGGTTTGCGATCGCGAAACGCGCGGGCTTTCTCCTGCAGGTGGCGGAAGTAGTCGGTCTCTGTGATCTCGGCGACCTGCTGTGTCTTCTTGGCGTCGTCCACCTCGATGCGCAGCGCTTCGACCTGTCTTCGGAGTCGCGCCTCGCGTTCGCGAACCTCGCGCGCCATGCTTCCGAACATCCGGGCCATCGCGCCCAGTTCGTCGGTGCGGAGCTGAATCTCGCCGAGGTCCACGGCATCGAACGAGCCAGCCTCGATCGCCGCTGCCGCGTGCGTGACCTGTTGGACCGCGGCCAGGAACGCCTTCTCGGTGTCCCGGGTTCGCTTCTTGTGCAGGCACGTGGTGATTCTCGCCCGGAGCAGGACGGGGTTGAACGGTTTGGGCAGGTAGTCCTCCGCGCCCCGTTCGATGCAGCGGACGACACTTTCGACCTCGTCCACGGCAGAGATCATGAGCACAGGCGTCTCGGCGTGTTTGGGGTGACGACGGATGGCTTCCAACGTTTGGTAGCCGTCCATCTCCGGCATCATGATGTCGAGCAACACGACTTCGACGTCTTCAGCGTCCAGAACTTGGCGGGCGTGGCGTCCGTTCTCGGCCAACCAAACCGTGTGCCCCTGGCGCTCGAGATGCCGTTTCAGCACGTCGCGGTTTTCTTCCACGTCGTCCACGGCCAGGATTCGCCCACTTGGGCCTTGTCTCGCCGATTCCGCGGGGGCAGCCCCTGGAACTCTGGATAGGCCGGGTGCAGCGGCTCGCGACGGCTCGCCTTCGACGAACGCGTCCTCGATCAAGCCGAGCAGTTTGAGGCCAGCGGCTCGGATGCGCTCGAGGTCGCCAACAAACGGCTGCGGCACCTCGTCGATCAGCATCTCGCTGTAGCCGAGGATGGCGTTGAGGGGTGTTTTGAGATCGTGCCGAAGCTTGCTCCGATCGTTCACGGTGCGATGTCCTTGGAGCCCGATGGCCCCACGGTGTAGTATGGCGACGTGCAAACCCCGCGCGAGAAACTCATCGCCTTGCTCGACCGCGTGCAGCTGGTTTTGGCCATTGTGTTGCTGCTGGCCGTGGCGGGTTTGGTCGCGTTTGTGGTGCGCTCGGGCATGTTCAACCGGCTTTAGGGGCCGGGCCTACAGGCGGCGGGCGTGCTGCGACTCGATGTTGGTCACGCATTCCATCGCCATGTTCCACCGCGTGCCCTCGTCGCCGCCGCGCAGGTAATAGGCGATGCCGTTCTGCTTCCAGCCGATGCCTTTGCCGACGTAGAACTCTTTACCGGCCTTGGTCACCACACGCGCCCCGTCGAAGGGCTTGTTGCAACGGCTCATGAACAGCCGGAAACGTCGCCCGTCGTGTTCGAACTGATAGCCCGCCCAGCCGTCGCCGTACTTGGCCGCTCGGATTTTGGCGCCGCACCGCATCTTCATGATCGGCGCGGGCAAGCCGGTTTGCTCCTTGACCCATTGGGCGGCGACGATCGCGTTCGAGGTGGCGAATTCCTCGGTCACTGGCGAGCGATCGAGCTTCACCGGATCGCTCTGGTTGAACACTTGGGAGCCGACAAGCAGGGTCATGGCGAGGCACGCGACGACTGCGATGCGCGATGGCAGGGCCAGCGGGTGACGCTGGGCACGCCTCAGTCCCGCCAGGAGGGTGGCTTTCGGCACGGGCTCGGACAAAGCGGCCTTCCGGACCTCTCGCTTCAGGCTTCGCAAGCCTTCGACTTCGCGGCGCGCAATCTCGTCGAGAGCGAGCCTCGATTCGTGCCTTGCCCGCTCTTCGGGGCCGAGCGTGCCGTCCACATAGGCTTGCCAATCGAATCGGTTCATGGCCGGGACCCCACAAAACAGACGATTCCGGCGAGCCGCTCGCGCAGGAGCGATCGGGCGCGGAAGAGGCGTGAGCGTACGGTGCCGATCGGGACCCCCATCGCTTCGGCGGCCTCCTCATAGGTGAACTGTTCGACGTCGCACAGGTGCAGCGTGAGTCGAAACTCGGCGGGGAGTTCTTCCAGTTCGCGCAACACGTGGTCGGCGTCCACGCGCCAGGTCACTTCGTCCCAGAAGGGCTCCTGGCTGACGATGGTCTCGTCGAGCTCGGCGTCCACCGCTTGCGCAGCCAGCGAGCGCTTGTTGCTCGCGAGTTCGTTCCGCATGATGCGGATGAGCCAGCTTCGAAGGTGGCTGCCGTCGAAGCGGTCCCACGCTCGAAACGCCTTCACCAGGCACTGCTGGACAAGGTCCTCCGCGTCGTCGGCGTTGCACACCATGCGCTTGGCCACGCGGTACAGGGTCGGCAGTTCGTCTTTGACGGCGCGTTCGAAGTCGCGCCGTGGCGCGGCGCGCCCGATGCGCTCGATGAACCCGATGCCAATGCCTGTCCGACTTTCCGACATCTGGTTAGGCGAAACGAGGCGTACCCGCCCTCGGTTCCCGGTTCAGGTTAGCCTCCCGCGTCTTCCTCGCCGCCGGAGAGCTTCGAGATGACGTCCACCAACGGCAAGAACATGGAGACGACGATGAAGCCGACCACGAAGCCCAGACCCACGATGAGGATGGGTTCGAGCGCCGCCGTCAGCGAAGCGAGCGTGGCTTCGACCTCGGCCTCGTAGAAGTCCGCGATCTTCTGGAGCATGTAGTCCAGCGAACCGGATTCTTCACCGACGCCGATCATGTGGACGACCATGGGCGGGAAGAGGCGCGACGCTTCGAGCGGGTCGCCGATGCGGTCTCCTTCTCGGATGCGGGCGCGGGCTTCCAGAATCGCGTCGGACATGATCGTGTTGCCCACGACGCCGGACACCGTCTCCATCGCCTGCAGGATCGGAACGCCAGAGGTGAGCAGCGTGCCCATCGTGCGGCTGAAGCGAGCCATGCACACCTTGTGGTGCAGCTTGCCGAAGACGGGGATTTTGAGCTTCACGCGGTCCGCGACACGTCGTCCAAAGCGGGTGCTGACGAACAGCCTGTAGCTGAAGATGATCACGACCAAGCCGACGATGATCACCCAGCCCTGATTCTTCATGACATCCGCGATGTCGATCAGGAGTTTGGTCGGCGCGGGCAGGTTCTCCGCATCCAGACCCAGGTCGGTGAGAATCGCGGCCCATTGGGGCACGAACCAATAGACGAGGAAGCCCACGATGGCCGTCGCGAACACGACGACCAAGATGGGATAGGTCAGGGCCGACTTCACCTTGCGGCGGAGTTCGACGTCCTTCTCCAAGAACTGGGCCAGACGCTGGAGGGACTCCTCCAAGACACCGCCGACTTCACCGGCGCGGACCAAACCGATGAACAGTTGGGTGAACGTGCGCGGGTGGCGCTGCATCGCGCGCGAGAGGCTTTCGCCCGATTCGACGCGTTCGCTGAGGTCGCCGAGGATTTTCTTGAGCTTGGGGTCCTGCGATTGGTTCTGCAGAACGTCCAGGCACCGCACGAGCGAGACGCCGGCGTCGACCATGGTGGAGAACTGCCGACAGAACACGGCCAGCACGCCCAGTTTGACCTTGCCGAACGACTTCTGGCGCTTGCCGCGCGCCCGGATCATCTTGACTTCGAGGATGGTGAATCCCTGTTCCTCGAAACGCTTCTTGAGAAGCTCTTCGGATTCCGCTTCGGCGGTGCCCTTTTGGACGCCTCCGGCGGTGTCGCGGAACGAGTAGCTGTAGATCGGCATGGGTGTGGGTCCTCGGTGTGGCTAGGTCTGGTGTGTCAGCGGCGCGGCGGTGAGGTCGCTGAGCGCTGTCGCGAAAGGTTGTCGTCGCCGTCCTGCGGCGTGTTGAGCATCTTCTTGAGCTCTTCCACGTTGTGGGCGCGGGTCATGATCTCGTCGTAAGTCACTTGGCCGCGCATGTAGAGTTCGCGCAGGCACTGGTCCATGGTCATCATGCCGTGGGCGCGGCTCATCTGGATCATGGACGGGATCTGGTGCGTCTTGTTCTCGCGGACCAGGTTGCGGACGGCGCTGGTGGCGACCATGATTTCGATCGCCGGGACACGGCCCGAGCCCGTCGCCTTGGGCAACAACTGCTGGGTGATGACCGCTTGCAGGTTGTTGGCCAACTGGACGCGGATCTGCTCCTGCTGTCCGGGAGGGAAGACGTCGATGATACGGTCGATGGATTCGGCTGCGCTGTTCGTGTGCAGCGTGGCGAACACCAAGTGTCCCGTTTCCGCGGCGGTGATCGCGAGGGCGATCGTCTCCATGTCGCGCATTTCGCCCACGAGCAGGACGTCCGGGTCTTCGCGGAGGCTGGCGCGAAGGGCGTTGGCGAAGCTCTTGGTGTCGCCGCCCAGCTCGCGCTGGTTGATGATGGACTTCTTGTGCTCGTGCAGGTATTCGATCGGGTCTTCGATCGTGATGATGTGGTGCGCGTTGGTCTCGTTGATGTGGTTCAACATCGCGGCGAGCGACGTGGACTTGCCCGAACCCGTGGGTCCGGTCACCAGAATGAGGCCGCGCGGCTTCTCCGTGAGTGTGTTGAGGAACGGCGGCAGGTTCAACTGCTCGACCGTCGGGATCTTGCTGGAGATCAAGCGGAAGGCGGCGGCACAGGAGCCACGGTCGCGGTACATGTTGACGCGGAATCGGGCGCGCCGGGGCATGGCGTACGAGAAGTCCAGTTCCAGGGTCGTCTCGAACCGGTGCACCTGCTCGTCCGAGATGATTTCGTAGAGCATGCGCTGCGTGTCTTGCGGCGTGAACATGCTGTAGTTCAGCCGCTTGAGTTGGCCGTCGTGGCGGACCACGGGCGGTGCGTCGGTGCAGATGTGCAGGTCGGACGCGTTGAGGTCAACGACGATGTCGAGCAACTCGTCGATATGGATGTCTTCCAGCGTTCGGCGCTCGCCTTCGGGCAGAATCCAAGGCTTTTCCTCTTGGACGGGTGCGGAACCGGGGCGCGCCATCGGGGGCGGCATCGAGGGCGATTGACCGGGCATCGGACGTTGCACGTTGCTCATTCGATTGGTTGTTCCTTCGTTTCTTTAGAGTGTCGTCCTCGACACATTGGTTTCAGTAGCAGCCGGGGGCATTAGTGGCCGGCGGTGAAGACGACGCGTCGGACCTCGGCGGGGTCAGTCACTCCGGAGAGCACCTTGCCGAGTCCGTCTTCCTTCAGTTCCTTCATGCCGTTGGCCTTGGCGGCGTCGCGGATGTCAGCGAGCGGCGCGCGCCGGACGACCATTTCCGCGATCTCGTCGTTGACCAGCATGAGTTCGTGGATGCCGGTTCGGCCCCGGTATCCGGTGCCTCGGCAGTTGTCGCAGCCGACGGGGCGATAGATTTGGACCAGGCGGTCCATGTCGTCGCCGGCTTCCATCTTCATGCCGAAGCGCACAAGGTCCGCGACGGGGATTTCGTAAGGCTCCTTGCAGTTCGGGCAGAGGCGGCGCGCGAGTCGTTGAGCCAACACGCCGATGACCGTGGCCGCGATGAGGTACGGCTCGACGCCCATGTCGATCATACGGAGCGTGGCGGACGGTGCGTCGTTCGTGTGGAGCGTGGACAAGACCAAGTGGCCCGTGAGCGACGACTCGATGGCGATTTCCGCCGTTTCCAAGTCGCGCATTTCACCGACCATGATGATGTCGGGGTCTTGCCGCAAGAAAGCGCGGAGGGCCGTGGCGAACGACAGACCCGCCTTGCGGTTCACGCCGACCTGGGCGATGCCGCCGAGCTGGTATTCGATCGGGTCTTCAACCGTGAGGATGTTGACGCCGATGGTGTTGAGCTTGTTGAGGACGGAATACTGGGTCGTGGTCTTGCCGGAACCCGTGGGTCCCGTGCAGAGGAACATGCCGTTCGGCTGCGACGTGAGTTCCTCGATGATCGCCTGGTTCTCCTCGGTGAACCCAAGCTTGTTCAAGCCGATCATGATGCTCGACTTGTCGAGGATGCGCATGACGATCTTTTCGCCGAAAGGCGTGGGGACCGCGCTGACGCGAAGGTCGAAGTCCTTTTGGTTCGTGCGGACTTCGATACGACCGTCCTGCGGGACGCGTCGCTCGGCGATGTTCATGTCCGCCATGATCTTCAGGCGGCTGATGAGCGGGGCCTGGAGGTTCTTGGGGACGGTCATGGCCTCCATGAGCACGCCGTCGATGCGGTACCGGATGCGGAGGTGGCGCTGTTGCGGTTCGACGTGGATGTCCGAAGCTCGGTCCACGATGGCTTGCTGGATCAAGGCGTTCGCCAAGCGGATGATGGGCGCCTGATCGGCCATCTGCTCGTCGCCATCGTCCACGGCTTCGTCGGGAAGCTGGTTGACGCTGGCGGCGACGCCTGCCGTTGCGATCGCTTGACGGATGTCGGCCGTGAAGTTGCTCTGGAGCGCAGCGGCTCCGCCGCCACCACCGCCCGCCGCGGGGGACGAGCCCGCGTAGGACTTGCGGATGGCGTCTTCGATGGCGCCCGGCACGGCCATGGCGGGCACGACGCGGCAGCCTGAGGCGAGCTTGACGTCGTCCAGCGCCTGGATGTTGCGCGGGTTGGCCATGGCCAACAAAAGCTGCATCCCCTCTTTCTTGACGGGAATCACCGTGTGGAGCTTGGCGATCCTCTCGGGGACGACGTTGGTCGCCGAGGTCTCGATCTCCGTCCGGTCGAGGTCGACGAACGGCATTCCGGCCTCTTGGGCTCGGGCTTCGACGACCTCGCGTTCGCCGACGAAGTTGAGTTCGACGAGAATGCGACCCAAATCTGGGTTCTTCGTTTGTTGCTGGACCTTGAGGGCCTCGTCCAACTGCTCTTTGGCCAGCAACCCCTTCTGAACGAGGTACTGGACCATGGGCATCCGAGTCATTGCCATTGTTGCGCTCCTTCCGCTGCGGTCGCATCCCAGGGCGATGCAAAAAAGACGTCAGCCAGCACACGCCGACCGACGGTTCGACACAGCCCTATTCTAGACCGAAAACGCGTTCCGAAGGAATGCCACGCCACGAGTTCCATATTACACAACCTATGACTGAATCAGTCCACGTCTCTGGCGTCGCGCGCGGTCCATCCCAATATACGCCATTCCGGGGCGTTTCGAATGTTCATGTTTCGTTCATGACGCCCCCGGTTGCCCCGGGCGTGGGTCCGTTGCCGAGGCGACGGCGGGAGGGCCGTGGTATCTTCCCTCCCCCATGAGCGCCGAGCCGATCACCCTCGAACCGATCGCGAAGACCGACGACGATTATGCGGTCGTCGTCGCGATCCACAACGCCACCCACCCTCGGTTCGCCGTGACTGAGAACGAATACAAGCGCGACGACGAGCACCACCACCACTCGGGTCACCGGCGATGGCTGGCGAAGCGGGGCGGCAGACCCGTCGGGTATGCGGGGCTCGGCAAGATGACGTGGAGCGACCGGCCCGGCAAGCTCTACATGGAGATGGTGGTGCCCGAGGGAGAGGCCGACGACGTGCGCGAGGCGCTCTACCAAGTCGTCCTCGACGAGGCGCGTCAGGCAGGAGCGGACACGTTGGCCGCGTTCAGCGAGGGCGACCACCCGGTGGACGACGCATTCAAGCGCTCCAAGGGCTTTGTCCAGACCCATCAGGACGAGGACAGCGAACTCGAAGTGGGCACCGTGGACTGGGCGCGCTGGGAGCCGTGCATCGCGGCCGTCGAGGCGCAGGGGCTCGAGGTCGCCACGCTCGCCGAGTATCGGCTGCGCTGCCCGGAGGCGACCGAACGCATGTACGCCCTCTACGTCGAGACGTTTCAGGATGTGCCGTCGCCCGAACCCCTCACGCCCGACACGTTCGAGAACTACGCGAAGTACGTCGGGCGACCGGACTACCCCGCGCACCTCGTGGCCGTCGTGCTGGATGGACTCACCCCGGTGGGCATGCTCACGCAGCGGCTGCGGGAACTGGATGCGACCGTTGTGGACGTTGGATTGGCCGGCGTGCTGCGTGCGTATCGGGGACGAGGCGTGGCGCGGGCGCTCAAAGTGAAGTCGCTACAACTGCTGCGGGATGCCGGGGTGACCCTGGTGCGGACGGGAAACAACGCCAACAACCCCATGTTCCGGCTCAATCAGGCCATCGGGTTCAAGCAGATGCCGCCGTGGATGCACTTGGCGCTCGATCTCGGCTCGGCGGAGTGACTTGGGTACGGTCTAGGGCATGAGGCGCCTCTGGCTTGTCGCGGCGTGGTTTGGGCTGGCGTCGGGCGCTTGGGCTCAAACCCTCCCGCTCCCGGCTCCTAGGGAGACGCCGACGCCCGTCGAGGTGCCCGAAGCACTGGCCAATCCCCGGGCGACTATGCAGACGTTCCTCGATGCCATGAATCGAGGCGACGCGGACGCGGCGGCGCAGACTCTGGACCTGTCCACCCTCCCTGCCGTGGAGCGACCCAACCTCGGCCGCCTGCGGGCCAACCTGCTGTTCCAAACCCTCAACCGTACGGCCTTGGTTCAGGTCGGCCAGATTCCCGACCGAACCGATGCGCCGTTCGTGTACCGAGCCTACCGGTCCTCGGCGGGCGAGACCGTCGGGCGCATCGAGATCGGCCCGGGCGCCGACGGCGCGTGGCGGTTCACGACCGAAACCGTGGAGGCGTTGCCCCAGATTTGGGCCGTTGTGCGGGATTGGGAGATCGTCTACGGCCCGGCGGTCAGCGAGCGGCAGTTTGCCCCTGGCCTGTGGTTCGAAGGCAAGGTCCCCGATGGGTTGCGGGGCGTCGCTTTGGGACTGCGCGTGTACCAGTGGATCGGCTTGGCCGTTCTCGTGGTGGGCGGCTGGGTGCTCGCGCGGGTGTTGGCGTGGGTCATCGCGGGTTCGCTCCGCGCGCTGCGCCGCCTGTTCCCGCACGGTCTGGCCGAACGCCATCGGACCGGATTCGCCCGCCAACTCGGTTTGGTCTTGACGTCTCTCGCCGTGCTGGAGGTGGTGCCCTACCTCAACCTCCCGGTGTGGGTCGGGGCGTTCTTCGTCGGCACGGCCAAGCTCGTCATGATCGCCGCCGGGGCCTCGTCGGCTTGGTACGTGGTGGACGCCCTGCTCGACCGCGCCCAGAAGCACGCGGAGAGCTTTGGCGAACGCGCCCAGAAGCTGTTCTTTCCGTTTGCGGCGAAGCTCTGCCAGATCGGGATCGTGGCCGTGGCCGTGGTGGTGGCGCTTGCGGCGTTCGGGATCAACGTGACGGCTCTCGTGGCCGGGCTCGGGATCGGCGGCTTGGTCGTGGCGTTCGCGGCGAAGGACAGCATCGAGAACGTGTTCGGCTCGTTCACGATCCTCTTCGACATGCCGTTCGCCGTCGGCGACTGGGTGCGGATCGGCGATATCGACGGCAACGTCGAGGAGATCAACCTGCGCAGCACGCGCATCCGGACGTTCGCCGATTCGCTGATCACTCTGCCCAACAGCACGCTCATCAAGGCCAGCGTGGAGAACTTCGGGCGTCGGCGCGTGAGGCGGCTCAAGACGACGCTGGGGCTGGAATACTCTACTCCGCCCGAGAAGCTGGAAGCGTACGCCCGAGCGGTGGATGCCATGCTCGCCGCTCGCGACGACGTATCGCCGGAGAAGCGGAGGGTTTACGTGTATGGACTGGAGGACAGCAGCATCTCCATCTTCTTGGAGTGCTTTCTGATCGTTCCCGACTACGACGGCGAGCTCAAGGCGCGGAGCGAGATCGTGCGCGCGATCCTCGAACTCGCCGCCGAGCACGGGGTCTCGTTCGCCTTCCCCACGCGCACCGTGTTTCTGGCGCGCGAATAGCCCGCCTAAGCCGACGAGGTATGACTACAAAGCATGAGTCGTCCCAAAGAGCGGTCCCAGGACGTGGACGAGTACATCGCGTCGCAGCCTCCCGAAACGCTGCGAGCGTTGGAGGAACTTCGCTCGTGCATTGGGGAGGCGGCACCCGAGGCCACCGAGCTGATGAACTACGGCATCCCGGCGTTTGCCTTGGTGGACGGCGGCAAGCGGGACAAGCAGATCATGATCGCGGGATATCCCAAGCATGTGGGCGTGTATCCCGGTCCGGACGTCATCGAGGCGTTTGCGGATCGGCTCGCGCCGTACAAGTTCGCCAAGGGGTCGGTTCAGTTCGCGTTGGACAAACCGATCCCCAAGGACCTCGTCGTCGGGATGGTCCGGTATCGGTTGTCTCAACTCAAGCCACGGTTTAATGAAACTTCCTGACGACCCGATGCACGATTTTCGATCCGAGGAAGCTGCGCGGTCCCGACGGACTCCGAGTTCGCGGGCTCAGAGCGTCACTCAGACGATTCAGTTGGCGCGCCGTGTTTGAACAGCGTTTCGAATGGCGGGTGTTCGACCGGGCATTCGATGCCGAGTTGGTTGCACAATCCTCGGATGACCCATGCCGTCGCAGCCGGCTCGGCGCGAGGGATGGCGGCGGTTCGAGTGCGGCCATCCAGGGTCCGTTTCAGGACCCTGGAGTAGGCTTCGCCTCTTGGTCCGGTGAATCCGGGAATATCCACGATCTCGCAGCCGTGCTCTGCAACTGCCCAAGTGATGAACTGCTGAAGATCCATCTTAGACAGCGACGAGCGGTTGGCTGTTGGCTTTCGGCCTGGAATCGACGAATTTCGCTTCAAAGCGCGGCGTGGGCAACGGGCGTGTCTCGGTGAAGAATCGGGCCGGGCGGAATTCGAGTGCCCTCGCTCGATAAAAGGCCTGGCGGACATCTTCAGGTGCTGGCGGAAGGCTGGCGAACGGCTCTTCTCCAAACTCGAGAGCGGCGAAGCAGTGCAACGCAACCACCCGGTGGGTTTCGTACTCGAGCTCGTCGAGGGTGTTGGCGCAGGCGACCAGGTCGTACTCGACGCCCTGAGCGACCCAGAGCGGGCCGTCGCGGAAGACGAGAAGGTTGATCTTGGCGCTTTCGTTCATGTTGTGCGTGTCTGTCCTGTAGCTTTTGACTGGGTGGGACTCAACGACGCCGAGCGGGACGCGCAGTGCGTCCGTCTGGGTGTTCGGTTCCTCAGTAATGGGATTATACGCGCGAGTGCCCGTCAACCATAGGCGAAGGATTCAAATTCCGCCAATCTAGGACTACGGAAACGATAAAAACCAGGCCAGCGACTTTGTCGGGGGCGAAGTGAATCCGACCGAGACCAGGGCCGAGAAGCCGGCGGTGGACAAGTGAGCGAGATAACTGAATGGCCGTCCGATCCTCGCCCGCGCGTGCGACAGCGTCGAGTCAAACATGCCCTGGCTGGACCACGACTGGCAAGGGTCCGACCCGATGCCCTATGCCAGCGTGGCCAACGTATCGGGAGCTGGGGTTCGCCTCGAAACGGTTTGGTGCAGCTCCTAAAAGGACGTTGCCCCAGCGCAGTTCATATGGGCCAGTGGGGTGTGACTTACTCTCGCTTGAACCGGAACTGGGGTTCGTTGGCCTTCTGGTCCAAGGGTTCCAGCAGCTTGCCGCCGTCGGTCGCCTTGAGCGTCATGGGCTGGTTGCTGTCCGTGGTCAAGGAGGCGTTGTCGCCCATCCCGGTGACCTTCTCCGGCTTGAGCGTGACCTTGTCTCCTTCGAGCGTCCACTTGCCTTCGACAGGCAGGAAGAGCGCCGTCATCGAAAACGTGCCGTCCGCCTTGAGTTCGAGCGTCATGCTGGACGCCATGCCCTGACCGAAGCTGTCGGCGAGAGCCTTGGCCGGGTTGTTCTCGTCGGCTTTCGACGACTCGGCGACGACCATTTCGCCCTTGTACTTGCCCGCGAGGTTGGCCTGAGTCAGCCCTCCCTGACAGCCCACCAGCATCGCCGCAACGGCGAGCATCACCATGAATCGTGGCACCATGCGCGCCATTGTAAGGGACGTCCGACGCCTTCGGCGTCAATGGACCCATTTCACGGCGCTGCAGCGAGAGGTGGATCGGGTTGAAGGCTCGGATCCACAACCAGCACCCCCCGGCCGGAAACCAGGCGCAGTTCGAGGCCCAACACGCGCAGAACGTCCAGGGTCTTGTCCAGCCGGACCGTCGGCTTGCCCTGCTCCAACTCGCGCACGAACAACTCCGAGCAGCCGGCCATAGCGGCCAACTGGCCCTGCGGCACGCGGAGCGCCTTGCGCCTCTTTCGCGCGGCGGCGCCCAACCGCTTGGCTGCGAGAGTGGAGGATTCATTCCGAAGCGATCGCATCGTTCTGATCGTATTGACGTCCTGCAGCGTGCGGAAGTTCGCTGAAAACGAAGCGATCGCTACGATTGGTTGAGGCGTTCCTCGACGTTCTCCCGTGCTTGGCGCGAGCCCATCGGCTGCGTTGCCTCGCCTTCGGCGGCCAAGATTCCCGCGATCGTGCCGAGCGACTCCTGAACCGCCTCTTGCCGCCGGTTGCGGATCAGGGAGTGCCCCTTGGCGATGAGCGCGCCGATGCCCACAAGACCCAGTGCGGCGGCGGCGAAGCCCCCCAAGGGCGTTGCCCCCAACCCCCGCACGACGGCCACGGACAAACCGGCGGTCGCCATGATCGTCGGCGCGAGCGCCACGGCGCAGAACACGACAGCCGAGGGCGACGTGTCGGAGAGCACCTTCACCCGCGTCTGGCCATCTTTCGAGCGGAGCGACACGTGGATGGGCGACATGCCATCGCCTTTGCCGTCCCATTCGTGCGCGCCCGCGACTTCGGAGACGGCCCCCATGCGGTTGTAGCGGGACCGCAGGGCGGAGAGGATGCTGTGCCACGCATCCTCGGTGAGTTCGCCGGGGATGACACGCTCGACGTCGAGTTTGGCTTTCGCCCCCCAGAACCCGCGCTTCTTGGGGGCTTCGAGCCCCACGGCGGCCTCCTCGATGGCTTGGCGCAGGCATCGCGGATCGAGCCCGAGTTCGGCGCCGATTTTGAGGATGTCGGCGGTCGCTACGCCGGACTCGACGACCGGTCGGCCCTGGCTTTCCTGCAACTCGGCGGCTCGGCGCAGAATCGCGCCGACCTGCTCTTCGCTCAGTCGCGGTTCGTTGGGCATCGCTGCGGGGAGTATGGCATCGGGGTGGCTTGAGAACCGGACAAACCTCGGGCTCAGCCACGGAAATCGCTGATCGGCGACCGATGGACCGACGGGTCGCTGGCTATACTGTCTTGCAGGAGTCTCCCATGAGAGGTGCTTGGAATCGCTTGGTGCCGGTCGCCGCAGCGATCGCTCTGGTTCAGGTTTGCTCCGCCGAAGTGGTGGTCGAGTGGTCGCGCCGCATTGCCTTTGGGGTTGAGAGCGGGCGCCTGGTGAACGCTTGCCTGGACTCCCAGGACAACCTGATTGTGGCGTCCTCGGGCCCGTCGGGCAACTCCTGGTTGCTTAAGTTCGATCCCAATGGCGTGAACCTGTGGGTCACTTCGGCCCTCGGCGAAGTCATGGATCTGATCCCCATTGAAGACGGATCTCTCCTGGTCACGGCGGCCGTGCCCGGGCAGTACGACCGTGCGACAGTATCCGTCGTCGGCTCCCACGGGGTGCGGCTGTGGTCGCGCGCGTTCGCAGAATCCCCTGGAACGGAGCTCAGTGTCGCTTATGCCCCAGGCATGAATCGTGTCGCGATCTGGGATGGGGAGTTCGTGCATGTGCTGGCCATGGACGGCACCCCGCTCCGCACGTTCCCCGTCGCAGGCAACGACGCGCTGTGGATGATGTATGTGGAAGGTCAAGGACTCGTGACCGTGGGTTCGACCGACAACTACAGCCTGAATTGCCGAATCACCTTCCAACGCCACGACCTCGATGGCACGCTTTCTGCCACCTCTATCCTCGGGCCCGAGATATCCCTCTATTCCGTTTTCGTCTCCGCGTTCTCCCGCTCGCCCGACGGCTCCTATATTCTCTCTGGGGAGTTCACCGCTGCGGACCCGGATACAGGAACGCTGGTCTTGTCATCCGACGGTTCTCAGCTGATCGGCTGGTTGCCCAGAGGTGTTTTGGGAATACTGCCGGATGGCCAGCTGCAAAGGGCCGTCGCTCAAGGCTCTACTCTTCTTGTTGACCGGTATAGGAACACCGAGCTTGTCAACTCGTGGAGTCACGCGACACCGCGCTGGTATGGACTCTATGCCAGCACGACCGACCGATGGGGGAACCATGTATTGGGCGCGACGTTCTCCGAGACCTTCAGCGGCAGGCCCGCTCTGATCGTCGTAGATTCCGAAGGCACCTTGCGCGAACAGGCAACTCCGCCGCTTTGGATGGGCAATTTGTATTCGGCCAACGGCACAGGGGTGCTGGCCAGCCACAACACGAATCGGATCATTCACCTGTTCGGGGCCAACGATACCGTGTGCATCATTTCCGCGCGCCTGAGCTATCGAACCACGGTTGCGTGCCAGCTTGAAGGTGTATCCGGCGGCGGAAGACCCGTTCAGTGGTGGCTAGAGACGCCAGCAGGCGAGACGGTGGCACACGGAGGGGATATGCTGGATGCGGAGTCCCGCTTTGTGGTCGATTCACCCCGATCGGGGGCTGGCCGTCTGCGGGTCAAGGCCTCGCATTGGCTTTCGGCGAGCCTTCCGCTTTCCGTCGGGGATGAAGAGGCGGTCGCGCTGACCCTGATCAACGGCGACGCCACGGGCGACAACCGCATAGACATCCGGGACTTCTTCGCCCTGCGGAGTGCGTTCGGCACGCGGGAAGGCGATCCCGGATTCCTACCATCGGCGGACTTTGACGAAAGCGGCTCCATCAACATCATGGATGCACTCATTCTGCGGCGCAACTTTGGCAAGGTGGGCACTTGAATCGGATGCTCGCAACCCTGGTCGTCGCTCTCGTTTCCTTGGCAGCAGCCAACGGCCAATGGCATGAAGTGTGGCGCAATCGGGCCACAACCTACCAACTGCCAAACGCCTACAAGTGGTGTACGTTCTCGAATGGCGACTTCGGAGACAGCTATCTTACCGAAGTGAATACATCTCTCTGGCCGTCGTCTAGTTATAGCAGAATTCAGCGATTGGCCATGGATGGATCTACAGGCTGGTCACTGAGCATATCCGGCTACGCGTCAACGGGGTCTTCAGTGCACAGCAGAAACACAGCCGTGTCCTATGGCGGAACAGATCACTATCAGAGTTTTGATGGACTGCTGACCTTATCGGATACGGGTCAAGTCCTTGGAGGGAGCGTCCAGTACGGAGGCTCCGGAATGTCCAGGTATGAATTGATCACTGGACAAGTGGCTAGACACATTCCGGTTGAGCAAGCGATTCGCGTTGACGGGCCCGTTCGATCCTACACGTGGCCAATGGGCGATTACGCGGACATCGAGATCGGCGATATCATTCCAGATGCCCTAGGCGGCGTCTATGTGATTGGCAACAGGAATGGATACGCCTGGGCTGGTTACGTCGCGGGCTTGTTCAGTGGAGTGTTGTTGCGCGAACTGACCCTCGAGTTCCCAAGCAGGTTTGTAGATGGTGAGATGATCGGTGGTAGACGCTTGGGTTTGGCGGCGATTAGCGGCGAGGGAGACCAAAGGCGGGCCCATATGTGGATGGGTACGACTGAATTGGATGGGCAGCTCGTCTGGCAAAGCGAGCCCGCGTACGCCCTATGGATCGGAATCCATTCCGACGTTAGGGGTCGCATCGGTGCTCTAGTGGGCAGAAGCAACATTGACTGGGAGTACCTCCTTTTCCATCCGTGGGGATTTGTGGATGCGAGAATTGATTCGAGCCGCTTGGGTGTGGGCGATGCCGTTCCGGGGGTTGCTACAGACCATGGAGGCTGCTTCTACTTCCAATACAGCACTCGGATTGTCAAGACCTCGGCAGACCTTCAGCCCTTGTGGACCGCAGGCGAGCCGATGGGCAGGATCGGTGCAATGGGCGACATGGCCGTCCACTGGATGGAAGGCAGCGACTTCGTGTACGCGCGCTACGCGCAGGCCATCCCGTTCTCGGCAAAACTGAACCTCGGGCTCTACTTCGGTTCGGCGGGAGGATTGGGGGCGAGCGTGAGCCTGTCGTCCGTCGGCGGCGCAGCGCCGTTCTTGAGACAGACAGTCCCCGTCCGCTCGGATCGCACGCTCGCCTTCGACCTGCCCGTAAGCGGCACTTTGGACGTGCGAATCAAGGTCGGCCATTGGCTCTCCACCACCTACCGCGCCTTGCCCATCGCCGAATCGGGGGTGACAAACGTCCCGTTCCAGTTGGTCAACGGCGATGTGGACGGAGACGACGCCATCGGCCTGTTCGACTTTCTCGCTCTTCGCCAGGCTTATGGAACGCGCGCGGGAGACGCGCTCTGGAACCCGCTGGCCGATCTGGACGGAAACGGCCACGTGGGCATCGGGGACTTCGCGATCCTGCGCACGAACTACGGACGCCGCGGCGACTGAGGCCCCTGGTTCGCGCCCGTCGTTGGTAGAATGAACCAACGAACCCCATGGCACAGCGCGAAGTCATCGTCGTCGGCGGAGGACTGGCCGGACTCATGACCACCATGAAGCTCGCGGAGGCGGGCGTCAAGGTCAAACTCTTCAGCCTTGTTCCGGTCAAGCGCAGCCATAGCGTCTGCGCCCAGGGCGGCATCAACGGCGCGGTGAACCTGCGCGGCGAGGGCGATTCGCCCTACCTCCACTTTGAAGACACGATCACCGGCGGCGACTTCCTGAACCACCAGCCACCCGTGATGCGCATGGCCGAGCGCGCGCCCGCCATCATCTACCTGCTGGACCGCATGGGCGTGCCCTTCAATCGCACCTCCGAAGGACTTCTGAGCTTCCGTCGTTTCGGCGGGACGCTCAAGCACCGCACCGCCTATGCCGGCGCCACCACGGGCCAACAGTTGCTCTACGCGCTGGACGAGCAGGTGCGCCGGTGGGAGGTGAGCCACGACGTCGAAAAGTTCGAGGGCTGGGACTTCCTTTCGCTGGTCAAAGACGCCGAAGGCAACGTGCGGGGCATCGTGGCCCAAGACCTGCGCACGATGAAGATCGAGTCGTTCGCGGCGGATGCCGTGGTCATCGCCACGGGCGGCAACGGCCTGATCTTCGGGCGCTCGACCAACTCGATCATCAACACGGGCTCGCCCGTGGCCATCTGCTACCAGCAAGGCGCCACCTACGGCAACCCCGAGATGGTGCAGATCCACCCGACGGCCATCCCGGGCGAAGACAAATGCCGCTTGATGAGCGAATCGGTGCGCGGCGAAGGCGGGCGCGTGTGGACGCCCCGCGACCCCATGGACAAGCGGCTCGGCAAGGACATCCCCGAAAGCGACCGGTGGTACTTCTGCGAAGACCTCGACCCCGTTTACGCGAACCTGCTCTCGCGCGACATCGTCTCGTTCGCCATCTACTGCGTGTGCCGCATGGGCAAGGGCGTCCGCGGCGAACAGCAGGTGTTCCTCGACATCAGCCACTTGGTCAAGGACAAGGGCATGACGCGCGAGCAGGTGTGGGACAAACTCGGCGGCGTTCTCGAAATCTACGAGAAGTTCATGAACGAGGACCCCATCGAGAACCCGATGCGGATCTACCCGGCGGTGCATTACACCATGGGCGGCTTGTGGGTCCAGTACGAGAAGGGCCACGAGAACACGCTCGACATCGCCTCGGCCAAGAACCAGATGACCAATCTGCCCGGGTTGTTCGCGGCGGGCGAGTGCGAGTACCAGTACCACGGCGCGAACCGGCTTGGAGCGAACGCGCTATTGAGCTGTTTGACCGGCGGCGAACTGGCGGCGCAAGGCGTGATGGCGTACCTTGCGGGCATGGAAAGGGCTGCGGACCAGGTGTCGCTGGCGGCCACGCTTGCGGCGGCCAAGGCCGAGCAGGACTCGCTTTATGCGGGCCTCATGCGCTCGAACGGCCCCGAGAACCCCTACGCTCTCCAGGCCGAACTGGCCGAAGTGATGTGGAACAACTGCGGCATCTGGCGGCTCCAGAGCGACCTGCTGGCCGCGCGCGAGCGGCTGAACGACCTCGGCGATCGCATCAAGAAGTGCGACCTGACCGATGGCGGCGGCTGGTCGAACCAGGCCATCCCGTTCACGCGCTCGATGATGCACATGATCGAAATGTCGAAGGCCATCGTGGGCGGCGCGATCGTGCGCGACGAATCGCGCGGGGCGCACTTCAAGATGGACACGCCCGACCGCGACGACGCCAACTGGCTTAAGACGACGATGGCGACGTGGACGCCCTCCGGCCCCGAGTTCGCGTTCGAACCGGTGGATTGCTGCTTCCTTGCCCCCCGCGCCCGCAAGTACAAGATCAACCAGAACAAGATCGTGAAGGTGATCATGGGCGAGGACTACTTGAGCCGTCCAGCGGAGTAAGCGGAGCCTCTCGTCCGGTTCGGTTCGGTCGTGATTCCCCTCCTCCGGAGGGGAATCTCGGAGCTCTGGCGGCGACGCCCTTCCGAAGGGGAATCTGGAGGTACTGCGGCTAGAATGAAGTCGTGATCACAGAACAGACCGGCATCCAAGACCTCTTCGAGCGACTGGTCGCCGCCGAAGACGTCGGGGTCAAGCTGGAGCTGGGTCAGGGCACCCCCACCTGGGAGTTCTTGCCTTCGCCCATGCACCAGATGAAGGTCCGCGACATTGACCGGAGCATCCGTCAGGCACCCGATGCCTCGGGTTGCGGGTGTTACACGTTGGCCGACACCTATGTGTTGCTGCCCGACGGCTCGCTCAAGCGTCCCGATCTGATGATCCTGTGCGAACGGCCGGCACCCGAGCGTCACGCGTTGCGTTTGGTGCCCAAGGCGGTCGTCGAGGTGCTCTCGCCCGGCTTCGAGGCCAAGGACCTCGACGTCGGCGCACCGCTCTACTTGAGCAACGGCGTGCTCGATGTGGTCGTCGCCGACCCGGAGACGGGCATCGTCCACCACTTTCGGCGCGGTGGGTCGGTCAAGCACGCCGGGCCCGTCGAGATCCGGCTCGAGTTTGGCGGCGTCCTCACCGCCTGACCGACGCAGCGCCTCGCGGTACACTCGGCCCACCCATGACCCTCGAGCAACAGCTCGACATCTTGCGTCGCGGCGCGACCGAGATCATCAGCGAAGAAGACCTGGCGGCCAAGCTCAAACTCGGCAGGCCCTTGCGCGTCAAGCTCGGCGTGGACCCAACGGCCAAGGACGTTACGCTCGGCTGGGCCGTCGTCCTGCGCAAGCTGCGCGACTTCCAGCGGCTCGGCCATACGGCATGCCTGATCATCGGCGACTTCACCGCTCAGATCGGCGACCCGAGCGGCAAGAGCAAGACGCGCAAGCAACTCAGCCGCGAAGAGGTTCAGGCTAACGTCGAAGCGGTCACCAAGCAGGTCTACAAGATCCTCGACCCGGACAAAACCGAGATCTTCTTCAACCGGGACTGGCTCGGCGCGATGACGTTCGAGGACGTGATCCGGCTGGCCTCGCGCACCACGGTCGCCCGCATCATGGAGCGAGACGACTTCACCAAGCGGTGGACCGACAACCGCCCGATCGCGCTGCACGAGATCCTCTATCCCCTGTGTCAGGGCTACGATTCGGTGCAGATCAACGCCGACGTTGAGCTTGGCGGCAACGACCAGAAGTTCAACAACCTGGTCGGGCGCACGCTGATGAACCAGTACGGCCAGGAGCCGCAGGTCGTGCTGCTCATGCCGCTGCTTGTCGGGACCGACGGGGTGGAGAAGATGTCCCAGTCGCTCGGCAACTACGTTTCGGTGGTGGATACGCCGAACGACATGTACGGGAAGACGATGTCCATCCCGGATTCGATCCTGGAGAACTGGTTCGTGCTGTGCACGGATGTGCCGCTCGCCGAGATCGGCGGGATGATGCAGGCGTGCTCCGACGGAACGATGAACCCGCGCGACGCCAAGCGGCGGCTGGCGCGGGAGATTGTGACGCTGTACCACGACGCCGAGGCCGCCGAAGCCGCCGACCGCTACTTCTTGGAGACGTTCAGCAAGAAGCGGCAGCCCGTCGAAGCCGAAGAGGCCGAGATTCCCGCCGAGTTGAACGGCGACCGAGGGGTGCCGCTTGCAGCGTTGGTCGCTGCCCTTGGCATGGCCGAATCCAACAGCAAGGCGCGCAAACTCATCGAGGCGGGCGCCGTGAGCTTGGACGGTGAGAAGGTCAACGACATGACCGCCCAATTCGCACCCGGCGATTTGAGCGGAAAAGTGCTGCGCGTCGGGAAACACCAGTTCAAGAAGCTCGTCTAAACGTGCATCCGATGCTGACCGCGTTGCTCCTTGCCTTGGCGAGCCAGACCGTATCGCCGCCCGCGCAACTGAACGCTTCGACGTTCGCCCAGGTGCACGCCTACGCTCAACCGAGCCCCTCCGATCTCGGGTTCATGAACCTGGATTGGAAGAGCAGCATCTACGAGGCGATCAACGCCGCGCGAGAAGCCGACAAGCCCATCCTGCTCTGGATGTACTTCGGCGATCCGCGCGGCCACTGCTGACAGAACGGCGTCAAGACCAGGCAGTTTGTCTGGACTCGCCCCGACCTTCTCGCCTATGCGCGGGAGAACTTCATCGTCTACGCCGGCGACGACGTCCGCTACCGCGACGGCGGCCAACGCGAGACGGGGGAGTGGCGCATCCTCTCGAAAGGGACCCGAGGGTTGCCGCAGCAGGGCCTGTACGCGATGTCGTCCGCCGGGGCATCGTTGGGCTACCTCAACAAAGGTTGGCCCGACCCGGATGCCGACGGCATCCTGCAAGGCATGCGCGAAGCCAAGGCGGCCTACGCCCGCTTGAGCCCCTCCGAGCGACGCCTGGCCCAGCCCTTGGGCGACAAGGACCGCATGCGGTTCGAGGAGGAGCAGTTTTCTAAGCCCGAAGGCACGCTCGACCTGCGCATATCGAGTCGGGGGCTGCCGTTCAAGGGCATGACCTCGTTCGACCAGCGGCACCCGATGTACTTCCATTTGGACCGGTTGTGGTTCAAACCGAGCGAATGGCGCGCGTTTATTCCCGCCGACGGGCGAGCGACCGAGGTCACGGGTCCTGCGCGGACGCGACTGGTGCTGCTCAGCCACCATCAGGCGGGCCAGAGCGCGTGGTGGGAGGAGCACATCGTGGGCGGCAAGACGGTTTCGCGGGTGGTCGCGCGGCGCGGCGACCTGATGGACCTCGAGATCGAGGGCACGTACACCATGCGTGCCGATTCGGAGTGGTGCAAGGATTCTTACGAGGGCCGGATGATGGCCCATGCCACGTTTGATATGGCTGGCAGGCGGTTCACGCGGTTCGATTTGGCGATGCTGGGTACGCACACCGTGGGCCGGCGCATGGAGAACCTGCTCGTTGGCGACCTGACGGCCAAGATCGCGGCTTCGGCGAGTTTGAATCCTCTGAGGACGGCCTCAGATCGGATGCTGCCGCAGAATTGGAAGTACGGTTACGGACTTCCGTGGTGCCGCACCCCCTGAAGCACAAACCGAAACGGTCCGCCAGCATTCGCTGGCGGACCATTGAAGGGATCAACCCGACCGAAATCAGGCCTTGCGGCGGCGTCGCGCGGCGATGCCGAGCGCGCCCATGCCGAGAGCGATCATCGTCGCCGGTTCGGGGACCGGAGCCGCTTCGGCTTTGTAGTTGTCGAAGAAGCCGCCGCCCGTTCCGGCTGCAACTCCCTGAATGTCGGCGTCGCCGATGACGGTGCTGATGCCGGTTCGGATCGTGTTGTCTCCACCGACTTGCACGCCGTTGACCTTGCCGATCCACGTGCCCGCCTGGAAGTCGAGAGCCATGTGGAAACGATTCCAAGTGTCGTAGGCGACCGGGGCGCCCGTGTTGACGACCGTCGAAGTCGTGCCGCCCGCGAAGTGGATGTAGTCCACCGAACCCGTCGCGTTCACGCGCATCGCGGCGACGCGCTCAACGACATCCGTGTAGATGTCGATGCCGTAGGAACCGGGGGTGCCGGCGGACGGGATGAACATATCCCAGCGGACGATGAGAACCTTGTTGGTGGCCGTGCTGTGGTTATAACCCAGATTCGGCCAGAACCAGCCCGTGCCGGGAACCTGAAGGCTTTGGGTGCCATCGGCGACCGTGGTGTCGACGACGTTTGCGGTGCCAGAGTCGGCCGACCAGCCGTTCTGTCCGCTGATGCTGCCGAGGGCGTAGCCTTCGCCAGCTTCAAAACCGGTTTCGAAAAGCACCTGGCTGTATCCAAGCGCAGAGACGAGGGCCAAAGCCCCGATCAGGGATTTCTTCATTCCATTCTCCTACGCGTCCCGGTTCAGCCAATGGCTCGGCAATCAAACGTCGCCTCCGAGATCACGAATGTAAGATAGCACGGTTCCGCCAGAAAAGCAACGGCCCGTCCAACTTTTCGAAAAAATCTTGCCCAAAGGCGCCCTTAGAACGCGTCGCACCACCGATAGGCTTCGATGAGCGCGCGCTCGCCCTCCTTGCCGGGCTTGCTGTTGCCGTGCTCCATGCCGATGATGCCTTTGAAGCCTTTGGCGGCGATGTGCCCGAAAACCCGCCGGTAGTTGACCTCGCCGGTCGTGGGCTCGTTGCGGCCCGGGTTGTCGCCGCATTGGAAGTACGCGATCTCCGAGTACGCCTTGTCGATGTTCGGGATCAGGTTGCCTTCGGTGATCTGCTGGTGATACAGGTCGTCGAGGATCTTGCAGGCGGGCGAGCCCACGGCCTTGCAGATCTGGAACGCCTGTGGAATCTTGGACAGGAACATCCCGGGGTGGTCGCGGTACGGGTTGAGGGGCTCCAAGACCATCACCAGCCCATGCGGCTCGAACACTTCGGCCATCGCCTTCAGGCAATCCACCACATTGGCCGTCTGGTAGTCCCAATCCAGCCGGAGATCGTACGGGCCGGGGACGACGGTCATCCACTTGGCGTTGACTCGCTTGGCGACTTCGACCGCCGAGCGGGCGACGCCGCGCAGTTGGTCCATCGTCTCCTTGCCGCCGAGGGCGTAGATGGGCTTGCCCCATTCGGCGTGGGCCACGAACACGCCCATCGCCATGCCCAAGTCGGTCATGGCCTTGGCGATGCGCGACTGCTCCTCGACGGAGCGGCCCATCATGCCGTTGTCCTCCCAGGCTCGGAAGCCCTCGTCGGCGGCGAATTTGAGCTGGTCCACCGCATCGTCGCCGGCGTGGTGGCGGAACATGCCGAAGTGGGGCGCGTAGAGCATGCGGAAAGGAGCGGGATTCATGGGGGGTTCCTCGGGTTGCGCCCGGACCACCGGACCCAGGACGCTCCAGGCGCCCAAGGCCGATCCCGTCCGAAGCACGTCGCGTCGCGTTGGCGGTTGCACGATCGTACGAAGGCTACCGCATCGGTTGAAGCCTTGGAGAGGACGATGGGATCGGCGTCAGCTTCGAGACGCGCGGCTTGACTCCCAACGAGCCGAGCAAACAACGAATCCCGCCGCGCCCTCAGCCTGACGTCCGCGTGTCAATCCAGCGGCAGCGTGCCGTCGGTGGCGGGGCGGGGTTTGCCCAAGTGGGCATACGCGCGGGCCGTTGCGCAACGGCCGCGGGCCGTGCGCTGGATCAGCCCTTGCTGGAGCAGGTACGGCTCGCACACGTCCTCGATCGTCCCCGCGTCTTCGCCCGTCGAAGCGGCCAGCGTGTCCAGCCCCACGGGCCCGCCGCCGAACTTCTCGATGATCGCGAGCAGCAGCGAGCGGTCCACTCGATCCAAGCCGAGGTCGTCGACTTCCAGGGCGTCCAGCGCGGTGTCGGCGATGCTCTTTGTGATGGACTCCAACCCCGCGACTTGGGCGAAGTCGCGCACGCGGCGAAGCAAGCGGTTGGCGATGCGGGGCGTGCCCCGCGAGCGTTTCGCGATCTCCTCCGCGCCTTCGGGGTCGACGCGATAGCCGAGGATCGAGCTGGACCTGCGGATGATCTCCAGCAGTTCGGGCGCGCCATAAAATTGGAAGTGCGTCACGATGCCGAACCGGTCGCGGAGCGGGCCCGTGAGCAAGCCTTGCCGGGTCGTCGCGCCCACCACGGTGAATGCGGGCACATCGAGCCGGATCGAACGCGCCGCCGGGCCCTTGCCGATCATGATGTCCACCTTGCCGTCCTCCATCGCGGGATACAGGATCTCTTCCACGGGGCGGCTGAGCCGGTGGATCTCGTCAATGAACAGCACCGCATGGGGGTCGAGGTTGGTCAGGATGCCCACGAGGTCGCCGGGCCGTTCGATGGCCGGGCCGCTGGTGACGTGGATGGTCGCGCCCATCTCCAAGGCCACGATGTGGGCGAGCGTCGTTTTGCCGAGCCCCGGCGGACCGTAGAGCAGCAGGTGGTCCAGCGGCTCGCCCCGCTGCAACGCGGCCTGAAGGAACACGCGCAGGTTCTGCTTGAGCTGATCCTGACCGATGAACTCTTCAAGCCGCTTGGGGCGCAGCGAAAGTTCGAACGTCCGTTCTTCGGGTCGGCGGCTGGGGTCGAGTTCGTCGTTGGGCTTCATCGGGCCAGCTTCCTCAGCGCGGCGCGGACGCGCTCTTCGACGGTGCCCTCGGCTTCGGCGGCGGCGGCTTCGGCCTCGTTGCGGCGGTAGCCGAGGGCCAGGAGCGCCTCCACCACGTCGTCGCCGGAGAGGGTCTTCTTGGGAGCGGCTTCGCCGACTTTGCGGGCCAGGGCCTCGATTTGGATCTTGTCGCGCAGTTCGAGCGCGATGCGCTCGGCGAGGCGCGGGCCGACGCCCGTGGCGCGCGTCAACGGCTTGGGGTCGCCCAGGGCGATGGCTTGGACCACGGCATCGGGGCCCACCTGGCCGATCAGCGAAAGCGCGATCTTGGGGCCACAGCCCTTGACTTCGACCAGCAGATCGAAGAGCCGTCGTTCGGCCGCGTCGCCGAAGCCATAGAGAAAGACGCCGTCCTCGCGGAACACCTGACGGGTCCACAGTTCCACGGCAGACCCGGGTGCTGGAAGGGTGCCAAAGAGCGATTCGGGGATGGAGACTTCGTAGCCCACACCCCCGGCGTCCACGACGGCCATGCCGCCTTGGAGGTCCAACAGTTCGCCCCGAAGGCGTCCGATCATGAGCGGGAGGTTACCTTCCGGCAACCCGCTCGGCTCATTCTTCGGTGGATTCGGCCGTGGCGGTTGCGGCTGCGGCCGCAGTCTGTTCGGCGTTGGCGGCCGCGTTCTGGGCGGCGTACGCCTGATAGCTGCGCTCGCGGCGCGGGCCGGGACCCCGGTCCGTCATTTCGCGCACGACGAACGGCAGGAGGGCCATTTCGCGGGCGCGGCGGATCGCTCGGGCGATCATGCGCTGTTGCTTGGCCGTGTTGCCCGTCTGTCGCGAAGGGATCATCTTGCCCCGGTCGTTGATGAACCGGCGCAGCAGGTTGTAGTCCTTGTAGTCGACCGATGTGATCTTGTTGATGGTCAGGTAGCTGACCTTGCGGCGTCGCCGACCCTTGGTGCGCTCGTCCTTCTCGCGGAGTTCGGGCGCGCCTGCGGAGGCGTCGAAAAGCTGTTTGTCCGTGGTTTCGCTCATGCGTGTGTTCTGCCGTGGAACGTGTTGAGGGCCGATTATAGCACAGGCTCAGGCACTGGGCTGAGTCAACCGTCGTCGCGGGGTTGTCGTATACTGATCTGCGTCCAAGGATGGACGCTTGAATCAGGATGAGAAGCACCGCGCGCCCCGCAAACCGCGGCAACGGACGGTCGGTCAAGAAAGTCGAGGAGCCCTCGCACAGGCCCTACGACGTCTTGGGCGTCGTCTTCATCGCTCTGGCCCTCGTCACCGTGGCCTCGCTCACCGTGGCCGACTCTGGGCTGGTCGGGCAGGCGTTGGGCGGGTTCTTTCGCACGTTGTTCGGCCAAGCCGCTTGGGTCGCGCCCGTCGCTTTGGCCGCCGTCGGCGTGCTCATCATCGCCGGACGCCGCACGGTGGGGGGCCTGAATCGGGTCACGTTCGGCGTGCTGCTGCTGTTCCTCACGTTGGCGGGTTCGCTCTCGCGACCCGTGGGCGGCGACTATTTCGATCCACGCGCGCTGTCCGAAAGCGGCGGCTATATCGGAGCCTTGTTGGGGTGGGCCTTTTCGACGTTGCTCGGCTCGGCGGCGGCCATCGGCTTCTGGACGCTGGGCATGTGCGGCCTGATCCTTTGCCTGAACGCACCGCTCATCAGCTTCTGGAACACGCTGCGCCAGCCCAAGAGGCCCCGCGTCGTGGTCAAGGAGCCGAACCCCGTGCGCGAGCGGCCAGCCCCAAGGATCATGACGCCGCCGACTCCCGAGCCCATCGCCGCGCGCGAGCCCGAACCCGCGCCCAAGAAGCGCGAACCCGTGGTGCGCGAATCCAACACGCCGATGCTCGAGCAGAACGAGCAGGTGCCCAAGGAGGGCTACCAATTGCCTCCGATGAGCCTGCTTTCCGATCCGCCGGACAAACCGAAGCGCTCGCCCCAGGAGATGCAGCGCAACATCGACACGTTGGAAGGCACGCTGGAGGAATTCGGGATCGACGCCAACGTCGTCGAAGTGGCGACAGGCCCCACGGTGACGCGCTACGAAATCCAGCTTGGGCCGGGCATCAAGGTCAACCGCATCGTCCAGTTGGCTGACAACATCGCGATGAACCTCGCGGCTTCGCACGTGCGCGTAGAGGCCCCCATCCCCGGCAAGGCGGCGATCGGCGTCGAAGTGCCCAACTCGGCGCGTTCGTCCGTCGCCATCCGCGAGCTTTGCCAGACCAAGGAGTTTTTGGAGCACCCTTCGAAGCTGGCCATCGCGCTCGGCCAGGACGTGAGCGGAATCAACCGGTACGCCGACCTGACCAAGATGCCGCACCTGCTCATCGGCGGCGCGACCAATTCTGGCAAGTCCATCGGATTGGCTTCGATCATCACGTCGTTGCTCATGCGCAACACGCCGAAGGACCTGAAGTTCGTGATGATCGATCCCAAGCGCGTCGAGTTGTCGCTGTTCGACCGTATCCCGCACCTGCTTTGTCCGGTCATCAAGGACGTCAAAGAGGCTCCGGGCGTGCTGCGCGCCGTGTGGCGGGAGATGGATCGCCGCTACGACCAGCTCAGCGAAGCGGGCGTGCGCAACATCGACGGCTGGAACGCCAAGGCCAGCTTCCAGGACCGCATGTCCTACATCGTGGTCATCATCGACGAGTTGGCCGACCTGATGATTCAGGCCGCCGCCGAGGTGGAAACGTCCATCTGCCGGTTGGCGCAACTCGCCCGCGCAACGGGTATCCACTTGGTCGTGGCCACGCAGCGCCCCAGCGTGGACGTGATCACGGGCACGATCAAGGCCAACATCTCGAGCCGCGTGGCGTTTTCGGTGTCGTCGCAGATCGACTCGCGCACGATCCTCGACCAAAAGGGCGCGGAGGATTTGGTCGGGCGCGGCGACATGCTGTTCCTGCCCATTGACGCTTCCAAACCGATCCGCATCCAAGGGTGCTACGTTTCGGAGCAGGAGATCGACTCGATCTGCAAGTTCTGGCGTGCGCAGCAGGAGGCCCAGTACGCGTTCAACCCGGCGGACTTTGTGGTCGGCGAGAGCGGCGGCGGTTCGGGAGGCGGTGGCGAAGAGGAGGGCGACGAGTTCTGGGAGCCGGCCGTTCGCTGGGTCGCCGAGCGTGGTCAAGCCTCCACTTCGATGCTGCAGCGCCGGTTTTCGATCGGTTTCCAGCGTGCCTCGCGATTGCTGGACGCGATGGAAGAGCGGGGCATCGTCGGCCCCCGCGAAGGCGCGCGTCCCCGCGAAGTGCTCATGGACGTCCACGAGATCGAGCACTTGTTCGGCGGCGGTCGTTCGGTGGGCCGTTCCGCACCTCCGCCTCGCGACGACGACGAAGAACTGGACTGAGGTTCGGGCGTTTCCTGCGAAAGCCTCGGCGCGTCTGTCGAAACGGAACGGCGTCGTTCGTTGAACAGCCATGAATGCACTCGCACTCGCCCTTTGTTTGTCCGCCCAACCGGCGCCCGCCGCCCTGAACGGCATGGACCCCGTGGAACTCGCAGCCGGCCGCGAGGTGCGCGGCAGCGACAGCCTCGCCGCGACGGATGGCCGCTACCACTACTGGTTCGCGACCGAGGCCAACCGGAGCAAGTTCGCCTCCGACCCGTTGCGTTTTGGAATCCAGATGGGCGGCGCGTGCGGTCGAATGGGACCGCTGACGGGGCGAGGCAACATGCACCGGTACTTTGTGCACGAAGGCAAGATCTTCATCTTCGCCTCGGAGCAGTGCCGCGACTCGTTCAAGAAGGACCCTTCGGCGCATGTCGAACGCACCGACGTCGTGCCCAAGGGTTCCGCCGAGGCGAAGCGCCGAGGGCTCGCCATGCTGGACCGCGCCGCGATCGCCCACGGCGGCCAAGCGGTGGACGAGTTCCAGTCGCTCCTGTGGACCACGCAAGAGACATACAACGTCGAGGGCAAGCCCGAGATCTACGTGTCGGGCTACGCCATGCAATGGCCGGACCGGTTCGCGACGCAGTCGCGGTGGCAAACCAGCTTGATCACGAGCAACGCCTCGGGCGCCGGAGGTTGGGAGGGCGACAAGGCGAGTGCCCGACCCATCCACCCCGACGAGCACGCCTTCCTGCGTCGCGTGTTCTATCATCACCCGCTGATGGTGTTGCGCCTGCGGAAGCAGCCTGGGTTCGTCGCCGTGCCGGGGTCGGGCATGCTTGGCGGCGAGGCGCTTCCCACGGTAGCCGCTCACTACGGCGGGGCGACCACGACCCTGTATCTTCACCCGGCCACCTTCAAGATTCTTGGCGTGGCTTACACCGCCCGGCGTAGCTCCTACGTGCCCATCGTCCGGCAGTACACTGAATACGCGACGGTTCGGGGAGTTCTGACGCCCATGGCCTGGACGGACACCGTTGAATCCACCGGAGCCAAGGTCCCGGCCAAGCTCGCCAAGGTCGAACTGAACCTGCGGCTGGACGCTGCTGGCTTTGGCGACCCGCGCACGGCTGCCGACCTCCTCGGGACCCCGGTGGGCTCTTAGCCCCTGGTCGGCAGGATTCAGCAGCGTAGCGGCGAACGACGATGCGATGTTGCTCGCCGCCCTGTGTCTCGCCCAGTCGGCGCTCGCCGAAGCCGAACAAAGCCGAAAGTCGCTGTTGCCGCCCGATGCCGTGACTCGGCTGTCGCTGGCCGGCCAGGCCCATCTCGGGCGTTTGGCCGTGGAGCCCGCGACGGGTGCCCCCGCCACGCAGGTGGCGCGGCTCGAGACGACGGCGCGAACCCAGAACGACTGGGACGTCTCCGCCACCGTTTCGATCCCCGAGCCGCTGGCCAAGGGCGAAGTGCTGTTGCTGACGTTTCATGCTCGGGCGGTCAAGGGCCAACCCGAGACCGGCGAGGCCCGTTTCGCCGTCGACGTGCAGACCAACGGCCCTTCGTATGCCAAGTCGGTGACGCGCTACTTCGGCGTCGGTTCGACGTGGCAGCGGTGCGAGACGCCTTTGGTGGTGGCGCACGCCACGCCCGCCGGTGGGAGCAACGTTAGTTTCCGGCTGGGGTTCGGCGCGCAGATCGTCGAGATCGCGGGTCTGGAACTTTGGCGGTATCCCGACGGCACCAAGGTCCAAGACTTGCCGCGCTCGGCCACGCGCTATGCGGGCGACGAGCCGAACGCCGCATGGCGAGCCGAAGCCGACAAGCGCATCGAACAACTGCGCAAAGGTGACGCCACGATTCGCGTCGCCGGTGCCGACGGCAAGCCGATCGCAGGGGCCAAGGTCGAGTTCCAGATGAAGCGGCATGCGTTTGGCTTTGGCTCGGCCGTGGACGCCGGGACGCTCTTCCTTGAAGGGCCGGACGGAGACCGCTACCGGAAGATCGTCCTTGAGAACTACGGCCTCGCCACGATCGAGAACCACCTCAAGTGGCCGTACTGGGAGGATTGGGGACGCAAGGATGGGCTGCGCGCCCTCGATTGGCTGCACGACAAGGGCATCCTCGTCCGGGGCCACACGCTCATCTGGCCCGGCTGGAAGGAAATGCCCAAGGATATGCCCTCGCTGGAGAACGACCCGGCGGCGTTGCGCAAGCGGGTTCAAACGCACTTCGAGGACATTCTCGGCGTGACGCGCGGCAAGATCGTGGAGTGGGACGTGATGAACGAGCCCTACGCCCAGAACGACATGATGCGGATTCTGGGCTGGTCGGAGATGGGCGAGTGGTTCCGCATGGCCAAGCGGCTGGAACCCAACGCTCGGTTGGCCGTCAACGACTACCCGCTGCCCGACAGTCTGGGCGGCGGCAGCGCCCACCTCAACCACTACGCGGGTGTCGTCGAGCGGCTCCTCGCGGAGAAAGCGCCCGTCGAAGCGATCGGCTTTCAGGGCCACTTCGGCGACAACGTGGTTCCGCCGGAGAGATTGCTCGGCGGGTTGGATCGGTTCGCCAAGTTCGGGCTGCCCATCGTGATCACCGAGTTCGACATCAACACCAAGGACGAGGACTTGCAGGCGCGCTACATGAGGGACTTCCTGACCGCATGCTTCAGCCACCCGTCTGTGGACACCGTGGTCATCTGGGGCTTCTGGGAGGGCCGCCACTGGTTCCCGGATGCGGGGTTGTATCGGCGCGACTGGTCGCTCCGCCCGCAAGGGCAGGTTTGGCTCGATCTGGTGAAGAAGCGCTGGTGGACCAACGCCGCACAGACTTCCGACTCGCGGGGCGAGGCTCGGGTGTCCGGGTTCTTTGGCGATTACGAGGTGGTGGTCTCCGCTCCGGGGTTCAAGGCCATGCGGACGTCGGTCGGCCACACGAAGGCGTCTCCATTGAATCGGACGGTCGTCCTAGAGCGCGGCTAGAACCCGGGCGGCAAGGCTCGGCGAGCCTCGCCCCCCTGGTTCTCTTCGGTGTGCCTACCGCAATCGCGCCGAGTACTTGTCCCGAAGCATCGTGTGCTTGGTCGTCATGGCCCGTGGCTGGCCCTCGATGAACGCGTAGCGAACCGAGCCCGTGAACTCAAACGGGTCGCCTTCGGTCACGATCAGGTTCGCCACTTTGCCTGGTTCGAGCGAGCCCACTTTGTCGCCGACGCCCAAGATCTGGGCGGCATCCAGAGTCAGCGCCCGCAGGAGCGCTTCGCGCGAGAGGCCGTAGGCGCAGCTTTGGGCGGCTTTGGCCGGCAGGTTCATCGTCTCCGAGCTTGAGCCCGCCTGGAAGCAGAACTTCACGCCCGCCTTGGCCAGCAGGCCCGCTTTGACGTAGGGCGTGTCGTAGGGGTCCCAAGCGTTGTCCGGAGTGTTTGCCCCCAGTGTGCTCGCACCCGCGGGGCTGATGATCACCGGGACGTTCTCTTTGGCCAGGAGCGCGGCTTCTTTCCATGCCTCCGAGGCATCCACCAGAACGACCTTCAGGCTGTGCTTCTTGGCGAACGCGACCGCACCGCGGATGCTCGCAGCGTTGCGCGCACGTAGGAACACCGTCTTCTCGCCTCGGAGATAGGGGGCCATCGCGTCTTTGCGCAGGTCGCGGGGCGTTGCGGGGTTCTTCTCGCGCTCGGCCAGATAGGTTCGCACCTCGTCGAAGTAGCGCTCCAAGTCCTCCTCGGAGCCCGCCGACTGGCCGCCGCCACCGCCGAATTGGGGTGTCGCCATCCAGCCGCCGCCCATCAGCTCGTAGAACTGGCGCAGTTGTTCGGTGGTCAGTTCGGGCTCGTCGGTCGCCGCTGCGTGATTGTGGCCGGCTTCACCGCCGCCCAGGCCCAGCAGGGCCGACATGTCGATGGTGTCGCAACACACGTCGAACTGGGCCAGACGAGCCGAACTCGACGAGGACGGATAGGACACATAAAGTCCCGCGCGGCGCAGCAAGCCGAAGCCTTCGCTCGTGTAGCCGTCCGTGTGGATCACCGCGCCCTGCCCCGAGATGAGCCCTGACGTGTTGCGCGTGAACACGTTCAGGACGCCGTTATAGCGCGCCGGTCCGTAGTGGGCGGATTCGACGAACAGTGCGGTGAGCACGTCGAGGTCGGGCTGAATGCTGCCCAACTCCGTGTTGTCGAGGCTGACGGGGATCGGCGAGATTTCTGCGATGCCCATCTGCGATCCGCCGTCGATGAACCCGGGATACACGTGCAGGCCGCGGCCCTCGATGCGTGTCGCCCCCGTGGGGATCGGCACACGCTCGCCGACCGCTTCGATCTTGCCGTCGCGGACGATGATCGTGCCGCCCTCGATGGTCGGCCCGCTCACGGGATGCAGCGTCGCGCCGACGATGGCGTACGCGTTCGATTTCGCGGGAAGCGGGGCATCGGTCTTGGCGCCTTGGGGATCCAGGTGGGTCTTGATGATCGCGTTGCGGTCCACACCGAACGCGTCGCGCCGCTCGAAGAACACTTCGCCTTCGATGAGCGTCATCGCGCACTTGCTGTAGACGCTGAGCGGGTGGCCGTCCCAGATGACGAGATCAGCGTCTTTGCCCAGTTCGATGCTGCCCGTCCGATGGTCGATGCCGAGTTGCTTGGCCGGGTTGATCGTCAGCGTCTGCAACGCCTGCTCTTCGGTCAGGCCTCCGAACCGCATGGTCTTTGCCGCGTCGATGTTGAGCGCCGTGGTGCCGCTCAGACCGTCGGTGTTGATCGAGACGTTGACGCCCGCTTTGGTGCAGATCGCCGCGTTGAAGGGGATCGAGTCGTAGCCTTCCAGCTTGAACGACCAGTTGTCCACGAACATCGAGACGCCCACGCCGGCCGCCGCCAGTTCAGGGGCGATCTTGTAGGCTTCGAGCGCGTGCTGCAGGGCACCGATCTTGAACCCGAAGTCTTGCGACAAGCGCACCATCATCAGCATCTCGTCGGCGCGGTAGCTGTGGCATTGCACCCACACCTTGCCTTCGAGGATGTCTGCCAGCGTCTGCAGACGCAGGTCCTTGCGCGGCGGGATCGCCTTGGGGTCGCTGGCCTTCTTCGCCTCGTAGGCCTTCCACGCGTCCAAGTACTCGCGCGCCTCGGTGAAGGCCCGTCGGTACAGGGCTTCGACGCCCATGCGGCTTCGGGGGAAGCGGCCCGGGCCCGTGGCCGTGGAACTCTTGCGCGTCACGTTCTCGCCGAGCGCGAACTTGATCATCCGTGGCGCATCCGGGATGACGGCCTCGTGCGGGGGCTTCCTGTACTTGTACTTGATGACCTTGCTCTCGCCGCCCACGCTGTTCGCACTGCCATGCAGGATCAGCGCCGACGTGTGGCCGCTGGCCAGAGCCTGCCAGACGTTGATGCCGCCCAGGTTGAGGACGTCTTCGATGCGGACTTCGGCCGTGATGCTGTCCGAGCCCTCGTTGGTGCCGTCGGAAGCGCGGTGCGAGTGACCGTCGATGATGCCGGGCGCGACGACTTTGCCCCGTGCGTCGATCACCGCGAAACCGCGCGGTACCGCCAGGTTCGGCCCGATCGCCTCGATCTTTCCGCCGCGGACGAGGATGTCGGCGTTCTCGATGATGCCCTTGGTGGCGGTGAGGATGCGCCCGCCCTTGACGACGGCGTTGCCGCCCGTTTGGATCGAGGGCTTTCGGTGGGCGTCCAGTTCGAACGGGAACGGCTGGGCGAATGCCAGCGCGCCGAGCGCCAAGGCGATTCCTGTTGCAAGGGTCTTCGTCATCGTCCTTCCTCCTTGGCTTCGTACACTTTGCTTCCCGCGACCCAGACCATTTCGACCGTGGTCTTCGCGTCGGCGAAATCGCCGCTCATCAGCGTGAGGTTGGCCATCTTGCCCACCTCGATCGAGCCGAGGCGATCGGACACGCGCAGGATGTTGGCCGGGTTGACGGTGAGCGCCTTCAGCGCCTCCGTTCGCGGCACCCCGGATTGGATCACGCGGCGCACGTTGTTTAGAAACCCGCCCATCGTGTCGCCATCCGAGCTGAACGCAACCGTGACGCCACACTCGAAGAGCTTCTTGGCGTTCTGGATCTGCTCGGACCAAGTCACGTGCCGCTCCTTCCGGAACTCCACGGGGATCGCATCGCCAGGCGGCACGTCGTCCTTGTCGGGTTGGGTGTTGGGTTCGCTGGGAATGCCAAGGCCGAGCAGAATCGGCACATTGCGGCGCTTGATCTCGTCGAGATGCAGGTAAGCGTCTCGCCCACCGCTGAGAATCAGGCGGAACTTAAACTCGTCGGCCAATCGGAACGCTCGGTAGATCTCGCGATCGAGGTCGGCGGCGAAGACAACGGGTGTGAGCCCGTTGACAACAGGCCGCAAGGCACGGGCACCTAGAAGCCACTTGGGCGTTTGAGCCTCGATGGGCTCGGCTTCGGGGTAGAGCGCGTAGTACTGCGCGTCGGCAAGCTTCTGGCGCATGAGCGCGATAATGCCGAGGATGTTGCCGGGGTAGCCGCCGCCCCCTCCTCCTCCGCCGCCGCCCGGTCCGCCGCCGGCAGCCCCTCGGAAGGACATGCCCATCGCGACGCGGGGTTCGACGACGCGCTCGCCCGCATCCTTCGGCAGCAGGTTCACCACCGCACCCAGGCCGCGGATCGAGCCGCGCCCGGGAACCAGAAACGAGGTAGCGATGCCCGCCTTGTGGGCCGAGTCGTCGTTGTCGAAGTTCAGAATCTCGGACGCGTCGTATTCGGGAGTCACGCCCTTGCGATTGCCTTGCCACATGGTCGCAGGAGCGCGCGTGACGCTGTCGGGCGCACCGACATTGAGATCGCCTTCCGTCGGCAGGGCGAGATTGCGCGTGGAGTAGGCGTCCAGGAAGCCCGGATACAGCGTCTTGCCAGCAGCGGAGACGACTTCGATCCCTGCGGGCGTCTTGTTCGACGTCGTGACTTCGGCGATCTTGCCGCCTCGCACGACCACGGTGCCGTTCTCGATGACTCGGCCGTCGCCGATCTCGATCCGGGCCCCGACGATGGCGAAGTCGGCCATCGGCTTCGCCTCTTGAGCGAATCCAAGGGCGGTGATGCTGAGGGTCAACCCCAGAAGACTGAGTCGTGTGGCGTGCTTCATGCGCGTTTGGGTGAAATACGACGATCTTGTCCAAATTCCTGCTAGGCGCGAGTCCTGCCGGATTTGGGTCCGAACGAGGGGAACCGCATCGTTTGGTCGGCTACAATCGTAATCCCCAACTGAGACCCGACCGCATGCCTCACTCAGCCGCGACGACCGACACCGAACCGGTCACCGACCCGCCGACAGCCTGCCCCGCGCCCCGCAAAGGGTTGCGCAAGACGCTTCGAGACCTGGCCAACCCCGGTTACCACATCCGCAAGATGGCCGAGGACTTCTCGGCGGCGTACCATGCGCTCCGCAACTGGAACTTCACCGGCCTGCGGTCGCGGCGCGACGCTTTGGCCAAGGCGTTCCGAGGCAAGTTCTTTGCGGCGTTCTTCTTCTCCGGCGGGTTCGGGTTGGTGGCGGCCGGTTTGGCGACGTCGGTCCAATACCAGACGCGCAACCCGTACCTGAGCGTGGTGCTGACGTTGGTGTTCAGCTTGGTGCTGACCACGATCGCCTTTCAGGGGTTCTGGGCGGTGGCCAACGTGGACTTCTACCGGGCCACGGCCTCTGGGTTTTGGGGCCGGTTCAAGCAGCTGCAGCGGGATCTGTGGCCGATTCACGCCACGGCCTTGCGCGTTGCTCCGGTGTTCGCTTCGATCGCGATCCCTGTGAACACGCTGATCGCATGGCTCTTTTCCCTGTTGCCGAACGAAGTCGGGGCTTACATCCCAATGCCGCCGATCGTCCTGGTGGTGAACTGGCTGATCATCGACGGGACGTTCATCCGCATCATGTGCGACCGATTCGACACGCAATCGCAGGCGATGGCGGATCAGTACTCGGCGCCGGGTGATGCTGGATGAGGTTCTGCTGGGGTTTGGGTGGATTCGGGGTTGGCTGGGCGTCCCCTCCAGTTGTGGGCGGCGTGTCCGATGATGGTTATTGACCATGCGCGTCGAAAAGTCGAGCACCGAAACCACCGCCGCTCCCCAGGCGACCCGCGTCGCTGGAGGCCAGGGGTCGCTGCAGCTCAAGATGCTGAAGCAGGCTCTCGACGCACAGAAGCTCCAAGCGCAGATGGTGGCCAACCAATTGCAGGGGAAGGGCCAGGTCATTGACATCGAGGCCTGATTGGTGCGCTATACTTCCTGCGTGAGGTCGAACCTGACCCCGAATGCCCCGGCATCTCCGCCGGTCCGCCGAGTCACTCGGCGACGATGAGGGCCGCCTGAAGGGCGGCAATTTCCGTTTGGGCCCCTGCGCCCGTCCCTCGTCTCTTCGTTTTCGCAACCGCTTTTCCGGCCATTCATCATGCTCAAGTTCGACACCATCAAGTCGCTCGACGACGACTACGTGCTCAAGACCTACAACCGCCAGCCCGCGCTCTTCGTGCAGGGCGCCGGATGCTCGTTGTGGGACAACCGGGGGAACGAGTACCTCGACCTGTTCGCCGGCATCGCCGTGAACGTGCTCGGGCACTGCCACCCCGCCATCGTCTCCGCCATCACGCGCCAAGCGCAGCAGCTGATGCACACCTCGAACCTGCTGCTCACCGCGCCGCAGGCCCAGTTGGCCCGACGCCTGTGCGAACTGGGCTCGATGGACAAGGTGTTCTTCACCGTGTGCGGCGCAACGGCCAACGAGACGGCGTTGAAGATCGCCAAGAAGCACGGCCACAGCAAGCGGCCCGACGGGGACTACGAGATCGTGTCTCTGCTCGGCAGCTTCCATGGCAGAACCATGGGTGCGCTGAGCGCAGGCGGGCAGCGCAAGTACCAGCGCCCGTTCGACCCGCTGGTTCCCGGCTTCCGCCACGTGCCGATCAACGACCTCGAGGCGTTGCGCGCCGCCGTTGGCCACAAGACCGCAGCCATCGTGATCGAGCCGATCCAAGGCGAATTCGGCATCCATCCTTGCACCACCACCTACCTGCAGGCCGCCCGCGAACTGGCCACCCAGAACGACGCCCTGCTGATCTTCGACGAGGTGCAAACGGGCATCGGCAGAACGGGCACGTGGTTCAACTATCAGCAGCACGACGTGCTGCCCGACTTGGTCTGCTTAGCCAAGGGCCTCGGCGGCGGGTTCCCCATCGGCGCCGTCATGGCTCGTGGCAAGGCGACCGACATCCTTCAGCCGGGGGACCACGGCTCCACGTTCGGCGGCAACCCGCTGGCTTGCGCCGTGGCGCTGGCCGTGCTCGACACGATCGAAAACCATCGGCTGGCCGAGAACGCTCGGGAAGTGGGCGCCTACCTACGGCAGCGACTCGGCGAACTGGGGCAAGAGATCGAGGATGTGCGCGGCGCCGGCCTGATGGTGGGCTGCACGCTCAAGACGCAGAACGCCCGCGAAGTCGTGCGCGCGTGCTTTGAGCAGAAGGTCATTCTCAACGCGACCGACGACAACACGCTCCGTTTCGTGCCGCCGCTCATCCTGACCAAGCGGCAGGTGGACCATGCCATCGCCACGTTGGCCGACGTCCTAGGCGTGCAGGTCCCCAAGGTGGCGGCCGTCGTTGGTGCGCGACCGGAGCCGTTGCACGACGTTTTGGCGGTGGACGACCTTTCGGATGCGCAGCTCGAAGAAGCGTTGGCGTTGTCGGCCTACCTCAAGCAGCGCCGCGCCCAGACGCCTGGGCCGATCGTGCCCGTCGAGGGGCGTACGGTGGCGTTGCTGTTCGAGAAACCCTCGCTCCGCACGCGTCTCACGTTCGAGACTGCGGTCACGGAACTGGGTGGGTTCCCTGTGTTTCTCGGGAAGAGCGACGTGGGCTTGGGCCAGCGGGAAGCGGTCAAGGACATCGCCTCCAACCTGGCCGAGTGGTGTTCGCTGATCGTGGCCCGCTTGTATTGGCAGCGCGACCTCGAAGACCTCGCCCGCCATGCCGAAGTCCCCGTGGTGAACGCATTGACCGAGTTGGAGCACCCGTTCCAGGCGCTGGCGGACATGCTGACGATCCGCGAGTGCTTCGGTGGCGACAAGGTGAAGATCGCTTATGTGGGCGACGGCAACAACGTGGCCCGCAGCCTTGCGAAAGTGGCCACACGTCTCGGCTACCCGTTCACGATCTGCGGTCCCGACAACTTCCGGTTGGAAGAGATGGCGGGTGTCGAGCAGACCAGCGTCCTCGAAGAGGGCTTGGCCGACGCGCATGTGGTCTACACGGACGTGTGGATCAGCATGGGCGACGAGCACGAGCAGGAGCATCGCCTGAAGATCTTCGACAATTACCAGGTGAACCGCGACGTGATGGCGATGGCCAGCCCCGATGCCATCTTCATGCATTGCTTGCCAGCAAGGCGCGGCTTCGAGGTGACGGACGACGTGATGGACAGCCAGCAGAGCCGCGTGGTCCAACAGGCGGGCAACCGCCTGCACACGGCCAAGGCCGTACTCCAGATGATCTTGGGTTAGCCGCTCATCGCACGCTCGTAGGCCGTCCATACGCCTTGGGCCATCTTGGTCCACGAGAATTCGTTGGCGCGTTGGCGGCCTGCTTCGGCCATGGCGGCGCGTCGGTCGGGGTCGGCCACGAGCGATTCGATGGCAGCCCGCCACGTCTCGACCTCGTAGTCAGGAAGCACGAGTCCCGCGTCTCCCGCGACCTCGGGCAGCGAACCTCCCGGCCCCACCACGACTGGGCAACCCATGGCGAACGCTTCGACCACGGGCAGCCCGAACCCTTCGTAGAGGCTGGGGCACAGATAGAGGTCCGCCCCGCCGTAAAGGGCCGCGAGGTCGTCCATATCCACGTAGCCCACGGCCTGGGTGCGGCGGCCCTGAGCGGCTCCGCCCCAGCCCGCTTTGCCGGTCAACACGAGTCGGTGAGGCGTCGTGGCCGCGAGGCGTTCCATCGCCCGTACGGCGAGGTCCATGTTCTTGCGCGGCCAGCGGGTCGACACCGAAAGCGCATAGGGTCTTGCCACGCCAAGGGATCCGAGGCGGCTGGCGACTTGATCGGCAAGGGGCGCTAGCAGGTCGGGGTGAGGGGCCAGATACGTGGCGACGACGTTGTCTTCAGGCACCGACAAGTGCTTGACGATGTCCCACTTGGATGCCTCGCTCACGGTCAGGACGACTTTCGCGCGTTTCGCCGCCTTTGGCACGCTGGAGCGGAGCAGCAAGCGGTCCTTGGGCTTGAACCACTGGGGCCCGACAAAGAACGACACGTCGTGGATCGTGGTGACGAACGGGGTGCGGAGCAACGGGCTCGCCGAGTACTGGACGTGAACCAAGTCGGCCTTCAGGGCCCTGGCCAAACGCGGTAGGGTGATCAGGCTCCACCAACGCGAGTTCGGGGCGGGCTCGCGACGCCAGCTAATGGAGTCGGTTTCGACGAAGCCGGGAGGCGCGGGTTGGTCGGAGGCCAAAACGAAACGAGCCCGGGGTTGCGCCTCCCTTAGCCCATGGAGGAGCCCGACCCAATAGGTGCTGTCGCCCGTGCTTTGACGGGTGAGGAGGCGGGCATCCAAGACAATCGTGGCGGGCAACGCCACGATTATGTCGCTCCGAGAGCGGCAAGGTTGAAGAGCCTAGGCTGCCGCATCGTTGCGGCAAGCCTAGACACGTCGTTCCGACTGAAAGTTCAGGCCTTCTTCTTGCGGCGTTGTCGCTGCTTGACCAGGCGCGGATTGCCGTTGGCGTCGAAGCCAAGGCGATAGCCGGCCGGGATACCCGAGAGGGCCTTGGCCAACTCGGCGGGCAGTTCGACTTCGGCGCTGGCGGCACCCTTCTTCTTGCGGCTGCGTCGGCCAGGGTTGAGCTTCGCGTAGGCTTCGGTCGCATCCTCATCGGCCTTCATGGCGCTGAGTCCGCGTTCGTCCACCCGGAAGAGCTCGGACAGAGCCGAGAAGGACAGGAAGAGGTAGCCGTCTTCGTGGAGCATGCGGGCCTCAAGCGGCACCACAAACTTCTTCACGCCGACGCGCACGGTGATGGCCCCTTCCTTGGGAGTGGCCTTGAACTTCAGTGAGTTCTTGACTGTCTTGACGTTTTTCAGCATGGCTGCGTAGTTCCTCGTTCACGCACTAGACGCGGCCCATCTGGTCAGTCGCAACCCATGTTCCCCAAGGCTGCGAAGACGGATTCTAGACGGGTACGTTGTCTATCAAACGGATATTACCCAACTTTGCGGCAATGATCCAACGGCATCCCGGATGAAAAATTGCTACAGGTTCCATGTTTTGGGGGTCGACCAGGGCCAGATACTGAACTTCAAAGCCTTCGCGCCCTAGCTGAGCGGAGGCGTCTTCGACAAGCGATTGAACGGACACCTGTGGGTCGGCCCGCAAAGTGGAAGCCAATCGGGCAAGGACTTGATAGAGTCGCGGGGCTATCGCCCGATCCTCCGAGGACAAGTAGACATTTCTGCTGGACATGGCAAGCCCGTCGGACTCGCGGACCGTTTCCAAGAACCGAAGCTCGACGGGAACGTTCAGGTCTTCGACCATCCGCCGCACGACCGCGCACTGCTGCAGGTCCTTGAGCCCGAAATAAGCCCGATCCGGGCGCACCATGTTGAACAGTTTCAGCACGACCGTCGCGACCCCGGCAAAGTGCGTGGGTCGGACCTCGCCTTCGAAACGCTCGCTCACGCCCGACACGCGAACTTCGGTGGTTCGACGTGGATAGATGGTATCCACCGTCGGCGCAAAGAGCACGTCCACCCCTGCCGCTTCAGCCATCTCGGCATCCCGCGACTCGTTCCTCGGGTACTTCGACAGATCCTCGTGCGGCGCAAACTGAGTCGGATTGACGAACAACGACACGACCGTACAGTCATTCTCGCGGGCCGACGTCCGCATCAGCTCGAGGTGCCCCTCGTGGAACGCGCCCATGGTGGGGACGAACCCGACCGGACGAACCGGGAACTCGAGTTCGGCGGGATCGCGGACGATCTTCAAAAACTGTTGCGCTCCTCGGGGAAGCGACCGGATTTCACATCCTCTCGGTACTGGCTGATCCCTTCGCGAAATAGTCCATAACCGTCTACATATCGCTTCGCGTGGCGGTACTCCTTGTCGGTTAGACCCACGATGTCGTGAAACACTTGGATCTGACCGTCGCAATCGGGACCAGCGCCGATGCCGACGGTGGGTACGGGGCAGGCTTCCGTCACCCGTCGAGCCGATTCGCGCGGCACCAGTTCGAGCACGATCGAGAACACCCCGACGTCGGCCAGTGCATTCGCGTTGGTCGCCAACGCATCGGCGGCATCGCCCTTGGCTTGGACCTTGTGCCCCCCAAACTCGTGAACGTGTTGCGGGGTGAACCCCAGGTGGCCCATGACCGGAATGCCGGCGCGGAGAATCGCCTCAATGGCGCCCAGGTGCATCCCTTCCAGCTTCACTGCTTCGGCGCCGACCTTCATCAGAGCGACCGCGTTACGGACGGCGTCGGCTTCGGAAGTCTCGTAAGATCCGAAGGGCATATCGGCCACCAACAGCGGCAGCTTGATCGCGCGACGCACGGCTCGGACGTGGTGGATCATGTCGTCCATCGTCACCGGCAGCGTCGAATCGTGGCCGAGCACCACGTTGCCCAGCGAATCGCCCACCAGCACCAGGTCGGCTTCCGCCTCCTCGCAGAGGCGTGCCGAAGCCAGATCGTACGCAGTGATACAGACGATTCTCTCGCCCCCTTTCATGGCGCGGATCACTGGAGCGGTGCGCTTCTTCATCATCTTGCCGCTCGGACTCTACCCAATAGCCCTGCGCAGCGAGGGGGGCTCACCGGTGGAGCGTCACCGTACCCGCCTCGTTCTCACGTCCACGAACCGTCAGGTGGAGGGGGAGGAACTGCTTCACCACCCACACCGTGGTGAGCAGTCGCGGCGTGATCCGGTGGGTCGAGAGGTGCGTCGGGCCGTTCGCGAACACAGCGGGCAGGATGAGTTGATCGATCACATGGCTGTCGCACGTCGCAGACGACTCGTACCACTCCATGAACCCTTGGTACGCTCGTTGGACGACGGCTTCCATGCGGACACCCTTCTGGCCCATGGCCACGGAGCCGCCCAAGCCGTGCTCGAACTCGGCGCACAGCGTGACGAACGCGCCCGGCCCCTTGGACGGTACTTCGACGGCTTCGATTTCGATGGGCAGCTTGGCGCTGTCGGCGAGCGCAGCCAAGTGATCTGCGCCGCGTTGGCCGATGGTGCGGATGAGTTCGCCCGTGGCGACGATCCCGCGCACCCCTAGCAGGCGGCCCCGGTCTTGCCATTGCAGGCCCTCCAATCCGCTGGGTTCGACCTCGATCTCAAGTTGTCCCCTTGCACCCCAACCGAATCCGGCCAGAGTTTGCCGCGCCGTCGCGTACAAGCCGAATCGCCGCAAGGCTGCCAGAGTCACGTTCTCAAAGTAATCGTAGCTGAGGTTGTTGTGGGCGTAGGTTTCGCCGACCGCGGTAAACGCACTGTAGGCGCCGGTTCGAGCCAACAAAGGCATCAGGGTCAGGGCGACCAGTGGAGCGTTGGCGAAGCCAGGGCCGTCCTCGCCTTCGGCGACACCGATGCGTTCGTTCAAGGGGCGAGGACGCTTCGTCGGGGCGAACAACAGTTGCGAACTTCCCAACTCGGCATGTTCGGTATGAGCCTGGGTGAGCGAAGCCATGGCCCGAACGAGCGTGATGTCTTCGGGATTCAGGCCGGGGAACTTGGTCGCGTCGCGAATGGCGCGCACGCGGACCGGGATGCCGGTGAGCGACGAGACGGCGAGCGCGGTCCGCAACAACACGCCTCCGCCTTCGCCGTAACTTCCATCCAACTCGATCGGGGGTGGGGGCGACGGCATAGGTTCAGATCTTGAGCTTGAAGATGCAAAACTCGACGAACTTGAGTGCGTACACGAAGACCAGGATAAAGAAGCATCCCAGCAACAGTTCGTCGAGGGGGATGATGCTCTTGCGAGCGGTCTCGGCGATTTGGGTGGCGTCTTGGCGCAACAGCGCCGAGGACACCACTTGGTCCACGCGGCTCACCATGCCCTCCGTGATGGCGACCAAGGCGGGCCTCCCGACCACATAGAGACCACCGATGAGAACCACGACCAAGGGCAAGAACAATCGGTACTTGTGCTTCTGCCTCTCGTTGTAGATGACGCACGAGCGGCAACGTTCGGCTTTCGTGGATTCGGACAGGCGATGGTTTCGCGGGATGTACTGCGCGGCGGCGAGTTCGTCCTTGGTCACGGACGTCCGCTCCATCGCTCGGCGGATGACCTCCTCCTCGCACATGCATCCCACGCGTTCCTTCCAACATGTGCGCTTGGCGTGGTAAATCGGGCAGACTTCGCGCACGAATTTCCGGCAGTAGGGCAACTGCCAGCACTTGCCCATGAACGTGTTTTGGATGTCCTTCTCTTCTTTGAGCCCCTTGCCAATCTTCAACTGATCAGCCTTGGCGCCCATGATCGAACGGCTCTTCACCCGCCCGCCCACGTCGATGCACGTGACGATGAGCGCGATGAGGCCGAACACCGCACCGCCGTTCTGAAGCACCTGAAGCGAGGATGCCGTGATCTCGTTGGGAGAGGCCACCGGGAATACCGAAGGCAGGAACAACGGCGAAAAGTAGAGCAAGGCTGCGCCGATCAATTGGCACGCGGCCAGAACTTCCTCGCCCCACCACACCGCTGCGCTGCCAACGGCCAGCAAAACGACCCCGAAGACCAGACCCTTGTTGTAAATGCCGATGTTCGACAGGACTTGAGCCGGGTTGGGTGGCACCGTGTACGCGGCCGCCTGAAACGTGTAGACGGCCAAACCGGCCGCCGCGAGCGTCACCAACATTCCCAATCCGAACACCCATCGGCCGAGGTCTTCCAACCAAGGGCCGATCTTCTCGCCGACACTTCGATCGTCGGGTCCGGTATGCGGAGTGAAGCTCATGCGGTTTTGACGATAGGCTGAGCCACACGCACTTGGCGTGGGACAACACCTTGCTACTAAGGACGCTGCAAGTGCGCCAAAGTTCTTGCATTTCTACCTCTTTCGGTTGTTTGGATCGCGGCTGGCCGATGGAAGGTGGAGACGTTCAAGCCTCCTCTCTCGCGAGCGCGACCTCTCCCGCGCAAGCGCGGCAATGTCGTGGGTTTCCGGTTGACGAAATGTAGAGGAGCGTCTGCTTGTCTGGTGATGAACGCACCGATGCACGCGCCCACCGAGGGGCGCACGAAAGCGCTGAGGCGACGGGCGGCGGCGCTTGGCCCCGGCTATCGGGGACTCCGGCGGCACGCCCCGAACGAGGAACTCGCCAATCTGGCCCGCGAACTCGAATCCTCGGGCGAAGCGGTCCCCCGCTATCTGATCGCGCCGACCCGCTGGGTGGATCGGCGATCCAAGCTCTTCGAGGCCGCCGAATACCCCGACAAGGGGGTCACGGTCTCGCCGGAAGACTTGGAGCGCATCGCCGCCAACTTCGACCTGCCCGTGCCCGTGATGATCGAGCACGCCCAATCCCCGTTCGAGATCGGCTACCTGACGCAGGTCGAGGCCCTCGGAGACGAGTTGTTCGGCACCATCGCTCTGAGCGCCGAAGCCGATGCCCTGGTCGAGCGGTCCGACGCGCGGCGGCTGTCCATCGCTCTCGACCAAGGTCTCGACCGCATCCGCGAGGTGAGCATCGTGCGGCATCCACGCGTGCCCACGGCCCAGATGTTCGCCTTCTCGGTGGACCTGCCCGAGGCCGAGCCTCGGCCCGCCGCCGTCTCGTTCGCGGCGTTCGTTCGCGAAGGGCGGATCACGCCGGCGCAGGCTCGGTTGGCCGAGTCGCTGGCCCAGAGCGCGGGGCCGGTCGGGATCGCTGGCGAGGTTCGCCCGCTGGGCGATTGGTTGACGCGCCTGTTCGCGATGCAGCCGGTCGCCGCGATCTTCAACGAACACACGACCGCAGCCGCCGCCGAAGACGCCTCCAACCACCTGCTGATGCCCGAGGAAGCCGCGTTCTACCGCAAGCACTTCCCCGACATCAGCCTCGACGCCATCGCCGCAAGGAAGACCCGCTAACCCATGGCCGCACTCAGCACCGCCTACGAAGCTTACGAAAAGCCCGGACTCGTCGTCAACTACCTGCTCGCCGCCGCCCAAGTCTTCAAGGGCGCGTTGGTGGGCGTGAACTCCAGCGGCTATCTGCTGCCGATGTCGCACGCCACGGCCAGCCTCAAGTTCGTCGGCGTGGCCGGGGAGTCTGTGAACAACGGGGGCTCCGCCGGCGACGCGGCCGCGAACGTGGCCAAGAGCGGCTCGTTCGTGTTCAAAGCCGCCTCGGGATTCACGCCCGCCCAAGCCGACATCGGCAAGGAGGTCTACGCCTACACCGACTGGGAGGTTCAGATCTCGACCAGCGGCTTGACCACCCAATACAAGGTCGGCACCATCGTCGCCTTGGAGACCACCTCGACCGGCGCCGCAGGCGTCCGCGTCCGCATCGACGAGTACGTCGTCTGACCGCAACCCTATGGCACTCACCAAATCCGACATTCCCGATCTCTTGCTGCCCGGCCTCAAGGCCGAGTTCGCTCTGGCCTACCGCAACCAACTCGACCAAAGCGTGGCCGAGAAGGTCGCCACGGTCATCAATACGACCCAGCCGATCCAGAAGTACGGTTGGCTCGGCACCGTCCCGCCCATGCGCGAGTTCGTGGACGAGCGGCGTCCCTCGGGTCTGACCGCAAACGCCGTTTCGATCGAGGACAAGGTGTTCGAATCGAGCATCTCGGTGGATCGCCGCGCGATCGAGGACGACCAGCTCGACCTGATCAAGCTGCGCATCCGCGACCTGGCCACCCGGGTTGCCGCTCACCGTCACCAGATCGTGGTCGAGACGTTGGCCCTCGGGTTCTCCGAGACCGGCTACGACGGCGTGTCGTTCTTCAACACGGCACATCCGGCGGCAACCGGGACGGCATCCAACCGCACGACCGACCCCCTGAGCGCGGCCTCGCTGGCAGGGGCCATCTCGACGATGATGATGGTGCCCGACGACCAGGGGACGCCGCTCGGCGTCGTGCCGGACACGCTGCTGGTCGGGCCCAAGCTCATGTGGACGGCCCACGAACTGGCGGACAGCCCGGTGGTCGTGTACAAGGGCAACGACGACGACACCGCCGCCTCCACGCCCTACGCGAACGCCCTGCACGGCAAGCTGAAGGTGGTCGTGAGCCCGTTCCTGAGCGGGGCCTCCGACGACTACTGGTTCCTGCTCGACACCTCGCGCCCGATCAAGGGGCTGATTCTGCAACAGCGCAGCGATGTGCCCGTCGAGTTCAGCGCGCTGGAATCGGCCTCCGGCTCCGAGTCGGCTTGGATGCGGGACCGGTATTCCTACGGGGTTCGCGCCCGCTACAACGTGGGCTACGGGCTCTGGCAGACCGCGTTCGGCGCAATCCTCTGACCTCCCTTGCGGGTCGCCTGCGGGCGACCCGCCCGACCCCCAAGGAGAAGACAGTGATCGACAACCTCAGCGAACTGCTCACCCTGCTCGCGACGTTCGTCGGTTCCGCCGTGGCTTTGGCCCGTTACAGCCTCAACCAGCACCGCGCCATGGTGGACCGTTTCGTGACCTTTCTGGAATCCAGCCTGCGCCGACAGGAGGAGACCAATGCCCGGTTCCAGGCTGCGTTGGAAGACCTGACGACCAACGTTCGGCGCAGCAGCCAGTTGTTGTCCAAGGTCGCCAAGCGTCTCGACATCCCCGACGACAAGAGGGAGGGCGCATGAGCCTGACCGTCACGCGTGCCCGCGTCAAGGAGAAATGCGGCGTCACGGGCACCGACCACGACGCCGCCATCGACAACCTGATCGCCGAGTTGGTGCCCGCGGTCGAATGGACGATCGCCGCCGAGCATCTGGCCGACACGGGCAACGTGTTGCTCCAAGGCACGCTGCTGCTCGGCGCAACAGAGATCGTGTGCGGCGAGTTCCTCGCTCAGCGTCTGCGGGTGGAGGGGGCGCTGGACGCGACGACCGAAAACGACGTGCGGACCGAACCGTTCGGGCGTCGGAACCCATCCGACCCATACGGCCTGGCGAGGCAAGGATGGGCACGTCTGGCTCCGTTCCGCAAGACGAATCTCGACGTCTCGGAGGCTTCGGGCGTGTTGGTGGGCGCGATCCCGTCGTCGCCCACCGAAGATTCGTAGCGCTCAGTCGAAGACGTCGAAGACCCGTTCGAGGAACGATTCCCTTCTCCTCGGGCGGCGCGGATCGTCGTCATCGTCATCGTCCCGGTCGCGTCGGAATCGGTCGCGATCGGGGCGGCTCGGCCCTCGGTCGGGCTCGGTTGGGCGTGTGCGCTCGGCCTGCTGTCCAAAGTAGCCGGGCGGCAGCAGTTCGTCGGCTGGACTGGTCTCGCGGCGATTGGCACGGTTCTCGGCGCCAGCGCGTTCGAGGATCTTGTCCAGTTCGCCTCGGTCGAGCCACACGCCCCGGCACTGGGGGCAATAGTCGATTTCGATGCCGAGCCGATCGGTCATCTGCAAGGTTTGCTGACAGTTCGGGCAGGTCATGGTTCGTCAGAGTATTCCTACGCGAAGACGCGGCAAGGGTTGCTGGACGAATTCATGTTTCGGCATGGAACAGCACCCGGGCCGGACCCGTCACACCACTTGTTCCGACACGCCTCCTGCTCAACGGGCCCCATGCGCAACCCGCACTGGGGCCCGAGCACTTGGTGGGGCGGCCCGGCGGACGTATAATGACTGTCTATGCTCGAGGTGCAACGTGGCAACCGTGCGTGACGAGATCGATCGGTTCAAGGTGGGCCTGACGACCACCCAAGCCCCCTTCATCGAGGAGGCCCGCGACAAGGGCCAGCTGTACATCCACCAGCCTTACGGCCTGTACTCGGCAGAGAACCACGAGGCATGGAAGAAGCTCTTCGCCCGCATGCAGCCTCGGTGGGAGCGTTACGCCAACCCTTGGTTCCAGCGGGGCATCGCCAGCCTCTGCCTCGACCCCGACCATGTGCCCAAGCTGGAGGACGTCAACCAGTTCCTCAACCCCCTCACGGGCTTCCGGGCCAAAGCGGTGAGCGGCTACGTGGCCGCGTATCTGTTCTTCGATTGCCTGCGGAACCGCGAGTTCCCGACCACGATCACCATCCGGCGCGCCGACAAGCTGGACTACCTCCCCGAGCCAGACATCTTCCACGACATCGCCGGCCACGTGCCGATGCACACCGATCGCGCGTTTGCCGACACCCTGGTCCAGTTCGGCGAATGCGCCCGGACGGCGGCGCTCATGGTGCGCGACATCCGCGACGAGGAACGACAGCTCCACACCCTGGAGAGCATCATCCGCGCCATGGCGCGGTTCTTCTGGTTCACCATCGAATTCGGCCTGATGAAGGACAAGGAGCGCGGCCTTTCGGTGTACGGCAGCGGGCTGCTGAGTTCGTTCGGCGAAATCGCCCACTGCGTCGAATCCCCCGACGTCCAGCGGTATCCCATCCAACTCGAGTGGGTCATCAACCAGGGCTTCGAGATCGACAAGTATCAGCCGCTGCTGTTTGTGGTGGACTCGTTCGACCACCTGTTCTCGCTTGTCAACGATTTGGAGCGGTGGATGAAGGACGGCAAGCTGAACAACGTGGCCCCTGGCGAGCCGGGCGTGAACGCCGAAGACCTGCGCAGTTTCCTCGACGCGGCGCTCTAGGTCAGGCCTTCCGCCGCGCACGGTCGCGCAGGACGATGGCGATCAAGTTCATGCCGAGCAACACGGCCAGGAGAACGATGATCGAGGCGGCCGCGTTCTCGTGGAACGCCGCCTGCGGGCGGCTCGCCCAGTTGAAGATCTGGATCGGCAACGCGGTGAACCCATCGTTGGGACCCGTCGGCGTGAACGCAACGTAGGTCAACGCGCCGATGGTGATGAGTGGCGCGGTTTCGCCCATGGCGCGGGAGACCGAAAGGATGACACCTGTGAGGATTCCCGGCAGAGCGCAGGGCAGCGTGATCTTGAGCGTCGTCCGCCAAGGCGTCGTGCCCAACGCCAAAGAGCCTTCGCGGTAGGCCCTGGGAACGGCCCGCAACGCCTCTTGCGCCGTGATGATGATCATGGGCAGGATGAGCAGCGAGAGCGTCAAAGCGCCCGCGAGAACCGTTCGTCCGAGGTCCATCCATCGCACGAAGACGGCCAGCCCCAAAAGGCCATAGAGGATCGAGGGTACGCCGGCCAGATTGGCCACGTTGAGTTCGATGATGCGGACGAGACGGTTCTTGGGGGCGACTTCTTCGAGATACACCGCCGAGGCCAACCCGATGGGCACGGCGATGAGGATGGTCAGCCCGATGATCCAAAGCGTGCCCGCCAACGCCGCCTTGATGCCGGCCCGCGAAGCGATCCGCGAAGGAAAGCTGTCGATGAACGACCAGTTCAAGCGGCCGATGCCGTCCTTGGCGACGCCCCAGACCAAAGCGAACAGCAATAGGGCCGACAGCAGGAGCGCCGCAAAGCACACCATGCCGAACAGCCGTTCCACCCGCTTGCGGGAGCGGATGCGCTTGCGAACGGTGGTCTCGACGGCTTGGCTCATTGGTCTTTCAGGCTGAAGCGCTGCACGAAGCGACGCGCCAGGATGTTCATGCCCAAGGTGATCAGAAACAGGAGCGCACCCACGGCGAAGATGGTTTGGTAAACGATGGTCCCCGCAGGCGTATCGCCCAGCGAAACCTGGACGATGTAGGCCGTCATCGTCTGGATGCTCTCGCCAGGGTTCATGGTGAGCTTGGGCGTCATGCCTGCGGCGAGCGTGACGGCCATGGTCTCGCCAACGGCTCGCGAGATGGCCAGCACGAAGGCCGCGCTGATGCCCGAGAGCGCGGCGGGGACGACGATTCGGGACGTCACCTCGAACTTCGTGGACCCGATCCCGTACCCACCGTAGCGCATCTCCTTGGGAACAGCGGCGAGGGCGTCTTCACAAAGGGAGGAGACGGTGGGCAGGATCATGATGCCCACCACGATGGCACCCGATGCCGCATTGAACACGCCGACCTCGGGGAAGAAGCGTTGCAGCAGCGGCGTGACCATCGTGAGGCCGAAGTAGCCGTAGACGACGGTTGGAACACCGGCCAGGAGTTCGATGATGGGCTTGAGGATGCGGTGGACGCCCGGCGAGGCGTATTCGCTCAAGTAGATCGCCGAGAGAAGGCCGAGGGGAATCGCGATGATCGCCGAACCGACCGCGATCATGGCTGTTCCGGCGACCAAGGGGAGGACGCCGAAGTGCTGCGGCTTGAACATTGGGGCCCATTCGCGCCCCGTCAAGAACTCGACCAGCGAGACTTCGCGGAAGAACCCGAACGTCTCCACGGCCAGCACCAACACGATGCCGGCCGTGGTCAGGATCGAGACCAGCGCCGCCAAGAAGCAAACGACGGTGAGAGGGGACTCAGACCATCGGATGCGTTTCAGCGCGGCGACCATGAGACTAGCGCTTCAGGATGTCGGAAAACTTGACGCCGACCGTCGGGCCGTCGAAAGCCGTGCCGGTCTTGCCCGTCTCGAACCGCTCCAAGGCCAGCTTGTAGTCCTCGGGGGCGAGCGGGACGTAGCCGACTTCGCTCACGAGAGCCTGGCCCACCTCGCCCAGATAGAACCGGACAAAAGCGATGATCTCGGGGCGCTTGGCCGCTTCGGCGTTCACATAGATGAACTCGGGGCGGGAGAGCGGCTGGTACGTGCCATTGCCAATCGTCTCGGGGCTCGGCGCGACGGGGTCGGCGTCGCCGTTCTTGATCGGGACCAGCTTGAGCTTGTCCTTGTTCTCGGAGTAATACGCGTAGCCGAAGTATCCCAGCGCGTTCGCATCACCCGAAACGCCAGTGACCAAGGAATTGTCGTCCTCGCTGGCCTGGTAATCGGATCGGCTGGCCTTCTCTTCGCCGACGATGGCCTTGGTGAAGTAGTCGAACGTGCCCGAGTCGGTGCCCGCGCCGTAAAGCTTCAGGGGCCGATCGGGGAACGTCGGGCGAACCTGGTTCCAGTTGGTGATCTTGCTGCCCGGTTCCCAGATCGCTTTGAGTTCGGCGACGGTCAGGTAGTCCACCCAGTCGTTGCCCGGATTGACCACGACGGAGAGACCGTCGAAGGCGACGGGCAGTTCGATGAAATCGATGCCGTTCTTCTGGGCGGCGTCCCGCTCGGCGGGGTCGATGGGTCGGGAAGCGTCGCTGATGTCGATCTCGCCGACGGCGAACTTCTTGAGCCCGCCGCCGGTGCCCGAGATGCCGACGGTCACACGAACACCAGGATTCTCCTTCATGAACTCTTCGGCGACGGCCTCGGAGATTGGGAACACGGTGCTGGAGCCGTCGACGACGACCTTGCCTTCCAGCTTTTCCGCAGCGCCTTCAGGGGTCTTGCTCTCGCCTGAGGAGCCACAACCGGCGAGGACCAATGCGCCGAGGGCTGCCACGGCGGCCAATGCGAGCTTGTTCGTCATCGTCGCGAGTGTGATGGGGTTCGGTTAAGGGATTGTTAAAGGCGGGACGCTCTGGGACTGTTCAGTGCGCTGCTCCCGCTTCCTCCATACCGCCCGTCATCCGAATGACCTGGCGCCCGTCCTCGTCCACCAGCACGCCACACGGCCCCCCGCCCCAGGGGTTCTCGGCGAGCCCTTCGACCACTTCGCCATCCATGTTGTAGACCGGGAAGTAGTAGTGGGCCACCTTGTCCGCCTCGCCCTCGATGTAGTGGCCGACGATGATGCGGCGGAACCGGTCGGTCGAGCGGTTGGGGCCAGAGCCATGGATCAGCGAGCCGTTGAAGAACAGCACGTCGCCCGTCTTCATGTGGACGGGGACTGGCTCCATGCCGGCAGGAAGGGGCACCTGGTCCCACGTGAAACTGGCGTCCAGATCCGACTGCCCCGGGCAGAGCAACGGCAGGTCGTGGGAGCCGGGCACGATCTGCAGGCAGCCGTTCTCGTCGTCGATGTCCTCAAGGGCGAGCCATGCCGCCATGCACGTTCCCGGCTCGGCGCGCAGATACCGCTGGTCTTGGTGCAGCGCTTGTCCCTTCGCTCCGGGCGGTTTGAAGTAGACCATCGTCTGCACGGCCAGCGGCTCGCGGTCGTAAAACGCGGCCAGATGGGCGCGGATGCGCGCGTCCACCATGTATCGCATGGCTACGTCGTCGCCACGGTGGGGTTGGAGCAATCGCGGATAGCGCTTGAGGGGGTCGGGGTCGTCGGGGTGGACGCCTCCCTCGGCCCAGCCGTCGCCGCCCCGTTCGACCATTTCGGTGAAGTACTCGCGCAAGGCGACGCACTCCTCTTCAGTGAAAAGACCTGGCTGCAGCAAGTAGCCGTTCTCTCGGTAGAAGGCCACGGATTCGGGGGCGGGGTGGTGGGCCATCGCGTCTCCAGTTTGCCCGATCTGTGATGGTTCTGTGAATTCCTCGAACGCCCTCGTGCGATTGCGGGGAGTTTGGCCCCGTTTCCTGCCAATCTATAGGTGGGCCGCTAGCGGCCTTTGGTGAGTGAACCGTGTCCAAACCTAGAATCGCCTGCGTCGTCGGGACCCGCCCCGATACCATCAAGAACGTCCCCGTCTTCATCGAGCTCAAAAAGTTCGCCGATCGTTGCGACCCCGTCTTGGTGGCGACGGGCCAGCATCGCGAGATGATGGATCAGGCCCTGGCCGCGTTCGAGGTTCGTCCAGACATCGACCTCGACATCATGCAGGTTGGGCAGACGCTCGCCGAAGTGACCTCGCGTGCCCTTGACGGGTTGGAGCGGGTGTTCAAGGAGAACCGGCCGGACTTCGTCATCGCCCAGGGCGATACGGCCACGACGTTCGTCGCCTCGCTCGCCGCGTTCTATCACCGCATCCCGTTCGGTCACGTCGAAGCGGGTTTGCGCACGCCGACCGTTCAGGACCCCTTTCCGGAGGAGTTCTACCGACGCGCCTCCGCCCTGATCACGCACCAGCATTACCCGCCGACCCAGTGGGCCAAGCAGAACCTGCTGCGCGAGCACCACGACCCCGAGACCATTTTCGTGACGGGGAACACGGGCATCGACGCCGTGCTCCGGATCGCCGAGGCGCAGAAGCAGGATTGGCTGACCGGCCACGAGGGGCGCGTGTTCGTGCTCACCACCCACCGACGCGAGAACTGGGGCGAACCGCAGCGACGCATCGCCGAGGCTTGTCTGGCGCTGGTCGAACGGTATCCCGATTCGGTGCTCGTCGCGGCGATGCACCGCAACCCGATCGTGCGCGAGACGCTGACCTCGGTGTTGGGAGGCCACCCACGCATCCAGCTCATCGAGCCGCCGGAGTACGCGCGCTTCGTCAAACTGATGCAACGCGCCACGCTGATCCTGACCGACTCGGGCGGCGTCCAGGAAGAAGCCCCGGCATTCGGCATCCCGGTCCTCGTGTTGCGCGAGACGACCGAGCGCCCCGAGGGCGTCGAGAGCGGCAACGCCAAGCTGGTCGGCACCGACAAGGACCTCATCTACTCGGAGGCTGTTCGGCTGCTCGACGAGCCGGATGCCTATGCGTCAATGTCGGCTGCGGCCTCGCCCTATGGCGACGGTCTGGCTGCCCCGCGCATCCGCTACCTCGCGCTCAAGAGCCTCGGCGTCGAGAGCCCCGAAGTTCCCATGTGGGAACTCTGAACTGTTGCGTCCCTTAGCCCCAGCAAGGGCCAAAGCGCCTTGCCGACAAGCCAAGATAGGAATGGAGGTTCTCCGCTCAGGGGAGGCGGAGAGTCCACGCCAACAATGAGAAAACTTGCACTCATCATCGGACTTGTCGGCATGGCGTTTGGCGCGGTGGGCTTCGGCACGATGACCCCCGTGTTCAACACGACCTACGGCGTGAAGAAGGGCTCCAACCTGGAAACCGCCAAGTGCGGCGTCTGCCACGCGACGGCGAAGGGAGGCAAGCTGAACCCCTATGGCGAAGACCTCGCCGCCGCGATGAAGGCCGCCAACACCAAGAAGCTCACCAAGGAGATCCTTGTCGCTGTCGAGGGGAAGGATTCGAACAAGAACGGCAAGAAGAATATCGAGGACATCAAGGCCGACGTCAACCCCGGCCTGAAGTGACGCTCTTGCCCGGCTTCGGATATCCATCTGGAGCCGGGCCCCGACTCTCGCCCGCCGTTCAGGGATTCGAATCATGCGGACCAAGTCGGCCCTTTGGGCCATTCTCGCCAGCCTTCCGTTCGCCGTTGCACTGATTTTCGCTCAGGACGCGCCTGGAACGTCTGATCCGCCGCCTTCGGGACCCAGCGAAGAGGTTCAGGCATGCTTGAGTTGCCACGATCCCGAAGCTCAGGCGGGTCCGGCCGTCAACTACTCGGCGCTCTCCAACTCGCCCCACAAGGACTTCGACTGCACGTCGTGCCACCCGTCCTACACGGCCGATGCGCCTCACACCGAGGAGATGTTGGCGGAGAAGGCCGATTGCGCCAGTTGCCACCCGGACGTCTCCGAGGAGTTCATGGCGAGCGTCCACGCCAAGCCGAGCGTCAAGGCCGGCGACCACCCCACGTGCGCGACATGCCACGGCGGAGGCGACCCGCACGCCGTCAAGATCGTCGGCCAATGGTCGCGCCAAGCGAAAGTCGAAGTGTGCAGTTCGTGCCACCGGGATTCGGCACGCATGCAGGACTACGGCAAGAACGTCGAGGCCGTCGCATCCTTCGACCACAGCTTCCATGGCAAGGCACTGCTCAAGTTCGGGAACTTGGACACGGCGATTTGTATGGACTGCCACGGACACCACGGCGTGTTCGCCCATACCGACCCGAAGAGCACGGTTCACAAGGACAACCTGACCAAGACGTGTTCTCAAGCAGGGTGCCACGTTGGCGCGGGCCAGAACTTCGCGGTCTCAGGCGCGAGCCACATGGATATCACGATCAGCCGCGAGCCCTTGCTCGGCGCGATCCTGCTGTTCTTCCGCGTGCTGGTTTTCAGCATGGCGGTGTTCCTGATGGTCGGCGTCGGCCTCGACTTGCGGCGGGCGATCATCGGCCCCGAGCCCCCGCGTTGCGGGCGATCCGTCGCGTTCATCTTGGGCCTCGGCTTCCTCGCGATCGTCGCGGCCATCTTCCAAGCCACGCTCAACCTGCCTGGCCCCCTCATCTCCAGCGGCATCGGCGTCGGCCTCTTGCTCCTAGCGGTCACGATCTTCAAGATCGAACAGCGGGGCAAGAAGCCCGAACCCGAAGCGGGCCGCAAGTTCTTGCGACTGACCGTCTTCCAACGCATCCAGCACGCCGTCATGGCCATCAGCTTCGGACTCCTCGTGCTGACCGGCATGCCCGTGCGGCAATCGGAGAGCGACTTCCTGCGCAACCTCTACATGGCCATCGGAGGCATGGAGGTCGGCCGCTGGATCCACCGCGTGGCGGGCGTCGCCATGATCCTGGTGTTCACCGTCCACGTCGCCCACTTGCTCTGGAAGTGGAAGAACGCCGGGTTCAAGTTCTCGTCCTGGACCATGTGGCCGAACAAGAAGGACGTGCTCGACTTCATCCAGTTGACCAAGTACTACCTGGGCAAGACGGAGGAGGAGCCGAAGTACGGGCGGTACAGCTTCCGTTCGAAGCTCGACTATCTGGCCGAGTACTGGGGCATCCCGCTCATGGGCGTAACCGGTCTCATCCTGTGGTTCCCCGTGTTCTTTGGCGGATTCCTGCCCAGTGTTGCGATCCCTGCGGCGTACATCGCCCACTCCTACGAGGCCGTGCTGGCGTTCCTAGCCATCCTGACGTGGCACATGTACAACACCAACCTCAACCCGCACAACTTCCCCATGACCCGCCTGTGGCTGACGGGAACCTTGTCGGAAGAGGAGATGCGCCGCGAGCACCCGCTGGAACTCGAGGCGATCTTGGAGAACGAGAAGAAGGCGACCTGACGCTTAGGCGTCGGGTCGTCCACCCAGGAACACGTCCCACACGCGGACGATGCGGTCCATGCCCGCCGAGGCCAGCCGCCGCCCATCCGGGCTGAACACAACCGACGCCACGGGCAGGTCGCTCACCTTGAACTTCAGGTGTTCGATGCCTTGGGTCGCGTTCCACAGCCCGACGATGCCATCGCGGGAGGCCGAGGCCAAGAGCCAGCCGTTCGGATGGAACGCCAAGGACTCGATGGGCCGCGCGTGACCCCAGATGACCTTGTGCAGCACCTGCGCTCGCACGTCGAAGATGCGGATCGAGAGGTCCACGGCGGCGACCGCCAGAAACCTTCCGTCCGGGCTGAACGCCAACGCCGTCACCGTCGAGCGGATCTCCTTGAACGTGTGGAGCATCGTGCCGTTCGCTCCGTGGTACAGCTTCACGGTGGCATCCGCCGAGCCCGACGCCAGATAGCGGCCGTCGGAAGACCAAGCGACGGCCGTCACCGATTGCTCGTGCTTCTGCGACGAGAAGACGGTCAACCCCGAAACAGTCTCGTTGACGCGGATGCGTCGCTTGGCGGAGCCTGTGGCCACGGCACGGCCATCCGCCGAGATCGCGAGGCACGAGACCCATTGCAGGTCGGCGTCGCGCCAAACGTTGACCGACTCGCCCTGCACTTCCCAAACGGCGACCATCGAATCCGTCGCGCCAGCGGCGACCACGCGCCCATCGGGGAACGAGCGCACCGCCGAAACCACGCCGCCTTCCAACCTCTTCCGGCGCTGGATTCCTGGATGGCTCAAGTCCCACCACACGATCTCGTTGTCGAAACTGCTGCTGACCAACTGCGCCATGTCGTTGGTGAACGAGAGCGAGTAGATCGGGGTGCGATGGGCCCGGAGCCGGTGGCTCAGCCGGACGTAGACGGGGATGGGCGCCTCTTCGCGTTCGGCGACAGCCTGTCCGGCGAAGAACCCCGCACCCAGCGTGGCGTCGTATTCCATCCGCGACGTCGGATCGATCAACGTGCTGAACGCCTCGTTGATCCGCGCCATTTGTTCGTGGCTGTCGGGGTTCGGGTTGACGTCGGGGTGGTACCGCCGCGCCATACGCCGGTATGCCTTTTTCAGCTGGACCGGCTCGGCGCTCTGCTCGACGCCCAAAATGTCGTAGAAAGTGGGCAAACTTCCTATTATGAAACTCAACGGCGAAGGGCGATTGCTACCCCGAGACGCTTTGGCCGTCTATGTCCACAGTCCTTTTTGCCCGTCGAAGTGTGGCTATTGCGATTTCAACAGCTATGCCATGACCGGCGAGGTGATCGAGCGAACGTGCCGCGCCACCATCCGCCAGATCCTTGATTCGCCGAGCCGGGGCCGCCCTGCCAAGACCGTCTTCTTCGGAGGCGGCACGCCCACGTTCGTCCCCGTTGAGCTCTTGGTGGAGATGTTGGAGGCGGTTTTCGAGGTGCATCCACCGGTCGAAGGAGCGGAGATCACGTCCGAAGCCAACCCGGGCACCGTGGATGCCAAGAAGTTCGCCGCCATGCGCGAGGGTGGCTTCAATCGCATCAGCCTGGGTGCGCAGAGCTTTCTCGACGACGACTTGGTTCGGCTGGGCCGCGTGCATCGGCACGGAGAGATCGAACGCGCCGTCGCCGCGGCTCGCTCGGCCGGGTTCGAGAACGTCAACCTCGATCTGATGTTCGCTCTTCCGGGGCAGACCCTGCGCGGATGGCGCGACAACCTCGATCGCGCCTTGGCCATGGGCACCGAGCACCTCAGCCTCTACTGCCTGACCCTCGAGCCGAACACAGCATTCTACAAAGAGCACCTTCGCGGCACGCTGATCTTGCCGGAGGACGATGTGCAAACCGAGATGTACGATCTGGCCGTCGAGCGGACGGGCGAAGCCGGAATGGCGTGCTACGAGATCAGCAACTTCGCCCGACCGGGCCGCGAATGCGCCCACAACCTGGCCTATTGGCGATGCGAGGAGTACGCCGCCTACGGCCCGGGTGCCGTGGGTTGCTTGGCCGACGAGCCAGGCTCGCCTTGGCACGCCCCGCGCACCCGGTTCACCCACCTCAAGCACCCCGAACGCTTCTGCGCTGCCATCGAGAGTGGCCAAACCACGGTGTTCGAATCCGAGTCGCTCGACGCCGAAGCGCTTCGCTTGGAGAGGGTCATGCTGGGGCTGCGTCTGACCGAGGGGCTCGACCCCGACGGGCTGGACCTCGACCCGCGAGCCGTGGCTGGGGTCGAGTCTCTGGGCTGGCTCGCGCGCGGCGAAAGGCTGAGGCTGACCCCGGAAGGGCGGCACTTCTGCTCGGAGGTGGCGCTGCGCTTGGTCAGCGGCGTTGCCGCATCGTCCGCTCCAGCATGCCCATGAACTGACCCTTGCGTTCCTCGATGTTCGATTGGAACTGAACCGGGCCTCGTCGCAGCGGGCCTGGTGTGGGTGGCACGTCCTCGACGATGCCCTCGACGATGTCCCTAATCGTCTGCCCTCGTCGGTCGCGAGCGTCGATGTTCGCGCCGCCTTGGATGAGGATTTCAGCGGTCACGGGCAACACCATCCCCGCAAGGATATGCAGGGGCGTGTCGCCGTCGGCGTTGACGACGTCGGGGTCCGCGCCAACCTCCAAGAGTGCGCGGATGGCGTTGCGGTTGCCGTTCGCCGCGGCCACGTGGAGCGGCGTTTCACCGCGTTGGCTGCGTACGTTCGGGGCGATCTGCTTGGCGATCTCGCGGATGGCTCCCTCGTCCCAGATGCTCGCCGCCGCATAGTGGAGGGCCGTGTAGCCCTGCCGGTCGGGCGGTGGCAACTCGGCGCCGTGACGGAGAAGGTCAACGGCCAAAGCGCTGTTGCCCATCATCGCGATGTCGAGCGGACGGGTGCCACGCTGGGAACGCGCGTTGGGATCGGCACCGGCTTCCAGCAGTACGCGACCNNCCCGCCGCGATCGCACCCGACATCACCGCATGGTGCAAGGGCGTGCGACCCTCTTCGTCCCCTGCCTCCAAATCGGCCCCGTGGGCCACCAGCTGGCGGGCAACCTCTTCCGAGTTGCGGATACACGCCAAGTGCAACGGCCTCTGCCCCGACCCGGAGACGGCTTCGATGTTCGCACCCGCCTTGATCAGGGCTTCCGAGGGTGCGCCGCTTTGGCCCCGCGAAGCCAAGTGGAGCGCCGTGTTGCCTTGCTCGTCCAGCGCCTCGATGAGGGCTCCCTTGGCCAGCAAGAGTTCGATCTCGTCGGCCCGGCCCAACAGGGTGGCACGATGGAGGGCCGAGGTGACGCCTTCGGCCGTGTTGACTTGCGCGCCACGGTCAATCAGCATCTGCGCGATTTCGGTCCGGCCCCGAGCGACCGAAAGCTCAAGGGGGGTCAGCCCATCGTAGGAGGCCTTGTTGGGGTCTGCGCCAATGGCCAAGAGCCAGCGCACGGCGCCGGCATCGCCGCGATTGATGGCCTCGAACATCGCCGACGGCGACCGCATCGTGGCCACCTTGCCCGCGCCCACCAAGCCCACGGCCAGGAGAGCGACGACGATCAGGGCAACCCACTGGGCCAGCCGGGGATCGTTGCGCCGCTTGGGTTTGCGCATGGTCGTTTCCATTATAGGGGACGTCCGCTCCAGGCCGACGGACTCATCACGCAAAAGAAAGGAACTCTTTGCAACATATCAGTGTATAATGATATATCATGTCCGCAGCCGTCCCTTCCTTCCGGTCCGATTCCGTCCGCAACGAGTTCGAGCGCAACGTCACGTCCACTCGTAGGCGAGCCTATGCGATGGCCCTTCAGCTCACGCGCAACCCGGTCGAGGCGGAAGACCTCGTGCAGACCACGATGCTGAAGGCCTGGCGCGGGTACGAGGGCTATCTGCCCGACAAGCCGTTTCTGAACTGGCTGCTGAGGATCATGCAGCGTGCCTATCTCGACCTTCGGCGGCGCGAGAACCCGGCCCGGCGCGCCGATTCGCTCAACGCCCTGGTGTCGCCCTCGGATGGCGAGACGCACGAACTCCCCATCCCCGATCCGCGCCCGAACCCCGAGGCGGAAGCGATGCGCGACGAGTCGGCGTCCGAACTGATCCAAGCGCTTTACGAACTGCCCGAGGCCTATCGCGAGGCCATCCGCCTCTGCGATCTGCTGGGCCTGAGCTACGCCGAGATCGCCGACGCCCAAGGCACCACGATTGGCACGGTGCGCTCGCGCATCCACCGAGGCCGCCGCATGTTGCGCGACCTCGTGGAAGAGCGAGGCATCACGCTCCCGTGACAGGCTAAGACGAGCCGCGCACGATACGGGCTTCCGGTTCGACGCGCAGCTTGCCGCCCGCGGGAATGCGCAGGATGGTCAGGGGCGTGGCCATCTGAGGACCCGACCCGGCCGAATCCCGGTAACGGACGATCACTTCGCCCGTCTCGGTGCGCCCTGCGGTCGTGATGCTGACCGGGGCGCGGCCGACTCCGGGCGCAATCGCGACGAGTCGCTCGCGCGACCAATCCACTCCAGGCGAACCCGAGGCCTGAACCCCGCTCGCCTGCGACCAGAAACGGCTGTACTCGACATCCGAGGTGATTACGTTGACACCGAGCACGTTCGTGCTGGTGGTCCAGCCGCTGTAGAACGTCGAGTAAGGAATGCGCTCGACGATGACCACGATCACAGGCGGCGTGGGCGGCGCTTGGCCGTGATAGATCTTCACCCCGCTCGGCAGCGTGGTCACCGAACCCGGCGCGCCTCCGATCGTCCCGGACGTTGCGTTCGCGAGTTCCTTGGAGAACCGGTAAACCCCTGCCGTTCGGGGAACGCGGATGAGGACGAAGGGACTGGTTTGCACTTGAGCGACCATGGCGTCGCGAGCCGGCTGGTGCTCCACCCACGTGACGAGGAGGTCGTTGGCGTGGACGCGGTTGATCGAGCGTACGCTCACGCGGTAGCCGCCGGTCTGCCGAAGGCCCAGATGAATCGCGATCAGGTGATGGGTGTTCCAATCCACGTCACGGGGCGCCTCGTGGGCCGGGCGACCGGTGAGTTGGGTCCAGTACCGCTGAAAGTCGCCCTCGGTCTGCAGGATGATCTGGCTCTCGCGCGTGATGCGCGAGTTCTGCCCCTCTTGATAGGTCGAAAAACTGACCGTGGCGTCAAGCCCAGTCCTCAACTGGGCAAACCCCATGCTGGCGAATAGGAGCGCTCCGAGCGCGGCGACGTACCTCACACACATTTAGACGCGCACGCGACCGGAGCGCAACACCGGATCAGTCCTCGACGGCCACGAGCTTGTAACCGTAGCCCCGCATGGTCTGCAAGAACAGCGGATCGTTGGGGTCCTTCTCGATCTTCTTGCGGATGCGATAGATGTAGACGTCCAGCGAGTTGCTGTTGAAGTCCATGTCGTAGCCCCAGACGCTCTTGAACAGTGCGCCCCGGCTGACGGCGCGGTCGGGGTTGCGGGCGAGGAATGCCAGCAATTCGAACTCGCGGTTGGTCAGGTTGACCGCCTTGCCGTCCACATAGGCGTCGCGTCGCTCGAAGTCGATCTCGAGGCGTCCGAACGCCCCCGAATCCGTGTCCTTCTTCTTATACTGGTTGGCGCGGCGCAGATGGGCGCGCACGCGGGCCACCAGTTCGGTCGGGTCGAAGGGCTTGGTGAGATAATCGTCCGCACCGACTTCGAAGCCCGTGATCTTGTCCACGAGTTCGGATCGCGCGGTGAGCATCAGCACCGGAAAGTTCCAGCGCTTGCGGACGCGTTTGCACGTCACGATGCCGTCATCCCCGGGCAAACCGAGATCGAGGATGAGGAGGTCGAAGGCCCGTTGCTCCATGAGCGACATGCCGTCCTCGCCAGAGGTGGCGGTTTCAACCTCGAATCCCTCTTTCTCGAACAGTTTGCGCAGGTTCTCCTGCAGAAACTTGTCGTCGTCAACGATCAGCAATCGGTCAATCATGAGTCCTTTCATCCAACAGCTCTTCTCGATGTCATGCAGCAGTCCATATCTGGACGGTCGTCCCTTTGCCCACCTGGCTCGAGAACTCGATTCTCCAGCCGTGTTCGTCGGCAATGCGTTTGCAGCTGAACAAGCCCAGTCCAAAGCCCCCCTTGCGGGTGCTGTAGAACGGCTCGAACAACTTGTCCACCCGATCCGGTGGGATTCCCGGACCAGTGTCGCTGACCTCGACCACCAGCGACTTGCCGTGGGCGATGGTCCGAATGGAAAGCTCTCCACCCCGGTGCTCCATCGCTTGCAGTGCATTTAGAATGAGGTTCATGAACAAATGTTCGCACTGATCCGGATCGGCATGGACTTTTGACCTTCGCGGGCGGATATCCACCTTCACGTCGACCCCGAAACGCTTGGCTTGCGTCTCGGTGAGACCCAGGACGTTGTCCACGAGTTCCTTCAGGTCGACCTTGGTGCGGGTGGTCAGCTTGGGCTTGGTGAAACTGAGCAGGTGATGCGAGAGGACGGCAAACCGCTGAAGCTGGCGCTTGACCTCGACGAGGGCCGTGGACGGATCGCTTTGGCCCAGACTGATCTCGAGTTGCAGACTCGCCACGATGTTTCGGATGTCGTGGGCGATGCTGGCCGCCAGGGTTCCGACGGCGCTGAGCTTCTCGCTCTGCACCAACCGCTTCTGCGTCTCCTCCAGTTCCATGCTGGCTTCGCGGAGGCGTTCCTCCAGGTGCGCCCAGTTGCACAAGACCACGAGTTGTTCGGTGATCGCCTCCAGGTGCTGCCGAAAGTGCGGATCGTTCCAGTCGCGAGCGGACTCCACACCGAACAGGGCGAACCCGATGGGATGGCCCTCGTCGTAGACCCCCACCTTCGTGACGTAAGGGGTGCCCATGCGCGAAGCCAACGTACTGGAGCAGGGCCCCACGTGAACCAGGTCGTGGCCCTCGGCGCCCCCGTGTCCATAGGCTGACCAGAACTCCAACTCGGAGACGATCACGGGAGACGGGATGGGTTCGGCTTCGAACCGGCGATCGGCGTGGGTGGTGGCGGCTAGCCAACGGCCATCCGAGCGTCGCAGCGCGACAACGTGCGCGTCGTAGCCGAGCACGCCCCGGTACGCCTGGGTCAAGTCCAACACGATGGACTCGATGCCGCCGTGACCAGCGACGGCGCGGAAGACCGCGTTCATCGCCTCCAACGTCTGCGTCGTCGTCTCGATTTCCCGCTCTTTCTGTGCGATCAGCACCTGTTGACCCTGAACCTTCTCCTCGAGGGCGGTTTCCCGTTGCAGTTCGACCGACAGCCGCATCGCCAGCGTGGTCAGAAACTCGACGTCGATGCCGTCGTGCGCCTCGTCGGTGCGCCCATCCAGGATGCTGAGCGTGCCAACGGCCTCGTTCTCCCGATCGAAAACGCACGTGCCCAGATAACGGGTCAGTCCGTGCCGCGCAGGCACGTTGCTCCAGAACTCGCCCGCTTCGCGCGCGTCTTCCACGATGAACGGCTGACGGGTTGCGAGCGGCACCCGGTCGTACGCTTGACTCAGGGCCAACTGGTTTGCCGGACAGTAGTCCTCCGGAAGCCCGGCATGACTGCGAAAGAGCAGCCGGTCGCCTCGGACCAGACCCAACACGGCCCCGGATTCGTAATGCGCAGCCAGCGTCTCGACGATGAACTTGCACACGTTGGCTGGGTCGGGGTCGTTGAAGAGACTGACTTCGTGGATGAGTTCGCGGAACCGCTGCCTCCTGACCAAGTCGGTGATGTCGCGAAAGGTCCAGATGCGCCCCGCGATGCGGCCGTCTTGGTCTCGGAAGGGCGCGGAGCGCCGAGAAAGAACGCGGCGGTATGGCGCGTTGAGCTCGAGCCGGTCTTCGTAAGTGTTCTCGGGATGCGCGTTGATGCGCATGACCCGGTCGCGAAACGCCTCGTAGTCTTCGACCAGCGTGGCGACGTGTTCGCTGACTTCCTCGGGAGGTGCGGCGACCGCCCAACGATAGTCCATGGCGAAGTAGTGGCCGAACATGCCGTTGCAGGCCAGCATGCCCAACGTCGCGTCGGTCACCGCCACACCGTCGTTGCTGTTGAGGAGCAACGCCTTGAGCACGTTCCGCACCGTCGAGTCCGGAATGGGACCGAGCGCGATCTCGGATTCGTCGTGCGCGGTGGATCTGGGCACCATGATCATGCGGCGGAGAGCGCACTGCGTACGGCGGCGCAGGTGATACGTTAGAACGCCGAACAGAACCGGAAAGTTGCCTCCGGCTGGCTCCAGTTTGACGCGATCTCGCGAATCCCCTGAGGTCCTTGGCCCGATCTGCCGAAACAGAGGGGGTTGGCGGAATCAGGTACAGTCCGCCACAGACGCAAGAGGAGGTGCTCAATGCGCACTGTACAAAAACTGGCCGCCATGATGGGGTTCCTGATGGCGATGTCGGGTCTGGCCTCCGGTCAGACGTCTAAAGTCGAATCCACCGAAACCGTTCGGACCGAGGTCACCTCGATTCCGTACGAAACGCATTTTGAACTCAGCCGCCGGGTTGGAGCGGGTCGAACCCTCCGGTCGCAGGAAGGCAAACCCGGGCAGATCATCCGAGACTACGTGATCGTCAAAAAGGGAGGCAAAGAGGTCTCCAAGACGCTCATGTACGAGGAGCGCATCGAGCCCGTCCACGAGGTCTTTCTCGTCGGTCGCGAGGGCTACGCCCAGAGCCGAGGCGCCTTCACCAGGTCCAAAGTCCTCACCATGACGGCGACCGCCTACGATCCCAGCCCCGCCACCATTGGACGGGGAGCCACGGGCCGAACCGCCACGGGCATGAAGGCCGCCTATGGGGTCGTCGCCGTCGATCCGAGAGTCATTCCGCTCGGCACGTTGGTGTACGTCGAGGGCTACGGGTTGGCCATCGCCGCCGACAAGGGCAGTGCGATCAAGGGCAACAAGATCGACCTGTGCTACGCGACCCGTCGGGAAGCGCTCAACTTCGGCCGGAAGTCGGTGAAGGTCCACATCCTGAAGCCCAAAGATTGAACCTGACCGACGTCGCCGTTCTGCGTGCGTTGCTCGACGAGCACGGATTGCACGCATCGAAACGGCACGGCCAGCACTTCCTCACCTCGCAGGCGGTTGTCGAAGCCATCCTTGCCGCCTGCCCTCCCGAAGCCTCCGTGCTGGAGGTCGGCCCGGGTCCGGGAGTGCTGACGCGTCCGTTGAGCCAGTCGCGCCGCACGACTGCCGTGGAGTTCGACGAGCGGCTCCGCCCGGTGCTGGCGGCCTCTGCGCCCGAGGCGGAGGTGGTTTGGGGCGACGCTTTGAAGGTTGATCTGCCGTCCTTGGCCGAAGGACTGCCCGCGCCGCGGGTGCTGGTGTCGAACATGCCGTACAACATCACCGGCCCGCTGCTGGTGCGGTTCGCCGACATGACGGGCCTCTTCGCTCGTCAGATCCTCATGATGCAACGCGAAGTGGCCGACAAGGTGCTCGCCTCTCCGGGAGACCGCAAGCGGGGTGCGCTGAGCGTGGACCTCCAATCGCGGTTCGCGATCCGCAAGATCGCCGACGCACCCGGCGGGGCGTTCTGGCCACCGCCCAAGGTGGACAGCATGGTCCTGTTGTTCGAGCCGCTGCCCGTTCAGCCCCATCCCGGATTGAAGCCCTTGCTTCGGGTCGGATTCGCCCAGCCCCGCAAGACGCTGGCCAACAACTTGGCGACCGGTCTCGGGCGTCCGAGGCTGCAGGTCCTCGGCTGGTTGGAATCGCTCGGTTTGGCTCCGGATGTTCGCCCAGCGGCGCTCGATGCCGCGCAATGGGATAGAGTGAGAGCATGCGCCGACGCCTGACCGCTCATCTGTGGACCCTGCTAGCGGGGTTGGTGGTGTGTCCACCCGCTGCCGCCCAAGTCGAGCGGGGCGAACTCAGGCGGGCTCTCGCCGAGATGCCGGCCCTGGAACCCAAGGCGATCCTGCAGCCACTGGTGGTCACCAGCGGGCAGTATCAGGGCGCGGTGCGCATGGGTCACGAGAAAGGCATCCATTGGTACTTCGCCAACATCGCCCTGCGCGAATGGGTGAACGAGGCGCCCCAGATCGTCAAAGGACACCTGGATGCGTATCTACGCAACCTGGAGCGGTCCGACGGGGCGCGCGACATCGTCTTCGACCTGCTGGACGAGGGCCTGACGAACAAGAAGGCGCCGGACAGCCACGACTCCTACGCGTCCAGCATGGTGCATCTGGCCGTCCTCTACGTCCAGAAGACAGGCGACCACGGCTGGTGGGATCGGCAGTCCACGCTCATCCACACCGTGTGGCGCAGCAACGTGCGAAGCCAGGTGAAGAACGCTGGCGACGTCGGTTCGGCATCGTTGGTGAAAAGCCATCAAGAAGGCTCCAAGAACCCGGAAACGGGCCTACCGCACATTCTCGACGCCTTGTTGATGGACAACTGCGAGGTTTACGCGGCCCTGGCGGCGATGACGGCGTATCTCAAGGAGCGGGGTGACAGCCGCGCCAGCCTATACCAGTCCGACCTGACCCGTTTGGCGCGCGGGATCGGCGCGCTTTGGGATTCTGGGACTCAGGCATGGCGATTCAGCGACTTGGCCGTGAAGCCCACGTTGGCCTGGTACCCCGACTTGCTGGCGCAGGTCTTCCCCGAGCTGTTCGTGGGCGAAGCCGTGCGTTTCGACAACAAGAAGCAAGACCGGTTCGCAGCGGCTTGGCACTACCTGGTCAAGAGCGACCCCAACTGGTTCGATGCGCCCGACGACAAGTTCCCCCACCTGATCGTCGCGTGTTTGGCGGCCCGCTCGCAGCGGGATGTTCGCGCAGCCCTTTGGTCGGTGGATCGTTGGCTGAAAGCCAACGACCCGATGAAGAACCCCGAGAAGCTGAGCAACGTGGCCGATGCCGCGTGGGCGTGGTCGACGATCCAGGCGCTCAAGAAAGTCGCCGGGGCCGAACCTAGGCAGACGGAGTGAACCACCGTTCTTCCACGTATCCCGCCTGCTCTTAGGGTCCTCGCCCGCAAGGTGCAGCCGGCCCATGGGCCGGAATCCGAGCAGGAGCGGCAACTCTGGGGCTCTTAGGCCCCTCGCGAAAAGTCGCCGCGAACTGTGCAGATGACCTTGAAAGGGGCTGATCCAGCACGGTAAGGTGCCTGTTATGGGAACGATCTTGATCGGGATCACACTCGGGCTGGTGGCGCTTGCGGATTGGTCCACAGCTCCGGCTGATACGTACACATTCCCGGAGACCAACGAGTTCTTCGGAAAGCGCACGGTTACGGACCAGACGTTCTACCCGGTGCCATACAGCGTGGAGTCGCACTCGCATGGGTACCAAATTGAAAGCGAAGGGTCGCAAAGCGCCCTTCCACCATGGAATTCCTACTTTGCAGCCCTTTTTGTGACTAGCGATACGTGGTCAGGGACTGCAGGCTCCGGAATCTTGCCAGCAAACACCGCCAGATTCTACAAACTACGGATCACAACCAATGGAGGACAGGAGAAATGGGTGTCGGTGAATCCTGTGCAGGGCCCGTTCAGCCGCTATAGGAACGATCGCACAGCCTATTTCTTCTTTGTTGACGAGAGTCTGGACCAGGACCCAGGCGAGGGGGGAAGTGGTTAGCTTCACGAGTCTGTCTCTTGGCCTGACGTTGTTCGGTGCGCAGCCCGTTGGCGGCGCGCACCCTATGGTCATTCTCGCCACCCACGAACCGGCCACCGAGTATGAACAGCGTCTTCTTCGGTTGGCAGGCGACGAACTCCGCCAGGAGGCTGAGGCGAACGGTTACGTGGTCCGGCAGAGCGACGAGTTCACCTTCGTGCGATCCCGGAACCTGTTCAATCTAGCGGACGTGGACGAGCTGAATGCATCTGTGGGAGCAATCGTGGAGCTCGCAGGACCGAAGGAGCGCATCGTGCGGGACAAAGAGACCGTGGAGAAGATCCGAGCGATTCTCGCCACCACAAGCATCGCTCCCGAGCTCGGAGACTATTTGCTGGAGTCCAAGTCGTTCTTGGTGTTCTGCTCAGCCTCCGTGGTGCTGACCGAGGGCGGGAAGACGGTTAGGGTAGACCTTCCCAGCCAACCCGGCGACTCATTGCGGGATCTGGATTTCGTCGAGATCCAGCCCGACCGTCCGCCGAAGTTCGATAAGTTGGCGCGTCCCAAGCCCTACACCGATGCGTTGGCGTTCACGTTTGGTCCGACTCGTGCCCAGAGCGATCGGCGGGCGATCGGCTCCGCACGCTTTGCCGAGGCGATTGCGCTCGAGTTGGAAAGGCAGAATGTCCAGGCGGCCACAGTTGGCGCCGCACTGCGGGCAGCGATGACACAGGGCATGCCGTTGCCCAGTCCAGGCGAGAATTTCCAGGCATTCGCGGCAAAACTTGGCAAGGGGTACAGCGACAATCTGGCCAGCAATCACGAGTTCTACGGCTTTCGAACGGTCGCGGAATGGCAGGCCTTCCTCCAGGGGGCGAGAGTGAGCAGCGTTAGGGTCTCCCCCATGGTCGGAGTCGGGACCGTCGTGGGCGGTAACCGGATCATCCGCGCCGCTTCGCCCATTCCTCAACGGAACCCCCCGGCGCACTAAGGGCCAGCATCTCCCCTGCTTCATAGCCTACGACCGTGCGCAGCTTGGTGCCAAGGGCAACAAGTAGCCGAGTCGTCAGGCGTAGGCGAGTTCGACGATCTTCGCCGCAGCCTCGCGCATGCTTCCAGCCGGCACGATCCGGGAGCCCTCGAGCATCGCTTTGCCTTCCTCGGCGGCCGTCCCCTCGATTCTCGCCACGACCGGCAGGTTGGGGTCCACAGTCTCGAATGCGGTCAGCAGGCCCTTGGCGACTTCGTCCGCGCGCGTGATGCCGCCGAAGATGTTGATCAGCAGACCTTTGACATTCGGGTCCATCAGGATCAGTTCGACGCACTGGTGCACGCGCTCGGCTTGAGCCCCGCCACCCACGTCGAGGAAGTTGGCGGGCTTGCCACCTGCGGCATTGACCTCGTCCAACGAGCACATGACCAAGCCCGCGCCGTTGCCGATGATGCCGACCTCGCCGTCGAGCTTGACGTAGTTGAGCCCCTTCTCCTTGGCCTTCGCCTCGAGCGGGTCGGTCTCGTCCTTGATCTCGAACTGCTCGTGGTCGGGGTGGCGGACCTCGGAGGCGTTGTCGTCGAGCGAGACCTTGCCGTCGAGCGCCTCGAGCTTGTCGCCCGCGAGACGGGCCAGCGGGTTGACCTCGACCAGCGTCGCGTCCTCGTCGGTGAAGACCTTGTAGAGCGCCTCGATCATGGTGACGGCCTGCTCGAAGACGGCCTCGGGGAACTTCGCCTCGGTGGCGATCTCGCGGGCCTTGTCGGTGTCGACACCGGAGCCGGGGTTGATCGGGATCTGCTTGACGGCGTCGGGGTTGGTCTTGGCGACCTCCTCGATCTCGACTCCGCCCTCGACCGAGGCGATGCAGAGGTACTGCCGGTTGGAGCGGTCGAGCAGGAAGGAGAAGTAGTACTCCTCGACCGGCGGGGTGGCCGGCGTGATCAGGACCCGGTTGACGGTGAGCCCCTTGATCTCCATCCCGAGGATGTTCGAGGCGTGCTCGAACGCCTCGTCGGGCGTCCGGGCCAGCTTGACGCCGCCGGCCTTGCCGCGGCCACCGGCCTTGACCTGGGCCTTGACCACGCAGAAGCCGTACTCCTCGGCGGCGGCCCTCGCCTCCTCGGGGGTGGTGACCACGGTGCCGAGGGTGGTCGTGACTCCGTGCTTGGCGAAGAGCTCCTTCGCCTGGTACTCCATCAGGTCCACGAGGGAATGTCCTTGTCCGCAGGGTTCGACGGTGGGTTCGACGGTGGCTACGAAGGTTCGAGCCGGGCGAGGCGTTTCAAGACGCCGCCCCCGGGCACCTTAGTCCCGGCCATCGGGCCGATACGAGGGGCGGGAGGGCGACGTGACCCAGAACACGGCAGCACGCGCCGCTGCCAGTCACCGGTCTGGACGTGTTCGCCCAGGTCGTGACGAAACCGGGACGCGGAGATGTCCAGCGGGCAACGATGAGGTGGACCCCTCATTCCCAGAAAGCGCCGACACCGATTTCGGTGGCCCTAGGGCTTCCGCTATGGTCGAGCGCGCTGTTCCTGTCGTCGGCCTGGGGGGACCCTGACTCGTGCCTGGTCACCGAGCTGAGCCTCAACTTCTCGAGGCATGCTCAACGACCCCTCGGCCTGCTGGCCGCCGGGTCGCCGACGTACCAGTCGACTCCCCCAGCCCGCTGGAGTCGCCCGTCTCCTCCTCTGTCGGCTCCTATGTCGGACGTCGTAGGGCGACAGTGCCCGCCGGGCCGCTCGGCTACACCGAAGAGCTTGAAAATCACCCGAAGGTAGAGGTGGCGGGGCCGGTCCGCGAGGCCGCCCAGCTCGACACCGACACCATCGAGCGGGTGCTCAACGGGCTCGAGCCCGTCGACCACACCACGTCGTTCGAGACCGAACCCACCGAGCGGCTGCCGATGCTGCGCGCCGAGCCTCCGGCCACGGCCGGCAAGCGCCGGGCGACCAAGCACGGCAGCGGCAGCGGCCGGGGCCCGCTGGTGAAGCGACTCCCGTCTGCCCCCGTGCTCCTGGGCATCGCGGCGCTGGCCGTCTCGATCGGCGGTGTGCTGACGGTCAACGACGTCGCCCCGGCCGCCGACTCCGACCACTCCGGCATCACCCGTGCCGCCTCGGCGCTCGGCGGCGCCAGCGGCCAGGGCACTGTGTCGGCCCGCAAGGACACCGTCACCCGCGACTCGCAGCGCGATGCGCAGTCCGACGCCGCCGGCCAGCAGCTCAAGGACGCCGCCGAGGGCCTCGCGGCCGAGCACGCCTCGGCGATCAAGAAGCTCGCCGGCAAGGCCGAGGGCTACTCCAAGGTGCTCGCCCAAGACCTGTGGGAGTACCCTCTCGAGCCGGTCATCCTGACCGCGCGGTTCGGCCAGTACGGCCTCTGGTCGAGCTACCACACCGGCCTCGACTTCAACGGCAACACCGGTGACCAGATCCACGCGATCGCCAACGGCGAGGTGATCTCCGCCTCCTACGACGGCTCCTACGGAAACAAGACCGTGGTTCGCCTCGAGGACGGCACCGAGCTGTGGTACTGCCACCAGAGCGCCTTCATGGTCTCCGTCGGCGACCGCGTGACCCGCGGCGAGGTCATCGGCCTCGTGGGCGCCACCGGCCACGTCACCGGTTCGCACCTGCACGTCGAGGTGCACCCCGGCGGCGGCGACCCGGTCGACCCCTACACCGCGATGCAGCAGCATGGTCTCTTCTAGGGGCTGACCGAGGAACGAGGTCAGGCCCGCTAGAAGAGAGGTCGAGCAAGGCGCGCGACCGAGGAACGAGGTCGCGACCGCCGCGTCGAGACCCCCGCAACCCGGGCTGGGACTGGCCCGACACCGAGTAGGCCCGGCGCCTTCCCTGCGGAGGTCTCGACAAGCTCGACCAGCGGGGCTCCGTTTAGCACCATTTCTGCCCGGCCGGGCGGTTCCGAGCATTTCGAGCGCGGGCATCCCGACCTACCTACCTGGCAATCCATGGGCAGTGCTCCCGCTGTCACGCCGACGTTGCAAGGGCTGGTCGCCGGCGACGGCGTCGGCGACCTCGGCCCGCTCACCTGCACCGCCGACGTGCAGCGGACCACGCCGGTCGGGGCGTACGCCGACAAGACAAACTGCTCGGGCGTCTCGGACCCCAACTACCGGGTCACGTACACGGCGGGTGACGTGACCGTGACTCCCGCACCCGTCGTCGTGACGGCCGGGCCGACCAGCTCGATCTGGGGCACCACCCCGGGGCTGCCGAGTCCGTCGTACTCAGGATTCCGCAACGGCCAGACCGCGAGCGTGCTCACCCAACGGCCCGATTGCAGCGTCGGCGTCACCGCGATGACGAACGCGGGCAGCCATGTCGGAGCGACCTCGTGCCGCGGCGCGGCGGCGGCGAACTACGCCTTCACCTACGCCACCGGGACCGCGACCGTGACGAAGGCCGCGCTCGTCGTCACCCCGGTGGCGGTCAGGGCCAGGCGCGGAGACAAGCTGAGATTCTCGGCCAGGCTCTCGCATGCGACCACCGGCGACCTCCTCGCCGGCGTGCGGGTGACCTTTGAGGCCAAGGTGGGTGGCGTGGAGGTCAGGTGCCGGGCGGTCAGCACCATGGGCGACGGCATGGCGCGCTGCACGAGCAACAAGCGGGTCCCCACGTCCGGCCGCCTGCCGGCGGCGTATTCGCTGACGATCGCCGCGACCGGCAACACCCAGGAGGCCACGGCGAGGGGAAGCTAAAGGGATCACGAGGCGACCGCTAGCGCGGGGCCGGCGGCGGCTCAGGGAAGAAGGTCCCAGTACTGCTTCCGAGCTGGCATCGCGTGGATGACCATCTGGTCGCCGCCCTCAAACACGAGGACGACTGTCTCGAGCAATCGCGCCCGGGTGTCGAAGCCCAGTCGCAATTCACGATGCGGCCAGTCATCCTCCTCGAGCGGTTCGATCCATTGCGGCCAATCGGCCGCCTGGACAGCGTCCTCTCGCGATACTCCGTGCTTGAGCGCGCTGACGTGGACCTTCACGCAGCGAAGTCAGCAAGCGCTCTACGGATCGCCTCTGAGCGCGAAATTTGGTCACGCTCGGCGATGGCGTCCAAGGCCGCCAACTCCTCTGCAGTGAGCCGGACGGCTACGACCTGCATCGGCTCAGCCCCGCGGCCCGGTCGACCCCGCCCGCGACGCTTCAGCTCGTCGACGTCGTAGCCCGCCTCAGCCTCGTCGACCCACTCCTGGATCTGCTTCTCACTGGCCATACGTAAATCGTATTACGAAAACCTGGATGGCGGAAGCCAGGAGACCATCGGCGCGCACCACTGCATGACCGACGGTCAGAGCTTCTCCACCGGCGCGTACCTCAGCAGCAGCCGCTTGACGCCCTCGCTGCCGAAGTCGATCGAGGCGACCTGCTTGTCGCCGACCCCGTCGAGGGCGACGACGGTGCCCATGCCGAACGAGTCGTGCAGCACCCGGTCGCCCGGGTCGAGCGACGGGATCTCGCGAGCGGGCTTGGCCTTGGACGCGGCGTCGGCGCGGGCCGCGGCCGACGAGAAGTTGCGACGCCCACGGTCGGTCGGGCTGCCCCAAGAGCTGCCGCCGC
>DDSP01000063.1:0-10142 GCA_002343445.1 Chthonomonas sp. UBA2387
CCGGAGCCTGATCTGATACACTGCTATGAAAAAGTGGTGGTCCTCCGGGACCGTTGGGGGTAGCTCCCGGAGCCTGATCTGATACACTGAGGGCCGCGCCGGTGCCGTATGCTTGGATGTTGGGGGTAGCTCCCGGAGCCTGATCTGATACACTCCAGCGCGGCGTGTGCAACGGCCTCCCGTAGTTGGGGGTAGCTCCCGGAGCCTGATCTGATACACTAACCGTCGCGGGAAATCGCGCCGCCCGCCTGTTGGGGGTAGCTCCCGGAGCCNNCGGAGCCTGATCTGATACACTCGTGGCGCGGCGGCCACCCGACCGTCGCGAGTTGGGGGTAGCTCCCGGAGCCTGATCTGATACACTCACCCCTGCCCAGCGAAGAACGTTGTTGTTGTTGGGGGTAGCTCCCGGAGCCTGATCTGATACACTACCAAACACCGTTCGCCCCCCTCGAAAGGCGTTGGGGGTAGCTCCCGGAGCCTGATCTGATACACTCGGCAGCGCCATGGCCAACGCAGCCGGCCAGTTGGGGGTAGCTCCCGGAGCCTGATCTGATACACTGTCTGGAGTCCGGCGCGAACCGGAAACCAGGGTACAAAACGACGCCGCCAGAGCTGGGGCTCCTCCCGTCTGGCGGCGTTTTTTCGTCAGTCAGTCGAAGAAGTCGAACCCGGCCTGATCCAGCTTCGGTCGTCGTTTGGCGTCGGAATCGGGCGGCTTTGGCGGCTCGGGCTCTGTGGGAGGGCGCGGTGGCGGGGGACCTTCGCCCTGAGTCGCCTCCAGGAATCCAGGATCTGGCCCGTCCCAACCTTCGTCGTCCGAGCCCCGGTCAAAGAACGTGAATTGCTCGGGCGCCTCTTCGATGGCCCGTCGCTTGCGCGCGCGGAAGTTGACCATACGCGCCCACTGCTTGTCCGTGAACTTGAGAATCCGGACCTCGCCTGCTGGAGGAAGGGCCGAGGTCACGCGCTGGAACTCCGTGGCTGCGTTTTCCTCGGTGGCGCAAGGGCGGGCGTACACGCTGAACTGAATCCGGAAGAAGCCCTGCCCGAGCAATTCGTCCACGAACCGCTTGTAGTTTCGCCGGTGAGTCCGCGTCGTCACCGGCAGATCGAACATCACGAGCAACCACATGAGTCGGAATCCGCTGATCCTCATGTCGAATCGAAGATGGGGACGATCACCTCAACCGGCGCTCCCTCGCATAGCGCGCGCCGAAGGGAAGCCGCATACCTTTCGAGGCCGACGAGCAGGGGCACGCGGACGCCCCCTTGCTCGACCGTCCACCCGAGACAGGCGATCAACCGGCGCTTGACGGGCGGCACGAGGTCATCCACCGTTGGCCCTCCATCGGCGATGTCGTAGACCACGCGGTCTACGATGGTTCGCAGAGGCTCCATGGCGTCGTCGGCCAAGCAGAGCGGATTGGAGCGGTTGCGATGGTGGACACCCAGTGCGGGATGCAAGCCCGCACCGACGACTGCGCGGGCGACTGCGGCACGCAAGATGGCGTAGCCGTAGTTCAGCATCGCATTGAGGCCGGGTTCGTCCCGGTTCCGGAGAAACGCCCAGCCGAACACGAGTTCAAACGCGACCGCCGCTGCCGTGGCCTCCACGTTGTCGGGGTCGCCGCTGCGCACCCGGGCCGCCATAGCCCGAAGAGGGCCGTCGTCCTGTCCAACCGAGCGCACCAAGTCGGCCTGAGACGCAATCTTCTGCTTGACAATCGCCTGCCAGATGCGTTTCTTGGAGGGCAGCGAGGCTTCCATCTGTTGGCGCAGGACGGCGGTATGGTTCGAGTGACCTGCAAGCGGCATCAGGAGGCCGTTCGGGAGGTGACGCGAGTCCGACGTGACCACGGCGATGTTCTTGGCTGCGCACTCAGAGATGAGGTCGTGAGTGAGCGCGATCTCGGGACCGTCCAAGATGAGGACGGCCATGTCATCGAGGGGCACCTTGCCTCCCGCGTCCTCGGGTTTCTCGATGACCATGCATCCCCGCCAGCGGTGGACGCTGGCCGGTCCCGCCACCGACACCACGCGTAGGCTCACAACTTGCCCTCCGGAACCTCCCGTACCCCGCCGATCGGGTCCACCTCGACCTTGACCGCACGCAACGTGTTCGGGCCTTTGAGCAATCGGCCTTCGGAACCACTGGAGTTGGACTTCTTCAAGTCATAGAGGCAGATCTGGTTTGTTGTTGACCAGAGAGACGCCACCCGATAGAGGCCCGGACCATCATCGTCCGGCAGAAGGATAGTGTCGTTGACGGCGATCCACATCACGAACCTCAATCCTGGACTCGGCGGGTTGGTGTCCACAGGGTGTTTCGCCTTGACGCGCCGCAGGCGCCGGGCTGCGTCCAGCATGGAAACGAAGACTCCCACTCGCTTGCCTCGTTCGTCCTCGAAGATGGCGACGTGGTGGTTGTTCCCCAAAGGATAGAACTTGGTCGGGTTGTCGTTGGGCACTGCAAGCAGCTTGGCCCCAGGCATGGGCTTGACGAGACGCGCTCGTCGGGCGACCGTCGTGCCCATCGGAATCCCTTCCTTGAACGCTTCTTTCGGAGGCAGGCTGGTTGCCTTGAGGATCTCCTCTGCTCTTCGCCGCAGACCGTGATCTGCGATGTCGGCGATGGCCGAAGCGGTGAGGTCGACCAGGTTCTTGCGGTAGTGGAAGACTTTCGCATTCGGGTCCCGCATGCCGTAGGCCGTTTCCTCGTGAAAGGCGTCTCGAATCTTGCGCGTCGCTTCGTGGCTGACCACCATTGAGGCCAACCGTTGTTTCAGGGCGTCGTGAAGCCACTCTGGCGCCGCAGGGACGGTCTCCGCCGAGAGCGGAGTGATCTTGCCCACCCTGCCGTCCGCATGGCGCTTGCGGTGCGCGGTCGCCTTCATGAACACGGATCGCGTCGTGAACGCGATGGCGACTGCATCCACCGCGTGGTGGCGCAGGTCGTCGCGGTTCTTTTCGCCCTCGGTGTTGAGGGCGTGGAACAGACCCCAGTGTTCGCGGAGCATCGCCGTCGCGCCTCCCTTGGTCACTTCCACCCTGCCGACCACCGGCTCGAGGAACTCCATCGCCTTGCGGGACATGTAGCGCGTTTCGTTGAGTTGCCGTGCGACCATTTGGTCCTCTGGCGGGGCCTCCCGTCGCAGGAATAGGGACTTCTTCCTCCCCGTTCCGATGCCTCTCCACTGCTGGACGCGAGCCTCCATGTCCTCCCACGCGGCGGTTTGGCCGAACGCTTCCCAGGGTGTACGGTCGCCCTTCTCCTGGTTCGTTTGCGACTCGCAGAGCGTGAGGTTGTTGAACGAGTCGTCCAGACAGCGGGAGTAGGGCACGATGTGCTCGATCTGGAAGCGGCTCGTGCTCGCGAGTTCTTGGGGGATCGGCTGNNATGTAGGGGCAGACCCACCCGCATTGCCTGGCGAGCCGGTACCAGAACCGATCGGAGCGCGAAGGGTTCTGAATGCCTTGGTCCCTGAGCCAGCGATCGGCTTCGGCGTTCTCGCGCTCCAGTTGCTTCTTGGCCTTGTCCAGGCCTCTTTTCTCATCCTCGTTCAGGCTGAGGTCGCGGGCGAGTTCGATTCGGACGATATCGGGCCGTCCGTACTTTGCGATCAGGGCGTTCATGACCCTACGGAGTTGCGCCAAACCCTTGCGCACGCGGGGGTTGGTGATCTCCAGCCGATTGGGAGCCCGCTCGATGCGCAATGCCTGCTGCACTTCGCGGATCGTGTAGCCAGCGGCAAGTTGTGCCTCGTACATCGTCGCGGTCTCGGGCCTTTGTTCGAGCGCTTGCAGGATGCGGCGCATGGCACGAGAGCTTAGAGCGGCGGTGCCGTCTTCGAGTTCGAGCTTGGCTAATCGGTAGGCGGTCTCCACATCGTAACCGAACTTCTCCCTCATGGTCAGGTAGAGCTTGCCACGGTCGCTGATCGTCAGCAAAGTTTCCACGAGCCTTTCGCGAGCCGCTTCGTCCATCGAACCCCAGTCGGTGGCGATCGCGGCAAGCCGGACGGCGGTAGAGTTGCCGCGGAGCTGGTCTTTGGACTTCTTCAGGTTGAAGTCGGTGCCTTTGGCAAGTTGCAGGTGCTTGCGAACAGCCTCCCACGTGGCCTCGACTCGCCCATCCAAGAAGTGTGCCAGGCTCAACCGCTCTTCTCGGGTGAGGGGTCGGTGTTCAACGTCGTCCGGCTCACGCACCTTCAGGTTCACGATGTCCTGCCAGTACCTGTACCTCTGTGCGACCAGCTGACTCCGCTGGGCTCGGAGCCGTTGGGGCTCCATGGAGCAGAAGCCCTTGAATCCGTGCTGCTCCTTGAGTGGTCGCTGGTGGAAGATGGCCCGATAGATTCGGGCACGCAGCTCTTGGGTCAATTGTGGATGGTGGCTGGACTGGCACGACCAAATGCGCTCGAACTCGTCCTCGTACATGTCGCGATGCGTGTGTCTGCCCCTCACGCCACGGCCAGCCTCCAGTTCTTGGAGGAAGTACTGCCCGAGTGTCCTGCCGTCCAACTGGGTTCGCAACTCGGTGATCTCCTTCAGGATCACGCCCTCCTCCTTCGCCTTCTCCTCCTCTTCTGCGTTGCGCTTCTTGCCGCGCTCGGTCGACTCTCGTTCCCCCTCTTGCTCGGCCAGGAGATTGGCGACTTCCTGTAGGTTGGCGATCCGGGCGAACTTGGTGCCGCGGTTTGAGAGGAACCCGCGTCTCCGAGCCAAGTGGTAAATGGCGCGACCCAGTTCTTCTAGGCTCACGGGCTCTTCGACTGCCCGCGCCCGGGTCCTGTAGGCAGCCAAGGGATCGACGCCGGACTCTGCGAACGGGTGTTGGCCCGTTGGCGCGAGCCCACCTTGGCGCATCGCTGCCAAAAGGGAATCGAGCCGCTCTCGTCTTCGCCGAATGTTCTTCCGCATACCGCGCTTGGTGCGGCGCTTCTTGTTCAGCAAGACGCCGGTCTTGGGTTCGGCAACTTCTTCAAAGTGCCTAACGCCGAGATCGATCAGTTCGGTCGGCACCCCGTCGGCACCTCCGTTGAAGAGGGCCCATCCGATCGAGGAAGGGCCGAGATCGAGACCAAGAATTGTGAATTGGCTCATAGGACTTGTGACTTCCCGGCAAGTTGGTGTATTATGGACCTGTATCAGATCAGGCCTGCGGTAGCTCCCTCAACAAGGTCTCAGGCAACTGGGGCCGCAGGAATGGACCTTCGGGTCAACGTCGCGGGTCCTAACGGGTCCGCTTAGAGATTCCGGGCTCGGTCCGCAAGGCCGGGCCCGCTCTGCTTCGCTCGTCCGCAAGGTATGCTCCCGGCGTATGCGGACGGAAGGACGGGGCGCCGACGGGGCGTTTTGCCAGTGCCTCGGGTGCAAAAAAATCCTGCTGAAGAGCGAACTCGACGAGGCGCTCGGCGTGTGCCCGAATTGCAGCCACCACCACCGGCTGGGCGCGGCCAAACGCATCGAGCTCACGTTCGACCCCGGCTCGTTCGAAGAGGCCGACACCGGGCTGGCGTCGAGCGACCCGCTGGGCTTTCCCGAGTACGCCGACAAGCTCTCCAAGGCGAGGGCCAAGACCGGCGCGGGCGACAGCGTCGTGTCCGGGCTCGCCGCGTTGGGGGGCCGCAGGGTGGCCACAGCGGTCGCCGATTTCGACTTTATGGGTGGCTCCATGGGCTCCGTAGCGGGCGAGAAAATCGCGCGGACGCTGGAGCGCGGCGTGGAGCACGCGTGCCCGGTCGTGCTGTTTTGCACCTCGGGCGGCGCGCGGATGCAAGAGGGGCTGCTCTCGCTGATGCAGATGGCCAAGACCGTTGCCGCCGTCCAGCGTTGCCGCGACCACGGCATCCCGACCCTCGGCGTGTTCACCGACCCGACCATGGCGGGTGTGCTGGCGAGCTATGCCAGCGTGGTGGACGTGATTCTCGCCGAGCCGAAGGCGCTTGTCGGCTTCGCGGGGGCGCGCGTGAGCAAACAGGCGGGCGTGAGCAAGGTGCCGGACAACTTCCAAACCGCCGAGTTCTGCCTGGAGCACGGCATGGTGGACCGCATCGTTCCGCGCAAAGAGATGCGGCCGACGCTGACGCGATTGGTGAAGTCGCTGGGAGGGCACCTGAATGGCTAAAACGTGGAAAGAGTGGGAAAAGCCCCTCATCGAATTGGACGAGGCAATCGCCAAGATCGAAGCGCTCATCGCCACCTCGCCCGAGGACAAGCAAGACGAACTAGGCGTCAGGTTGGCCGAAGTCAAGGCCCGGCGAGACCGCTACATTGACGTCCGCTACAGCCGCTTGGGACCTTGGGAAAAGACGCTGGTCGCCCGGGCCGAGCGACGCCCCTACACGCTCGACTATGTGACGGCCCTGATCACCGAGTTCACCGAACTCGACGGGGACCGGCGGTATGGTGCGGACCATGCGATCGTCGGGGGTCCAGGATTTTTCAACAATAGGCCGGTGATGGTTGTAGGCCACCAAAAGGGTCGCAACATCCAAGAAAGGCAGTTCCGCAACTTCGGCATGGCCAAGCCCGAGGGCTACCGGAAAGCCATCCGCTTGTTCGATATGGCCTGCCGCTTCGGCATGCCGATCATCACCTTTGTGGACACGCCCGCCGCCGACCCAGGGGTGGAAAGCGAGAGCCGGGGTATTTCGGAAGCCATCGCCGCCTCGACCATGAAGATGTTCGAGCTCGAGGTGCCCGTGGTGTCGGTGATCATCGGCGAAGGCGGCAGCGGCGGCGCGATCGGCATCGCGGTGGGTAACCGCGTGCTGATGCAGGACCACGCGATTTACAGCGTCATCCCGCCCGAGGGGTGCGCGGCGATCCTTTGGCGCGACCCCGAGAAGGGTCCGCAGGCTGCGGCGGCGCTCCGGCTCACGGCCGAAAGCGCCCTGGAACTCGGCCTGGTGGACGCCATCGTGCCCGAGCCCAAGGGCGGTGCGCACCGCGACCCGCTGCAGGCCATCCATGCCGTGCGGGACGCGGTGAAGGAGCACCTCGACGCCCTGACCGGGCTCGACGGTCGGACGCTCCGCGAGCAACGCTACGCGAAGTTCCGAGCGATGGGCCGCTTCGACGGCGCTTAGTCGAACCGCACGACGCCCGTGTCCAGGTCGTAGTAGGCCGTGACGACTTGCGTGTCGGCGGTGAGGTGGGCTTTGCTGCGGATGTCCTCCGCCGCGCGCGCCGCGTTCTCGACGATCGCGTTCTCCAGCGGGTCGCCTTCGTGGCCCTTGGTGGCCTCGACGGCAGGGCGGATCGCCCGGACCAGCGAGCCGATGTAGCCCGGCGCGTCGTCGTCCTCCATGGCGGCGGTGACCGCGCCGCAGCGCTCGTGCCCCATGACGACGATCAGGCGGGTGCCCAAGTGCTCGACCGCGTACTCGATGCTTCCAAGCGCGAAGTCGTCAATCACGTTGCCGGCCACGCGGACCACGAAGAGGTCTCCAAGGGACTGGTCGAACACGATCTCCGGCGAGGTGCGCGAGTCGGCGCAACCCACGATGAGGGCGAAGGGCTCCTGGTGGTTGGCGGTCTCGGCCCGCTCGTGTCGGGTGGGGTGGGGTGCGGTCGCCGGTCGGTGGACGTAGCGCGCGTTGCCCTCGTTGAGCTGGGCGAGGGCCTGGGCGGCGGTCATCGGCCCGCCGGGCGTGCCGCCACCGGTGGCCGCCTCGCCGGTGCTCCCTCCGCAGCCGAGCAGGAGGGCGGACGAAAGCATGCCGAAGGCGAGAATGGGGACTCCGAACTTCATAGGGTCCGATTATAAACCGGAATTCGCGCGACGAGGTGCCTCTTATGTGGCGGATTTTTCATGGGTTCCGACCCGTCGCCCCGTTGGCGGATGACCGGCCCGATCGGGTCGGGAACCCATGGCACCCGGACCTTGCGGCGACGACGAGATGTGACTCACTCCAGTTTCTTGGCTGAAGCGGCTTCGATCCAGTGGATGACGTCGAGGAAGGTTTTGTCGCTGATCACCAATCCAACGATGGCGTTGGCCGGAACGTCGAAGTCGAGTTCGATTTCGGTGAGCGTCAGTTCGGCCCACTCGCCATCCAGACAGATGGTCAATTCGAAGGGATCAAGGGGATGGAGTGTCAGTTTGTTATGAAGCGATGGACCTAGGACGATCTTTGTCAGCGACTCGCGAATGCTAGCGACGTACTCGTAAGGCTCCCACTCGGATTCCGGAACGGGGCCCCGTTCAGACGCTTGCCTGACAAGCAACTCTTCCCGAGTGGGTTCGGGCGGAATGTAGTAACAGGACCAGCTACGAATGATCCGCAAACCGAGAACTGGAATCCTCCAGGCATTCGGGTCCCCGCTCTGTACCGGCTCCGGCGGGTCGTGCAGCAAAGGGAAGCCCGATGGAGAGAATCTGGGCGGATAGCGAACCTCGGTCATGGCCCTGGACCTGTGCTCCGCGTCAACTCGCGATCTGCACGTACGCCACCGTCCCGCCCGGTTGCGGGAGCGGGTCGCCGTCTTCGAGTGCGGATTCGATCCACAATTCGATGGCCTCGCGGATGCGCTCGATCGCCTGCTCGCGCGTCTCGCCCCAACTCGCGCACCCCGGCAGGTCCGGGGCGTAAACGCTGGTGCGCCCGTCTTTCTCCAGTTCCAGAACGATGGGGTAGGTGATCACAGACACGACACTTGTGACGCTACCCCAAAAGAAGAGCAACGGAGGACTAAGGCGAGGAGTCGTCCGGTTTGCCCGATTTCGTCGCGGCGATCATGGCGCGCAAGATGTCGTTGACCTGCTTGCTGTCCGAGAAGACGGTCGCCACGTCGGGGTCGAGGAATACGATGCGTTTTTCGGCGACGCGGTCGAAGTACTTGCCTCGGACCCCGTTCCGGAGTGTGTCGCCATACTCCTTCTTCATCTCGGTGGGTTCATCCGTTCTCATAGATGTCCTGCTCTTTGAGCATGGCCGTGCGGCCACGGACATCGCCGACATGGTCTGGCCAGCAGGTCTAGGGCGGTTGTGGGCATGTTCGAGGTGTCAGCCACGGCGTGACGGACGTTCTAGTAGTCGTCCTCCTAGGCTCCGCTCTCCGGGTCATTCGCCAGCATTTCGAGCGCGGCAACAGGAGTGTTGGAGTTCCAATGCAACCGCTCTGCAGACATAGCTCTCCGGGTCGTTCGCCAGCGATTCAAGCGTGGCAACAGGCGTGTTGGAGTTCCCTGCAACGGTTGCGCGGACATCGCTCACGGTATCCTTCGCGAGCGATTCAAGCGTGGCAACAGGCGTGTTTGAGTTCCCTGCAACGGCTTCGCGGACATCGCTCTCCTGGTCCTTCGCGAGCGATTCAAGCGTGGCAATAGGCGTGCTTGAGTTCCATGCAACGGCACTGCGGACACCTCTCTCCTGATCCCTCGCGAGCGCTTCGAGTGCGGACGCAGGGGTGTTCCGATGCTCGGCAACGGCGCTCCGGACCTCGCTCTCCGGGTCCCTCGCGAGCGCTTCGAGTGCGGCCGGAGGCGTGTTCCCGTTCCCGGCCACGGCCTGTCGGACACTGCTCTCCCGATCCGTCGCGAGCGATTGAAGCGTGGCAACAGGCGTGTTGGTGTTCAATGCAACGGATCTGCGGACGACGCTCTCCGGGTCCTTCGCCAGCGTCTCGAGCGTGGCAACAAGCGTGTTGGAGTTCTCTGCAACGGTTGCGCGGACATCGCTCACCGTATCCTTCGCGAGCGATTCAAGCGTGGCATTAGGCGTGCTTGAGTTCCATGCAACGGCTCTGCGGACATCGCTCGCCGTGTCCTTCGCGAGCGATTCAAGCGTGGCAACAGGCGTGTTTGAGTTCCTGGCAACGGCCGGTCGGACATCGCTCTCCTGATCCCTCGCGAGCGCTTCGAGTGCGGACGCAGGGGTGTTCCAGTTCCCGGCAACGGCGCTCCGGACCTCGCTCTCCGGGTCCGTCGCCAGCGCTTCGAGTGCGTCCGAAGGCGTGTTCCCGTTCCCGGCCACGGCGCTCCGGACCTCGCTCTCCGGGTCCGTCGCCAGCGCTTCGAGTGCGTCCGAAGGCGTGTTCCCGTTCCCGGCCACGGCCTGTCGGACACTGCTCTCCTGATCCCTCGCGAGCGCTTCGAGTGCGGACGCGGGGGCGTTCCGATGCTCGGCAACGGCGCT
>DDSP01000063.1:10219-10408 GCA_002343445.1 Chthonomonas sp. UBA2387
CGTGTCCTTCGCGAGCGCTTCGAGCGCGGCAACAGGCGTGTTTGAGTTCCCCGCAATGTCCTGTCGGACCTCGCTCTCCGTGTCCTTCGCGAGCGCTTCGAGTGCGGCCGAGGGGGTGTTCCAGTTCCCGGCAACGGCGCTCCGGACCTCGCTCTCCGGGTCCGTCGCCAGCGCTTCGAGTGCGGACGC
>DDSP01000034.1:0-6629 GCA_002343445.1 Chthonomonas sp. UBA2387
GCGAACGAAGGCGCGGGGGGGATGTGAATGTGAATCGTGAATCGTGAACCCGAAGGCAACCTGCCGACCCAACGGGACCACCCCGGCCTGCGGCCACCCCTCCGTGGGAGGGGAATTCTGAGAGTGCCAAAGCGGCGCAACGGGCACGGTCTGCCGGGCAGAGAAGTTGTCGGCCCACGCCGCGAGAACCCGAAGCACAACCTTGGCGTTCCCCTAGATAGGCGACTCGAATCGCGTCTAGAATGGTGTTGCGAGGCAAACGATGGCTCAGTTCACTTTTACGATCAACGGTGCAAAGAAGACGGTGGATGTGCCGCCCGACATGCCGATTCTGTGGATCCTCCGCGATCTGGCGGGCCTGACCGGCACCAAGTACGGGTGCGGGGTCGGCTCGTGCGGCGCGTGCACCGTGCTGCTCGGCGATGAAGCGGTCAAGTCGTGCCTGATCTCCGCCGACGAGGTCGAGGGCAAGCCGATCACCACGATCGAAGGCCTGTCCGCCGATGGTTCGCACCCCTTGCAGAAGGCGTGGGTCGAGACCGACGTGCCGCAATGCGGCTACTGCCAAACGGGCCAGATCATGGCCGCCGCCGCGTTGCTCAAAGCCCATCCGAAGCCGTCCGACAGCGACATCGACGACTATCTGTCCACCAACATCTGCCGGTGCGGGACGTATCCGCGCATCCGCGAAGCGATCCGCCGCGCCGTGGCGGAAGAGGTTGAAGAACGATGAACCCCGAACTCTCTCGCCGCAGCGTCATCAAGGTCGGCGTCGCCGCCACCGCAGGCCTGATTCTGGGTTGCCGCATCCGCGAATCGGCCGCCGCGACCCCGCAAGGGTCCGCCGATCCGTTCGCTCCCAACGCCTGGCTGCGCATCGCGCCTTCGGGCGAGGTCTTCATCACGGTGGCCAAGCCCGACATCGGCACCGGCGTGCGCACGTCGCTTGCCATGATCGTGGCCGAGGAGTTGGGCGTCGCGTGGGAATCGGTCAAGGTCGAACAGGCCGTCGCCGATGCCAAGTACGGCTCGATGATGATCGGCGGCAGCACCAGCGTCCGAAGCAGTTGGCGTCCGCTGCGCGAAGCGGGCGCGGCCGCGCGGGCCATGCTGATCGAGGCCGCCGCCAAGAAGTGGGGCGTCGAACCCGGCTCGTGCCGCGTCGAGAACGGCGTGGTGCTCAACCACGGCCCCGAGAAGGCCACCTTCGGCGAACTCGCGACCGAAGCGGCCAGACTGCCCGTTCCGACCGGCGTCGCACTCAAAGACCCGAAAGACTTCACGATCATCGGGAAGCGGCTGCCCCGAGTGGACAACCGCGACGTGGTGACCGGGACGGCCAAGTTCGGCATGGACGTGCGCATCCCAGGGATGCTGATGGCCGTGGTCGCCCGTCCCGAGGCCTTTGGCGGGAGCATCGCCAGCTTCGACGAGGCAGCCGCGCGCAAAGTGCCCGGAGTCCGCGACGTGATCAAGGTCTCGACGGGGATCGCCGTGTTGGCCGACCACACGTGGGCAGCGCTCGCAGGCCGCGAGGCCCTGGCGGTCAAGCAAGACCCCGGTCCCAACGCCTCGGTGGATTCGGAGTCCATCCATAAGCAACTGGGCGAAGCGTTCCAGCCCTTCGGCGATGCGCCCGAAGGCAAGGTGGTCGAGGCCGAGTATGCCGTGCCCTACCTTTCGCACGCGCCGATGGAGCCGATGAATTGCACGGTCAGCATCGCCGATGGCAAGTGCACGATCTACGCGCCGAGTCAGGCGCCGGACGCCATCCAGCGCTCGGCAGCACAGCGGTTGAGCCTCGACCGAAGCGCCGTCACCGTGCACACCACGCTGGTCGGCGGAGGCTTCGGACGGCGGTTCCAGATGGACTTCGCCAACGAAGCCGTCGAGATCGCACAGGCCGCCGGCAAGCCGGTCCAAGTGGTGTGGAGCCGTGACGACGACATGAAGCACGACTTCTATCGTCCCGCAAGCCGCAACCGCTTCCGCGCCGTGTTGGGTTCGGACGGCAAGCCGGTTCTTTGGCAGCACCAGTTCATGCAGGCTCAGGCGGGCCGAGGCACCCCGAACTGGGGCCGCGAGGAGATTCCCTATCAGATCCCGACCGCCCAGCGCATGACGGGCGGCGCCAGGACCCCGATCCCGACCGGGGCATGGCGTTCGGTCTCGCACTCGAACACGGGCTTCGCCATCGAGAGTTTCGTGGACGAGTTGGCGTACGCCGCTGGCGCAGACCCCTTGGAGTACCGCAAGAGCCTGATCGCCGATGCCCGACTGATGGCGACGCTCGAACGCGTGGCCAAGCTCGCCGATTGGAAGGGCCCCAAGCCCGCCAAAGGCAAGGGACGCGGCGTCGGCTGCTTCGCGGGCTATGGCTCGTACTTCTCGATGATCGTAGACGTCACGCACGACCCCGATCTGGGCATCGTCGTCAACCACGTTTACGCCGTCGTGGATTGCGGCATCGCGATCAACTCGTCCGGCGTCGAGGCTCAGGTCATCGGCGGCGTCAACGACGGCATCGCGACGGCGCTCAAGTCGGCGATCACGATCAAGGGCGGCGCGGTCGAGCAGTCGAGCTACTTCGATTTCGAGTGGCTGCGGATGAACGAGGCTCCGAAGTTCACGATCGAGATTTTGCCCAGTCAAGAGGCCCCGGGCGGCATGGGCGAGGTGGCGTATCCGCCCGCCCCCGCAGCCGTAGCGAACGCCATCTACGCGGCCACGGGGCATCGGCTTCGGACGCTGCCGATGAACGAACTGCCCGAGTGATGCGGGACATCGCCGCATCGCTTTGCCAATGGCTCGACGAGGGCAGGGGGGTCGCGTGCGCCATCGTGGTGCGGACGTGTGGCTCCTCGCCTCGGCCCGTCGGCTCGGTCATGGCCGTCCGCGACGATGGTTGCGTGGCAGGCTCAGTGAGCGGCGGGTGCGTGGAAGGCGCGGTGATCGAGGCGGCTCAAGGTTGCCTCGCCACGGGCCGCAGCCGCTTGTTGGTGTTCGAGGCCATCAAGGACGAGGACGCATGGGCGGTCGGCCTCTCTTGCGGCGGAACGCTGCACGTGTGGGTGATGCCCGTCGCCGCCGACACGGGTTGGCGTGAGATCGCCGCAGGTCGGCCTCAACGCCTTCGGATCAAGATGGATGCCGACGGTACGTGCGAGTGGGCGCAGCCCGAAGCACCCAGTGCCAAGGTAGACGGCGAGTGGTTCGAGGCTGTTCTGGGCGAGCGGGAGCGGCTGATCCTGATCGGTGCGTCGCACATTGCGCTGGCGCTGGGCAAAATGGCGAGGATGGTCGGGTTCGAGGTGATCGTGGTGGACCCGAGGACGGCATTCCTCGACCCCGAAAGGCTGGATGGCGTCGCCGACGAGGTCCTCCCCGAGTGGCCGGTCCAAGCCCTGGAGCGGATGGCGATCGGCCCGAGCGATTCGGTGGTGACCCTCTCGCACGATCCCAAACTGGACGACCCTGCGCTCGCGTTGGCTTTGCGCGCGGGGGCTCGCTACGTGGGCGCGTTGGGCAGCCGCAGCACCCAAGACCAGAAGCGCAAGGCGTTGGCAGCCGAGGGCTTGGCGGAGGAAGCGGGACGCGTGCGCGGCCCTGTCGGCTTGCTCATCGGGGCGAAGACGCCCGAAGAAATCGCGGTGAGCATCCTGGCCGAACTCGTCGCCGCACGCCGAGGTGCCCTGTGAACCTGGTGGCCGTGGTGCTTGCGGCAGGGGCTTCCAGCCGCATGGGCAAGGACAAGCTGTGGCTGACGATCGAGGGCTTGCCCATCGTGCTTCGCGTCGTGGATGCCGTGGCGGGCGCAACGCTCGACGACTGGCGCATCGTGGTCCGAGACCCCGCACCGTTCGCCGGTCACGTGGGCGAGGAGCGTTTGCTCGTGCATCCCGTTCCCGACCAGGGTATGGGCTCGTCGCTCGCGATCGGTGCGGCTTGGGCCGCCCAACACCACCCAGAATCCGGGCTGATGGTCGTCCTGGCCGATATGCCCTGGTTGACCGCAGGAGACCTGGACCTTCTCGCTGCAGCGTTTGGATTCGCCGAAGGGAAGGACATCGTCGCGCCCGTTACCGACGGACGCCGTGGCCACCCCGTGCTGTTTCCCGCCGACTTGGTCCCCGAATTGGCGGTCCTCACGGGCGATCGCGGCGCGCGCGACGTGATCGAACGCAACGCCGACCGGGTCAGCGATGTCCGCACGCCGATCGAGGCGTTTCTGCGCGATGTGGACGAACCCGCGGATCTGGCCTGATCGGGTGCCTATAATGGCGGCATGACCCGCCGTGAGTTCATGGTTGCCGGGATCGGCCTCGTCGCCTTTCGAGACGAGACGCTGGACCTCGTCGCCAACCTGGTCGCCAAATCCGCGCCGACGGCTCAGAACGAGGACTTCTGGTCGCAGATCCAGCAGGCGTTCGCCCTCGACCGCAACATCGTGAACCTCAACAATGGTGGCTGTTCACCGTCGCCCCGCATCGTGCAAGACGCCCTGCGCCGGCAGATCGAGTACGCGAACCAAGCGCCCAGCTACTTCATGTGGCGTCATCTGGAGCCCGAGGTCGAGTCGGTGCGCATTCGCTTGGCCAAGACGTTCGGCGTGGACACCGAAGAAATCGCCATCACTCGCAACGCCAGCGAATCGCTGGAGACGTGTTTGCTAGGCATCGACCTACGCGCGGGCGACGAAATCCTGACCACCGACCTCGACTATCCCCGCATGGTCGCGACCATCAAGCAACGCGAGCGGCGCGAGGGCGTGAAGATGGTCACCGCGCCCATGCCCGCGGTCCCACAACGCCACAGCGAACTCGTTCGACCGATCGAAGAGCGGATCACGGGTCGCACCAAGATGATCCTGATCTCGCACGTATCATTCCTAAACGGCCAGATCTTCCCCGTCAAGGCGATCTGCGAGCTTGGGGCGAGCCGTGGCATCCCGGTCATCGTGGATGGCGCGCACGCGTTCGCCCAGTTCCCATTCCGGCACAGCGACCTTGCCTGCGAGTACTACGGCGTATCGCTGCACAAGTGGCTGATGGCCCCAGTGGGAACAGGTTTGCTGTACGTCAAGCGCGAGCGAATCGGCGGGGTGTGGCCGCTGATGGCTGCGAACGAGCCGCAGAAGGACGACATCCGCAAGTTCGAGGAGATCGGCACCCACCCGGCCGCAAACCACAACGCCATCGGCGAGGCGCTGACGTTCCACGAGATGATCGGCGCGGAGCGGAAAGCGGACCGCTTCCGCTACCTGCGGTCGATCTGGACCGAGCCGCTTCGGGCCGAGAGAAACGTGCGCTTCTCGACCAACCTGGCGCCCGAGCACTCGTGCGCCCTGACCACGGTGGAGATCGCGGGCATCCCGCCCGTCGAACTCGCCGATTGGCTGTTCAAGAAACACCACATCTTCGTCACGACGATCGACTCGCCCCCGGTGCGCGGCATCCGCGTGACGCCAAACGTGTACACCACGCGTCAAGAGATCGAGCGCTTCCGGGATGCGATGCTGGCCGCCGCACGCAACGGCATCGCTGGCTAGCGCTTGCGGTGGGCGTGTGGATGGTGAATCGGTTTCGAGCGCCGTAGCGCCAAAACGTGCACGGTCTGCCGGGCAGGAACGTTCTTCGTGGACGAGAGGTGGTTGGGCCCGGTCAGACCGTGGCACCCAGATTTCATAGGTTGGCAATGTACCCCCGCGTCCCCTTCGAGACTTCGGCCCTAGGGTCGCGGGCGATTGAAACGTATTGGAGTTCGCGGGCCGAACCTCAGGGTGACACGGGGTGGTTCTGCCCACCGGCGGGGTCAGGGTGAGGGCGACGTTTTAGGTGCTTTCGGACCCTGGTAATCCGGCTAGCCTACGTTGGCCGACCCACCTTATAGCGACTTTTCCTACCCCCCCTGGATCGCCATCATTTCACCAAGTCGGACGGGCGACAACAACGAAGCCCACAAGACTCCAAACGAAAGGTAACGGTCAACATGAACGGTCTCAACAAACTCGGTCTCTCTCTCGGCGCTCTGGCTCTCGGTGTGGTGTTCGCTTCGGCTCAGCCGATGGGCGGTCGCGTCTTCACCTACGAAGTCACCTCCACGGTGGATATGGACGCCAGCATGATGGGTGCGGTCGTCCTCGACACCCCGACGGAACTCTCGGTCAAGCCCTATCTCTTCATCCACGGCACGCTCGGCACCGCTTGGGAAGTCGAAGGCTGGGGCAACGGTCTGGACGGCAAGATCGACCAGATGTACTTCTACCACAACGAGACGCTGGCTCTGGACTTCCGCTTCTGGGACAACCTGCAGAAGGTCAGCGGCACGACCACGGGTTCCTACACGGTTCCCATGAAGGTCCGCGCCGCCGGCTTCAACGGCACCTCGAACGGTCTGCTGTACGATTCGGGCCTCGTTCCCGCACCGGACATCAACCTGTTCATGGAAGCGGCGTTCCCCCTGTTCCCGGCGCTGGCCACCGATGGCTTCCTGCGGCTCGACCTCACTCGCGAAGTGACGCTCGATCCCGGCCACGGCCCCGGCTCCTACCGCAACGATGGCCAGATCGTGGTCGTCCGCTCGTAACCCTCGATAACCTACTCCTCCTCATCTCCCAGATCGGCCGCCCT
>DDSP01000034.1:6635-120020 GCA_002343445.1 Chthonomonas sp. UBA2387
CGGAATTGGCAGACGCGCTGGATTTAGGTTCCAGTGTCGCAAGACGTGTGGGTTCGAGTCCCACCTCGCCCACCAACCTTGCTCCGAGCGAAGTGGCTAGGGGGCATGACGGAGCCTGCCCCTCCATGGCTTCGACTTGTCCTCAAGTCAAGCGAACTGGAACTCCGGCGTCCCGAACATCAGCCGGGCCACCGTCGCCGCCACGTCACCGGCACTTCGAGGCGTCAGACCGAACAGCGCCGCCGATTTCGCCGCATCCCGCATCTGCTCGCGTTGCGCGTCGGTGACCGGGGCGTCGAACAGCGAGACCATCCGGTCCGCCAGCCCTTCCGGCGTGCGTTCCTCCACCACGTCGAAGATCGGGATGGCCAGCGACTGCCCCCGCCCCGCGGGAGCCCCTGGACGGCGCGGCGCGAACAGCGCATCGCCCCAAGCGATCCGCTGCACCATCGTCGCCGACGTGATCCACGCCCGCCCGTGCTCCCAACCGGCCACATCGGGCGGATAGAACAGCCGCATCCCCATGTTCTGGCACGCACGCTGCGTCGCGAACGCTGGCCCAAGTTGCCCGCGACCGATGGGCTCGTCCCCGAGCGCCGCCAGATTGCGGTGCAAGTCCGCGCCAGCCCCCAATTGGCGCAGCGTGGGCACCACAAAGTCCACGGGACTCTTGACCACTTTCCGCTCGGCTCGCGAAGAATAGAACTCTTCCGATTCCATGATCGCGCGCAGCAGCGCCTTGATGCTCAGCCCGGAGTCGCGAAAGGTCTTGGCGAACCGCTCGACCACGTCTTTCTCCGGCTTTTCGTAAACGAAGAACTCCCACAGCTTGGTTGTTAGGTACCGCGATGTCTGCGGGTCGTCGCACAGGGCGTTGATGACGTCTTCGCCTCCGAGATTGCCCGTCTTGCCGCGGAACGTCTTCTCGCCGTTGTCCTTATCGGCCAGCCGCAATACGAACACCTCGGCCAGCGGCTGACGGTCGGGCACGCGCCGCGAACCGGGCTGGCCAAAGCTCCAGCCGGTGAAGCACCGCGCCACCTCGTAAACCTCCTCTTCGGTGTAGTTCCCGATGCCGACCGTGAACAATTCCATCAGCTCGCGGGCGAAGTTCTCGTTCGGCTTCCCTTGGACGTTGGTTTGGTTGTCCAGCCAGTAGATCATCGCGGGGTCCTTGCTCATCTCGATGAGAAAGGTCCGGAAATCGCCCACGCAGTGACGCCGGAGCGTCTCGTTCTGGCGGTAGATGGCGGGCGGCGAGTTGACCTTGGCAGCGCTGGTGGCGAAGTGGTCGTGCCAAAAGATGGCCATCTTCTCCTGAAGCGGGCGCTGGGTGATGAGCAGTCGCATGAGCCACCACGCCTCGACGAGCGGCAAGTTGGGGAACCGCACGTTGGGGTTCGGGTTCTGGAACCGCAGGATGTCCACCTCGAACCCCTCGTCGGTCTTCTCGAAGTCGAGCAACCGGTCGATGGCGCGGTTCACGCCACCCTCGCTGTAGTGGTCCACCTCCGCCTCGCTCGCGCCCAGCCCGAATCGTCGGAGGAGGTGCGCGGTCTTCTCGCGGTCGGTCTTCAGTGCCATATCCGGACAAGACGTTGCGGCGTCGGTCCATGTTCATTCGGCGACATGAACTGAATAGAAGATCCGCAAACCTGACGGAACCCCGCTCAAGCACCGATGGTCTATCCACGGACGCTCTATGAAGACGATTCTCACGGCTCTCTTCGGCCTGTTCGCGTTGGCCGCGCAAGCTCAACGCAATCCTGCCTGGCCCCTCTACTCTGCCCCCTGGGCCATCCGCGTCGAAAACGCCGACGAGAGCGGGGTCGAAGGTGTCGATCGCCGGTGGATTCGGCTGGGTCCAGACCAGACCGTCACGTTGCGCAGCTTCATCTCCACGGACTATGAGGAGCGCGCGAGCCTGCCGTCGTCGTTCCGATTGCGCTATCTGGTGCACGGTGTGCCGGTCTCGGGATGGCTCGCGCCTTCGGGCTCGCCGCCCCGGTTTCCCTTTGCATTGGCCTCGAACAACTCGGGCCTTTCGGGATTGCCCAGCGGCATCCACGACATCTCGGTCGAGGTGCAGAACAACTCGGGCTACGACTATCGCGAGTTCAAGCCCAACCGAGGATTTCTGGTCCTTGACCGTGGTCCGGGTTTCCCGCGCACGCTGGAAGTTCCCATCCTGAACCAAGACCAGGAGACGTTCGAGAATCAGGCGTTCTATGGTCCGGGCGTCGCTTATGTGGACCCGTTGGCGCGGCGCTGGTTCGGCTACCCGGCGGATTCGAGTGTCACGCCTTGGACGGTGCCGCCCGATCAGGCCGACCTCTTCGTCGAGGAGATGATGCCGCACACGATCCTGTTCAACCCGCTGCAGATGTGGTGGGAAGAGCCGCCCGTCGGTGGGGCGCGGGGCCGCGCGTTTGTTCGCGGGTTCGAGCCCAAGCACGACGAAGACCATCGCCAATTGCGCGTGGTGCACCAGCACGAGAAGTTCCCCTATCGCGACGGCCCTCGGGGCCACGCGTGGATGAGTTCGTACGCCAACGGCATGGTGACCTCCACGGGGCGCTACGCTTTCGCCGAACCCGGCGGCCGTGTCGGCTACCTCGATCCCGATGGCGAGATCGTCACCATCGCCGGTTGGCGCGTGAACCCGTCCCGCGACCCGATCTGGTACGAGTTTCCCCTCGCCACCGTGCGGCAGAACATGCAACTGCGGGGCGTCTGGCAGAGCGGCAAGTACCCCGGTGAAGACGGAGGATTCCGCACGCCGATGGACGTCACGGTCGACCCCGCCAACGAGAACATCTGGTACGTGGTCGGCTATGAGGACAACTGCGTGTGGAAGGTCGACCTCGGCCCGACTCCGCGCCGGGGCACGGCAACGGTATCGGTGTTCGCGGGCGATCCGAACCACTCGACGGGCTTCACCAACGGCGCGGGCCATGCCGCCCGCTTCAATGGACCGACCTCGGTCACGTGGGACCCCGTTCGCGACGTGATGTACGTGGTGGATCAAGACAACGACGCCATCCGCCGCGTGGACCGCAACGGCAACGTGACCACGGTCGTCGGTTCTCCCGGCATGGCGGGTCGGCTTGGGAGCGTCGACATCTACGACAAGGCGGCTTGCCGAGGTGCCTCGCGGATGACCACCACGGCAAGCCAATGGACGTCCGGGCAGCGTCCCGACCTCTATGTTCCCCAGACCGTTCGCGTGGACAGCGCAGGCAACTTGGTGTTCAGCGACACGGGCTATGGCACGATCCGCAAACTGAACCCTGCGACCGGGCTCTGCACGATCCTCGGCTACATCGACCCGCCGCATCGCGAGTTCTACCGTGGCTGGTCGTGGCTGGATGTCGATCGGTGGGGGGCTTGCGGACCCCAGAACGGCGTCTACTGGTGCGTCGCCGTCACGTCGCTTCTGAACCCTCAGTCGGGAGAGTCGGGCGGTGGGCAATTCAACGAGGTCTACGGCTGGCTGCCGCCGGCGGGTGGGACGTCGCGCATGGTCATCGAGGGCGATACGGGCTTGCATCCCGATGGCTGGGGCGGCCGATCGTGGACCAATCCACCGCACTACCCCTGGGTGGTGGCCGTGGATCGGCGCGGAGCGGTGCTCGTCGGCGGAATGGGCGAAGCCGGCTTGGCCCGCATTCGTCTGCGCAAGCCCACCGACCCCTCGCGCGATGCCGACAACTACTGGCTAGGTCGCAACGTGTGGTACTTCGGCGCGCCTCAAGACCCCGAGGAATCGGGCAACGGATTCGCCCTACGCTACGGACTCAACGGCCACAACCTTTTGGGCTACGAAGACGCTTGGGGACTGAAGGGAGCGACCGATCAGCAACTCGCCAACGCGTTCCGATGCCCGGCATGGGTCCGCGACAACTCCGAGGCGTTTGCCCAATGGCTGGCCTACGTTCGACCGAACACCGAAACCGGGACGGGCGTGGTGACCACCCACGACCTGAGCGGACGGTTCACATTTGGCGGGCTGACCAGCGGCGTTCCGGTCCCTTCGAGCGTCACGGTGGAGGTTCGCGATCCGGGGACAGCAAGGTTGGTTTCAAGACACTCGGTGCTGCTCGCCTCGAACGGCGACTACGTGATCATGGGTGGCCCCATCGGGCAGTTCGACGTGACGGTGAAGCATGGTCGTTGGCTGCGTAGGACGATCTCGGTGGACACGCGGCGACAGCAACTCACGACGGGAGCGAACTTTGTCTTGGTCAACGGCGATATCAACGGAGACAACTCGGTGAACGCGACCGACTTCCTCATGTTGCGCGCGGCGTTCGGCTCTTCGCCGGGCGCGGGCAACTGGAACGCCAACGCCGACCTGAATGGCGACGGCAGCGTGAACTTGCAGGACTTCCTGATTCTCCGAGGTTCGTTCGGCAGGTCCGGCGATGGCTAGTCCCAATGGGCCGTTGGGGCCGGCTCGGTACACTATCTGGCGCACATGAGCGAATCGAATGCCCTGAACGGCGCCGTCAAGACCCACCGCGAGAAGATCGGCCTTGCCGAGATGCTCAAAGGCGGCGTCATCATGGACGTCACCAACGTCGAGCAGGCGAAGATCGCCGAGGACGCCGGCGCGGTCGCCGTCATGGCGCTCGAGCGCGTTCCCGCCGACATCCGGCGCGATGGCGGAGTGTCCCGCATGAGCGACCCCGAGATGATCCTGGGGATCAAAGCGGCCGTGACCATCCCCGTGATGGCCAAGTGCCGCATCGGCCACTTCGTCGAAGCCGAGATCTTGCAGGCCCTCGAAGTGGACTTCATCGACGAGAGCGAAGTCCTGACCCCTGCCGACGAGGAGCACCACGTGGACAAGCACGCGTTCACGGTGCCGTTCGTGTGCGGTGCGCGCAACCTGGGCGAAGCCCTGCGGCGCATCGGCGAAGGCGCGGCGATGATCCGCACCAAGGGCGAAGCGGGCACGGGCGACGTGGTCGAAGCCGTCCGCCACATGCGGGCGATCATGTCGGAGATTCGCCAAGTCGCCGGCGCGCGGCACGACGAGCTTTATCTGCTGGCCAAACAACATCAAGCACCCCTGCACCTGATCGAAGAGGTCCACCGAACCGGTCGGCTCCCCGTGCCGAACTTCTCGGCGGGCGGCATCGCCACCCCGGCCGATGCGGCCCTCATGATGAAGCTGGGCGCGGAGACGGTGTTCGTCGGCTCTGGCATCTTCAAGAGCGGCGACCCCGCCCGCCGGGCGCGCGCCATCGTCGAATCGGTCCTGTTCTACCAAGACGCCAAGCGCCTCGGCGAGATCAGCAGGAACTTGGGCGAGCCGATGGTCGGCATCAACGTGTCGTCGCTGTCCGAGAAGGAACTCCTGGCCCCGCGCGGTTGGTAACCACGACCGGGCAGTTGGAGGGCGAGGCTTGCCGAGCCCAAACGCCACCTCGTCCACAGTGGCTCTTGTGAGTTCCGTGCCGTCATCTGGTATGCTATTATCAGCATAATGTCCGACGACGTGAAACCGGTCGGCTGGATCGCGTCCAGCTTGAAGGACCTGAGAGCCTTTCCCGACGAGGTGATGGACGAAATCGGACATGCGCTCTATGAGGCCCAAAGAGGCGGCAAGCACGAGGCCGCAAAGCCGCTCAAGGGTTTCAAGGGCGCCGGAGTCTTGGAAGTGGTCGAGAATTACGACGGCGATACGTACAGGGCGGTTTACACCGTCCGGTTCGCCGAAGTGATCTATGTCCTCCACTGCTTCCAAAAGAAATCGAAATCAGGAATCGCGACACCCAAGCAAGACCTCGACCTCATCCAAGCAAGACTGAAGACTGCAGAAGTGGAATACGAAGAATGGAAAAAGCTAAACAAGAAGTGACCCCATCTGAAGAGGGGACCGTCTTCTACGGGAGCGGCAACGTGTTCGCCGACATGGGGCTTCCGAATCCCGAAGAACGGCTGGCGAAGGCGCAACTCGCAAGCGCTATTCGCGACATCATTCAGGCCCGGGGGCTCACCCAAAAGCAGGCTGCCGACATGTTGGGAACGGATCAGCCGAAGGTGTCCAAGATTATTCGAGGCCGTCTCAGCGAGTTCTCTACCGAGTGGTTGTTGTCGCGCGTCCTCCATATGGGTCTTGACGTGGACATTGTGATTCACACCCAAACTCAACAGAAGCGCGAAGGGGCAATCAGCGTCGCTTGCGTCTAGCCCAAGGCTGAAAGCGGGTTTGCTGCACCCGGATCGGTTCGGGGCACCGGTTGATGGGCCACCAGACACAAGACACCCCGGGACCCTGGCCCGTGATGCCAGGGCGTTCATAATACAGGCCTCCCCATGAAAGTCGGTCTGATCGGTTTCGCCTCGTCGGGCAAGAGTTCGCTGTTCCGCGCAGCCGCCCAAGGGTCCGCCAAAGGCGACGTGATCGCCGTGCCTGTGCCCGACCCCCGGTTCGACCGCATCGTGGCGCAGGTCAAACCCAAGAAGATCACGCCGGCCACGGTCATCCTTCACGACGACATCGAGAGCGCCCAAGGCGGAGCGGCGCGGATGCTCTCGCAACGGATGCTCGACAATGCCCGCAAGATGGACCTGCTGCTCCACGTCGTCCGCGCGTTCGAGAACCCGGCGGCGCACTATCACGACGACGTGGACCCCGTACGCGACGCCGACGCGATGGACGTCGAACTGATCCTGGCCGACCTGCAGATCGTCGAGAACCGCTTGGACCGCCTCTCCAAGAGCCAGAACGCGCGCAACCCTGGCCACCCCGAATACCAGGAGAAGATCGCGTTCGAGAAGTTCAAAGAGCCGCTGGAGCAGGGCTTGCCGCTGCGCTCCCTGGAACTCGACGAGAACGAGCGCACGCTCGTCCGCAACTATCAGTTCCTCACGGGCAAGCCGATGGTCGTGGCGTTCAACGTGGGCGAGGACGAGGCGGCCCAACCACCCGCCTCCATCGAGCAGCGCATGGAGGAACTGCGCCGCATCGGCACACCTGCCTTCGCCGTCTGCGCCACCATCGAGGAAGAAATCGCCCAGTTGGACGCCGCCGACCAAGCCGAGTTTCTGGGCAGCCTCGGGTTGACCGAGTCTGCCGGTGCCCGCATGGTGCGAGCGGTCTACGACGCCTTGGGGCTCATCACGTTCTACACGGCGGGCGAGAACGAAACGCGCGCATGGCCCCTGCGCCGGGGATCGAGCGCACTCAAAGCCGCCGACACGATCCACTCCGACATCGCGCGGGGCTTCATCCGCGCCGAAGTCGTTCGCTATGCCGACTACGACGCGGCAGGCTCGCTCGACGCCGCCTATTCGGCGGGCAAGATGAAGCTGGAAGGCAAGGAAGCCGTCATCGAGGACGGCGACCTCATCCACATCCGCAACAAGACCTGAGTCACCACCGGAACAGCACGCCCACCGTCTCGCCGCGCCGCGTGTTCACCAAGCGGTAGGCGGCTTCGGCGTCGGCCCCGGCGAACTCGTGGGTCACCATGCCGTCGAGCCTGAACCGTCCGCTGGCCACCAGTCCGAAGTAGAGGTTCAACACTCCTTCGACGTTCCGATCGGCGTAGCGGTTGTTGTAGTGCGCGCCGATCAGGCGCAGCCCACGCGTCACGAGGTCGGGCGTCAGGTGCTGGCTGGCCGGGCTGCCCGTGTCGCCGATGAGCAGCAAGCGGCCCATCATGGCGGTCAGGCCAAAGCAGTGGGGAAGCACGGCGGCATGGCCCGTGGTGTCCACGACCAGGTTGGGAAGCTCGCCCAGCAGTTCGAGGAGCGGCTCCTTGGCCGCGTCCGCGCCGACGTTCAACACATCCGTGGCCCCGCCCAGGCGGGCGATGTCCAATCGAGCGGGCATGGGATCGATGGCCACCACGCGCTCGGCGCCGCAGCAAGCCGCCCACCGGATCATGATTTGACCGATCGGGCCGCAGCCCACGACCGCAACCCGGTCGCCAAGGCCGATGCCCGCGTTGCGCGTGCCGTTGTGAGTGATCCGCGCAAGGGCGAACCACGAGGCGTCCTCGGGCGAGATGCCGCTGGGCACGCGGACGACGTCGGTGTCCGAAGAAGGAAGCACGTGGTGGCTGCGGTGCGCGCGCGGGAACACCAGCCGATCGCCGACCCGAAACCGCTCGACCTCCGCGCCGACCTCTTCCACCACGCCGACCGACGAGTAACCGGGGAAGTAGGGGAACTTGACGAAGTTGGCCCAGTGCGTGCCGGGGTCGAACAACGCGTTGAGGATGATGTTCTCGGTGCCCGTGCTCATGAGGGAAACCTCCGAGCGCACCAGAACATCGCCCGGCCCAAGTTCGGGGAGGTCCTGCTCGACCACATCGACGCGCGACTTCTCGGGGTACCGGATGCAAACGGCCTTCACAGGGGCTTGGTTCGCGCGATGCGCCCTGGGTCCTGCCCGTTGGGCCCAACGGCCTTAGAAACCCGAGGCAGGAAGCGGTGGGTGGGCGGCGAACCCAACCAGAGTGGCGAACACGCGCCCCCAGGCGGCACCGGTGGCTCAGGAGTTCCAAGAGGGCTTCACCATCCGCACGGCCATCGGCGCGCTCTTCATCGCGTTGTTCATGCTCCCCGGCGGCATGTACCTGGGTCTGGTCGCGGGCCAGGGCGTGGGCGAAGCCGCCGAGTGGGTCACCATCGTGTTGTTCGCCGAGGTCGCGCGCCGCAGCTACGCCCCGCTCCGAAAGCAGGAAATCTACATCCTCTTCTACTTGGCTGCCGGACTGACGTCCGTCATCAACGTCGAGCGCGGGCTTGGCGGAGGGCCGTTCGCCCACCTCGTTTGGAACGGCTACTTCATCCCGTCGCCGGCCGCTCAGCCCATCGCCGACCAGATACCCGGCTGGGCCGTGCCCGCCGCAAACAGTCCCGGCGTGGTCGGTCGCGCACTCTGGCACCCCGATTGGCTGCGCCCCGTGGGACTGTTGGTGCTGGGCGACTTCTGCGGGCGGCTGAGCTGGATGGGCCTGGGCTACGCCCTGTTCCGGGCCACCAGCGACGTCGAGCGTTTGCCGTTTCCTTATGCCCCCGTCGCCGCCTCCGGGGCCACCGCGCTCGCCGAAGCCGGCACGGAGAGCTGGCGATGGAGCATGTTCTCGACGGGTTCGGTCATCGGCATGCTGTTCGGAGTGGTTTACATCGGCGTGCCCGTGGTGACCGGGACGCTGTTCAACGATTCGTTCGAGATCCTGCCCATCCCGTTCGCCGACTACACCACGAGCGTCGAGAACCTGCTGCCTGCCGCCATCGTGGGCCTGAGTCTGAGCCTGGGCAACGTCCTGGTCGGGTTCGTGCTCCCGTTCCAAATCGTGTTGGGCGCGTGCGTCGCCTCGGTGCTGGCGATGATCGTGATGAACCCGATCCTCTACCACGCCGGATTGCTGCCCAACTACCGGTTCGGCTCGGACGCGTTCGTGGCCAAGCTCAGCGTGGACATGGATTTCTGGCTGTCTGTAGGCATAGGCGTCAACATATCGATCGGCATCATCGGCATCGTATTGGTGGTGAGGGCCTTGGCCCAAGGGCGCAAGCAGCGGCTGGAACGCGCCTCGACCTTGAGCCCGCCGCCCGGTCGCGGCGATGTGCCCGTTTGGGTCGCGATCGGGGCTTGGCTAGCCGCCACGATCACGCTCATCGCCGTCTGCAAAGCCCTGATCCCGGACTTCCCGCTCTGGATATTGATCTTCTTCGGCCTGGTGTGGAGCCCCCTGAACTCCTACATCTCGGCACGAATGTACGGTCTCACCGGCCGAGGCGTCTCGTTCCCCTACCTCAAAGAGGCCAGCGTCGTGGCCTCGGGCTATCAGCGGGTGGACATCTGGTATGCACCCGTGCCTCTGGCCGACCACGGCTGGGCAGCCCAACGCTTCCGCGAAGTCGAGCTGACGGGCACGAAGTTCACCAGCGTCCTCAAGGCGGAAGCGTTCATGTTTCCCGTGGTCATGTTGGCCAGTTTCGCGTTCTGGAGCTTCTTCTGGAACTCGACTCCCGTGCCGAGCGGCCAGTTTCCGTACGCCCAAAAGTTCTGGCCGGTGCACGCCACGATGCAATCGGTCATCCAGCAGATCAACGTCCCCCGTGCCGACGGCGAGGTCGGCTGGTTCGCGAAGGCGCTCAAACCGGGGCTCATCGCGGCGGGGACTGCGGGCGGCTTGCTCGTGTTCGGGCTGATGTCGCTGTTCAAGGTGCCGCTGCTTTTCTTCTATGGTTTTGCGGGTGGACTCGGGCTCTTCCCCGCCAACACGGTGCCCCAACTGGTGGGGGCCTGGGCGGGCCGCCGGTTCTTCGCGCGCAAGTACGGCGAGGAGCAATGGATGCGCTATGCGCCGGTCCTATTGGCGGGGTTCAGCTGCGGCACGGGCCTCATCGCCATGTGCGCCATCGCCTTGGCCCTGATCGCGCGTGCCGTGGCCCAACTGCCTTACTGAGAGTCGAGTTCGCCTCGAACCCAGTCCATGATCTCCTCGGTCTCGGCATCGCGCCCGAACGTCCTCGGCTCGCTCCACACCACCTCGACGCCGCGCCACGAGGGGCGGGGCCAGACCGAGCCGTAGGGGATCACGCGTTCCGTATTGATCAGACGGCAGCAGATGACCGGCGCCCCAGTCTGGCGAGCCAGGAGCGCCACGCCTGACTTGATGGGCAGCAACTGCCCGTTGGGACTGATCCGCCCTTCGGGGAACACGGTGACCGCTTCCCCCGCCTCCAAGAGTTGAGCGGTGAAGCGCAAAGCTCCCCGGTCGGCGGTATCGCGCTCGACGGGAAACGCGTTCAATCGACGAATCAGCCAGCCGAGCACCTTGATCGAGAACAACTCGCGCTTGGCCATGTAGTGCATCGCGCGCGGGCACGCCTTCTGCACGAACACGGGATCGGAATCGCTGCGGTGGTTGGCGACGATCAGCAGCGGTCCGGTGCGGGGCACCCGGTCGGCGTGGCGCACGCGCACCGGACCCAAGATGAAGAACAGCGGCCAAGTCACGAAGCGGCCGATGGGTAGGAACCACCGCTCGTAGAAGCGGGAGCCGGGCACGAGGTCGGTCGCCATGTCAATGAAGTACGCGGCGCAGCGCCTCGGGATACGCTTGATGCTCCAAAACGAGCACCCTGGCCGCCAGCGACTCGGGGGTGTCACCGGGGAAAACGGGGCACCGCATCTGCAGGATCGGCGCGCCTTCGTCGTAGTGCTCGGTAACGTAGTGAACCGTGCAGCCCGATTCGTCCTCGCCCGCCGCGAGCACGGCCTCGTGGACGTGCATGCCGTACATCCCCTTGCCTCCATGCTTGGGCAGCAGCGCCGGGTGGATGTTGAGGACTCTGTTGGGAAAGGCCTGCAGCACCTCGGCGGGAAGCAACCGCAAGTACCCTGCCAAGCAAATCCAATCGACACTGGCCTGCTTTAGGGCGTCGAGAAGCCTGGGGCCGTAGCCCTCGCCCGGCTCGACCACAACGATCGGCAGTCCCGCTTCGCGGGCCCACTCGATGGCGCCGGAGTCCTGCCGCGTCCCGACCACAAGAGCCACTCGACCGGGCACTTCGCCCCGCGAGCAGGCGTCGTGGATGGCGCGGAGGTTGCTCCCGCGCCCACGGGTCCCGACGAACACGGCAATTTGAACCAAGGAGGCTTTACCCCCGCAGTTCGCTCGCGATCGCGTCGGCGAAACCGCTCGTCGTCGCGTCGCCACCGAGGTCGTAGGTTTTGATGCCCTTCTTAAGTGTCTCCTCCAACGCACCCTCGACGTCCCTGCGAGCGTCAAGCTCGCCCAGATGCTCGAGCATCAGCGTGGCGGAGAGCAGAAGAGCCGTCGGGTTGACCTTGTTCATGCCCGTGTACTTCGGCGCAGAGCCGTGCACGGCCTCGAACAGCGCACAGCCGACGCCGTAGTTCGCCCCTGGCGCGACGCCCAAACCGCCCATCATGCCCGCTGCCAGATCGGAGACGATGTCGCCGTACAGGTTCGGCATGACCAGCACGTCGTAGAGCTTCCACTTCGTGACCAACTGCATGCACTGGTTGTCCACGATGTTGTCCCACGACTCGATGTCGGGGTACTCGGCGGCGACCTTCTTGAAAACGTTCAGGAACAGGCCGTCGGCGATCTTCATGATGTTCGCCTTGTGCACGCCGACCACACGTTTGCGGCCGTTCTTACGGGCATATTCGAACGCGGCGCGGCAGATGCGCTCGGAGCCGAAGTCGCTGATGATCTTCACCGAGTGGGCCACGTGCTCGGTCGCCATGTACTCGATCTGGGCGTACAGGTCTTCGGTGTTCTCGCGAAAAATGACGATGTCCAGCCCGTCGAACGGCGTGGGAACGCCAGGGAGCTGCTTCACCGGGCGGACGCATGCGTAGAGGTCCAGCTTCTTCCGCAACGTGACATTGGGGCTGACGCTGCCCTTGCCGATCGGCGTCGTCATGGGCGCCTTGAGGCCCACGCCGACCTCCTTGATCTTTGCGATCGTCTCGTCGGGGACGATGGGCTTGCCCGCCTCCACGCACTTGAGGCCGGCCTCGACTTCGATCCAGTCAACCGAGACCTTGGCGGCCTCGAACACGGTCTCGACGGCGGCGACCAACTCGGGTCCGACGCCGTCTCCTCGAATCAAACAAACTTGGTGTGCCATGGGGTTTTGGTGGGTGGGTTTTGGGAAGAGGGAATAAGGAAGAGGGAGATGGGAAAAAGAAAAACGGAAAGAGCGAGGCATTCGCTGGAGGCGCGGTCACGAGAGGGCACTCGGTGCCCAGTTGTCTCTTCGGTCCTCACTCCAAGTTCCATCTTCCCTTTTCCCGGCCTCAGTAGGGCTGGCTGAACTGGTTGACGCCGTCCTTGATGAAGAGCTTCTGGCACTTCGTCCAGCGCCATCCGAGGCCGGTGAGATGGTGGACCAAGGCATCCACTTCCTCGTCCGTCACGACATCGTCGCTCAGGAATCGGGCGCGGGGCCAGTCGAGCAGGTCCATGTCCGGGGCGGGCGGCGGATACACGCGCGTTCCTCGGTTGGAAATCAAGATGAGTTTGAACTTGCCGAACTCCTTCGGCAGGTCGGGCGTCTGGGGGGTCCAGATGTAGATGTCCACTCCGTGCAGGTTCATCATGGGTGCGGAATCCCGGCTTGTCGGCCACAGGGATTATGACACCGCGGGTCCCCGCAATCCCGGGAACCTTGGCGCAAGGCGCGCAGACTGACAATCGTGGTGCTCGCTGCGCTCGTCTTGGTGGTGCCAACCGCCGCCATACCCGTCCATGTGGACCCCGATCAGGTCGTTGCCACGATCTCGCCTTGGATCTACGGCATCAACACGTGGCCCTCGTTGCCCGCCGACGACCCTCGGTTCACCATCCTCCGCTGCGGCGGCAACCGATTCTCAGCCTACAACTGGGAGAACAACGCCAGCAACGCGGGCAGCGACTGGTTCTTCCAGAACGACGGCTGGCTGGAATCCAGCGACGAGCCCGCCCGCGCGGTCACCAAGTTTCTCGACGGGGCCTTCGCCCGCCGAGGCGGCGGCATGGTGCAGTTGAGCCTGCTCGACTACGTGGCCGCGGACAAGAACGGCGACGGAGACGTGCGCAACACGCCCAACTACCTCGACGTCCGCTTCCGAAGGAACCGGTTCACCGTCCAAGGCGGCAAGCCGATCCGAGGCGATGCCGACGTCTATCAAGCCCAGTTTGCCGCATACCTCGCCGCACGGTACACCTCGCCCAGACGTAACGGCCAGCCACTTTGGTTCGGCTTGGACAACGAGCCCGGCCTGTGGAGCCACACCCACGCGGCCATCCACCCGCTCAAAACCACCTATGCGGAGATGATCGAGCGGTCCGCGCCGCTGGCGGCTTCGGTCAAGGCCATGGTCCCCGATGCGAAGATCGTCGGGCCCTGCGGGTTCAGTTGGTGGGAGTCGCTCAACCTGGCCGGCGCACCCGACCATGGTGGCAGGCGGTTCGTGGACTTCTATCTTCAGGAACTCAAGCAAGCATCCGCCAATGCAGGCGTTCGGTTGCTCGACGTCCTCGACTTCCACTTCTACTCGGAACACCAAGACACCAACGGCAGACGCGTGACCGGGCGGGACACCGACGAAGTCGCGGCGAGCGCCCGGGTTCAGGCTTCGCGTTCGTTGTGGGACGGCACCTATGTCGAGAACTCGTGGATCACGCGGGACATCTTGGGCAACCAGCCCATCGACTACATCGGCGACCTGCAAGGGCGGATCAACGCCCTATGGCCGGGGACGGGGCTCGGCGTGACCGAGTGGAACTTCGGCGGCGGGCACCACATCAGCGGGGCCATCGCGGCGGCCGACGCCCTCGGCGCGTTCGGCAGGTTCGGACTGGCAGGAGCGATGCTTTGGGAGTTGGATGCCGGCAATGAGCCCATGAACCGCGCGGCGTTCTCCGTCTATCGCAACTACGATGGCCGAGGCAGCCGGTTCGGCGACCGAGCGCTGGCCGTCGAATGGCCCGTGGCCGACCGAGACAAGCTGGCAGTCTACGCTTCAAGGCACTCGGACGACCCCGGCAGAGTCACGCTGGTCGCAATCAACCGATCGCCACAGCCTTTGGGAGTCTCGTTCTCGGGCTTGACTTGGCCCAAGGGAGGCGCGCCGACGTTCGTGTTGCAGGGCTCGGCGGCCGAAGTCGTCCCGGGGCCGACGGTCGGGTCGTCGTTCGATCTCGCGCCACGTTCGATCACCGTACTTCGACTCGGGGGGTAGCCTGTCGGCGTGGCGCTCGGTCTCCTGCTGGCTCTGGTCGCGCTCGCGCACGACGATGCGCGGACCGAGGCGTTGGCGGGTTCGAACGCTCCCGCCAGCGTCCTCAAGCGGCAAGCGTTGGTCGAAGTGGAGCACTTGGACTACGAAGGCCGCCGCCAGCGCGGCACATTGGTCGTGGACGCCTCCCTGGCCAAAGAGGTGCGCGAGATCTTCGCCGAACTGCTGGACCAGGGCTTCCGCATCGAAAAGGTGCGCTCGGCCTCGGCCTACCGCTGGGACGACCTCGCCTCGATGAAGGACAACAACACATCGGGGTTCAACTACCGCAAGGTCGAAGGCACGCGCCGTCTTTCGAACCACGCATCGGGCCGAGCGATCGACATCAACCCCATGCAGAACCCCCACATCGGCCACGACCGAACGGGAGCGGTCTACGACCGGGAAGCCCCAGGCACCTTGGCAAAAGGGTCGGCCGCCGTCCGCGCGTTCGAGAAGCGTGGCTGGACGTGGGGAGGCAAGTGGCGGCGACCCGACCACATGCACTTCGAAAAGCCCTGAACACATGCAGGTACCGTAGGCCATCAGGTTGACACCGGTCTCATGGGAACCGGTACCCTACGCCGCGCCGGAACAATCGGCTTGGCTCAGCCGCCAGACTCCCTGTCCATCAAACATCCAAATCACCTCATGGGGAAGAAACTCGTCATCGTCGAATCGCCTGCAAAGGCCAAAACCATCAGCCGCTTTCTGGGCTCGGACTATGTCGTCGAAGCCTCGTTCGGCCACGTCCGCGACCTGCCCGAAAGCGCCAAGGACGTCCCTGCCGAACTCAAAAAAACGGAGATGGGCCGCTACGGCGTGGACGTGAACGACGGGTTCAAGCCCTATTACGTGGTCCCGGCCGAGAAAGCCAAACACGTCGCGGCGCTGCGCAAAGCCGCCAAAGACGTCGAAGCCGTCCTGCTCGCCACCGATGAAGACCGCGAGGGTGAGAGCATCAGTTGGCATGTGCTGGAACTGCTCAAACCCAAGAAGAGCGTCAAGGTCGAGAGGATCGTATTCCACGAGATCACGCCGGAAGCCATCCGCGAGGCCATCGCCAACCCTCGCGCGTTGGATGAGAATCTGGTCCGGGCCCAAGAAACGCGCCGCATCGTGGACCGGCTGTTCGGCTACACGCTGTCGCCGGTGCTGTGGCAGAAGGTCGCGCCCAACCTGAGCGCCGGCCGCGTGCAAAGCGTGGCCGTCCGGTTGCTCGTGGAGCGTGAGCGCGAGCGTATGGCGTTCCATCCCGCCGAATACTGGGATGTCAAGGCCCAACTCCGCACCGGTGGCAGCGGGTTCGAGGCCGTCCTGACGCGGCTCGGAGGCAAGCGATTGGCGACGGGCAAAAGCTTCGACCCCAAGACGGGCCTGCTGGCCAACGCCGACCGATGGCTGCGTCAACCCGAGGCCGAAGCACTGGCTACGGAGTCGCTGAACACCTCGCCTTGGCGCGTGATCAAGGTCGAGCGAAGCCCCGGCAAAGAATCGCCGCCTCCGCCATTCATGACGTCCACGCTTCAGCAGGAGGCCAACCGCAAGCTGAAGTACCCCGCCCGGCGGACGATGCAGATCGCGCAGCAACTCTACGAAGGCATTGACCTATCCGGCGAACGCGTCGGTTTGATCACCTATATGAGAACGGACAGCCTCACGCTGGCCGAACGTGCGCTCGACGAGGCGCGGCACGTGATTCGCGAACTCTACGGCCCCGAGTACCTGCCCAAGCAACCCGTTCGCTACAAGACGAAGTCGAAGGGCGCGCAAGAAGCCCACGAGGCCATTCGACCGACCGACCTCAGCCGCAAGCCGCAGGACGTCAAGCGGTTCCTTTCGCCCGAGCAGTTCGCCCTCTACGAACTCATCTGGAAGCGGACGATCGCGTGCCAGATGCTCCCCGCACAGGTGGAGCGCACGGCCGTCGAGATCGAAGTGGCGACCAAGGAAGGGTCTGTGTTCTACGCCAGCGGCAAGAGCATCGTGTTCCCCGGCTTCCTCCGCGCCTATGTCGAAGGCTCCGACGACCCCGAGGCCGACCTCGGCGACAAGGAGAAGATTCTGCCCGAGATCAAAGAGGGCGACGAGTTCTTTCCCAATGGTCAGGCGTCGGCCCGGGTGGCCCCGGCGGATAAGGTGGTCGAAGACGCCAAGGCTCTCGGCCACACGACCAAGCCCCCCGCCCGATACACCGAAGCCTCGCTGGTCAAACGGCTGGAAGAAGAGGGCATCGGTCGTCCCAGCACCTACGCCACGATCATCGGCACGATCCAAGACCGGGGCTACTGCTTCAAGCAATCGAACGAACTGGTCCCCACGTTCTCCGGGTTCGGCGTGGTCGAACTGCTGGAAAACCACTTCGGGGAGTTCGTGGACCTGAAGTTCACGGCCCGCATGGAGGAGGAACTCGACGACATCGCCGAGGGCACGCAGGCGTGGCAACCCTACCTTCAAGACTTTTTCTTCGGGTCTGCCGCCAAGCCTGGTCTCTCCAAGGAGGTCACCGAGGAGAAGAAGAAGGCGATCCCCTACCCGCGCATCGCCATCGGCATCGATCCCGCATCGGGCGAAGCGATCTTGGTCGGCGTCGGCCGGTTTGGCCCCTTCTTGCAGAAAGGCGAAGGCGAACGCGTGGGCATACCGCCCGAGACCGTGCCCGCCGAACTCACCGTCGAGAAGGCGCTGGCCCTGCTGGCCGGCAAATCCGAGGGCCCGAAGGTCGTCGGCTCGAACCCCGCGACGGGCGAACCCGTGGTCGTCAAGAAGGGCCCATACGGAACCTATCTCGAAACCCCTGAACCCGGCAAGAAGACGCCTAAGCGCGTGACGGTGCCCCCGGCCGTGCATGAGGACGAACTGGACCAGGCGATGGTCGAGAAGCTGCTCGTGTTCCCACGTTCGCTCGGCAAGGACCAGGCGACCGGAGAGGAGGTGACGGTGAACGTCGGGCGCTACGGCGCCTATCTCAAGCGCGGCGAGACCAATCGGACGCTGGACCCCTGGGACCGCGCGTTCACCATCGAACTCGCCGAGGCTCTGCCGGTGTTCGATCAGCCCGTGGGTCGCGCGGCTCGCGGCGCTGGGGCGGCCAAGGCACCGATCAAGGAATTCGCCGCCGAAGGCGACCAGCCCGCCCTGCGCGTGCTGACCGGCTTCTATGGGCCCTACGTCACCGATGGCAAGACCAACGCCACGATCCCTAAGGCTCAAGACCCCGCGACCCTGAGCATCGAGCAGGCGCGGGAACTCATCCGGGCGCGGGTCGAGAAGGGTCCGACGGTCAAGCGCGGGCGCAAGTTCGTCCGCAAGAAAGCCAAGGGCTGAGGCCGTCCGTTTCAAACCTAGAAAAAGGTCCGTCGTTTGGCGCTGGGCTGTGATATAGTAGACATATATGCACTATGTCGTCTGTCTTCACGCCGACAGATTCTATGTGGCATGCCACCGTGCCGCCGAAGGCATCGCCGCCGAGACGCCTGTCGTGGTCCATCGCAAACGGGTCGTGACCGATGCCTGTCCCGCTGCGGCGCGGTTCGGTGTTCGCCGGGGGGCGACGCTCAACGAGGCGAAATCGCTTGCCCCGGATGCCGTGGCGTTTGCCTACGACCCCGAGGTCTACGCCGCGCCGGCGCGCGTTTGGCACGACCGTTGTCTGCCGTTCGTCGGGCGGATCGAAGTCGCAGACCCGGCCACGGTGTTCGCCGACCTGAGCGAGCACCCCGACCCGAGCGACATCGCGATTCAGCTCAGGCGCGTGCTGACCGCTGGCGGGATGCCTTTCCGCATGGGGGCGGGCCCGGCGCGTTGGATCGCCAAGCTCGCCGCAGGCGGCGAGGCACGGGTCACCGACGCCGAATGGTCGCTCGAAGCACGCCGCAACGTGGCGCAACCGCAAGCGTCCATCGCTCCGTTGCCGATCGCACGGTTGACGCCGATCCCCATGCAAAACCGCAAGCGGCTGGAGTTCTTGGGCTATCGGACGATCGGCGAGGTGGCGGAACTTCCGCTGGACGTGTTGCGACGCCAGTTCGGGCTCGAAGCGCACACGATCCTGTCGGCGGCGAACGCCGCATGGCCCGATCCCGTACAGCCCAACCATCCGCTGGATGCCGTCTGCCGCGTGTTCTATCCCGAAGGCGTCGTGGAAGACACGCTGACCTTGGAGCGGTGCCTTTCCGAACTGTCGGCTCGTCTGGCGCGCGATCTCGCCGAGCGAGAGTCGGAGGGGCACCACCTGGAACTAACGCTCGAGCACGAAGGCATGCCGCCGACGGTGTTGGCGAGGGAGTTCACCAAGCCGCTCCACACGGGCACGTCGCTCAGGTCGGCCTTGGCGTTGCTCGCAGGGTCGGCCGCCGAGACCCCGATTGTGTCGCTGCGGGCGATGGTGTGCGACCTGCGTCCCGTCCAACGGCGGCAACGCGATTTGCTCGGCTCGGTCGCCGCCGAGGTGCGCGAGTCTGGTGCGGTTGAAGCGCTGCGGTCGTTGCAGACGACGTTTGGTGGTGACGCCATCCGAGCGGCTTCTGAATTGGCTGTGGCGCGGAGGGCACGCGTCATGCGGGCTTGGAGCGATGTCACCGGGTGGCGATGAGGTCGTCGCCCGTTGGCGAGAAGCGGGCGAATGGTGGCTGGGAGAGCCGTCCCGCGAGTTCGTCCGGACGCTCGACGCCCAAGGGAAACGCCGCGAATCGGTACGCGAACTACCCGTGGAGGGACCCGCTCCGTCGGGTCCACTCGTACCGCTGACCGGCGAAGGCGAAGCCACCGAGGAGTGGAGCCTACGCATCCACAAGCGGCGCGACGAGAAAGTCGCCCAGGCGTGCGGCGCGTTCGACGAGTCGGGAGGGACCCGCTCCGTCGGGTCCTCCCAAACCGGGGGCTCTGGAGGGACCCGCTCCGTCGGGTCCGCCCAAACAAGGGGCACAACGGAGTGTGCCCCTCCAGAGGCGGCGGAGTTCGCGGCGCTCCACTGCCTCAGCGGCTACGCGTTTGGCAGGTCGAGCATCCTGGCCGAGGAGATCCCACTGCTGGCCGCAGCAGCGGGCGCGAGCGCGGCGTGCATCGCCGACCCGTTCTCGCTGGTCGGGGCGCACGAGTTCGTCTCGGCGGCGCGCAAGGTTGGCGTCAAACCCCTCGTCGGCGCGACGTTCGAGCTAGACACCGGCGGCGAGATCGTGCTCGTCGCGCGCAGCAAGCAAGGCTACGAATCCCTCTCGCGGCTTGTCACGGCCTGCCATCTCGGCGAGCCGCGCCTGCACCCGCTCGCTACCTGGAATCGCCTCGCAGCCCACAGCCGCGACCTCCTCTGCCTGACCGGAGGCGACGCTGGACCCCTGAACGCCGCGCTGGCCAAGCGGAAGTGCGAACAAGCCGCCCGGCTGCTCGAACGACTGACCGACATCTACGGCCGCGCCAACGTCGCCATCCAGATCGAGCGCACCTACCTCCCCTGGGAGATCGCGGTCAACCAGCGGCTGCTCGAACTCGCCGAAGCCACAGGCACACTCGCCGTCGCCGCCCACCCGGTCCTGCACCCCCGGCGCGAGCAGTTTCCCGCACAAGACGTGTTGGTCTGCGCGCAAACGCTTTGCACCGTGGACGAGGTGCTCGGCCGCAAGCCGCGACGCCACCCCGACCAGCCCCAGGTGCCCGAGCGCCCCGCCCGATCGCTGAACGCCGAGCGGCACATGCTCACCGCCTCCGAAATGGCCGAGCGCTTCGCCGACCGCCCCGACCTGCTCGCCAACACGTTGCGCTTTGCCGACCGCTGCGACGACGACGTGCTTCCCGCCCGCACCCGCCTGCCCACCCTCTACCAAGATGCCGAACACGTCCTGAAGGAAGCGGTCTGGGCGGGGGCGCACAGGCGCTACCCAACGATCAAGCCAGCCCTCAAACGACGCATCGCACACGAACTCGATCGTATCGTTCGGTTGAACTTCAGCGGGCACTTCTTGGTCATGTGGGACGCGTGCCGCTGGGCCGAGGAACAGGACATCCACTACAGCGGGCGCGGCTCGGTGGTGGATTCGGTGGTCGCGTACTGCCTCGGTTTTTCGCGGATCGACGCGTTCCGCCACAAACTGCACTTTGACCGATTTCTACCAGAAGACGGCAGCAAACGCCCCGATATCGACATCGACTTCGAGGCCAAACGACGCGACGACGTCCGCAACTACCTGACGCTCAAGTACGGCCAAGACCATGTTGCCACGGTCGCGGCGATCGGGGCCTATTGCTCGCGCGGCATCATCCGAGAGGTCGGCAAGGCGCTCGGGCTTCCAGACGAAGCGATCGGCTTTCTCGCGAAGCGGCTGCACGGGGGCATCTCGGCGGACCGGCTCGAGGAATCGCTCGCCACGCGCCCCGAACTGCGCGACAGCGCCGTGTGCAAAGTGCGGTTCCGATGGGTGTTCGCCCTCGCGGAGCGGCTGATGGACGTCCCACGCAACATGAGGTGTCACTCGTCCGGGGTGGTTGTCTCGTCGCGCCCGCTCTGCGAGACCGTGCCCGTCATGTGGTCGGCGGCACCGGGCGTCGAGGACGACGACGACTCGCCCAACCACTTGCGCATCATCCAATGGGACAAGCGCACGGCCAAGCACTACTTCGACAAGTTCGACATCCTCTGCCTGCGCGGTCAGGACGTGCTCTCGGGAACCGAGCGGCGCATCCGCGTGCAGGACGCCACGTTCAGCGCGCGCGACATCGGCACCGACGACCCCGAGATGTACCGCGCCATGCGCTCGGGCGAACTCATCGGCATCCCGCAGTCGGCCTCGCCCGCCATGAGGCAGGCCCACATCCGCATGCGCACGCAGGACCTTCACGACGCCAGTCTGGTGCAGGCGGGCATCCGCCCCGGCGTGGGCGGCGCGGTCAAGATCAACGAACTCATTGCGCGGCGGCGCGGCAAGCCGTACACTTTCCTGCACCCCGATTTCGAGGCGATTCTCGGCATCACTTACGGCATCATCGTGTTCCAAGAGCAGGTGGATCAACTGCTCCAGACGTTCGGCGGCTACTCCAGCGGCGAGGCCGAAGACCTGCGAGACGCAATCCACAAGCGCAGACGGGAGGACTACGGCCGCGCGATCCGCGAGCAGTTGCTGGCCCGCGTGTTGGCCAACGGCTACGATCTGGCCGTCGCCGAGCATGTGTACGAACTCGTCGCGGGGTTCAAAGGCTACGGCTTCGCGCAGGGGCACGCGCTCGCGTTCGCCGAGATTTCGCTCCGCTCGGTGCACTGCCAGCAACAGTTCCCCGCCGAGTACTTCGCTTCGCTGCTCGACGCCCAGCCAGCGGGCTACTACGGCCCATGCACGCTGGTCAACGAGGCGCGGACGCGTGGCGTGCGCATCCTGCCCCCCGACGTGTGCCTGAGCGAAGACGGCTTCGCCGTCGAAGACGTCCGCTCGGACCAAGACCCCCAACTGGTGTTTCCCAACGGCGGCATCCGCGTGGCGCTGGCGCAGGTCGAAGGCCTCTCGGCAGCGACTCGGTCACGCATCGCGGCGATTCCAAAGCCCTACAGGTTTGGCAGCCTCTTCGATTTCGCCGCCCACGTTCGGCCCGACCGCGACGAACTCGAGAACCTGGTGTTGTGCGGCGCGTTCGATCGGTTGCACCCCAACCGCCGCGCGGCGCTTTGGGCAATCCCCGACGCGTTGCGCCATGCCCATGCCCTCTCGCCGCAATCGGGCGATCAACCCGTGCTGCCGCTCACGCTGCCCGAGCCGCCCATGCCGACAGGTATCGCGGACTTCTCGCCCGAGGAGAAGGCGCTGCACGAGCGGCGGCTGCTCGGCCTCGACGTCGAGCGGCATCTCATGGCGTACGAGCGGGACCACGTGGCCTCGCGGGGCGGAATCCCCGGTGCGGCGGCGAAGCGCTTGGAGCACGGCCGAAAAGCCATCGTGGTCGGCAACCCGATTCGTCTGCGGTTCCCGCCCACGCCCAGCGGCAAACGCGTCGTGTTCTTCGACCTCGAAGACGAAACCGGGCTGCTCAACGTGACGTGCTTCGATGCCGTGTACCAACGCGACGGGCACGCCATCGTGTGCTCGCCCTATGTGACGCTCATCGGCGAAGCACAGGACCGGGACGGCCACACGGCGTTCCTGGCCAGCCGAGTGTTTCCCTATCACCCGCGCATTCTGCGCCCCGGCGAACAGGCGTCCTCGCTCCCCGTGGTCACGCGCGACTTCCTCGTGGGATAGAGAAGTGTGGGTACGCCTACAACGCCCGGGCCGGACGTGGTAATTTATGCGCCATGTCTGCAGACACGCTTGAGCGAGTCCGTAAAGTCACCGTCGAACAGTTGGGCGTCAAGGCCGAAGAGGTCGTCGAATCGGCTTCCTTCACCGAAGATCTCGGCGCCGATTCCCTCGACGTCGTCGAATTGGTCATGGCCCTGGAAGACGAGTTCTCCATCGACATCCCCGATGACGACGTGGGCGCGATGAAGACGGTCGGCGACGCCGTCCGCTACATCGAAACCAAGAGGTAAATGGCCGTCCCCAGCCCCTCAGGGCGGGTGGTCGTCACCGGCATCGGTGGCGTCACGCCCCTCGGCACCGGACTCCAGAACTTCTGGCCGCGCCTCGTCGCCGGCGAGAGCGCCGTCGGGCCCATCACGCTGTTCGACGCCAAGGACCACGCCACGCGCATCGCGGCCGAAGTCAAGGACTTCAACCCCGAAGACTGGCTCGACCGCAAAGAAGCCCGGCGCGTGGACCGGTTCATCGCGTTCGCCGTCGCCGCGGCCCAGATGGCGCTCGACGACTCCAAGTTCCCCGAGGATCAGGAGATTCGCGACGAGTGCGGCGTGCTGATCGGCTCCGGCATCGGCGGCCTCACGTTCCTGGGCGAGCAGTTCCGCCGCCTGATGGAAGGCGGCCCCTCGCGCATCAGCCCGTTCTTGGTGCCCTACATGATCCCGGACATGGCGTCCGGCTACGTGTCCATCCAGCACAAGTTCAAGGGTCCCAACACGTGCGTCGTCACGGCCTGCGCGACGGGTGCGAACTCCATCGGCGACGCCTACCACATCGTCAAGCGCGGCGACGCCATCGCCATGCTCGCGGGCGGCTCCGAGGCCCCGATCAACGAGATTTCGGTCGGTGGATTCGCGGCGGCCAAAGCGATGACCACGAACAACGACAACCCGTCCGGGGCGTCGCGACCGTTCGACCTCAACCGCGACGGGTTCGTCATCGGCGAGGGCTCGGCGGTCGTGGTTCTGGAAGACTACGCCTTCGCCAAAGCGCGCGGCGCACGGATCTACGGCGAGATCGTCGGATACGGCATGACCGGCGACGCCTTCCACATCACCCAACCCGATGCCGACGCTTACGGCTCGTCGCGTTCGATGTCCAAGGCTCTGAAAGGTGCCGGACTCACGCCGGAAGATGTGGACTACATCAACGCCCACGGCACGTCCACACCCTACAACGACCGCCTGGAGACGCTCGCCATCAAAAAGGTGTTTGGCGACTACGCCGGCAAAGTCTTGGTCAGCAGCACCAAGTCCATGGTGGGCCACCTGCTCGGCGCGGCCGGCGCCATCGAATCCGTGGTCTGCCTCATGACGTTGAACGAGGGCATCGTGCCCCCCACCATCAACTACGAGACCCCCGACCCCGATTGCGACCTGGACGTGGTCCCCAACGTGGCCCGGAAAGCCGACGTGAAGGTGGCGCTATCGAATTCGTTCGGTTTCGGCGGGCACAACGCCAGCTTGGCCTTCCGCCGAGTGGAGTGACGTGCCCGAGCCGCTGGAACCGCTGGTGGGCGAGTTTCTCGCGCACTTGGCATCCGTGCGCTCGCCCAACACCGTCCGCTCCTATGGCTCCGACCTGGCGCAGCTCGTCGCTTCGGTCGGCACGCTTGAAGGGCTGACGCCCGATGCCATCCAAGTCAGCCTTCGCCGCAGCTCGAAGACCCCGGTCACCCGCGCGCGCAAACTGTCGGCGATCAAGGCGTTCTGCCGCTACTTGCGGCGTCACGGTCACCTATCGCAGAACCCCGCAGAGGGACTCGAAGCCCCTGTGCGCCGCAAGCGGCTGCCCAAGGCCCTAAGCGCCGACCAAGCCCTCGACCTTCTCGACGGACAGGCCAAAACCAAGACGCCGCTCCGGGACCAGGCGATTCTCGAGTTGATGTACTCAGCCGGACTGCGGGTGAGCGAAGCCGTCGGTTCCAACGTTCGCGACTTCGACTTTGCCGAACGCATGGTTCGGGTGCGTGGCAAGGGCAACAAGGAGCGCTTCGCCCTGTTCGGAGAAGCGTGTTCAACGGCTCTTGACGCCTACCTGCGCGGCGAACGCGTCGTGCCAACCTCCGGCGACCCCCTGTTCACGAACGCAAGAGGTGGTCGCCTGACCACGCGCACCGTGCAGAACATCGTCAAGCGGTGGGCGGCGCAAGCGGGTCTGCCGACCGGCGTCTCGCCGCACACGCTGCGCCACTCGTTCGCCACCCACCTTCTGGATGGCGGCGCCGACCTGAAGTCGGTGCAGCAACTGCTCGGCCACGAGAGCCTCGCGACGACGCAGATCTACACCCATGTGAGCATCGAGCGTCTGCACAAGACGGTGGCCGAAAGCCATCCACGCTCGAAGGTGTGATTGACCTGAGTGCGGGTGCCACGAGTTGCCGGCCCCGCAGGCCATTCGGACGGGGAAGCCTTACATGGGCCGGAACTCGTGATAGGGCTACTCCAAGCGTTGCCAACCCAAGCGTCTGCACCGCATGCCGGGGAGATGTCGCGAAGCGACCGTGGGGGCAATACGACCAACCGCCAAGAGCAAAACGGGAAAGCTTAGCCGGCCGCGGCCAACCGCTCCGCCATGACCTTTTTCGAAAACTCGATGGCGTTGTACGACGAGCGGATGAACGGCCCGCTCGCCACGAACGCGAAGCCCAGTTCCGCGCCGATCGTCTCGTACTCGGCGAACTCGTCCGGGTGGATGTACTCCACCACGGGCAGGTGCTTCATGGTCGGACGGAGGTACTGGCCGATCGTCACGGCATCCACCCCGATGTTCCGCAGGTCTTGGAGCGTCTTGACCACCTCCTCCCGCGTCTCGCCCAGCCCGAGCATCAGGCCCGACTTGGTGTAGATCGTCGGATCGAGTTCCTTGACCATCTGCAGGACCCGCATGGTGCGCTCGTAACGTGCCTGCGGGCGGACCACGGTGTGCAACCGCTCAATGGTCTCGATGTTGTGGTTGAAGATCTCGGGGTGCGCGTCGGTGACCGTCTTGACGAGGTGCCGCTTGCCCTGGAAGTCGGGCGTGAGCACCTCGACGATCGTATGCGGATTCTTGGCGTGCAGCTCGCGGATCGTGTTCGCGAACTGCGTCGCCCCCTGGTCGGGCAGGTCGTCTCGGGCCACGCTGGTGACCACCACGTGCTTCAAGCCCAGATCGCTGGCTACGTTGGCGACTTCGGTCGGCTCGTCCTGATTCACCTGCAGGCCTCGACCCACCTTGATGGCGCAGAACCCGCAGCTGCGGGTGCACGTGTCGCCAAGAATCATGAACGTCGCGGTTTTCTTGCTCCAGCACTCGGGGAGGTTGGGGCAACGCGCGCTCTCGCAGACGGTGTGGAGGCTCTTCTGCCGCATCATCGTCTCGACTTCGCGAATCGTGTCGGGGCGTGGCAGGCGGATCTTGAGCCAGTCGGGCAGACGCTGGGTCATCGAAGCCAAGAGTATACAGCGATGAGGTCGGTCGCACCGGGACGCTGCGGTGTAGACTCTCCCCATGACCGAGTTGATCTTCGAAGTGCGAGAGGCCCCTGAAGGCGGGTTCACCGCCCGGGGCGTCGGTGCTGCCATCTTCGCCGAGGCGGACACGATGGAGGAACTGAAGTCGGCAATCCGCGATGCGGCCCGTTGCCACTTCGAACCGGAACTCCAACCGAAAGTGCTTCGCCTCCTGATTGTTCGCGAGGAGACAATCGCCGCTTGAGGTTGCCGCGGGACGTCTCAGGCAACGACCTCGCGAAGCGCCTTGAGAGTCTGGGCTATCGGGTGAGCCGCCAAACAGGTAGCCACCTTCGTTTGTCAACGGTTGACCGTGGCGTGCATCATGTCACCATTCCGGCTCATCGGAACTTGCGCCTCGGCACACTGTCGGCCATTCTAGCGGAGGTGGCGCAGCACTTCGGAATGTCGCGCGAGGCGCTGATCGAGCGCTTGTTCTCAAGCGACAGCTAGGATTCGATGACGGAAACGAACCGAACGAAGGATGGCAGGGGCAGCAGGGCTCGAACCCGCGACCTGCGGTTTTGGAGACCGCCGCTCTACCGACTGAGCTATACCCCTGCGCGGGGATGACCATTTTACACTACGCCGCACGCGTCCGGCACGCTCCGTAGGCATCCGGTCGGACCACCCCGAAACGACGCCTCGGAGTACAATCGTGGGACCGACATGCCCTACATCGTCACCGAACCCTGCATCGGCGTCAAGGACAAATCCTGCATGGCCGTTTGTCCCGTGGACTGCATCTACGAAGGCGACGACCAGGTCTGGATCAACCCCGACGAGTGCATCGACTGTGGCCTGTGCGAGCCCGAGTGCCCCGTGACCGCCATCTTCGTGGACACCGACGTGCCCGCGAACTGGAAGGATTACATCCAGAAAAACGCCGACATGGGCCGGAAACTCTCCGGCGGGTAGAGGCGACGCCGCGTCGCGTTCGGGGGGCGGCGACCAAGAGAGACCCTGGCTAGCGCTCTTCGCGCTTGCGCTCGCGCACGACCATCCGGATCGGCGTCCCTTCCATCGGGAACTCGGCGCGAAGCCGGTTTTCGAGATAGCGCAAGTACGAAAAGTGCAACAAATCGGGATCGTTCACAAACAGGATGAACGTCGGCGGCTTGGCCGTCGCCTGCGTCGCGTAGTAGATCTTCAGCGACTTGCCCTTGCTCGAGTACGGACGCTCGAACGCGGCGTTCTGGATCAGTCGGTTCAGGCGGCCCGTGGGAACCCGAAACGTATAGGATTCCATCGCTTCCATCACCGTATCCAGCACCGGCTCCAGGCCCGCGCTCTCGAGAGCGCTGGTGAAGCAGATCCGCGCGTAGGAGAACTCGGGCGCCTGGTTGCGGATGATCTTGGTGAAGTCCTTCTTGAGCAGCGACTTCTGGCGCGGCAAGCCGTCGGGCGGCTCCTTGACGTCCCACTTGTTCACGGCGATCACCAAGGCCTTGCCCGCCTCGTGGGCGAGCTTGGCCGTGCGCTTGTCGCCATCGGTGAGCCCTTCGCTGCCGTCCACCACGACCAAGGCGCAGTCGGCCCGCTCGAGGGCCTGGGCCGAGCGGTGGGCCATGTAGTACTCCACCGAGCCCTGGATCTTGCCGCGCCGCCGCAGGCCCGCGGTGTCCACCAGCCGGAACCGCTTGCCCTTGTATTGAAGTTCGGTGTCGATGGCGTCGCGCGTCGTGCCGGGGATATCCGAGACGATGGTGCGCTGCTCGCCCGTGAACGCGTTGACCATGGACGATTTGCCTACGTTCGGCCGTCCGACGATGGCCACGCGGATGTCCTCTTCGGCGGCCTCGGGGTCCACTTTCGGCACACGCTCGGCGACAGCGTCCAGCACTTCGGCGACGCCGCGTCCGTGCAGGCTGGAAATGGGGAACACGTCGCCCAATCCCAGGGCGAAGAACTCGCCCATGAGCTGCTCGCGTTGGGGGTTGTCGGTCTTGTTGACGACGACCAAGATGGGCTTCTTGACGCGGCGCAGGTGCTCGGCGAGGTCCCAATCGTCGGGGGTCACGCCGGCGGTGAGGTCGGCCATGAACACGACCACGTCGGCTTCGGCGAGGGCGACTTCGGCTTGAACGCGGATCTGCTCGGTGAGCGGGTCGTCTTCCGAGAACAGGATGCCGCCGGTGTCCACGACGACGAAGTGCTTGCCGCCCCATTGGGCCTCGGCGTAAAGGCGGTCCCGCGTGATGCCGGGGGAGTCCTCGACCACGGCCACGCGCCGCCCGACGACGCGGTTGAACAGCGTGCTTTTGCCGACGTTGGGTCGGCCCACGATCACGACAACGGGCAGGCGGGCCTTCATCGGTGGGGATCAAGGTACCCCACCGGCGCGAACAGCCTTCGGGATCAGCGCACGCGCCAGACCACGCTGCGCCCGTTCGCGATCTCGTTGGCGCTCATGGAATCGGCGTGTCCATCGGCGAACAACACCGGAGTGCGCCCATTGCCCTTGCGGTCGGCGCCATAGCGTGCGAAGATGGGCCGCAACAACTCGGCGGGCAGCGCCGGCAACTCGGCCACCAGGTCGCGATCGGCGACCAAAGGCGGGTTGGTCTTGGGGTCGCCCGCTTCCGGAATGCCCGTGTACGGGCTGAACTCGTAGCCCCGGTAGCGATTGTCCGCCGAACCGTTGGCCGTCACGGCCAGCAGACCGACCTTCGCCCGCTCGTCCACGCCGCTCCAATCGAGCGCCTCGGTGAACGCCAGGCAGGGCGACTCGGAGTCCGCAGACGACTCGCAACCATTGGGCGCCAAGGCCGTGGCGAGGTTCATGCCGATGCTCTGGTCGCCGCGCGCGGCCCACGTGGCGGCAAACTGGCCGTTCGACCCCGGCGCGATGAATACTCCCTCGTCCTTGGCGTAGGGCTTGAGCAACGTGGACCACAGGCGCTCCGGAGCGCTTTCGGGGAGGCCGTAGTTGGTCGAGGGCAACGCGCGATCGTCGTGATCGTTCGAGTAGATCAGCAGGGCGCGGCCCAACTGCATCATGTTGGAACTCGCGTTCGAGGCGTGCGAGGTCGCCATCGCGCCCGCGTACGCCGAGTAGATGATCCCGGCCAAGACGGTGATGATCGCGATGACCAGCAACAACTCGATGACGGTGAACGCGCGCCTCATTCGTCGCTCTCCATCTCGCGCTTGAGCCGCTTGCCGTGGTCGCCCAGCACCGATTCGCCATGAGCGCTCATATCGGCTTTCAGCCGCTGCATGGGTTGGTCGGCCTTGGCGTCGCGCCGCAGATAAAGCGTCTCCGAGTTGCCGACGGTCGCGATCAAAGCGTCCGGCCCCGACCAACTCAGCAGCACCGAGGCCGTGTCCGGGTAGACCTGCGTACCGGGTGGATCGAAGGTCAGCGCTTCGAGCACCAGGTTCTGGGCCTCGACGCGATAGGTGCCGCTCGCCTTGGTGGCTTCGAGTTCGCCCCGGATGTCGATCGCGACCTTGCCGTCGTCCTCGAACCGGAACGTCATCGTGCGCGTGGATTCCCGAGCGAACTCGGACCGGCCATCGGCGGGGATCACGCTTTGTACGACCGTCCAAGTGCCGCGAAGGTTGCCGGGCTGCGGACCTTGGATCAGTTCGCGAATGGGCTGAAAGTTGTTCGACCACACCTTGTTGGCCACGCCGACATAGCCCAAACAAGCGAGAAACACCAGCGAGAGGAAGCCCGTCGAACCGCCCGGCTCCCGGTACTTGCGGTGCTTCTTCTTCTTCTTGGGCTGCGCCTTGAGGAACGCGCCCACAGGCACAAAGCCGCAATCCGAGCAGAACTCGCCGCCCGACCACGCCTTGCCGCATTTGGGACACTTTTCAAGGTCCACGCTGGACATTCTAACACGGGAGCGGTGCAAGTGTGCTTGGCAGAGGTTTGGCTAGGGTTCGGATGGGGTGTTTGCCGACCACCTGCCATCCACTTGCCGAACACCACCGAACCCTGAAGCTCACCGCCTCTCGATCGCCGCAAGCTTCGGAACGCCGCCCACCCGAGTGAACCGCGCCCGAACCCGAGTCTGCATGTTCATCCCTGTGAACCTCAGCCAAACCCACTCGCCCGAAGCCGTCGGACCCGCGGGCACGGCGAACCACATCGCGTACGGGTCGCCCAAGCCGACCTCAAGCGCCGAAGACACGACGCCCGCACCCGTGGCGTAGCCCGCCGCCGCACGTGAATCGCCCCGCTGGAGCGCCTCGCAGAACGCCTCCGCCACCCGGTACTCCGTGGCCGCTTGCGACTGGCCCGTCAGCCGATAGGCCGAGCCGTTCCAAGCCCAATTCGAACTCCAAGAGAGCTTCTGGTCGCCGAAAAACGCGAACGTGTCGCCGCGTTTCCGAACCGTCTCGACGCGCAGCCCCGTGATCGCCGACCCGCTTCGCGTGAACGTGGTCGTCCCCGACCCGCCGAACGATCGGGTCTGCACATGCGACCAACGCCCGCCCGACAGCCGGTAGACGATGAAGCCCGGTTGGCTGCCGCCCTTCTGGGCGAAGCCGCCCACCAAGACCAGCCGATCCTGCATCGTCGCCGCTTGACCGTAGAACCAGCCCGTGTTGGGGTTGACCTCGGGCAACCATTGCGCCCGCGCCGCCCTGCCCGAGCGCCAAACCACGAAACTCGCCCGCGACGTCCGCGGGAACCGCCGCGCCTCCGGCCCGACCAGGTAGGTGGCCGTCACCGAGACGATCAGCGCCGGCGTCGAACCCTCGACCTGCCAAACCTCGGTGGCGCGGATGTCTCGCGCGGGGTCGCCCGCGAGCGGCGGCATCGCCGAGCGCAAGAGCGACGTGATCGCCGTACGGAACTGCGGATTTCGCCCCGTCCACGAGGGGTAGCCCTGCACATAATCCGCGATCGCTTCGCCCATGGGCTGCCAAGCCCGTCCCGCCGAGGCGGGCGTGTTGTACCGGTCGAATTGCAGCCGGTTCCACGACTCGGTCATCAGCGAAACCTGCCGCCGATAGCGGGCCAACGCTTCGACGCTCTGCCCCTGCACAAGCGCTGGAGCAGCGAGCAGCGCCCAACCCACCGCCGCGCCCATCAGGAACGGTCTCAATCGGCTCGGGCGGAAGGACGGATTCACCGGGCGGCGCGCGTCTCCTTGCGGCGTATGGTGTAGAGAGAAGCCAGCGTCGTGGCCTCGTTGCGGTGACCTGTGATCAAGCCGTCCACGAAGTACTCCCACATGCGGTTCGAGTTGATCGCTGCGTGCCCGATGTCGGGTCCGGCCATCATGTCGAAGCTCTTGCCCGCCCGCTGGAGCGTCTGCGCCAACTGATAGGTGTTCGAGGGGTGGACGTTGTTGTCGGCGGTCCCGTAGAACAGCATCAGCCGCCCCTTGAGGTTGCGCGAGTATTCCATGGCGTTGCCCGCCTTGTAGCCCTCGGGGTTGTTCTGCGGCGTATCCATGTACCGCTCGGTGTAGATCGTGTCGTAGTTCTCCCACGTGGTGACGCTGGAACTCGCCACGCCCACGTGGAACACGTCGGGATGACGCAGCAGGGCCATCACGCTCGAGTAGCCGCCGTAGCTGGTCCCATAGATGCCCACCCGCGAACCGTCCACGTAAGGCCGCTTCGCAAGCTCCTTGACACCGGCCGCTTGGTCGTCGATCTCGACCACGCCGAGCTTGCGGTAGAGCGCATGTTTGAACTCGACGCCTCGCCCGCTGGTCCCGCGTCCATCGAACCACGCCACCAAGAAGCCCATCTCGCAGATCGCGCTGGGCGTGGCGAACCGCTCGGTGGTCTGGCCGGACTCGGGACCGCCGTAAACGCTCACGATGAGCGGATACTTCTTGGAAGGGTCGAAGTCGGACGGCTTCATCAGAGTGCCGAAGCACTCCGTCACCCCGTCCGCCGCCGTGAACACGATACGCTCGACGGGCTGCAGGTTCAGTTCCTTCCACTTCGTGGTGTCGCTGGTGGCCAGCGTGGCGACTTCCTTGCCGTTGCGGTCGAGCAACCGGGTCGTCGGTGGCGTGGCGAGCGATTCGGAGACGACCACGACGTACGCGCCGTTCGGCGAGACCGTCGCCCGGTGCGAGAGCGTGGGGTCGGTCAGCCGAACGTCGCCCTTGCCGTCGAGCCCGACGCGGTGCAATTGCATTTTATAGGGGTGGTCGCCGCTCCGGGCCGAGTACCAGAGTTCCTTGCGCTCGACGTCCACCCGCTCGACGCCGCCCACCTCGAACCGGTGCTCCGTCAGGGCGTTGATCAGCGTGCCGCTCAGATCGTACAGGTACAGGTTCTTGAAGCCGTTCCGCTCCGATTCCCAAATGAAGCGCTTGGCCTTGCCCGTTTCGGGTCCTTCCAGCCACGTGATGCCGGGCGAGTTCTCGGTCCAGCCCGTGTCGCTGGTCTCGCGGATCACGACGCGCGACGTGCCGGTGGCGGGGTCGGCGGCGCAGAACTCCATGATGTTCTGCTTGCGGTTGGTGCGGTTGTAAAGCAGTTCGGCGCCATCGGGCGACCAACGCACGGAGTAGATGTAGTGCCCGACGCCCTCGAACGGCTCGCCAGGTGCGTGCGTGTCCAGCTTGCGGCTGGTCTTGGTGGCCACATCGTAGATGTGGAGTTCCGCGACGGGATTGTCCGTGCCGGCTTTGGGGTAGGGCTCGACGTCCAGCGTGTTCTGAACGCGGCTGACGTTCATCGCCAGGTAGTAGTCTTGAACCTTTGATTCGTCAAACTTGTAATAGGCGATCTTGGAGCCATCGGGCGACCACCAGATGGCCTCGCGCACGCCGAGTTCTTCGCCATAGACCCAACTCGCGATGCCGTACTTGGTGCGGTCCTTGGCGTTGCCGTCGGTGGTGACGGCGATCTCGCCCGACCCGTCCGCGTTGGCCACATAGAGGTTCCGGTCTCGGTGGAACGCCTTCTTGGAGTTGTCAGGGCTGTTGGCCGTGTCGAATTGCCGCCCGCGTTGCGGAGCCCGCCGTCCCGGTGCGGCTCGCTCGCCCGTCGGTGCGCTGGCCTCGGTGGCCGCTTGGGTCGCTGGGTCGTAGCGCCACCGCTTGCCGTCCTTCGAGTAGGTGAGCGCCTTGCCGTCCTCGTCCCACTGAACCTGGAGATTGCCTCCGAACACCGCGCCAGCGATCTCGCGGCGCATCTTCTCGTATCGGTCGTAGCGTGGCATGGTGGGGAGACGGTCTTGGGCGGCGGCGAACGCCGACAGACCGAGGACGAGCAGGGCGGTGGAGGTTCGCATCGCGGTGAGATTCCATTGTGCCCGATGGAAGGAGCCCGACACCCCTATGTGGAAAACCTTCTGTTGCCATGCTCGAGTACTTCGATCAGACCACGCAAGCGGGTTTCTACCTGTTCACGTATGTGTTTGTCGCACTTTGCATGATGGTGATTGCTCAGAAGACGAACACACCCAACGGGTGGCTGGCCTGGATTCCGATCGCCAACATCTACCTGATGACCCAGGTCGCCGATGTCGACTGGTGGTGGGTGTTGGTGTGCCTCATTCCCTGCGTGAACATCATCGGGTTCGTTTATCTGTTCATGAAGATCAGTGCCGCTCGGGGCCGGCCCGAACTCATGGGGCTCCTCATGCTGGTGCCCTGCGTCAACTTCCTCTACCTGGCGTATCTTGCGTTCGCCGACTGAACAAGATCACCCAAGATTCACCCCGAAGGTCGCCTTCGAGAAGGGCCGCATAGGTACCATCCGTCCCATGCCTGCCCTGACCGTGGCCGCCTTGTCCTTCGCGAGCCTGTTCACCAACTCCCCGACCGTGACGGTTTCGCTGGCTGGAGCACCCTCCGGCGAGTGGCCCCCGATCACCATCCGCATGCCCAGCGGCTCGCAGATCGTTGCGGATTCCGCCGAGAAACTCAGCGCCCTGAAGCTCGTCGAGGTGGGTCGGTACACGGTTTCCGGTCCCGTGTTTCGCGCGGCGACAGGTCTGGTGGATACGATCTTCGACCCGCAGGCCGATCTCGTGCGCGACGTGAAAGAGGGGGAGACAGCCCACCTGACCTTCCGCTACTCCGCCCGGGGCGGTACGGGCATGGTTTGGGTAGCAACGACTCGAACCCAGGACGAAGACGATTGGAGCAAGGGCACCCTTAGGTCGCTCCTTGGAACCGACCTCGTTGCGGGCAAAGTCCAGGTGAGCGACACCATCGCCACGGGCCCAAGAATCGGCTCGGGCGTCGCGTTGGCGACGGGCGCGCTTCTGTTCAGCGACGGCTGGGACAACGACACCATCATGAGGATAGGAGCCTCGGAACTCGCCTCCCGAGGTGCGCCCCGTCCGGCAGGCGAGGTCGAACCCGGCCAAGTGACCCGCGACCCAAGCGGCCGCGTCTGGGTCGGTCGTCAAGAGGTTGCGCGCGCCTATGTGCCCGATGCCTCGGGCGCTCTTGGGGCGCCGGTTGTCGAACTCAGGCGCGACGAGGACGCCGAGAAGCCGCTCGATCTGGCGACGCTCGTGTTTCGGCACGATGGAAGCGCGATCGTCTTCGGAGCGGGCGGGTTGGCCGTTATCCCCGCTGCCGACCTCGCGCGCTCTAATACCGTGAATCCGCGCTGGCGCAAGATTCCTGCGGGCGTTCAAGGCAGCGCCGCCGTGGATGCCGAGGGCAACCTTTGGACGGCCAACGCCAACGGCGCGGTACACCGCTTCGCCAAGGCAGACCTCGACGGACGGGGAGCGCTCACGCCCCGGGAATACGAAGTCGAACTTGGATTGCACAGCGTCACCATCGATGCCGAGGGAGGCGTCTTGGCCTTGGTGAGCTACACGGGCAACCTCTATCGCTTGAAACCGGGAGGATCCACGTTTGAGAAGTTGGGCAGCATCGGGACGGGCCTTGACCTGTCCTCGACGCTCACGCTCAACCCGCCAGCCGAAGGAACACCGCTTGCCCAGGGGTTTCCCTCGCGCCTCAAACGCTGATCCTCACGGCTCGTAGGTGGCCATCAGCCGACCCAACCGATCGTCCCACGCGCGACCGATCTCGGCCAGCCACTCCTGCGAACCGCGAAGCGGCTTCAGATCCAAATGGCATACCACCCGACGCCCCGTCCGTTTGGAAACCACCAAGCCCGCCGACTCCAACACCGACAGATGGCGAGACGCCCCCTGCCGGCTCATCGAGAGCCCCTCGACCAAGCGGCCCGTGGGCAGAGGGCCCTCGGCAGCCAAACGCCGCAGGATCTCGCAACGCGTCGGGTCGGCCAGCGCGTGGAAGACCTGGGCTACAGGCTCCACTGGTGCACCAACTTGGCGAGTTCGCCGTCCCAGCCGTCGTCGCTCGTGTTCATTTCGACCGCATGAGCCTGCTGGGGCCCGGGGATGCGGTCGAATCCGCTTTCGACGAGGCGCAACGTCGTGCGCCCGTCGGCGGTGGGCGTCAGGCTGAACCAGACGGTGGTCAATTCCTCTTCGGGACGCGCGTCGAGGCTGCAACTCTCGCCCGGATGCCATTGGTAGGCGAGCGAGACGTTGGGAACCGACTCGATCAGTCGGGCTTCGCAACGGGTGTCTCCCCAAACGAGGAAGAACCGGCCACCAACTTCAAACTCGCCCTCGATGCGCTCGGGGAACCACGAACTCAGGGCACCCGGCGAACCGATGGAACGTTGCCAAACCGTCGCCGGGTCGGCGGGAAGGACGAACTCGCGATAAAAGGCGTTCAACATATGCAACAAAAGTGTTGCATATGCCGAACGCGAAAAACCAGCCTTGACGCTCAGCTCTTCATCTGGTTCGCAAGCGAGCGGCTGGCCATGTGGTTCCAGCCCGAGAGCACGAGCCGCTCGTCGGGGTGCAGGTTGCCCGGCTCGACCATGTCGTTGCCCGCATGCATCTGGACCAACACCGTCTTCCGAGTCTGGTTCGAACGGTTCGGCATGGAGCCGTGGATGGTGAAGTAGTGGAAAAACGCCACGTCGCCGGGCTCGGCTTCCAGAGGCAGCGCGCCTTCGATGGGATACTTCTCAAGCAGTTCGCCCTCGCTCTGGCCCATCGAGTTCTCGATGCGCCCGCGCTTGTGCGATCCGGGATACACGCGCAGGCAGCCCATCTCGTCCGTTGCCCGGGAGACGTGGATGATGCCGGCCATCATCGTGTCGAGCAGGGTCGGGAAGTAGCCCCAATCCTGGTGCATCGGGAACGGCGCACCAAGTTCGCCTGGCTTCTGGAACAGCTTGCTGTGGTGCAGCACGATGTCCGGCCCCAGGATGTCGCGGGCGACGCTCAGAAACCCCTCGTGAAGCAGCGCGCGAGTCCAAACCGCCGAAAACCGCTGGACGTTGTGCGTGTGCAGGACCTGGGTGTTGGCCGCGCCGAGCTTCTCCATTTCCGGCCCACCCCATCGGGCGTTCAGGTTCTCGCCCGAGCCGAGCAACTGGGCGACGATGCGATCGAAATCGGCTTCGAGCTCGGCGACTTCGGCCGCCGAAAAGACGCCTTTGGCCAGATAGTAACCCTGGTCGGCGAACTGGCGGCCAATGGCCGTATCGGGCGTGGCGAGGGTGAATTCAGCGTTCATGGGTCGGAACCTCCAACGATTCCGATGCTACCGTAGCCGGGTGGAATCGTGCGCCACTTTTGTCAAGGGTTCGGTGCTCACTGGGCGCAATTCCCCTCCTTCGGAGGGGTGGCCGCAGGCCGGGGTGGTCCCACTCGATTCGGAGTCCCCCCGGCCGAGGGCGGCCTAGAAAACGCGGCTATAGCAACACGATCTTGTCGCGGTTGCGCTCGACCTTACTCGCCGCATTCCGGGTGTCGAACACGGCCTTGGCGTGCTCGGCCACGAACTCGTAATCCACGGTCGTGTGGTCGGTGGCGATGATCACCAAGTCCTGCGCCGCTAAGACCTCCGACGTAAGGTCTACGCTCGTCATCGCGACCCCGTGCTCGTCGAACTGCGGAATGTGGGGGTCGTGGTACGAGACGCACGCTCCGGCATCTTGCAGCAGGCGGATCAGGTCGATGCTGGGCGACTCGCGAGGGTCGTCGATGTCCCGCTTGTACGCCACTCCGAGCACGAGCAGCTTCGCACCCGAAATGGCCTTCTTGTAGCGGTTCAGGACCCGCACGGCTTTGGCGCGCGTGAACTCGGGCATCGAGCGGTTGATCTCGCCCGCCAGAGCGATGAACCGGGTCGTGAAGTTGTACTCGCGCGCCTTCCACTCCAGATAATGCGGGTCGAGCGGGATGCAGTGGCCGCCGACGCCCGGCCCGGGCATGAACCGCATGATGCCGAACGGCTTGGTGTTCGCCGCCTCGAGCACTTCCCACACGCTCAGGTCCATGCGGTCGCACAGCTTGAGCAACTCGTTCACCAGCGCGATGTTCACCGCGCGGAACGTGTTCTCGAACACTTTGACCATCTCGGCGGCCTTCGCGTTCGAGACCTGGACCACGTGATCGATCGTGGCGCGATAGAACAGCGTGGCGATCTCCAGCGATTTCGGACCGACGCCGCCGACCACCTTGTTCGTGTTCTTGGTGTGATAGCGCCGGTTGCCGGGGTCCACGCGTTCGGGCGAGTGGGCGAGGAAGAAGTCGTCCTCGACCTTCAGGCCGGATTCGGCGAGGATCGGCAGCATGACCTCCTCGGTCGTGCCGGGGAACGTCGTGGACTCCAAGCTGATGAGCTGGCCGGGCCGAATGCGCGGCGCGAGGCTCTTGGTCACGGCCACGATGAACCGCAGGTCGGGCGCCAGGTTCTTGTCGAGCGGCGTGGGCACGGCGATCACGATCGCATCCAACTCCGGCACGATGTCGTAATCCGTGGTGGCCCGAAGCTTGCCGCTGGCGACCAGTTCGCGCAACTCGTCGTCGTCCACGTCGCCGATGTAGTTCTCGCCTTGGTTGACTTGGTCGACCCGGTGCTGGTTGTAGTCGATCCCGACGACCTCGTACCCCATCTTGGCCTTCTCGACGGCGAAGGGAAGCCCGACATAGCCGAGTCCGATGACGCCGACCTTGAGCGAGCGGTCGTTGAGTTTTTCGATGAAAGCCTGAGCAAGTGCCATGTGCGTAAGCAGTCCGTGCCGAATCCAAGAGAAGACCAACGCTTCCTTGCGGGGCCGGACCGATTCGTCCGGGTTTCTCGCGGAATCTTAGGCTGCAGGATACCTTGCTCAGGTTCCCGCACTCATGAAAAATGGCTCAGCGGGTTCAGGCCCGCCAAATCAGCGGGTTGATCGCGTCGTCGTCCAACACGTCCCCCACCTTCAGCGACTCGAAGTAGTCGCTGGGCAGGATGTTCCGGACTCCGTTGAACGTGCTGCCGTCGGGCATGTAGGCGCACGTCATGGCCCGCCGCTGGCGGTTCGTCATGTTCGCGCCCGCCCCGTGGGCCACGATCCCGCTGTGAAACAGCGCCGATCCCGCGGGACACGGACATGCCACCGGCTCCACGGCGCGCCATTCCGGATAGATCTTGAACAGGTCGGCCTGGTTCGGCCCAAGCGACACCGCACCGGTCTTGCCATCCAGATGCGTCCCCGGCAAATACCACAAACAGCCGTTCCCCAGCGTGGCGTCGTCCAGCGCCACCCAGATCGAGATGGCGTCGCGCGACGTGAACGACCAGAACGGGTTGTCCATGTGCCAGCCCGTGGGGTTGCCGAAAGGCGGCTTGATCAACGCCTGGTCGTGCCAAATGCGGATGCCGTCCACCCCGGCCAACCGCCCCGCCATCTCGCCCAGCCGGGGGTCGAACATCAGCTCTCGCATCCCCGCGTGCGTCTCGGCGAGCTTCAGGCACTGCGTGAACACCTGCGAGTAGTAGCTGTCCGGGTCGCCGTGGTTGCTCAGCCACACGCCGTTGTCCAACGCCACGGGTGCGCCGATCCGCTCGGCCACGGCTTCGTCGGTGCACCGCCGCCACTCCTCGAGTTCGGCGGCATCCAGGAAACCTTCGACGACCAGAAACCCGTCGCGGCGGTAAGCCTCGATCTGATCGGCAGACAGATGGTGTTTCATGGTTCGGACGTTACCAGACCAAGGGCGGATTCCCGAGAGACGACCCGCGACAAGAGTGCGTATGCCCTGTTGTGAACGTCCTGCTCGCCGCCCTCGCCCTATCGTCCTTCGTCTTGTTCGAATCCGATCGCTACTCGTTCGAAGTGCCCAAGGGTTGGGCCGTGGGCAGAGAAACCCCCTGGGGAGCACGGGACATCTCCCCCGAGGCCGGTGGAGGCAAACTCGGCGCCATGACCGCAGGCCCGACCCAAGCCTCTTGGGACGACCTGTACCGCACGAGCTTGTACTTCATCAAACGGGAAGCACCCGGAAAGGAGACGCCCTACCGGGTCGGCAAGACCAAGCGCGGCTACGAGAGCATCAGCTTCGAAATCGTCAATCCGGACGGCTGGGCCGACCGTCGCTACACGCTGCTGAAGGATTCGTCCGGCAACGCCCTCGCCCTCAGCGTCAAGATCCCGTCGAAGAAGGACGAAGCCCAGTACAAGGCGTGGTTCCAGCGTATGGTCGACACGGCCAAGCTACGCTGAGGCACCCTCGGCGCGCACGGTGCCCAAGTCCAACCGGAACACCACCTGCCCATCGGAAACCGACGACCGATGAGGCAGGCCAAGGGACTGGAGCAGCCGCAGCATCGGCGCGTTGTCGGCATCCACGTAACCCACCAAGCCCACCAGCTTGGCCTCCCGAGCCGCCGCAACCAGCCCATCCAGCAGGCATCGCCCCACACCCTGCCCCTGCCAATCGTCGCGCACCGCCATCGCGAATTCGGCAAGGCCGGTCGTTTGGTTCGCAAAGTAGCGCGCCACCCCGATGATCCGTTCGCCCTCGTCGGCATCCGATTGCACGGCCACCAGCGCCATATGGCTCCGATAGTCCACGTTCACCCAATCGCGAAACGCCGAAGCCGGCATGGTTTCGACCGCACGACTGAACCGGTGCCGCTTGCTCGAACCGCTCAGCGCATAAAAATGCCCCTTGAGCATCTGCTCGTCCGTAGGCAAAATCGCGCGCAAGAACAGCGACGCACCGTTCTTCGCCGTAATGGTTTTCGATAAGTGGGCCGGGTACGGGTAATCCACCGACGGCTGGTCCTGCGCCACAAGTCCCAACTCCTTGGCCTCGTCGAGAAGGCGATCGCGAAAGTCGGGATGCGCGATGCGGATCAGCGACAAAGCCCGATCCCGCAGCGTCTTGCCGTGCAGATAGGCCACGCCAAACTCGGTGGCGACATAGTGCACATCGGCCCGCGAGGTGACGACGCCCGCGCCGGGCCGCAACGTCGCAACGATCCGGCTGACCGTGCCGCCCTTGGCCCTCGAGGGCAGCGCGATGATGGCCTTGCCGCCTACGCTTCGGGCCGCGCCGCGCACGAAATCCACCTGCCCGCCGACACCGCTGTAAATCTCGTGGCCGATCGAATCGCTCACCACTTGGCCCGTAAGGTCCACCTCCAAAGCGCTGTTGATCGTGACCATGCGCTCGTTCTGGGCGATCACCGCCACGTCGTTCACATATTCGGTGGGCCGAAACTCGAAGAACGGATTGTTGTCGATGTAGCGATAAAGGTTCTGCGAACCGATGCAGAACGAAGCCACCACCTTGTTCGGGTGCAGCGTCTTGCGGCGACCGGTGACGTTTCCCCGCTCGATGGCCGCGATCAGCCCGTCGCTGAACAGCTCCGTGTGGATGCCGAGGTCGTTCTTGTCCGCGAAGGCTTCGAGTATGGCGTTGGGCAGCCGGCCGATGCCGGTCTGGATGGTCGAGCCGTCCTCGATCAGCTTGGCGATGTGTGCGGCGATCGCTCGGCTGGTCTCGTCCGCTGCGCCCGGATCGTGCTCGGGCAGCGGCCGGTCCACGGCCACCAGCACGTCGATCTCGTCGAGGTGCAGGAACGAATCTCCAAGCGTGCGGGGCATGTGGGGGTTCACCTCGGCGATCACGGTCCGCGCCCGCTTGCACGCCGCCATCCCGATGTCAACGCTCACGCCCAGCGAGCAAAACCCGTGTGCGTCGGGAGGACTCACCGAAACCAGCGCCACATCCAAAGGCATCTGCCCGTTCTTGAACAGCCTCGGCACGTCGCTCAGGAACACGGGCACGTAGTCCGCGCGATGCTCCCGCACGGCTTGCCGCGTGTTGGCCCCCACGAACAAGGCCGCGTGGCGGAAACTCTCCTCCAACCCAGGGCGGACGTACGGCGCCTCCCCAAACACGATGAGGTGCACGAGTTCGACGGCCCGCAGCGCATCGGCCCGGCGAACCAGAGCCTCGCACAGGGTCTCGGGCTGCCCGCAGTTGGAGCCGACATACACACGGTCGCCGGAGCGAACGCGCGCCACGGCTTCGTCCGCGCTTGCCCAGACGCCCATTACTGCCGGTAGGAGACGTCGATCGAAACGTCGCGGATGCCGGGCTGCGTCCGCAACACGCGGGCGATCTTCTCGACCTCGGCCCGCAGATCCGTGATGCCGCTGTCGCGGTAAGCCGTGACCTGGCCCCGCAGGTAAACCACCCCGTGCATGCAACGCACGTCGGCCTTGGTCACGTCGATCTTGAACTTGGTGAACATGCGCCGCGCGAAGCGGGTGCCTTCGACATCCTTCGGGTTGGCCATGCTCGCATTGTAGCAAGTGCCGCGCGTCGTCTGGCGTCTCGGGCGCGTCATTATAAAGTCCACGACCGCAGAAAAATGGCCACCTTGATCGGCGAACCCGTCATCCGTCACGTCGGAGCGTCTTTGGAAACAGAGATCGCGGGCCAACACATGGAACTCTTGCCCGAAAAGGCCCTGTACTGGCCCCGCGAACGAACCCTCTTCGTGGCCGACCTGCACTTGGGCAAGGCCGCCCACTTCCGAGCCGAAGCCGTCCCCGTCCCCATGGGCACCACGCGAGAGAACCTCTCGCGACTGGCGCGGCTGCTGAAGCGCACGGGCGCCGAGCGCCTCGTCATCCTCGGCGACCTGTGGCACTCGCAACAAGCGCTCGCCCCGGCGACCCTCGAACTCGTCCACGCGTGGCGCACCAAGTACTCGAGCCTGGAAGCCGTGCTCGTCATGGGCAACCACGACGCCAAGCTCGACGCGATTCCCAAGGCCTTCGCCCTGCGCGTGGAGGACGAAGGGGTGGCGATGGGGCCGTTCGAGTTGCGCCATCACCCCAGCGACTCGGGCTCGGGCGCCTATCGCCTGGCGGGCCACATCCACCCTTCGGTGACGCTGGAAGGCAAGGGCCGCGATTCCCTGCGGCTGCCGTGCTTCTGGTTCGGCGAATCGCAAGGAGTGCTGCCCGCGTTCGGCGAACTCACCGGCACGGCCCGCGTTCACCCCCGCCCCTCCGACCGCGTGTTCGTGGTGGCCGGCTCGCGGGTGATGGCGGTCTCGTAGAACCCCCAGGTTCCTGAGCGCTTGCTCGCTGAGGCTCCGGTAGTCCCCCTCTTCCACCGTCTGAGCCTTCCGGAGGCCGATGCGCCTCGCCGGTGGGAGAGGGGTTAGGGGTGAGGGCCGGGACTTTGGTCGCCAATCCGCAGCCGAACCCCAGCCAAACCTCGACCCGGGAGAGTCCCCTCTTCCACCGTCTGAGCCTTCCTGAGGCCGATGCGCCTCGCCGGTGGGAGAGGGGCTAGGGGTGAGGGCCGGGACTTTGGTCGCCAAACCGCAGCCGAACCCCAGCCAAACCTCGACACAGGAGAGTCCCCCTCTTCCACCGTCTGAGCCTTCCTGAGGCCGATGCGCCTCGCCGGTGGGAGAGGGGCTAGGGGTGAGGGCCGGGACTTTGGTCGCCAAACCGCAGCCAAACCCAACCGGGCCCCACCAGACTAATCACCAGCGCGATCGAACAGCCGATACATCCCAATCACGGCTACCCCCTCCAAGCTCAGCAAGAATGACAACGCCGTCCATACCATCGTCATATCCGCAGTCAACTCAGTGCCAGACAGACTCTCTACTCCCGTGAATCCATATTGAATCACTGACACGATGAAGAACAGATTCACGGCAAATGCGGCGAGGAGGAGTGCGCCAGCAGCGCTCCACGGCGATGTTGCCTTGAGGCACAAGCCGGCAACAGTCGGCAAGGCGACCATCAATCGTAACATGGATTGGGCTAACACAAAGAGCGTCCATCCGTTCAAATGCTGAATCTCGACAACGGTGGTAACGATCCACACCACCGAGATGCCCACTAGAGCAATCCCGGGCCACTTGATGAGCACTCTCATGATAATCAGGGTAAGTCCTAAAGGAAGGTCCTTCACATCTCATCAAGCAGGAGCCAAGAGTCTCATCGAGGTCGAGCCGAGATCTGCAAACGACGTCGCCAAGCGATTCTCGACCTCATCCTTCGAGCCCAAACCCAGCAACAGGGTGGAATGGCGCGTATCCGCGTCTACTCGGTTTGGCAGAGGGCATCGCACGCTCGCCGACACGCTGACTATTGGCCTTGCAGCCAGCGCGACGGACGCAGTGGGTGTTGGCCTGTCGGTTCATCGTGCTCGTCGCCGCAATCATGCTCCAAGTATAGCGAACGAGCCGTGGAAGGTGGCAGACGGACGAAGGAAAGCGCAGCAGTTCGAATGGCTAGGTTCCGGGGTCCGTGCTCGGTGAGGCTCCGGAGTCCCCCTCTTCCACCGTCTGAGCCTTTCGGAGGCCGAGTCGCCTCGCCGGTGGGAGAGGGGCTAGGGGTGAGGGCCGGGACTTGGGTTGCCGAACCCACCAAGCCTCGCCACGGGGTGCCACGGTCTGACCGGGCCCGACAGCCATCCGCACGCCAAACAACGTCCCTGCCCGGCAGACCGTGCCCGTTCCGCCGCCGGACGAACTGGCAAACCGGGCATCTTCCTCCCCAATCCTGGGGGGCGCAGGGAAAAAGCTGGTTCCGCCAAGGCGGGTGCCGCCAGCCGCCGACCAACCAGCGGCGTCAGACAGAGGGCGCGGCGGGAGGCGTGTGGATTCTGGTGGATCACGTCTCAAGCCGCGCGTCTCGAAGTCGAACGCCGCTGCTCGGAAGCTTCATCCGTCGTCCTGCTGCAGCCGAACCCAGCCGAGCAACCGGTTGACAATCCCGCCCCCTGCGGCTTCAACGGTGAAGGCGACCCAGATGTCGACTTCCGACTTCCTTCTTCCAAATCCGGGGGGATGTGAATGTGAATCGTGAATCGTGAATGCAGTGACAAGGCGTGAGCAGGTTGTCGGCAGGTTGAGCCTGAGGTGCGCCTTTCCGAACCACTTGCCGACCACCGCCAACACCTGGGGGAGATGTGAATGTGAATCGTGAATCGTGAACTCAGCCAATCGCCAAAACGCGCCGATCGGCGGCTCGCGACTCGTGAGCGAGTTCGCCGAAAGCCACCCCGTCCCGCACCTCGTCCACACGAACTCGGGCGAACGATCGAGCCAGAGAGGGCGACCCCGCGAAAGAGACCTCGAACCCGTGCGGGGTCATCCCGCGCATCGTCTCCCCAGATCCCCGCTTCACCTCGACCAACGCCTCGACCGTGCGGCCCAAGAACCGGCGGAGAAAAGCCTCCGGGCGAACCGTCTCGGTCAGAACGTGGCTCCGCCGTCGCTTCTCCTCGGGTGAAACGGGGTCGCCGAACCCATCGGCCGGCGTGCCGAACCGGGGACTGAACGGAAAAACATGAGCCTTGAGGAAGCCGACCTCCCGGCAAACATGCACGCTGGAAGCAAACCGCTCCTCGCTCTCCGTGGGGAAGCCCACCAGGATGTCGGTGGTGATCGCCAAGTCTGGAACGCGGCGTCGGGCTTCGGCGCACAGGTCCAGGTAATCCCGCTGCGAGTAAGGACGGTTCATGTCGCGCAAAACCCCGTCGTCCCCGCTCTGCAGCGGGATGTGCAGGTGCGGCACGACGACGCCCGAGGCTGCCAGCTCGAGCAATCGCGGCGTCACCTGCCGCATCTCGATGCTGCTGATCCGCAACCGGGCTTCCGGGCAGGCCGCCGCGACACGCTCGACGAGACTCTCGAAATCCGGACCGCCGCTGCCCGTGGCGGGACCGTACGCACCGATCAACACCCCGGTGAGCACGAGTTCCAGGTGCCCCCGATCCACCAGCCTCCGGGCCTCTTCGACCACCTCGATCACGGGGCGCGACTTGAGCCCCGGGCGCGTGAACGGGATCGAACAGTAAGAACAGAACACGTCGCACCCGTCCTGGACCTTGAGCGTCGCCCGCGTCCGGCCCACGGGTGGCGCAAGCGTCGGCCGAGCTTCGCGCGCCAGCCTCGCCTCGAACTCGGGGAACCGGCGGAACAGATGCCCAAGGGCATCCAACTTCTCGGGGTTGGGCACGAGCACGTCCGCCCCGTCGAACTCTTCGGCCTTGTTGAGACTCATCTGAGCGGCGCAGCCCGTCACCACCAGCTTGGCGGTCGGATTGTCGCGCAGCGCCTTGCGCACGGTGTAGCGACTCTTGGCTTCGGCGACAGACGTCACGCTGCACGTGTTGACCACAACAACGTCGGCGGCCTGACCCAAGGGCACCACGGCAAACCCGGCGGATTCGAACGACTCGAGGATCGCCTGGGTCTCGTACTGGTTGACCTTGCAGCCCAACGTGGTGAATGCGGCGGTCGGCACGGGGGGATTATGGACGCGCCATGGCGGCGGCGAGTCGCGAGGCGGCTTCGACGTTCAGGCGGTGGCCCGAACGCTGGCCGACGATGCTCAGCGTCCGCATCGGCACCCCGGCCAGATAGAGGTCGCCCATGAGATCGAGCAGTTTGTGCCTCGGCAACTCGTTCTCGAACCGAGCGGCGTTGACGCAGCCCGTAGGACCCAGAACGAGCACGCTGCTTTCATCGAGGCCCCGACCCAGGCCGGCTTGCCGCGCCATTTCGATCTCGTGATGGAAGGCCGTGGTTCGCGCCGGGGCGATCTGAGAGCCGTAGTCGCGAAGCATGTCCTCGGTCTCGAAGGACTGCTCGTAGGGCCAGTCGCGGTCGGATTGGAACTCGTAGCGCCCGCGGCCGGTACCGAGTGCGATGCCGATGCTCGCTCCGCCTTCTTGAGCGAACACGCGGGTGAAGAGGTCTGGCTTCTCCACCTCGCCCAATTCGGCCTTCGCCGCCGCGCTCAGATCGGTCCAGAAAGGCAAAGCGCTTCCGTCCATCGCGGGGAGTTCGGGCGCGGTCAGTTCGACTTCGACGTCGGTGATTTCGGAGCCGGCCAGAGCGCTCATCAAGTGCTCGATGGTCGCGATGCCGCCGAGCCGTGTGCATCGGCGCGTGTCCGAAACGTTGGCTGGGATGGCTTCGACCCGCTCGGATTCGCAACGGAACCAAATGCCGCCTCCGCCCGGATGGACGGTGGCGACGACGGGCACGCCCGAGTGCAGTCCGAGCCCTTCGAAGACGATGGCCTCGGCGAGGGTCTTGCGGTGAACGATCATGAATTCGCGTCTCGCTTCTCGATCGCTCTTTCAAGCGCCTCGATGCGTTGCTTCAGTTCCGGCAGTTTGGGGACAAGCGAAAACGCGCGCACAGCTTCCTTGAACGGTCGTGCCGGCGTTCCGAAGTAGGCTCCGGGTTCCAAGATGTCGCGCTCGACACCCGAACGGCCGCCGAGTTGAACGCGGTCGCCGATCGTCACGCCATGGGTCACACCGACTTGGCCGCCAAGGACGACGTGCTCGCCGACCGTGACGCTGCCCGACAGACCGACCTGTCCGACGACGATGGAATGGGCTCCGATCGAGCAGTTGTGTGCGATCTGGACCAGATTGTCCACCTTCGCATCGTCGCCTAGGCGCGTTTCGCCCGCCGTGGCTCGGTCGATCGTGGTGAGGGCGCCGATCTCGACGTCCTCGCCGATGGCCACGCCGCCGACCTGGGGCACCTTCACATGCTTCTCGCCGTTCCAGGCGTACCCAAAGCCATCGGCACCAAGGACGGTTCCGCTGTGCACGATGCTCCGGTCGCCGATGGTCACGTCGCGGTACAGCACGGCATGCGGGTAAACGACCACGTCTTGGCCCAGCACGCAGTCCTCACCGATGTAGGCGTGAGCATAGATGCGCGACCCCGCACCGATCTTCGCGCCCGATTCGACGACGGCGTAGGGCCCGATCTTCGCCGATTCGTGAACTTCGGTCGTATCGGCGACCACGGCGGTGGGGTGGATGCCGCCCGCGATGGGCAACGACTTCTGCGAGAGGTGCAGCAGGAGTGCAAACGCCTCGCGGGGCTTCGCAACCCGAACGCTGGGCAACGACGTTGCCCGCAGCCCTGCGCCGATCAGGATTGCGCCGACCCCATTGGTTTCGGCCTTGGCCAAGAACGCTTCTTTCTCGGCGAACGCGATGCCGTGAGGGTCGTTGGAGGCAGCCGTAACAGGGCGATTCAGAACCAGATCGGCAGGGCCATCCAGCACCCCGCCCACCCATTCGGCGATCTGGCCCAAGGTCCAAGGGGCGGGGCGCGGGGTCATTGGATTAGGAAACGATGCCCTCAGGGAACCAAAGTGCGAGTTCGTTCGCGGCGGCCTCGGGGTCGCTGGACGAGTGGGTCAGGTTGTCATCGATGCTGAGCGCGAAATCGCCTCGGACCGAACCGGGGGTGGCTTCGATCGGGTTCGTGGCTCCCATCATCGTGCGGATGGCCTTGACCGCGTTCGGCCCTTGGATGGCCATCGCGACCACGGGGCCGCTGCAAAGGTAGTTGACGACGTCCTCGAAGAAGCCTTTGCCCTGGTGCTCGGCGTAGTGGGCTTCGACCAGTTCGCGCGGGGCGCGCATCAGTTTGAGGCCGACGACGTTCAGCCCGCGCTGCTCGATGCGGCGCGTGATCTCGCCGATCAGGTTGCGCTTCACGCCGCCGGGCTTGATGAGGACAAGGGTGGTTTCACTCATGGTTCGAGGTCCGAGGATACCAGCCGAGCATCGGATTGGCCGGGACGCGCCGACACGCCTCCGGGCGGAAGGAACGCCTATGCCTCGTCATCATCGGGTGACTCGTCGGATTCTGGGTCTCGTGTCCGCCAGCCGTCCTCGCCAGGCGTGCGCGGGAAGCCGAAAAGGAGTCTGACGAAATCCGGGTCCTCGACAGGATAGTACTGCTCGTACTCCAACTCGCCGATTTGCTCCCTGGGCATATAGCCGCGCCAACCCATCTCGATGTCGAGATACGTCGTGCATCCTAACCAGTACTCCCCGTTGAAGGAATCTTGATTGACGACCAGTCGTTTGAGGACGTCGTCCTCGGTCCATCCGTCGGGCATTCTCGCAACGTCGTCCGAATCGTAGTTGGTCCACTTGCAGAGGAAGGCCGCGCCGGAAGGCAACTCTACGAAGTCGTGGCGCTCGGCGTAGCTGTCTTGGAACGACACGGACAAGCGGTACACCACGTAGGGTTCCAACACAGCGTCCATGAACTTTCCGGCGTGTTTGTAGTCGGGATGACCTTCTTCGGGGTACCCGAGAAGCTGGCCGATACTGAGACGCTGGTGGCCTGCTTCGGCAGCAACGTTCAGGACTCGTTCGATTTCGTCTTCGCTTGGAATGGCAAGTTCGTCAGGTTCATTCTTGACGGAAGGCGTAGGGCCACCCAAGGGCACGTTGATGACCAGTTTGCCAAACTGCATCTTCGGGTCGTCGGGATCGGGCTTTCGGAATCGGACGGTAGCCATGGGTCTGGGTATACCCCGTACGAAAACACGGCCAGATATGGCCAGGCTTCGCTCACACCCCGGACTGGCCGAACGCGGCGCGAAGCACCAAGAAATCCGAGACGCCCACCGAACCGTTGCCGTCCAAGTCGGCGTTCGCGTTCCAGTTGCCGCTGGACGAAGTGCTTCCAAAGGCGGCCCGCAAGGCAAGGAAGTCGCTCACGTTCACCGTGTTGTCGCCGTTCACGTCCCCATTCCGAAGCGTCAGCGCCAGACCCGAGACGCCCGAGGTCCCGATAACCACGTTGCTTAACCGTTCGCGCAGCCAGTGCGAGGCCTTGCACGCCACGTCGTAAGTGCCGGAGAGCGTCGAGGGGAACGAGAACGCACCCGCCGTTCCGAGCGTCGCGTTGAACGTGGCGACCACCGTCGAGGTGCCCGGGGTCCGCAACTGGAACACCACCGGCGTCCCGCTCACCGTGCCCGAGAACGAGCCCAACGTGATGTTGCCGAAAACCGGGAACGTCGCGGGAAGGAGTTGACCCAGGCGGGCCGTCGCGTTGAACGAGGTCCACGTGCCAGCGTCCTCGGGACCCAGATCGGAGAGCCGAATCGTCCAAGTTCCGGCCACCGATTCACCCCAAAACGCATGCGTGGCAAACGTCCAATCGAGGTTGACACCGTCGTCGTTGCCCGAACGGGCGAACAGTCGCGACGTGGTGCCGGAAGGCGACGTGATCGTGGCCTGCAGGTCGCCGCGATACGGGTGGGTGGCGACCAGCCGTAAGGTCATCTCCTCCAGCTTGCCCGTCCCGGTGAGCGAGAACGTGCGCGTCAGTCCGGTCGCATTGTTGTCGGGGATCGCGGCGTTCACGTTCACCGTGCCGCTGGTGGCAGTGGCCAAGGCACTCACCCCACCCCAGTTCGCAGCCTCCGCCACCAGAGCCGAGGCGTCCATGAGTCCGAAGCCGTAGTTTTGGTTGAAGGCGATGCCCGCCCCGTTGGTTTTCCATCCCCCGTCGCTGGATTCCGTGGCGTCGGTGGGGTCGATGCGCCGCGCCGTAAGGGCCAACAGGTGCTTGGCGAAGCGCACGTCGGCGGCGGGCTTGACCTGCTTGAGCAACGCCATGACGCCGCTGGCCAATGCCGCCGAAGCCGAGGTTCCCGTGAACGTGGACGTGTAGTCGGGGTCGGGGAAGGCGTCGCCCGTGGCGCCGTTGTAGCCGTTGGCCGAGCCGGTTCGGTCGGTCGTGAGCACGAGTTTCTGGTTCAGCGAGAACGAAGGTGCGGCACAGACCACGTTCGCCCCGAACGAGCTGTACTCGGCGAACCGGCCATCCGAGCCCGTCGCAGCGACGACCAGGGCCCACGGGTTGGCCGTGGTCATGGACTTGTTGGCGTCCTGCAATGCGCTGCCTCGGGCGTTGCCCGCCGACCAGACGTGGATCGTGCCCGCCTGGGCCGACGTGGTCAACGCGTTCGATTCGACCGTCGCCGAAGCGAAGGGCGACGAAGGGCCGTACGAATGGTTCTTCACCGCGATGGTGCGCGTCGCGCCGCTGGAGCGGTACAGCGTGGCGTCCGAGAACATCGCCGCCGTGCCCGGGAAGCCGACGCGCAGGCCCGCGAGGCCCGCTCGCGGCGCGGCACCCGTGATGCCCAGGTTGTTGCCGCCACGCGCGGCAATCAGTCCGGCCACTGCCGTGCCGTGGTTCTCGTTCGCCCCGCCGGGGTTGGGGTCGTTGTCCGCTTGGACGAAGTCGCGATGCTCGCCCGCAGCCATGTTGGCCGAGAGGTCCGGGTGAGCCGTCTGAAGGCCGTCGTCCACCACCCCGACCACGACACCGCTGCCCGTGCGGTTGGCGAGCCAAGCCGCATCCACACGCAGGTCCCAACTCGCGGCGCCGCCGTTGGTCAGATACCACTGTCCCGGCCAGGGCGCGGCGGGCGTGTTCGGCGGATAGTAGGTGTCGGCGGGCGCGAACTGGTGCTGGACGCGCGCGTGTTCGGGCGAAACCTGAACCCATTCCACCGCCCAGTGGCCGCGCAGTTGCGAGGCTGCCCCGAAGGCCCAACGTTCGTTCGCCGCGCGCCAGTCGTTCCAGGCGATCTCGACCACCGACGGGTCGGAGGCGAATCGGTAGGTGACCGTGCCGCCGACGCGCGCGGCCATCTCGTCGGCCCACTCGGGCCGCGCCACGCGGACGATCAGGCTGTGTGCAGCCGGCTTGGTGAGGCTGTTCCCACGCTTCGCGCCCCAATCCGCCTCAGCAGGATCAGGCGATTGGCCCCCAGACAACGCAGCCGCAAGGACAACACAGGCGAGGGCGAAGAGTCGGTGAGGCATGGCGAACATGCAGGTCGTCATAGCCCCTCGGTCGGTCGAGCCATCGCGGCCTCGTAGCGCGGGATGAGTTCCTCCGGTGGGCCTTCGTCCACGATCCGGCCACGCTCGAGCCACAGGCACCGGTCGGCGACGCGGCGAACGTCCTGCATCTCATGTGAGACGAAGAGGATCGTCCCGCCGTTCCGCTTGAACTCCTCGATCTTGGCGTAACACTTCTGCTCGAACGCGTAGTCGCCCACGGCCAGCACTTCGTCGATCAGCAGCACGTCGGCATCCACGTGGACGGCGATGGCGAAGCCGAGCCGCGCCAGCATGCCGCTCGAGTACGTCCGCACCGGGGCGTCGATGTGGCGGCGCACTTCGGCGAAGTCCACGATCCGGTCCAGGCGCTCCGCCACCTCCTTTCGCGTCAGGCCCAGAATCACACCGTTGAAGAACACGTTCTCGACGCCGGTAAGGTCCGGGTGGAAGCCCGCCCCGAGTTCGAGCAGGGGAGCGATGCGCCCGCGCACCACGATCTCGCCCGAAGTCGGCTTGATGACGCGCGCAAGCAGGCCAAGCAGCGTGGATTTGCCCGCTCCGTTGCGCCCCAAGACGGCCACGCATTCGCCGGGGTGGACGTCGAACGTGACGCCGCGCAGGACCTCGTCGCGCTCCAGCGTCCGCCGCTTCCACCAAAGCAGGAGGGTCTTGATGGACGCCGCGCCCGAGTGGCTGAGCATGAACTCCTTGCGGAGGTCGTCCAGATGGATGGCGGGGTCGCTCACGGGCGCTCCACGAACCTCCATTTCAGGCGGTTGAACGTCCAATAGCCGAACACGAGCATGGCGACCGAGATCGCGGCCGTCACGCCCAGCAGCCCCCAATCGAGCGGGATGGGCGCGATGGTCTCCGTGCCTTGCTTGATCGGGCCAGGGGCGACGAGCACCTTCCGGTAGGCCGTGCACAGCATCGCGATCGGGTTGAGGTGGTAGATCGTGTACAGCAGTTCGCGTTGCCCCTCGGGCACCATCTTCGAATACAGCACGTCCTCGCTGAAGTACATGATGGGGCACAAGAAAAACGTAACGTACAAGATCACGCTCAGGAAATACTTCACATCCTCGTAGAATGTGTTGAGTGCGGCGCACAGCAGACCGATCCCGGCCGCCAGGCAGAAGTTGATCGCCAGCAGGACGGGTAGCCAAAGCATTTCGGCCCGGAACGGCGAGATGCCGGGGTGCCGAACCCACACGGCCAGCAGGTACAGGAAGAACACGCCCAGTGCCAGCACGAAGTGGATGAAGTTCCCGATGATCAGCGATAACGGCAGGATTTCGCGGGGGAAATAGATCTTTTTGACCAGTTGAATCGCCCCGAGCACGGACTGCGCCGAGTCGAGCAGGGCGAACTGGAAGAACATGTACGGCAGATAGGCGGCCAGAACGTAGGCGCTGAAGTTCTCGGTCCCATTGCGCAGGAAGAACTTGAACACGAGCGTCATGACGACGACCGTGACGAGCGGCACGATGAGCGACCACAGGAAGCCGAACGCGCTGTTCTTATAGCGGATCTTGAGTTCCCGCTGCACCATGCTGACCAGCAGTTCGCGGAAGCGCCAAAGCTCCTGGATTTCGGACCGCATGGGGCCGGGAGTCTACCTTGGCCACCGGGCGAACCACTGCGATTGGAGGGACGCGCTCCGTCGCGTCCAGTCATGCGGGAATGGGCAAACTCGAGATCCTCCATGCCCCTTCACCCATGGTCCCTCCAGCGTTTGCGAACATGGGCCATAATCACGGTACGAGGACCGTCTGCGGATCGGTCCGCCCCCATTCATGACTCACACAGACGAACGGCAGGGCTTTCGCTCGCTGCCGCTTTCGCCGAAGCTTCTCGAAACCCTCGATCGGCTCGGCTTCACCACTCCCACTCCTATTCAGCAAGCCGCCATCGGCCCCGCCATCGAAGGCCGGGACTTGATCGGCATCGCTCAGACGGGAACGGGCAAGACCCTCGCCTTCGGCCTCCCCATCGCCGAGCGGCTCAAGGCCGGGCAATCCGCCCTGGTTCTTGCTCCGACGCGCGAACTGGCCATTCAGATCCAAGAGGTGTTCGACGCGCTCGGACTCCAAACGGCGCTGCTCATCGGCGGAGCCAACATGGCCAAGCAGATTGCTCAGCTGCGGAAGAACCCCGCCGTCGTGGTCGCCACTCCGGGACGACTGATCGACCACATCGGCCAGCGCACGGTCAGGCTCGATTCGACGGCGATCTGCGTCCTGGACGAGGCCGACCGCATGCTCGACATGGGGTTTGCCCCATCCGTCCGACGCATTTTGGACAAGCTGCCCCACAAACGGCAGACCATGCTGTTCTCGGCGACCATGCCCTCAGAGATCGCCGAATTGGCCGACCAGTACCTGACCGACCCGATCGAAGTCGAGGTCGAACGCGCTGGAACCGCTGCCGCCAACGTGATCCAGGAACTGCTCCTCGTCCACCAAGAGAACAAGGCGAACATGCTTGAGCAGTTGCTTCTGGAGCACCCGGGCAGCGTTCTGGCGTTCACGCGGACACGGCACGGGGCGCGAAAACTCGCGAAGGCCGTCCACCGACTCGGCCATGCCGCGACGGAGATTCACGCGGACAAGACGCTGGTGCAGCGCCGTGCCGCGCTCGACGGGTTCAAGGCGGGTCGCTACCGAGTCCTGATCGCCACCGATATCGCGGCGCGCGGCATCGACGTCAAGGATATCTCGCTGGTGATCAACTACGACATCCCGGAGAAGCCGGAAGATTATGTGCACCGCATCGGCCGCACGGGCCGAGCCGGGGCTTCGGGTCGGGCGATCACCCTCGCCACGCCCGCGCAGCACAAGGAAATCCGCAACATCGAGCGACTGCTCCGCAAGGAACTCGCCCTGTCGCGCCACTCGCTCAAGCCGGGGCCGAAGGGGGTGGTCGTCCTGAACACACCCAAGTGGCACACGAGCGCGGACCGACCTCACGAGACCCACCCCAAGCGGCTGTTCGCACGCTAAGTCGGTGGGACCGTCCTACGTCGGTTGGCGGCGGGCCGGGTTTCATCTTGGTTCGGCCAGCGAAATCGCGGTCGAAGGAGGTGAGAACGTATGGATCCGAACGCGGTGTATCAGACCGCCGTCGCCCAGGAGTTGGCTCGCGAGTTCGCTCGTTGCCGGTCAGCCAGCGATGGTCCCCGAAACACACGTCGGTTCGCGGTGGCGGGCGCCCTGCTCTTGGCAGTGGTGTTCTTGGCGGCCGATTCGCTCGTGCGGCAACAGGCCGTCGAGGCGACGAAGGCGCGCATCCAGCAGGCCGATCAGGCTCTGCTCGCCGAACGCGAGGGAATGGAAGCCCCTGACGCTTCCCGGACTCTAGCCCGCCGCTAGACGCGACCGAGCGCGAAACCTCGCAGACGAGATTCTCCCGCCGCAGTTGGCGTCGGAGGATGATCCGAATCGGTTTGAGCAGCGCCGCTCGACCCCGCTCCCCCTCCCTTTTGCCGCCCTTTCGGCATGCCCCTCGGTACACTTGCGCCTTCCATGGATTATCGAAGGACGTACCTCCGCGACCTGCTCGCCAGCGAACCTGGCGTCGAAGTCAGCGCCTACGGATGGGTCAAGACCCGCCGCGACAGCAAGGGCATCCACTTCGTGCAGATCAACGACGGCTCGTGCTTCGCCGACCTGCAGGTCGTGGTGACTGAGGGCGCGATCCCCGAGGCCGCCATGCGCCAAGTGACCACGGGCGCGTGCGTCCGCTTCGATGGCAAACTGGTGGCCTCGCCCGCTGCCGGACAGGCTGTCGAGTTGGCCGCCGACGGGTTAGAGGTCTACGGCTCGGCCGATCCGGCGACCTACCCCATGCAGAAGAAGGGCGCGAGCTTCGAATTCCTCCGCGAGATCGCCCACTTCCGAGCGCGGGGGAACACGTTCGGAGCCGTGTTCCGAGTGCGCAACGCGGCCAGCGATGCCGTCCACAGATTCTTCCAAGACCGGGGCTTCCTCTACATCCACACCCCGATCATCACGGCCAGCGACGCCGAAGGCGCGGGCGCGATGTTTGCCGTTAGCCCCAACTTGACCGTCGAGGACGGCAAGTACGCGCTCAAGGTCTCGGACCCCGCCGACGACTTCTTCGGCAAGCCGGCCTTCCTCACCGTGAGCGGCCAGTTGGAAGCCGAGACGTTGGCGCTCGCGATGACCAACGTGTACACCTTCGGGCCCACGTTCCGGGCGGAGAACAGCAACTCGACCCGCCACTTGGCCGAGTTTTGGATGATCGAGCCCGAGATGGCGTTCTGCGACATCGTTGGCAACATGAACCTCGCCGAGGAGTTCCTGAAGGACGTCATCGGCACGCTGCTCGACCGCTGCGCAGCCGACCTCGAGTTCTTCAACAAGCGCATCGAGCCCGACTTGCTCGCGACGCTCGGCCACGTGGTCGAGAGCCCGTTCGAGCGCATGACCTACACCGAGGCCATCCGCCTGCTCGAAGCCTCGGGCGAGCCGTTCGAGTTTCCCGTGTTCTGGGGCGCCGACTTGCAGAGCGAGCACGAGCGCTGGCTGACCGAGAAGAAGGTGGGCCGTCCCGTGATCCTGACGGACTACCCCAAGCAGATCAAGGCGTTCTACATGAAGCAGAACGACGATGGCAAGACGGTCCGAGCGATGGACGTGCTCGCGCCGCGCATCGGCGAGATCATCGGTGGCTCGCAACGCGAGGAGCGGCTCGACGTGCTGAGTGCGCGCATCCGCGAGATGGGCATGGACCCCGATCACTACGGCTGGTATCTGGACCTCCGTCGGTTCGGTTCCGCCCCACACGCCGGCTTCGGGCTCGGGTTCGAGCGGCTGTTGCTGTACGTGACGGGCATGAAGAACATCCGCGACGTGATCCCGTACCACCGCGCGCCGGGCCAAGCGGACTTCTAGGCCAAGGGGTACCCTTCGCCTGCTCATGACCGCCCGCGACCTTCGCGACCTTTACCTCCGCTTCTTCGAATCGAAGGGGCATCGCCAGCAACCCTCGGGGTCGCTGGTGCCCTACGACGTCACGGGGAAACTCGACGAGTCGCTGCTGTTCAACGGTGCGGGCATGATCCAGTTCAAGCCGTACTTCCGAGGCGTCGCCACACCCCCGCACAACAGGCTGGTCACGGCTCAGAAGTGCGTCCGGACGGGCGATATCGACGTGGTGGGCGACCTGACGCACCTCACGTTCTTCGAGATGATGGGCAACTTCTCGTTCGGGGACTACTTCAAGAAGGAGGCTGTCGCGTTCTCGTGGGAGTTCCTGACGTCGCCCGAGTGGCTCGGACTGGACCCGAAGCGCCTGTCGTTCACCGTGTTCTCGGAGGACGACGAGGCTTATGCGGCGTGGTCGGTCCACCTGGAATCGGTCGGGATCGAGCCCGCGACGCGCATCTTCCGGCTCGGCGAGGACACGAATTACTGGCCCGCCGGGGCGTTCTCGAACGGCCCCCCCGGCCCTTGCGGCCCCAACAGCGAGATGTTCTACTGGACCGAGGGCTCGGGCGAACCGCCGACGGGACCCTATACGGTCGAGGACTACCTGCGCGACGAGAGCGAGGGCAAGTGGCTGGAGATTTGGAACGACGTGTTCATCCAATACGAGTGGCAGGGCGAACTCCGCAACCCGGCTCGCCCGAACGAGGGCTACCGAAAGACGGGCATGCCCAATCTGCCCTTCCAGAGCGTGGACACGGGCATGGGATTGGAGCGGACGGCTGCCGTGTTGGGCGGCTTCCGCAGCGTGTACGACACCGACGTGTTCCAGCCGATCCTGGCTCGCATCGGCGAGCTTTCGGGCCACCGATACGGCACCGACGAGGCCAAGGACACGGCCACGCGCATCATCGCTGACCACATCCGCACGGCGTGTTTCTGCATCGCGGACGGAGTGTTGCCGGGCAACTCGGGCCGTGGCTACGTGTTGCGTCGGCTGATCCGTCGGGCCGTGCTGAAGGGCGATCGGGGTCTGGGCCTGACCGAGCCGTTCTTTCATCGCGTGTTCGATGCCGTCCTCGCGGCGATGGGCGACCACTACCGCGAGTTGGGCGAGCGGCAGGACTCGATCCGCGCAACGCTGTTGGGCGAAGAGGAGCAATTCCGCCGGACGATCGCCCGTGGCTTGCAGATGTGGGCCGAGTTGGCGAGCGATGGCCAGGTGACCGGCGAGGACGCCTTCAGGCTGTACGACACGTTCGGCTTCCCGCTCGAGGTGACGCAAGAACTCGCCGCCGAGGCGGGCATGACGGTTGACCTCGACGGATTCGAGAAGTGCATGGCCGAGGCGCAGGAGCGCTCTCGCGCCAAGACGGGCATGGCCAACGTCTACGAATCGGAGGACACGTTCACGCTCGGCGGAGCGCTGGAGCGCACCGAGTTCGTAGGCTATGGCGCCTTGCAGGGAATAGGGCAGATAGGACTCATTCGACCGATCCTTCAGGAGGAAGGTCTGGCCGGGCGCATCGCTCTGATCGCGCTGGACCGCACCCCCCTGTACGCAGCCTCCGGCGGCCAGGAGAGCGACACCGGCACCATCGAAGGCGAGGGCTTCTCGCTTCGCGTGCTGGAGAGCAAGAAGGATGGCGACCGCATCTGGCACACCGTCGAACTTGGCGGCGCGCTCCGCGAGGCCGTCGAGGGCAAATCCGCCGACGACCTTCGCTCGCTATCCGAGGACTTCTTCCAGCGGGAGGTCGTTGCCCGCGTGGACGCCCTTCGACGCCGACGGATCCTGCCCCACCACACGGCCACGCACCTGCTGCACGCGGCTCTGCGCGAGACGTTGGGCAAGCACGTCACTCAAGCAGGCTCGCTGGTCGCCGAAGACCACCTGCGTTTCGACTTCACGCACAACAAGGCCATGACGCCCGACGAAGTCGCGGAAGTCGAGCGCAAGGTGAACGCCAAGGTGTGGGAGGCGATCCCCGTGGAGACCCTTGCCGACACCCCGATCGACGACGCTCGAGCCATGGGCGCGATGGCGCTCTTCGGAGAAAAGTACGGCGACCGCGTGCGCGTGGTCAAGGTCGGCGATTGGAGCGTGGAACTGTGCGGCGGTACCCACGTCCGCAACACCAGCGAGATCGGTCTGTTCAAGATTCTGAGCGAGTCCTCGGCGGCCAGCGGCGTCCGACGCATCGTGGCGGTTACGGGCGAGTCGGCCTACGACTGGGCCACCGAACAGGCGCGCACGCTGAACGCGGCGGCGGGTTTGCTGAAGGCCTCGCCGGGCGATCTCGTCCCGGCCATCGAGCGAACGCTCGAACACCAGCGCGAACTGAACCGCCGTCTGGAACGCATGCGAACTCAGGCGGCCTCGTCCGGATCGGCACAGGTGCAGACGGTTGGGGCGATTGAACTGGCGACCGAGGTCCTGGAAGAGGGCGACCCCAAGGAGGCGTCGCTGGTGGCCGACCGCTTGGCCGAGGGCCACCCGAATCGCGTCGTGGTCGTGGCTTTGAAGCAGGACGGCAAACTGCTGTTCGTGTGCAAGGCGGGTGCCGAGGCGCTGGCAAAGGGTGCCCATGCCGGGAACGTGGTGAAGGCGATGGCTCAGGCTGCTGGCGGCGGCGGCGGCGGCCGTCCGGATTTTGCGACGGCGGGTGGGAAGAACGTCGCGGCGTTGGATGCGGCGCTGCAAGCGGCGGTAGCGGCATTGGGTGGCTAGGGACTGGGTGGACTGGGTGGACAGAGTGTGATGTCAGAGCCATTGATTCCCATGCACGGCGGGTATCGGAACCTGAAGTCCTTCCAGGTTGCGAGGCTGGTTTACGATGTCACAGCGCTCTTCGTGCACCGTTACGTCGACCGCCTGAGCCGAACGCGCGACCAGATGGTGCAAGCCGCACGTTCTGGTGTGCAGAACATCGCAGAGGGCAGCGTGGCGAGCGGCACATCGAAGAAGATGGAGTTGAAGCTGACCAACGTTGCCAAGGCGAGTCTGGAGGAGTTGCGGCTGGACTACGAGGACTTCCTGCGCCAGGGCGGCTGAACCCAGTGGGAGCGCAACGACCCGAGCCGTCAAGCGCTAATCGACGCCCGGCCTGGTTCAGCGGAGGACTTCATGACCTGGGTGCACTGGGTCTTGGAGGATGGACCCGGTGGACAATGTGGACAGTCCACCCAGTCCACTCCGTCCACAAAGTCCAAACTCACGGAGCCCGAGGTCATGGCGAACGGCGCACTTGCCCTGATTGCCGTTGCGACGGCCCTTCTCGGCAGGCAGATCGAGGCGCTTGCAGCCCAGTTCGAATCTGAAGGAGGGTTCACGGAGCGGCTCTACCGTACGCGCACCACCCGTCGCAACAGCTAGGAATCGCCAATAGCCACGCCGAAGTACACCTCGGCCGACGGGAGCGCCACGTCGAGTCGAGCCAGTGCCGCCGTAGCCTCCAACCCCTGAAACACCCGGAGTAGCCACCCCTCATCGGTCCGTTCGAACACCTCGACTCGAGGCTCCATGCTGGATACGAGCACATACGTGTGCAGGCTGGGGATGCGCTGGTAGTGGGCGAACTTCAGGCCACGGTCATACGCTTCGGTGGACTTGGACAGCACCTCGACGATGGCCACGGGGTCCAGCAACACGTCCACGTGGTCGTCCTCGTACGTGCCTTCGCCACAGACGATGCTGATATCCGGGTACGTGTACATTCCGGTCTCCAACACGCGAACGCGCATGTCGGAGCCCATCGGTGCGCACCCTCTGGGTCGGAGCAGGCGTGTGAACTCGTGTCCCAAGTTCATGGCGATCCGGACATGCTCCTTCGTCGCACCGGACGTCATATACACCCGCCCGTCGAAGTACTCGTGCTTCTCCGTCGCAACGCGTTCGGCGGCGAGATAGTCTTCGGGCTTGACCCACGGTGTGGCAGCCACGGGCCGAGTCTACCAGCGGGTCGCAAGGTACCATCCCCCCACCCGCGATGAGGCAGGAAAGCGCGCAACCCCCGCAAACCTCGGTGCGAGGCGACTGGTTCGACCGGTGGCTGTGGTGGCACTTTCCTCTGCGCTCTTGGGAGCGTCAAGGACGGTTTTGGGAGTCCGTCGGACTCGGCGCGTACTACACGCTCCTCCTCCGCCTGACCGGCGAACCCGATTTCCGAGAGGTCCTCGCCGGGCTTGAGCGTGGCGAAACGCGCTTCTCGAGGGCCGACGTCGAATGGCACCACCAGGAGTGCCGGTACCACGATGCCGTCAACACGATCCGAGTCGGGCACATGGTGCCCATCGCCGCCGCGCTCCTTCTCATCGGGTCGCCGTGGTTCTGGCTGCCCGCCGCGTACACCGTGATCCATCTCGCATCCTCGGCCGTGGACCGCATGAAGCAGGGCTTGCTCTATCGCTACGAGGCGCGGGCCGAAGAACTCGGTATCGCCCTCCCCGAGGAGAGCACCAAAAGCGCTCCGGCCACCGCTGGGCCGACGCCCTTCCACAAGATGCCCCTTCGGCTGTGGTACGACCCCAAACCGTGGGAGACCGAACCGTACTTCAAGTGGACCGGAGTCCTGCTGTGGCAAAGGCTGGTCGTGTTTCTCACCAAGAAGGCGTGGTATCGGCCGGGAGAATGGCCCGCCGAGGCCCGGACCAGCTTCTTTCGGGAGGGCTCGCGCCAAGAGTTGGTCAACTTCGAACACGCCACGCGCTTCGGCGAGACCATTCACGTAATCGGCGTCGTCTCCATGTTGCCCATTGCCTATGTGTTCTGGCAGGCGAACCAATGGGCCGCGTTTTGGTTCACCGTGTTCACGTTCCTCACCGACGTGCAGTTCGGCCTGCTGCTCCGCTACCACCGCTCAAGGATATGGAAGCTCTACCAACGCATCATGCGAAGGGCATCGGCATGATGCCGAGGGTCCTGATCGTCACGGCCTCGGTCGGCAACGGGCACATCAGCGCCGCCCGCGCCATCGAGGAGGAATGCGCCAGCCGAGGGCTGCCCGTCGAGAACGTGGACATGATCGAGTTCACGCCCAAGGCGTTTCAGACGTGGTACCGGGGCGGCTACGAGAAGGCGGTCAAAGACACTCCCAAGATGTGGGGGCTCTTGTACTGGTGGTCCGACGTCCCGGGGCCGCTGTTCGACATCCAGGATTGGCTCGACACCACGTTCTGCGTCAAGCTGGACGGCATCGTCGAGCGGTTCCAACCGGACATCGTGGTGTGCGTCCATTCGCTGCCTCAACCTCGTTTGGACCGCATCCGCCGCGCGGGACGTCCGTTCCAGATCGCCGTGGTGGTCACCGATATGCACCCCCACAAGATGTGGCTGCGCGGGAGGCCCGATGTGTTCTTCGTGCCCTCCGAGTGGTCGGTGGAGCGCTTGATGTCGCGGCTCCCCGAGTTGCAGCGCGAGCAGATCCACGTGGTCGGAATCCCCGTCAACCGGGCGTTCGCGGCCGCGCCAGACGAGCCGCGCAGCGAGGAACCGATGGTCGTCGTCACCAGCGGCGGCATCGGCGGCGGGCCGATCGTCGAAGCCGTGGACGCCCTGGCGCGCATGCCCCAACGGGCCAAGATCGTTGCCGTCAGCGGGCGAAACGCCGCCGCCAAACGCGACCTGGACGCCCACCGCGAAACGTTGCCCGATTGGGCCAACCCGGTCGAGGTGCGCGGCCACGTGCCCCTGGCTGAGATGGCCTCGCTGGTCAAGCGATGCACCGTGCTGGTGGGCAAGTCGGGCGGCATCACCACCTACGAGGCTTTGGCCGCCGGGGCGCCGTTCGTGGTCTACATGCCGTTCCTCATCCCCGGCCAGGAGGAGCAGAACGCCGTGTTCTTGGCCGACTGCGGCGCGGCGGTCCAAGCCCTCGATCCGCAAGACCTCGTGCGGCGCGTCGGCCACCTGCTCGATTCGGATGCCGATCGCCAAGCCATGCGCGAGCGGGCGTTCGCCGCTGCAATGCCCCACTCGGCGCGGCAGATCGTGGATGGGCTGCTGGCTTCGCTCCCCTAGGGCCGGTTCGGATACAATGGGCTCATGCCCCTCAGCCGAGACCAACTCGCCCAACGCGCCGCGAAGGAACTCCGCGACGGATTCTATGTGAACCTGGGCATCGGCATCCCGACGCTGGTCGCCAACTACATCCCCGAGGGCGTGGACGTCGTGCTCCAGAGCGAGAACGGCATGCTCGGCATGGGGCCGTTCCCGTTCGAGGGCGAAGAGGACCCAGACCTGATCAACGCCGGCAAGCAAACGATCACGGACATTCCCGGCACGAGCTACTTCGGCTCGCACGAGAGCTTCGCCATGATCCGGGGCGGCCACATCGACCTGACCATCCTCGGCGCAATGGAGGTCTCTGAGCAGGGCGACCTGGCCAACTGGATGATCCCCGGCAAGATGGTCAAGGGCATGGGCGGCGCGATGGACCTGGTCGCGGGCGTCAAGCGCGTGGTCGTCGTGATGGAGCACACCAACAAACACGGCGAGAGCAAGGTGCTCAAGGAGTGCACGCTCCCCTTGACGGGCAAGGCGTGCGTCAACATGATCATCACCGACCTGTGCGTGTTCGAGGTCGAGCGGGGCGGCTTGGTGCTCAAGGAACTCGCCCCGGATGTGACGGTGGACGAGGTGCGCGCGAAGACGCAGGCGTCGTTCACCGAGGCCGCGACCGTGGTTCCCGTGCAGCTATAGGCTCGCGAGGTCGGGAATCGTGCGCTTCATGAACGCGTCGAACAGGGGCACGGTGAATGCCGTGTCGCCGTGCGCGGGGCTGTAAACCATTCCTTTGCGAATCAGGCTGTTTCGCGTTGGAGCCACGCCGCTCGCCGTTCGGCCAAGGGCAACGGCAATGTCTCCGGAACGATGCGGACCGGGCCCCAACTCGGCCATCGCCCGCAGGTACTTGCGCTCGCTCGGTGTGAGCCTGTCGAATCGCACCCGAAAGAAACTGGCGTCCAACTCGGCAAGAGCCTCCACAGTCGCGGCCTCAACGTCGCTCTTTGAGATAGGCGAGCGGTCAGCCAGGTTCCATGAGTGCTTTCCCCACTCCTGCAGAAAGTAGGGGTAGCACTGGGTCGCATCGAGGATGGCGCGAACCGCTTCGTCTGAAATGGCCTCGCCCGCATCGGCGACAGGAATGCAGAGGGCATCACGGGCAGCGTCCTCCGTTAGCTTGTCCACATGCACGAACTGGAACAGCCGCTCGGCATAGGACTTCGCCCGGCCCGTCTGACCGAGGATCTGAGGCAAGCCAGCCGCAACCATGGTTATGGGGAGACCCTGTTGGCTCGTCGAGTGCAAGGCGACGATCAGCGAGGCCAACTGGGACTCGGGAACGTACTGGATTTCGTCCACGAACAGCACGACTGCCGTCTTCTTCTGCAAAGCCGCCATCCCTATCGCTGACAGTAAGTCGGAGAGGTCGAGGTCGAGGTCCTTGCTGTCCGCGAGACCCAGTTCCTCCTCGACATTGATCGAGACCTCGATGTCGCTGTACTTCACCTTGAATGCCCCGACGAACCCCGCAAGCGCGCGCATCGCCCGGGTCACAGAGTCCTTGGCAGCGGCGCCCCGGCTCAGTTTGATGAGGACCGCCCTAAGGGCCGGCGCAAGGATTCCCGGGAGAGACCTGCCTTCGGGGGCCTCAAGATGGAAGGTGACAAACGACCTGTTGTCGGCATCTTGCCGAATTCGATTCAAGAGAACCGTCTTGCCGACTCCTCGGAGACCGTAGAAGATCAGGCTTTTTGCGGAGCGGCCCGAGCGAATCCGGTCCAGCCCGATTTCGGCGGCGAGGATGAGGTCGTCTCGGCCCGCGAGTTCAGGCGGCTTCGTTCCCGCTCCGGGTGAGAAGGGGTTCGTTTTGGCGTCCATCTATAGCAAAGTTACCCCAGTTTATCGAAAAACGATAAACCATCCTAAACTCGCTATAACTTGGCCGCGCGAAGCACGGCCATCATGGTCACATCGTCGTGCGGAGGCGCGTCTCCGACATACGCGCCCAACTCGGCGCGAACCTTGGCCACGGCGTCCGACGCCGCCGCGAACGATGCGTCCAGCGTCCCGATCAGGCGCGACTCCTCGAAGAACTCCTTGGCCTCGTTGCGCGCCTCGGGCACGCCGTCGGTGAAAAGGAAGAGCAGTTCGCCGGGTTCGACCTTCGCTTGGGCCACCTCGTACTTCGCCCCCGCGAACAGGCCGACCACCGGCCCCGTGCGGCCCAACTGCTCCCGAACCGTGCCGCCCGAGAAGATGTAGGGCGGGTTGTGGCCGGCGTTGATGTAGTTCAGCGCTCCCGTCCCCGGGTCGAGCACGCCGAAGAACACCGAAGCGAACATGCCCGACTCGCCGTGGTTCTCCGCGATATAGCGGTTGGTGAGTTCGATGGCGCTGAGCAGGGCCGTGCTGCCCGCCGAAGGCGCCCCGCCGCGTGCCGGGGCGAGCCCCTGTCCGCCCATCCATCCCATCGCATGGTGCTGCTGGGCGAACGCGCGCAGCATGCTGCGCATCAGGGCCATGAACAGCGCCGCGCCCACGCCCTTGTCGCACACGTCGGCCACGATCAGGCCGATGCGCCGCCCATTGGCCATAGGGAACGCGTCGTAGAAGTCGCCCGCGACCTCCCGTGCCGGGATGAAGTCCGCCGCGATCTGCCAACCATCGGGTTGGGGCAGACCCTTGGGCAGGAAGCTTTGCTGAATACGCCGCGCGACGTCCATTTCGCGCTCGAGGCGGGCCAATTCCAGCTCGTTCGCGGCCTCGCTCATCAGGCGGGCTTGGTCTCGGCCTCGTCGTCTTGGAAGCTCATCACGGCTGTCGGCAGGTCGGGGTACACGCCGTACATCTGCATGAAGCCGAGCGACGAGAACACCTCTTCGACCTTGGGCTGCAGGTTCGCGAACCGCACATCGCCGCCCTGGCTGCGCGCGGCCATCCACGCCGACTGCAGCGCGCGAAAGCCCGCACTGGCGATGTAAACGACCTTCGAGAAGTCCAGAACGACCTGGTACTTGCCGCCCGCCACCTTCTCGATGAGCTCGTTCTGCAGCGCGGGGGCGCTGGCGGCGTCGAGGTCGCCTTCCACCGTGAACACTTCGACCGGCTTGGCCTCGATGGGCGGGAACGCCGCAACGGCGTCCTCGGCGCTCTCGAAGAACTCGAACTCGGATGTGAAGCCCGTCATGTCGAGCACCTTCTTCACGGGCTCGGTGACCGAAGAAAGCTTGAGGTCGCCACCGGCGGCGCGGGCCACGTTGCGGCCGACTTGCAGGACGCGCAGCCCCGCCGAGGCCAGGTAGTCCACTTGCCCGAGGTCGGCGACCACGCGCCCGGCATGGGCTTCGGCGGCGGCCCGGATGATGCGCTCGGCGATCGGGCCGGACGTGGCGTCCAAGCCTCCCTGGCAGTGGAGGACGGCGACGCCGCCCGAAGTCGTTTCGCGGATGTTCATGGTTCTCTAGTTTGGCCCATTCGCCGCTTGCGTAGGGTGAGCGCGTTGCCCGATTCTCCACGGCTGCGGTGCTCTTGGTGGTCGGTGAGGGTCTTGACCAGGTAGACGCCCAGCCCACCGATCGGCCTTTCTTCCAGCGGGAGCGAGAGGTCCGGCTCCGGGGCGTTCAAGGGGTTGTGGGTCGGCGCGTCGTCGAGCAGGGTCGCCACGACCTCGTCTCCTTCGAATTCGATGGTCAGTTCGATATCGCCAGGTATATCGGCGTAGCCATGCACGATGGCGTTGGTCGCCGCTTCGTCCAAGGCGAGGATCATGGCCCCGGCTTCTTCTTCGAACCCTGCAGCGGCCAACTCGGTGGCGGCGAACTCGCGCAACGTCGCCAATTGGTCGAGGTGGGCGGGAACGACGAGTCTAGGCATGGCGTTCAGCGATCGAGCTCCTTCAACTCTTCGATGTCGCGGACGTCTTTCGGGCGACCGGCGGCCTGCTTCGAGGCCACTAAGTCCTCTTTGCGCAGAAAGCGAACGGAAACTCCGAACAACTCTCCAGTAGGGGCTCGCTCCGCGCAGACCTCGAAGGACATCTCGTTGTCGCGGGCGCCTAGAAACGCCAGGAAATCCACTTGGTTCGGCGGCGCGCCGATGCGGATCATGTTGCGCCCCGCGACAAAGTCCAACGCTTGCTGCTCGCTGAACGCGAGTCCGAACTCGTTGAGCGCCCGCTTCAAGGCCAAGCCGTTCTCCCGAGTCCTGCGAACCCAGACGTCCAGATCCTCGGTGAAGCGGGGCCGACCATAGAATGCGAGGACGTGCGAGCCGACGACCAAGAACTCCACCTCATTCGACTTCAAACATGACAAGAGTTCTCTTAAGTCGTCGCTCATCTTCGGTCATCCAGAGTTCCCGCAACTCGCAAAGCTTGGCTACGCGCTCGTCGGGGGTCAACCCGGCCCAGTAGGCGCGGTCGGCGGCGTCGGCCTCTTCGGGCGTGAGAAGCTGGACCTTCCGCTCGATGGCTCCGGGGCGCTGCTGGGGCATGCGCGGATCGTACCCCGACAGCTGGATGCGCTCTACGACCCTCCATCCCCGTCGTCGCGCGCCCTTGGCGGTGCCTTCAGTTGCGGCGGAAGCTCCTCGAACCGAAGCAGTTTGGATTCCGGCTCCCGTGTCTCAGCCCAGACCTCAAACTCCAACTTGGCCAAAGGGATTTCTAGCGACACCTTCATCAAGTGCCTAACGACGGGCAGGTACGCCGACGCCGAGTGCTCGGTTATGCTCCTCATCAAGAAGCCAGCAACATCACCGTCGTCGGGTTGTGCTTGCGTTACCGTTCGACTATAGTCCATCGGCATCGGCGAATTCTCAACTTGGCTGAACGAAACGACCCCCTGTTCCTTTGCAGTGCTGCCCTTCAGAACCAAGCCGTCTATGCCAGTTACAGCTAGAAGTTCTGGTGGCAACGGACGGTGAAGGAATTTCGTGGGGTTCTCGTCCGATGACTTCCAAGCGAAACGGCTAAACGCTTGTTCCAACCACATCTGTTGAGATTGAGGGCTCAGCACATTAAAGGGGCGCGTCTGCCCCGAGAGCAAAGCTGTCTTCATCGCTCCATCCAGCGATTCGTACAATCTCACGGCTGCAAACTCAGGGACGAAGATTCTCCCAATACTGGTCACAAAGTCCCTCAGCAATCGCGGCTCCTCCGACGTGTCAAGAGCCCGTATGATTGAGGCATACTCCTGATAGGGAAACGTGAAGTGCTCGCGATGAGCGCGAAGGAATGAGCCAAGCGCTCTACGGTCGAGGCGCTCCTTCGATGCCCGAAGCGGCCACATGGGCTTACCGACCAACCAGCCCTCGTTCTCTGAAAATCTCATGTGCTCGTTCCATGCAAAGTGCGAAAGCTCCACGGTGCGCTCTGCGGGCTGGTTTTGGAAGACCGAGTCGGGCAGCACGAACACGGCTGGCTTGCCCTTCGCCTTCGCCAATCGAATCGCAGCCTCGGAAACCCCATATGCGAGCGGATCAACAGTTTCGGGCTCGAAGTACTCCTTCGGTGTGCGAGAGGAATACGCCATGCCGAACAAATTGGCTTGGCGGTACGCCAAGGATCTGTCTGTATAGTCGAACTCCAACAGGGGGATTTCCAGAGAGTCAGACTCGTGAGATGGCCATAGGTTCGGCAGGACGATCCCACCCGAGTACATCGAAGACTTGGCCCTAGCGTAGATACCGACTGAGTTCTCCGTCTGGTTCGGTTCGCGGTATCGAATGATCAAGTTGCCCGGCTCCATCAACTCCGAGATGTCGCCTCGCAACGTGTTCCAACTCGCATCAAGCCTGGGAACATCCTCATACGGACCCAACAGCGTGCTCTCTTGCAGGGCGCGCCGAACCCGATCGCGAAAAGTGGGACCAATCGAAACGCCGTACCGAACCTCTTCGCCGAGCAGGCCGGTCGGAGGCGCCGCAGCAAGTTTCTCTACGCCAGCATCTACGAGCAGTCCACCCACCAAGCGATGCAGCGGAGACAGGGCCCTTTGGTATGAGTGCACTTGTTCGATCGTCCACCGCTCCGAGCCGGTTCTTGGGCGCTGCAGAAACGTCTGAATCGTCTCGGCGTCGAGAGGAATAGCCAACTCGGCTTTGTACTGCTCGATCACCGCCGCCCAATAGGCCCGCTTCTGTTCTTGCTCGCGTCTTGTTTCGTTTCGGACGAAGTTGGGATGCCGGCGGAGATATCGGGTCTCCCCCACCCTCTCCCACTCGCCGTCCAAAGCGATCGCAAGGGCCTTCATCACTTCAGAAGCCGGCTTGCCGTCGCGATAGATCAAGGCGACTTCCCCAGCTACGTTCGGTGCACACCGCAAGTCCTGACCGGTTTCTGCCGCGAGCTTCTCCACCAAAAGTCCGACCCGAGTTGCTGCCTCCGCAGGTCCGGTTTGAGCCGATAAAGCTGACGCGATGAGGATGCCCAAGGCCACCATAGAGCCATTCTACAGCAGAATGTCTCCCGGTGCAACAGCCATTTATGGACGCAGGGCCTCGGCGATCGAGCGGTAGCGGTCGGCGACAGGGTGGTCGGGATGCTGCGCCACGAACACGCCCGAACTCGCCAGTTCCATCAAATCGTCGCTGTGCGGCACGACCCCCGCCACGTCGCACCCGTACGTCGCGGCCACCTGCGCGGCCAAGCGCGAGACATCCAAACTGGGCGGCATCTTGTTGATCACGATCTTCAGGCAAGGCACACCCAATTGTCGCGCCACATCCACCGTGACGCCCGTGCCCTGGTAATCCTGTTTGTCGGGCCGCATCACCACGGCCAACGCATCGGAAATCGCGATGGAGAGGAGCGTCTCTTCGTTCATGCCCGGGTGCGTGTCAATGATCAGCACGTCGAGCGCGAGCGTTTCGATCAGGCGCTGGAACCCGTCGTTGAGCAGCCCGACGTCGTATCCCTGCCGCAATACCTGCGCGATCTCGCCGGGCTTGACGCTGCTGGGGATCAGGAACACGCCCCCTTGCGCGCCGACGGCACCCGATACGTCCAAGGCGCACGCCTCGATCTCGCACGAACCGTACAGATAGTCGTTGAGCGTCGGGTGCCCGCCGACCTCGTCCACGCCGAAAAGCACGTGGATGCCGGGGGACTGGATATCGGTGTCCACCACGCCCACCCGTTCGCCCTGCAGCGCGTAGACGGCGGCGAGATTCGCCGATGTGTTCGACTTTCCTGTGCCGCCCCTGAACGAATGGATGGAGAGGATCCTGCCCATAGTGCTCTCCTAGGCGGTCAGGACGGGTTGGCGGCGCGCGATGGCCCGGCCATAGAGCGCCTCGTATTCGCCTGCGCTCCGCACCCAGCCGTAGCCTCCCGACATCGCGGTCGTCTGCATCGCCTGCCACCGCACGGGGTCGCAGAACGCCTCGCGCGCACGCCGAACCGCCCCGAGAAACGCGTCTTCGGTCTGCGGCAAGAACGAGAAGCCGTTCACGCCTTCCCAGACCGTGTCCGCAAGGCCGCCCGTCTCGCGAACCACGGGCAACGTGCCGTAACGCAGGGCGATCAACTGGCCCAAACCGCATGGCTCGTACCGGCTGGGCATCAGGAACAGGTCGCAACCGGCATAGATGCGCTGCGCCAGATCGAGATCGAACCGCTCGACGAAGCGGACGTGGTTCGGCAGTCGCTCTTGTAGGGCCTGGAACTCACCGGCCAACCAAGGGTCGCCCACGCCCAGGACCACCAACTGGATCGGGACGGCGGCCAGCGCGTCGGCGGCGTGCAGCATCAGGTCCATGCCCTTCTGCTCGCTCAGGCGGCTCACCACCCCGGCCACGGGGCACCCTTCGATTTCGGGTAACCCGAGTTCGCGCATGAGAGCCGCGCGGCACTCGGCCTTGCCCGATCGGTCGTCCGCCGAGAAGTTCCGAACCAAGGCGGGGTCCTGAGATGGGTCGAAGCGACCGGTGTCGAGGCCGTTCAGGATGCCGTGCAATGCCCGGTGGTCGTGAAGCATCCGCATCACGCCGTCCAAGCCGCAACCGAACTCGGGCGTCTGAATCTCGTGGGCGTAACGCGGACTGACCGTGTTCACCTGGTCGGAGAACACGCACCCCGTCTTGAGGAAGTTGAGCGTGCCCCACGCCTCGGCTTGGTGCATGTTGAACAGGCGCTGCGGCAGGCCGAGTTGGTCGAGCAACTCGGGTCCGAAGCAGCCCTGGTACGCCAGGTTGTGGATCGTGAACACCGCGCCGACGTCGTCCCAGGTGCGGTCGCCCCCCTCGCGCATCAGCAGGGGCAGGAAAGCCATGTGCCAGTCGTTCGCGTGCACCACGTCGGGCTTCCATCCGAGGGCTTTCGTGGCTTCCAAAGCCGCGCGGGCGAAGAACAGGTACTGCTCCGCGCCGGGCGTGTAGACCGATTCGCTGGACACGGCGTCTTGGAACCAACGGTCCCCGCCGACCAAGATCACGGGCACGTCCTCGATGGACGAGGCGTAGGCGACGGCTTCTTCGGTCCAGCCCGGCCCGACTTCGACGGCTAACCGTGCGATGTCGCGCGTGGACCATCGCGGGTCGTCGAGCACCATGCGGTAGGCGGGCATGACGATGCGGGCGTCGTGGCCCAGCGCCCTGAGCGCGACCGGAAGGGACCCGGCGACATCGGCCAACCCGCCCACTTTGGCGAATGGCGAAACTTCGGCAGAGGCAAAAAGGACGTTCACAGCGGGGGTCTGGAAGGATAGCACAGGAGGTGCGCAAGGGCGACCCATCACACCAGGTGTCCCTCTTCGACGAAACGCGGCAGGAAGGCCAGGATGCGTTCCAGCGCTGCACGCACTTCCGTCCCTTGTGGCGAGTCCCGTTTCACAAGCAGGCCGAGCGAGCAAAGGCGCTCGATATCCCGCATGAGTGTTTGGCGCGTGAGGTCCTTATAGGCTAGGGCGACGCCCGCGTGGGACGACTTGATGGCCGCGACGGTGGCAAAGTCGTGCGTCGGCACCCCCAGTACCAGCTGCTTCTGGCGGATGGAGGCTTTGCCGTCGCTGTCTGGCAACGACTCGTGCACATAGTCGCGCCAGGCAAGTTCGAACTGCTGCCCTCGAATCACGGCGATCTGACTCCTCAACCCGTCCACAAAACCATTGAGCGCGTAGACAAGAAACGGCATGAGGTGACCACCGCTCTGTGATGCGTGCTCCAACTGCCTGTAGTACTCCGCTCTCGTCAGGTTGTAGTGGTTCGTGAGCATGTGGGCCGCGAGGTCGGGGACACCCGATGCGGTCAGGATTCTGAATTCGAGCAGACGAGCGGTTCGTCCGTTGCCATCGCCGAACGGGTGAATCCAAGCCAGGTACACATGGGCCACGACGGCCTTGAGAATGCCTGATCCCATGCGGCCGAGCCGTCCCGTGTCCCAGGGCTGGTTCAACCAGTGGCAGAGCCGGCTCAGCAAGTGGGCGCAGTCCTCGGGCGGCGCGCCGAGGTACCGACCCACCCCCACTTGGTGGTCACGTACTTGTCCTGCGACCGCAGGCGGATCCAAGGCGACACCTTGCAGCACTCGGCGGTTCCAGTCGAGGAGATCGGCCACCTTGATGTCCCTGGAGTCTTCCGCCGTGTCTTGCCATATCGCGCGCAGCGCGTCGAGGACGTTGTCGACCTCGACGCCCAAGTACTCTCTCGACTCCGGCAGAGACAGGCGGCGGTCGATGCGGGCATGGATTTCGGCTTCCGAGAGTGTGTTGCCCTCGATCGCTGTGGTCGCTTGGATTCCCTTGGCCAAATAGACCTGACTCATTTCCTCTGCGATGCGGGGCTTCAGGGGCACTCCCGAGATGTGCTCACACTTCGAGCACGCCTCTCCCAGCCGCAACCAGAGTTCGATTGGCGCACGCGCCAGATCGAGTTCGAAAGTCAGCCACGGATGCGATCTCTGATAGGCCCTTTGATGATTCATTTGTGAACTCAAGTCTAGCTGAGATTGTGGTCAGAATGTACATCATTCTGATAGGATCGAGTTACGTTCGGTTGGCATCCGGCGCACCGTCGTCGTCACGTCGTCATCCGCCTCGCAGGTACCATTCCTGCGAACCGGGAAGCCCCGGCATGGACCAGGGATGGAGCCGCTGATCGCCGTCACCGCCATCTTCGCCCTAGCCCTCCTTGCGCCACAAACCAGCCGACTCCTCGCCCACCGCGCCGGGTGGCTGTTGTCCCTCCTCCCCTTCGGCCTGTTTGCCTGGATGGCGTCGCTGTCCCCTGCGGTGAACGCCGACCCGCCCAAGTGGAACCAGCCCTGGGTTCCCGAGATCGGCCTGAACCTCGCCTTCCGCCTCGATGGTCTGGCCCTGCTGTTCGGGCTGCTCATCACGGGCATCGGCGGGCTGGTGCTCGTATATGCGGGCGAGTACATGAAGGGTGACCCGCGCGCCGGGCGTCTGCTGTCTTTCCTGCTGTTCTTCATGGGTTCCATGCTCGGCGTGGTCCTTGCGGACAACCTGATCCTGCTGTTCGTCTTCTGGGAACTGACGAGCGTGAGTTCCTTCCTGCTCATCGGGTTCAACTCGGACGAGGAGGGGTCGCGGCGCGGCGCGATCCAGGCGCTCGTGGTCACCGGCGGCGGCGGGCTGGCCCTGTTGGCCGGGCTCGTGTGGATGGGGCAGGCCGCGCAAACCTACGAGATTTCCAACCTGCCGAGCCTCGCCGGCCATCCCGCCTACGCGGGGTTGTTCGCCCTCGTCGCTATCGGTTGCTTCACCAAGTCGGCCCAGTTCCCGTTCCACTTCTGGCTGCCCAATGCGATGAAGGCGCCGACCCCGGTCAGCGCCTACCTGCACTCGGCCACGATGGTCAAGGCGGGCGTCTATCTGCTCGCTCGCCTGAGCCCGACCCTCGGCGGCACTCAGATTTGGGAGGTCACGCTCACCGCAGTCGGCGGCGCGACGATGGTCGTCGGCGGCGGGCTCGCCCTGATCCAGTACGACCTCAAGCGCATCCTGGCGTACACCACGGTCGCGGCGCTCGGAACCCTGGTGCTGGCCTTGGGCATCGGCGGCGAGAAGGCGGCGGGCGCGGCGATGGCGTTCCTTCTGGCTCACGCGTTGTACAAGGGCGCGCTGTTCTTGGTGGCTGGCGCGGTGGACCACGGGACGGGGACGCGGGACATCCGTGCGCTGTCCGGCCTCGCGCGGCAAATGCCGATCACTGGCTTCGCCGCGCTGCTCGCGGGTCTTTCGATGCTCGGTGTCGCACCCATGGGCTTCTTGGCCAAAGAGATGGCGTTCGAGGCGGCGCTTTCCTCGCCGCTGGCCGCCGTTCAGGCGGGTGCCCTGAGCCTGGCCGCCGTCGCCTTCGCTTGGGTCGCATTCGTCGTGGGTTGGCGCATCTTCCGCGGCACGCCGTCGCAGCCCGACGCCCACGAAGGCAGCCCGGGACTGTGGCTCGGCCCGATGGTGCTCGGCTTGCTGGGTGTGGGTCTCGGTTGTGCGCCCGCATGGCTGGAAGGGTTCGTCGGTTCGGCCGCCGCGAACTCGGTCATGCCTGACTACCAAGGCCACTGGTCGCTTTGGCACGGGTTCAATCTGGCCCTAGGGTTGGGAGTGGGCTGCATCGTGCTTGGGCTGGTCGGCGCCCGGGCCAGCGAACGAGCGGTGGCCTGGGGCGCCGAGCGCAAGGCCGTGGTCGGCTGCGAACGAGCCTATGACGCCGCGATCGCGGGCGCAAACCGCTTGGCGGAGACGTTCACCAGCCTGGTGCAGTCGGGCCGCTTGCGCGTTTACCTCCAAACCACCATCGGGACAACGTTGGTCCTGTTGGCCGCCGCGATGCTCCGCTGGACGCCCGACTTTCCAAACCGACCGTTCGACGTTCGACCGCACGAAGTTCTCCTTCTGATCGCGATGCTCGCCGGTGTGATCGGTGCCGCGCACAGCAAGTCGCGGCTCAGCGCGGTCGTCATCCTCGGGGTCGTCGGGTTCGGCGTCGCGCTCACCTACGTCTTGCTGGGCGCACCCGATTTGGCCATGACCCAGATCGCGGTCGAGATTCTCACCGTCATCCTATTCGTCCTCACATTCATCCACCTACCCAAGTTCCAGCGGGCCTCGACCCTGCCGACGCGGTTGGGAGATGCGGCGGTCGCCACCGTTTTCGGCGCGGCGATGGGATTCCTATGTCTGGTGGCTTCCGAGCAACGCTACGGCGAGCCTGTGTCCGCTTACTTCGTCGAGAACAGCTACCCGCTCGCCCACGGGCGCAACATCGTGAACGTGATCTTGGTGGACTTCCGTGGGCTGGACACCATGGGCGAGATCACAGTCCTTGCATTGGCCGGACTGGGTGTCGTCGCTTTGTGGTCGGCCAAGCGGTCGGGAGGTGGCGCATCTACTCGGTGATCTTGGCCTCGGTGGCGCGGGCGATGCTGCCCTTGCTGCTCGTGTTCTCGCTCTTCCTGCTGTGGCGGGGCCACAACGAACCCGGCGGCGGATTCACCGGCGGCCTCGTGGCGGCGGCGGGGTTCGCCCTCTATGCCATGGCGTTCCAGCCGCGTTCGGTGCGGCGGGTCATCCGCGTGGACCTGAGGACGCTCATGGGTGCTGGGTTGCTTTGCGCGGCTGCCGCTGGCGTCATCGGAATGGCGCAGAACAAGCCGTTCATGACGGGTGTTTGGATCTCGTGGCAAGGTCCCGAGGGGATCGCGGTCGAGATCGGCACGCCGTTCCTGTTCGATGTCGGCGTCTATCTCGTGGTGTTCTCGGTGACGCTCTCGATCATCCTGAGCAAGGCGGAGGAACGCTGATGGTGTGGTTGCTCGCTCTGGCCATCGGAGCTTTGTACGCAGGCGGCCTGTACATGATGCTGCGAAAGACCATGGTCAAGCTCTTGATCGGCCTGGCCATGATCGGCAACGCCGCGAACCTGCTGATCTTCACGTCCAGCGGCATCGTTCGATCCAAGGCCCCGCTCGTGCCCAAGGGGGCCAAGACCGTGGAGCCCCCCTTCGCCGATCCCTTGACGCAGGCCCTCATCCTGACGGCCATCGTCATCGGGTTTGCCGTCCTCGCCTTTGCCCTGGCCCTTGTGCGTCGCACCTACGAAGCCGTCGGCTCGGGAGGTCTGGAGGACATGACCGAGGAATGAACCTGCTCGTCCTTCCGGTGTTGGTGCCCATGGTCGCTGCTGCGTCCTCGCTGCTGCTCTGGAAGTCGGTTTCCGCGCAACGACTGGTGGCCCTCCTGGGTGCGCTCGGTCTGGCGCTGGTCAACGGGATGATCTTCGCCCGAACCCAGACCGGCGAAATCCTCGTCCTGGGGTTTGGGAACTGGCCGGCGCCCTTCGGGATCGCGTTTGTTGCGGACCGCTTGGCGGGCATCATGCTCCTCGCCACGGGGGTCATCGCGGTCGCCGTGCAGATCTACTCGTTCTCGGGGATTGATTCCGACCGCGAGTCGTTCGGCTTCTATCCGCTGACGCTCATCTTGCTGATGGGCGTGAGTGGAGCCTTCCTGACGGGCGACATCTTCAACCTGTACGTCTGGTTCGAGGTGCTGCTCATCGCCTCGTTCGTGCTCATGTCTCTGGGTGGCGAGAGGCTGCAGCTGCAGGGAGCGGTCAAGTACGTGACGCTGAACCTGGTCTCCTCGGCCCTGTTCCTCACGGCCCTTGGGTTGCTCAACGGCTCTCTGGGCACGCTCAACATGGCCCACCTGTCCGAGCGTGTCGCGGAGGCAGGCGACCCGGGGTTCACGACGGCCCTCGCCGTCCTGTTCTTGGTGGCGTTCTCGATCAAGTCGGCGCTGTTCCCGTTGTATGGCTGGCTCCCAGCGTCCTACCACACGCCTCCGGCGGCGGTCTCGGCCTTGTTCGCGGGGCTGTTGACCAAGGTCGGCGTCTACGCGCTCATCCGTACCTTCACACTGATCTTCACCCAAGACCCGGGGTTCACGCACCAACTCGTCCTGCTGCCGCTCGCGGCCATGACGATCCTGGCGGGCGGGATGGGCTTCTGGGTTCAGCACGACATGCGTCGCGCGTTTGCGTTCGCGATCGTGGCGAGCGTCGGCGTTGCGTTGGTCGGGCTTGCCATGACGGGGATCCCAGGCTCCGAGGCGGCTCGGACGCTTGCGCTCGCAGGGGCGCTCGCCTACGTCTTCCAAACGATGCTCGTCAAGACGCAGCTGTTTCTCATGGCGGGCATCGTGCGCCGCGCCATGGGCTCCTGCGACCTACGGACCATCGGCGGTCTGGCCGCAACGGCGCCTTGGCTGGCCGCGATGGCGATGATCGGCTTGCTGGCCTTTGCGGGCGTGCCCCCGCTCTCGGGGTTTGCGCCCAAGGTGGCGGTTCTGCGGGCTTCCCTCGACCTTCAACAAGGCTGGGTGGCGGCCTGCATCCTGGCAGGCAGCGTCCTGGCGCTTGCCGGGGTCGCGCGCATCTGGTCGGAAGCGTTCTGGAAGAAGCCGCTGCACCGCCCCGACGAGTCCGAGCAGGACCAGCCCGCCAATGCCCTCGCGCGAATCGTGCCGGTGACGGGCTTGGCCCTCTGCATCGTCGCACTGGGCTTGGGTGCGGGAACGGTGTTCGATGCCGCCGAGGCTGCGGCGCGGCAGTTGCTCGACCCCTCGGCCTACATCCGCGCCGTGTTGGGAGGTGGCCCCTAGATGCTCCTTTGGAACCTGGTTCTGATGCTCGTCTGGTGTGCGCTGTTCGGGGACTTTGCCGTCAAGAACCTGGTCGGTGGGTTCCTGATCGGCTATTTGATGTTGATGTTGCTTTCGTCGCGGGGCGTCGTCGGTTCGCCCAGATACCTCCGCCGGGTGCGGCGCATCTTGAGCTTCCTCTGGTTCTTTCTCAAGGAACTGGTCGTGGCCAACGTGCGGGTCGCGCGCGAGGTGGTGACGCCCGGCATCAACTCCAAACCGGCGATCGTCGCCGTGCCCTTGGGCGACCTCTCCGACGTGGAGATCACTCTGCTCGCCAGCCTGGTGACTCTGACACCAGGCACGATGAGCATGGACGTTTCGACGAACCGCCAGACGCTCTACCTCCACGTCATGGATTTGGATGGTGGCGATGCCGCACGTTTGCGCAAGGCGATCCACGACGGCTTCGAGGTCCGCGTGGTGGAGGTGCTCCGATGACGCCCGCCGAGTGGGTCGCCAAAGGCTCATGGGTTGCGCTGACCCTGCTGGCATTGGCGATCGTCGTGGCTGCATACCGCCTCATCCGAGGTCCGAGTCTGCCCGACCGGGTGGCCGCTGGCGACCTGATCGGCATGTTGGCGGCAGGCATGATCGGCGTTGCGTGCATCGCCGCTGGCGACAGCGTGTTTCTCGATGTTGGCATCGTTCTAGCGCTCATCTCGTTCCTCGCCACCGTGGCCATCGCACGTTACATCGAGAGAGGTGCGGGTCGGTGAAGGAAGCCCTGACCGTCGTCTTGCTCATGGTGGGCTCGGTGTTCGCCCTGATCGCGGCCATCGGAGTCGTCAAGATGCCGGACGTGTACATGCGGATGCAGTCCGCCACCAAAGCCACCACCCTCGGGATCGGCTGCGTGATGCTGGCCACGGCCGTCCACTTCCAAGACACCGCGGTTTGGACCCGTGCGCTGCTGGTCGTGCTGTTCATCTTCATGACTTCGCCGGTCGGCGCGCACATGCTTTCGCGGGCCGCTTATCTGACCAAGGTGCCGCTGTGGCAGGGGACGATCCTCGACGAGTTGGAGGGACGCTACGACACCGAAGACCACGAACTCGACGCCTCGCCTGAGTCCAATACGGGGGGCGCCTGACATGCGCGCCGCTGTGCTCGAAGCCCCCGGCCGATTGGTCGTGCGCGAGATTCCCGAATGGCCGTTGGAAGCCTACGGCGATTCGGACATGGTGCTCGTCGAAGTCGGCGCGTGCGGGCTCTGCGGCTCGGACTTCCGCTACTTCGCGGGCGAGAACCCTTGGGCGCAACACACGCTGGGGCGTCATGTCCCCAATCCGCCCAACATCGTCTTGGGCCACGAGTTCGCCGGCACCGTTGTGAAGGTTCTCTCGGAGCGCAACGCCCACTTGCTCGGCAAACGCGTGGCCCCGGTGTGCTCGAAGGTGTGCGGCGCGTGCGTCGAATGTCGCGCCGGTCGCGCCCACTTATGCCCCCAGACGGTCCATCTCGGCCACGGTCAGGGCTGGGGGAGTCAAGCGTTCTTTCCGGGCGCGTATGCGCCGTCGGTGCCGTGCTGGGGCGCGAGTTGCTACGAGCTTTCCGATCGCCTGCCAATGACCGAAGCCGCGATGATGGACATCCTGGCCGTGTGCGTTCATGTGGCCCGGGTCGGCCATGTGCGGATCGGGGGCACCACGCTCTCCATCGGGGCGGGCCCAGCGGGCAACGGATGCGCGCAGGCTGCGCTGGCCATGGGCGCGGCGCGAGCCGCCGTTTACGAACGGAATGCCACGGCGCTTGAGGTGGCGCGTGCGCAGGGACTGGACACGGTAGACGCTCGCGGCTCAGGCGCGGATGCCCTGCGACAGGGGTTCCCGAACGGATTCGATACGGTGTTCGACACGGTCGGCATACCCGAGACGCTGGAACTGGGGTTGAGCCTGCTCGCCAAAGCCGGAACTCTGGTCAATCTTGCCGTTCACGCGGGCCAGACGCTGAATCTGGACCTGATGCGTCTGGGCTCGGAAAGGCGGCTAACGACTTCGTGCAACTTTGAAACCGCCGACTATGCCACGGCGCTCGCATGGCTCGAATCGGGCCAGTTCCAGGTTCGCGAGTGGTTGACTCCAGTCGCCTTGGACGATCTTCCCGGCATCTTCGAAGCAGTGGCACGCGATCCGGAGGGCAAGGCCGCGTTCAAGTGGGTCGTGCGGCCTTAGGATCGGCCCAAAGTCGATTCCTCGCACACGACCGTCCCGTCAGACGGTGGGGTCGTCGCTGTAGAACGAACAGCCGCTGGTCGGTTCCTTGGGTGCGTAGGCCGCATCGAAGGGCGTTTCTTCGGTCCCGGTCATCTTCGCCAGCGTGGCGTTCAGCTCGCTCAGCATCGTCTGCGAGTAGCCCGGCCACATGCGCACGATGTTTCCGTCCGGTCCGATGACCAGCAGATACACCGAACGGTCGGCCTTGTACTCCTTGACCACCTTGATCTCGGGGTCGAGGAGCACGGGATAGGGCGTCTCCATCTTGGCGAGCCACGCCTTCGCAACGTCGGCGTCGCCGTTGATGACTCCGGCGAAGCGCACCTTGTCGCCGTATTTGGCGGCCATGCGTTGGTAGAGCGGCTCGACGTCGTTGCTGCACGGGCAGCCGTCTTTGATGAAGTAGAGGACGAGGGGCTTATCGCCGGTCAGCGAAGCCAGCGAGTGGCTCGCGCCGTTGGCGTCCGTCGCCTCGAAGAGGGGAGCGGGCTGGCCGGCGGCCTTTTCGGCGTCTTGCCACATCTCCTTGGTCACGGGGTGCTTGGGCTTCGCGGCTTCCACCGGGTTCGCGGCTCTTGGCTCGGGGGGCGGGGCTTCGGCGCAACCCACCAAGCCAACGCAAACCACGCCGAGAGCGGCGGCGAAGCCGACAAGAGTCCGGTTCATCGGGTTGGAAGTGTACCGATTGCGTCCTCGGGGTCCCGTGACCCAAGGGGTCGGTACGTCTCCGCTACAATGGGGGTCATGCGCCGATTCGTGTTGGTGTTCGGCGTCGCGTTCGCGCTCGGTTGCGGCGTTTGGGCTCAGTCTGTGGGCACGCGTTGGGAGCGTTTGAACTCGACGGAAGGCAAGTTCTGGTCTGCCAAAGCCTCGTTTGCCCAGTTTGCGTCCACTCAAGGGGTGGCCGGCACGGCCAATATCGAACTCGAGTTCGCGGTCAGCCGCGAGTTTGAAGCGTTCGTCGGCCGCGCCTTCTTGGCCCGCAAGGCCGATCCGTCGTTCTTCACAACGCCCTGGACTCTGGACGTCAAGACCACCGTCTCCATCGCCAACCAGCAGTTGATCAGCGCTTACGTTGAGACCAGCCTCTTCGAGGGGGGTGCGCACCCCAATCTCACCTACACGTGCATCAACGTCGGCATGAAGAATGGCCAGCCCGCCCGCTTGCGCCTCACGGACGTCCTTCGACCTGGCCAAGACTCCCGGAAGGCGCTCGATGCCTTGCTCATGAACAAGCTGCGCGAGCGCAAGGCATCGCAAGTGGTGGACGGCGACATCGAGTCACTTCCGGACGAGTTGCTGGAGAACTTCATCGTCACCCCGTCGGCCATGACGTTCCTCTTCGCCCCGTACGCCGTGGGGAGCTACGCCGAAGGCTCGTTCTTGGTCAAGATTCCATTCGAGGAACTCGCGGCGATTCTCGACCCGAATGGCCCCTTGAAGCCGGTACTGGCGACGCCATCCGGCGGCTAGGCCAGCATCCGCTCGTAGAGTTCGAGCAGACGACCCACGTGGCGTTCGGGCGTCGGCGGGTCGGACCAGTAGCGATCGTAAGCCAGCCGGCTGCGGGCCGAGACCGTGGCGTCGTCGGCGTATTCGGCCAACGCTGTCGCCAGCGCATCGGCATCGCCGGAAGGGAAGACCGACCCAGTGACGCCGCTTTCGACGTACTCGCGCGCCGCGCATGTGTCGGCCACCACGACGGGTAGCCCTTGGCCCAGCGCCTCGAACACGACGAGCGGTGAGTTCTCGTACCAGCGAGACGGCAAGACCAGCGCCCGCGCCGCCGCCAGCCTTTCTTTGACCTCGGCGGGGGCCAGCCAGCCCGTGACCTCGCATTCCGGGTACTCGCGGCGCAAGCGATCGGCCAGCGGCCCGTCGCCGATGAACAACGCCGGGGCCTTTGCCCGCCGAGCGGCCTCGGCGAACAGCAAGGGGTCCTTCTCTTCCACCAATCGGCCGACGTACGCGAGCATCGCGCCACGCTCCGCCGGAACTCGAGCCTCCTTGGCCACCTCGATCGGGTTGGGGATGCGCGTCACGTGCGCCCCGGTGGCGAACGTGGGTTGAAGCACGCGCTCGCTAAGGTCCGAAATCGTGACGATCCACCTAAGCCGTTGCGGCAGTCGAGCCACTCGCGCCAAGTACGTCCCTCGAGCGATCAAGCGCGCCTTGCTCACGTAGGTCTTCTGCGTGCAGTTGCGCGTGAGACACCGAAAGCCCAGGCCGGGCACCTCGCAGATGGCCCTGCGCCGGAAGTCGTATTGAACCTGCGAGGGGCAACTCAACCCATAGTCGTGGCACGTCATCGAGGTGGGGAAACCCAGATCGAGCGCCGTCCCCACCGCAGCCGACGAAAGCACGGCCAGGAAACTGTGCGCGTGGACGACTGTCGAGCGCGGATCCAGCGACCCAAGCACCTCGCGGACTGCGGCTTCAGAAGGTTGGCTGCGCACGGTGTTGGCCAGGGCCTTCTCTTTGGGCATCCAATCGAAGGGGTTCTGCTCGAACACGGTGCGGACCGTCACGCCCGAATCGGCGAAGGTTTCCGCGGCAGGGCCGCAGCCCGCGAGGTACGTCACGTTCACCCCGCGACGAGCGAGCCCGAGGGCCGATGCGATGGCCACTTTCTCGGCACCGCCTACGATGTCGCCATAGTCGCACAGGATGACGGCATTGCGGAGGGCAGCCATGGACGCGCTACTCGGCTCGTTTGTTCGGCCGCTGGGAGACGTGTTCTCGCGAGGCCATGTAGAGCTTCACGCCCCTTGTGGCGATCGTGGCGCCGATGCCCGCCATCAGAACCAGCGCCATGACTTTGACCAGAACTCCCAGAAAGTTCCGTCCGGCCACATTGAGGTCCACGGCCTCGCCATCCTTGAGGCCGAGCGTTTGCGCGGGGGTTTGAGTCAGCACGCCGTAGGCCCACTGGAACGTCATCCAAAGCAATGCGACGCCCAGAACGAAGGTTGCGACGCCAAGAATCGAACCCATCCATTCGGGGCGGTTCCCATTCGGCTGGTTCGGGGCGTCTGCCATAGATGGAACTCGACCACAGGATACCGCGCCGACCGGAGCCGGTCCGGTATCTTGAGGTGGCGCTCCCATGTTGGAAGGTTTTCGCGCACCGTTGTTGGCGATGGCTTTGGCTGGTGTGGTCAGTTGGTTTCTGACCCCGCTGGTGCGTCGTTTCGCCATCGTGAAGGGTGCGGTGGACGACCCGACCCGCGACGACCGCCGCGTGCACCAAGAGCCCACACCGCGTTGGGGAGGTTTGGCCATTTACGGGGGCATTCTGGTCAGTCTGTTGGCGCTCATGCCCTTCGCCTACGAGCACAACCCGTTCCCCATCTACCTGATCGGGCTTCTGGCTGTGGGCGCGTGTATCGTGGTTTTGGGGGCGTACGACGACCTGTACCAGTTCAGCGCCGTGAAGCAGGCCGGCCTGATTCTGATTCTGGCGGTGGCCATCCAGTTCATCCACGGCACCTCGGGGCGGGTTCAAATCGAAGGCATCGGCTGGGCGGGGAAGTGGCTCGACTTCGGCATCTGGGCCGTGCCGATCACCGCGATCTACATCTTTGTGGTGACCAAGACCATGGACACCATAGACGGCATCGACGGTCTGACCGCAGGCATCGCGGCGATCGCGGGCGCGACGCTTTCGGTCATGGCGACTCAAGAGGTGCTCCAGCAACTGGAGATGAACCGGATGAGCGCGACGCCCGTGAAGCCCTCGCTGCTGATTGGCGAGCAGCCTCGCGTGGCGCTGATCGCGGCGGCCATCGCCGGTTCGGCCATCGGGTTCTTGAGGCACAATTTCAACCCGGCCAAGATCTTCATGGGCACGGGCGGCGCGCAGTTGTTGGGGTTCCTGTTGGCCAGCATCAGCATTGTCGGGGCGATGAAGACGGCGGCGGCGGTGGCGATCTTCGTCCCGATGTTCGCCTTTGGCGTCCAGATCTTCGACGCATTCTTCGTGGTGGCCAAACGCATCCGCGCGGGCAAACCGATCACCCAGGCCGACAAGCGCCACCTGCATCACACGTTGCTTCGGAAGGGCTTGACGCAACGGCAGACGGTGGCGGTGCTTTATCTGGCGGCGCTGGTCCTATGCGGCTTGCTGATCTGGGTGGTTCGCGCCTTTGGATGAGGCATTATCCTTGCAGATTGTCTACACTGTGGATAAAATACAAGGATAATGATTTCGCGATGGGTTCACAAAGAGGTTGTCGAGGCGCTCGACAGCCAGCCGGCCGTTGCGTTGGTGGGTCCACGGCAGGTCGGCAAGACCACGCTCGCCGTCGAAATCGCAGGGCAGCGAGGTGGCTTGTACCTCGACCTGGAGAATCCCATTGACTTGGCCAAACTCAGCGAGCCGGTCGGTTTCCTGGGCGCCCACCAGGATCGGCTGATCGTGCTGGACGAGATTCACCGGGCACCCGATTTGTTTCCCGTGCTGCGCGGCATCATTGATGCTGGCCGTAGAGAGGGCAAGGGCACGGGGCGGTTCTTGGTGCTGGGCTCTGCCGCGCTTGATCTCATGCGACAGAGCGAGACCCTCGCGGGCCGAATCCGCTATGTGCCGATGGGCCCGCTGACCTTGCCCGAGACGGGCCCGCCAGACCGACTCTGGCTAAGGGGCGGATTCCCGAACAGCATGCTCGCCCCCGACGATCGCGAGAGCCTTCATTGGAGGCAGGACTTCATCCAGACCTATCTCGAGCGAGACATCCCCCTGTTCGGCCCGCGCATCCCAGCGGAGACGCTTCGACGATTCTGGACGATGCTGGCTCACAGGCAGGGCTCGCTGCTCAATGCCTCAGACCTGGCTCGGGCCTTGGAGGTCTCTGCCCAGACGGTGACACGCTATCTGGACTTGCTCTGCGACCTCCTCTTGGTCCGTCGGGTTCCACCCTTCGTCGGCAACGTTGGAAAGCGCCTGGTGAAGTCGCCGCGAGTCTATGTCCGCGATTCGGGCTTGGTGCATGCTCTGCTGGGCCTGGAGTCGTTGGACGACGTGCTCTCTCATCCCGTGGTGGGTGCCAGTTGGGAGGGGTTCGTGCTCGAGAACCTGCTGACTTTCCTCCCATGGCGGACCGAGCCATCGCACTACCGATCCTCGGGTGGCGCTGAAATCGACCTGGTCTTGTCATTCGCTTCCGGTGCGTTGTGGGCGATCGAGGTCAAGAGAAGCCCGGCCGCAAAGCCCCAAAGGGGATTCCACGAGGCGTGCGAGGCCATTGGCGTTCAGCGGCGGATTCTGGTCCGGAGCGGCGAAGGCAGGTTTCCTTTGGGGAACGGCGTGGAGAGTGTCGGGCTTGCCGACCTTTGCGACGAACTGAGACGCCATGCCTGACTGAGTCAGGGATTCAGCGAGCGGGCGAGTTTCGACCAGAGCGGCGATCCCGATGGCTTCTCGCCCGCAGGACTCAGGGCCGTCGTCAGTTCCTCGAACAACTTCTGCTCCCGCTCGGCGGATGCGGCGACCGTCTCGGTCAACGTCTGAATCTGCGCCTGTTGCGCCACCACGACCGAGTGGAGGTTCCCGATCTCGTTGCGCAACTCGTCGATCCGCGAGACCAAGACGCGTTGCTCCAGGTCTTTGCGCCGGTCCTTGGAATCGTTGCTTTGGACGACGATCAACCCCTCCTTCATCCAACGGCGCAACACGCGAACGGGGACGCCCATTCCGTCCGCTCGATCTAACGAAGGGTCCGAGGCCATATCACCCGTTCTATCGGCGACCACCGACCCTGGGACCACGGCAAGTGTGCGGGGATTCCGAGGTCTGGTAAAAGGGGACAAATGCCCGCGTTTTCCGTGCGCCCTTACGAACCGTCCGATTGGGCCGGTTACGCCGCCGTCCGGTCGGCGGTCTATCGTGGCGGCAAGGTCATCGAACCGGGCGAAAACCTGATCCCCGAGGACAGTCTGGCGTTCGTTGTCGAGGCCGATGGCCGCATCGTGGGCAGTGCCGTCGCGTTGGATATGACGGCCACCTGCTCGGGTGAGGACCTTCGCTGCGCGGGCATCGCATCGGTCGGCGTGTTGCCGGAAGCGCGGCGCTATGGCGCGGGGCAGGCGCTGATGTGTGGGATGACGCCGCTGTTGAGGGAGGCGGGGTTCGACGTCGCGTCGCTCTATGCCTACAGCGAGGCGTTCTATCGAAAACAGGGATACGAGGTGGGCGCAGCTCGGTTCGAGGTGAAGGCCCAGACCAAGCACATTCCGCATTACGACGGTCCGCTGGAGACGCGCGAGATCGAGGCCGATGACTGGCCGCTCCTGGTGCCCTGTTACGATGCGTTCGCCTCGCGATACTCGGGGATGAACCGCCGCAAGGAGTCGCAATGGCGGCGCTCGTTTCGCGGCAAGCCGGCCAAGATCTACGTCGCGGGAGACCCCGTCGAGGCGTACATCGTGGTCGCGTTGACTGAGGGGTTCTTCATGGGCCAGTTCGTCCAGCAGTTCGCCTGGAGCACCTGGGAGGGTTACCGGGCCATGCTTGGCTTGATCCGCGCCCTTGCGATCAACCAGGATTTCGCCGAGTGGTACGAGCCCACCGATACGCCCTTCGGGCATCGGCTGATGCAGCACGGTGTGAACTTCGCGTGGACCAAGCAACTCATGTTCCGGGTCTTGGATGTTCCTGCCTCGCTGAGCAAGCTCCGCGCCCAAGCTCCCACCGAGTTCACGTTGAGCGTCGCCGACCCCGATGCGCCCGAGAACCAGGGGCCTTGGCGCGTGGTCGCCGACTCGTCCGGTACATCCGTCGAGCGAACGGGTTCGTCCGACCTGACCCTAGGACCGGGAGCGTTGGCGCAGGCCGTTCTGGGGTCGCTCTCGCCCAGCCAACTCGCCGATCAGGGGGCGCTGGTCGGGCCGGCGGAGGCGATCCCAGCCGCAGGGAGGCTCTTCGCGCCACGTCCCACCCTGTGTCTCGACGACTTCTAAGCGTCCGGTATACTCCCGACCCGGCTTAGGAGGCCGGAATCCCCAGTGGCAGTCGACACCAGTTCCCTCAAGAACGGCATGCACATCCGCTTGGACGGCGACGTCTTCCAGGTGGTCGAGTTCCAGCACGTCAAACCCGGAAAGGGCGGCGCGTTCGTACGCACTCGGCTTCGTAAGGTCAAGACCGGCAACACCGTCGAGCGGACGTTCCGCTCGGGCGAGAAGATCGAGCCCGTGTTCGTCGACAAGGTCAAAATGCAGTTTCTCTATCGGCAGGGCGACGAAGCCGTGCTGATGGACCTCGACACCTACGAGCAGACGCCGTTGCCCATCGCCGACTTCGGCGACCAAGCGAAGTACCTGCTGGAAGAGATGGAGATCGTGATGATCAACGCAGAAGGCGAGGTCCTCGGGTACGAAATCCCCAACTTCGTCGAGCAGAGAATCGTCCAGACCGACCCGGGCTACAAGGGCGACACGGTCAGCGGCAGCAACAAGCCCGCCACGCTAGAATCGGGTGCCGTCGTGCTGGTGCCGTTCCACATCAACGAGGGCGACGTGGTGAAGGTGGACACGCGAACCGACTCTTACTTGGAGCGGGTCAAAAAGGACTGATCCGGTCCGTGCTATACTATCGTTTCGGAGCTTTAGCCCCTTGATCTACGTCAACGTACAATCGAACGAGTCCATTGATTCCGCCCTGAAGCGCTTCAACCTGAAGATGCAGCAGAGCGGAGTGTTGCGCGACCTCAAGGAGCACGCGCACTACGAGAAGCCCAGCGAGAAGCGCCGGCGCATGCGCCGACGGCGCATTTCGCGAAGCTAGGCGGTCGGGGCAGTGCCGCCCCACCCTTCGCCAGCTATGAGCGACGAGCCTCCTAGTATCTTTTCCATTCGACCCCCCGGGCGCAATGCGCCCTTAGGCCAGCGATGAGTTCGACCGCGTTGGTCCTCGTTTGGGACGTCGAGCCCATCCCCCTCCCCACCGATGCGCTGCAGCGCTTGGTCCGGTGCGCCATCGGCTCGAAGGGCAAGGTCGTTTGCCTCGTGACCGACGACCAGGGCATCCGCTCGCTCAACCGTGACCACCGGGGAATCGACCGGCCCACGGACGTCCTGAGCTTTCCCTCCACAGGCCCGACGCGCGGGCAGGTGGGCGATCTGGCGCTGTCGCTTGAAACGGCGAGCCGCCAAGCGAAAGCGCGCGGCGTTTCGCTGGAACGCGAAGTGGCCTCGCTCATCGTCCACGGCGCTCTGCACCTCGTCGGCTTCGACGACGAAACCGAGGCCGACCGCGAGCGCATGCTGGCCGAAATGAACCGTTGCCTCGCCGAAGCCGGGTATGAACCCGACGCCGATTGGCACACGATGGATCTGGCGGTGACGGCATGAGCATGACCAAGACGCGCGACATCTTCGGGCCGTTCCGGGTGGCTATCAGCGGTCTGGTCTACACGTTTCGCACCCAGCGCCACATGCGGTTCCACGTGTACATGGTGCTGGTCATCACGTTGCTTGGCCTGCTGCTGAACTGGCGGCTCCGCGAAATCCTGATCCTTCTCTTCATCATGAGCCTGGTGCTCGTGGCTGAGATGTTCAACAGCGCCATCGAAGCCGTGGTGGACTTGGTGCAACCCACCTACCATCCGCTGGCCAAGTTCGCCAAGGACATTGCGGCCGGAGCGGTGCTCATCTCGACGATGCTCGCGATCGCCGCCGCCATTTTGATCCAGATCGGCGAGAACCGTTTGGAGGAGATTCGACTGTCGCTCACGGGCGAGAGCCCGAACCTTACGGTCATTCAGCGCATCGTCTTGGGCTCGGTGCTGTTGTTCTTCGTCGTGATCATCGGGAAGGCGATCGGCAAGCGAGGCATGCTGCTCAAAGGCGGCCTGGTGAGCGGTCATGCCGCGTATGGGTTCTTCTTGGCGGGTACGGCCACCCTCATGACCGATAACGCCCTCGTGGCGGCGATCACCATTCTGTTGGCCGTGATCATCGCCCAAAGCCGGTGGGAAGCGAAGATCCACTCGGTGTTCGAATTGACTCTGGGAGCAACCGCAGGCGTCTTGATGGCCCTCGTGTTGTTCGGACTTCTGCCGAAATGAGGATACGTCAGTCAATGAAGGACAATCCACACGAACGCTCGCGGCGCGACGGACAGCCGACGCGCCGCGACCCGGATTCAAACGGCCTGATGCCCATGGTGCTGACGGGCTCGGCGATCACGTTCGCCGCCTATGGCGCCAACGGTGGGTTTGGGAACTCCTCCCCCGATCTGGCCTCGGTTTCGCTCGCCGGGACGGTGGGGTGGTCGGCCCAAGCGGTGGCGCTCATCGTGGCCTGCCTCATCCTCAACGGCCTTTACGTGCTGGCCCAGACGGCCATCGAGTGCGTCAAGCAGGTGCACATCCGTTTCGCACGCGAAAAGGACGACTCGTTGGCGCGGCGTCTGGAACGCGTGGTCGAGGTGCGCCCTCGATTGGTCGCCGGATGTTCTTTTGGTTCCCAGGTGTGTCGTTTCGGATTGGTCATCGGCGCATTCGCGCTTGCCCCATCGGTTCTGAATGTGTTCAAACCCGGCGAGGTTTCGCTGGGGGACTTGTTCCTGATGGGGATCGGCCTCTCGATTCCCATCGGCTTGATCAACCTGCTCGCCGCCGAGTTGATCCCCAAGAACTATGGCGCGCTCAAGGCGCCTGAGTTCGCTGCGAGGCTCTATCGGTTCGCTTCTTGGTCCTCGAAACTGTTCGCGCCCGCGATATGGCTGGTGACTTCCGTGGCGAGCTTCTTCACGGCTCGGGTGGGTGCCAAGGCCACGTTCGCCGTGACGAACCAAGCCGAGGAAGAGATCAAGGGCATCGTGGAGATCGCGGAGCAATCCGGCGAACTGGAGGAAGAGGAGCGCGAACTGCTCCACTCGGTCTTCGAATTCGCCGACACCGTGGCCCGCGAGGTGATGACGCCACGCATCGATTTGGACGCCATGCCCGTTGACTCCGATCCGGCCGACGTGGTGAAGCTGATCGAGGAGTCGGGACACTCGCGCATACCCCTCTACGAGAACAACGACGACCAGATCATCGGCGTGGTCCACGCCAAAGACCTCTTGCTTGCCACGCTGCATCGGAACGGCGAGGTCAACCTCCGCGACCTCCTGCGAGAGCCCATCTTTGTTCCCGAGAACAAGGACCTTCACGAACTGCTGGCCGAGATGCGGCTCCGCCGCAGCCACATGGCCGTGGTGCAGGACGAGTTCGGCGGGACCGCCGGCATCGTCACGCTCGAAGACATCGTCGAGGAACTGGTGGGCGACATCGTGGACGAGTACGACATCGAGGAAGAGGAGATCGTGCGGCAGGAAGACGGCGCCTTGGTCGTCGAGGGGCGAACGCACATTGACGACGTCAACGACGAGTTGGGTGCAACGTTCAGCAGCGAGGAGTTCGACACCGTGGGCGGATTCGTCTTCGGATCGTTCGGCTACCAGCCCAAGCAAGGCGAATCGCTCGTTGTCGACGGCTACCGGTTCATCGTGGAAGAGACCGACGGGCGGCGCATCATCAAGCTCCGCGTGTCGAAGGAGCCCGTGACGGAGGATGTTCTCGAGGCCTCCTGAAGGAAGCCTGAATCGTCGCGACGAACTTCGGTGATATACTCGGACGGCCCGAATATGGACACCGAAGCCATCTACCAGGAGGGGTTCGCCCACCGATGCGAGGGGCGATACCGCGAGGCGCGCCAAGCATTCGAGCGCGTTCTTGGGTCTGAACCCGACCATGCCAACGCCAAGTGGCAGTTGGCGCTCGTCGCTGGCTTCGAGGGCGACTTCGAGGGTTCGGCCGTCATGCTCCAGCAGGTCGTTTCAGCCTCGCCGCGCCACGTCGCCGCCCGTTACGACCTTGCCATGACCTACATGATGTTGGGCATGAACGACGAAGCGTGCATGGAGTTTCGCGAGGTCCTGCGGCTCCAGCCCGATCACGACCAAGCGAAGCGCCAGTTGGCGTACTGCCCCTAGCGCTCGGACGGGTCAGCGCTTCTTCTTCTTGATCGTTCGGGTCGCTTTGCGCGAAGGGGCCGAGACCGAAATCTCCTGAACGACTTTTTGACCCCGCACCGTGGCCGCGACCCAAGCCGTGCCCGCGCCCAACGTGCGCAGCGTGCCGCCCTGGTCCACCCACGCCGAGCCGAACGCCGACCACAGGACGTCGGTGTTGGGAACCACGACGCCGTCGGCGTTCTTGACCGACAGCTTGACCGATTGCCCATCGGTGAGCGATTTCGGCGCGGCGAGCTCGATCGGCCCGGAAAGCGGTTCGTCGGCAGGACCGTAGAACAGGACCGCATTGGCAACCGGTCGTTCGCTACCGCCGCTGGGCCGGTTGAGCGTCGAACCCATGATGTTGAACGTGGTGGAGCCGCCGCCGTCGAGGTTGATCGCGTCGGCGCAGCCCAAGCGAACCATGATCTGGGCCAACTCGGTCAACGTCGCTCCAGCGCTCACGCTCTGCCGTCCGTCCACGGCCACAAACCACAGGTCGCCTTCGGGCGTGCGGCCGACGGCGGTGCGGGGATGCCGCTGACCCGCAAAGGCGGAAGAGAAACCCTGGCTCCCGGCATCGACCGAGACCCTCGAATTCACCACGAGGTTCGGGCCGCCGGCGATGAGTTGGTCGATCTTGTCCCAAGGCAGACCCGACGCCTGCAGCCTGAATGTGATCCGTTCGCCGGTGACCAAGCCCGCAACGTAGGGACGGTGAAAGCCCGTACCCGTCAGGACGACGTGGTTGTGCGGCACGGCAATGTAGGGCTCGGCCGGCGCGAAGTGCGACATCTCGACCTCGACAAACTCGCCTGCGGCGAATCGGCCGCCCACGATGCGCAGCACTGCGTGGCTCGGCGTTCCTTTGGCGGCATACGTGAAGCCGGCGGCCTCGGTGTGAAGAACCAAAGCGTCGGGCCCGGTTTCCTCGTTCAGGCCGAACTCCCGGTTATCCCAACCGAAGCGCTCCGCGACGAACTTGGCCTGGATGCGTCCTAGCCCCGCGAAGTCGGGCCCCCAAGCGAACACCGAACGCGACGCCATGGGTGCGGTGACCAATTCGCCCGACCGCACCATCATGCCCATCGGCGCACCGTTCCACGGGAAGAAGTCGCCGTTGATGCCCGCCAAAGCCCCGGTGCCCTTGACCAATGCGGAGACCGTTTGCCTTCCCTTCAACTGCCCCGGCGAGAAAATCGTCCGCTCGCCGAGTTCGGGTACGGCTTTGACGCCGGCCTTGGGGTTGAAGCGCAATCCGTGAACGGTGCGTGGAATCGCCGGGTCGTACTCCATCCGATACGAAAGGCCGGGCGCGATACTCTTTTCCCAAACCTGGGGTGCGGCAGAAGCGACGGAGACAACCGCCAATGCCACCGTTGCCAGCAGGGTCTTCAAGAGTTTCATTCGCATAGCCGTTCGCTGTAGTCCAACGTGCCCCGATCGGCATCGAGCACGGCGCGGACTCCCAATCCTACGCTCAGAATCTGCGATTTATGCCCGATCGGGTAGTCCACGATGGTGGGGACGCGAATCTTACCAAGTCTTTCTTCCACGATGCTCCGCCAGCACGGGCTGTCGCCCCGCTCCGAAAGGGCGTCGGTCTCCGAGAACTCTCCGATGACGATGCCTGCCGAGCGCTGGAGCAGTCCAGCGTTGAGCAACTGGGTGAGCATGGCGTCCACGCGGTAGGCCTTCTCGCCGGTGTCTTCGATCAGCAGGATCTTGCTGTCGGTGTCCGGGGCGTCGGGCGTCCCGAGTGCGTCGCAGATCAGACGCAAACAACCGCCGATGACTTCGCCTTCGGCTCGCCCGGGGCGCACGGTCTCGCCCACAGGGGCGTCCTTCGGGCGAATCAAGTCCCCGGTCAACGCATTGCCGAACGATTCCCACACCCACGGTTCGCGCGGTTTGGAGAACGTGACGCCGACGGCACCGTGCAGCGTGGCGAACCCCACGTTCTGGAACGCAAGGTGCAGCGTGGTGATGTCGCTGTAGCCGATGAATAGTTTGCGGTGCGACGCCAAAGCTTCGAAGTCCAGGTGCGGGATCAGCCGGGCGCAACCGTAGCCGCCTCGCGAGCAAAGGACGGCGTCCACTTCGGGGTCCTCGAAGGCCGCCCTGAGGTCGGCGGCCCGCGCCTCGTCGGTCCCTGCGAGTTCGTGGTGCTTGGCGTACAGGCTCGGAAACCGCTTGATGCGGTAGCCCTGCGCCTGGAGGTACGCGAGCCCCGGCTCCAGACTCTCAGCCGATATGGCCGACGAAGGCGAAACCAAACCCAGAGTTCCACCAGTCGGGACAGGCCGGGGCTTCGTTTGAGTCATGTGGGCTGTGTACCTGAGTGTCGGCTGACTTGTCGAATCATGCAGCGAAGGGCTAAGATGGACAGGCAGTTGCAACTTGCCCGAGGACTGCAGGATGACCTTCTTCGAATTGTTTATGTCGCATCCCGTGCCCATGTGGATGTACGACCAAGACAACGTCAGCTTCGTCGAGGTCAACGACGCCGCAGTCGACCAATATGGCTACGCTCGCGAAGAACTGGTGGGTTCGAGCATCATGCTCATCCGCCCGGAATCGGAGGTTGAACGCCTAAGAGCGTATCTGACCACGGCGCGGCCGCCCCGCAGGAAGTCCGGCTTGTGGAAGCACCGCCGGAAGGACGGCTCGCTGCTCGACGTCGACATCACGACCTATGACGTCGTCCACGAAGGCCGAACCTTGGTGCTCGTCATGGCCATGGACGTGACCGAGCGGCTCGCCCACGAGGCGCAACGCAACGCGGCGATCGAGCAGCTCGAGCTCGCTGAGCTACGTTCTGGAATCGGCTCGTGGACGATGGACGCCAACGGCGTCTTCCAGCTTACCAAGCAGGCCATGCGGCTCCTCGGCATCCCAACCGATGGGCAACCGGTCCGTATCGACACGGTACTTGAACACATTCACCCTGAAGATCGCGAGGAGATCAAGCACCGCTACGAGTCGCTGATGCTGGGTGAGCCGCCGGTTGGCTCAACGTTTCGCACGAATCCCGAGCGAACCGACCTGCGGTTCATCAAGTCGACCATTTTCCCACCGCTTCCCGAGAGCACCACGAGGTTCGTGGGCTCTCTTGCGGACGTGACCGAGCTCAGCCAAGCCTCGCATATGCTCGGGTTGCAGGGAGCGGCGCTCCACCATGCCGCCAACGCGATCGTCATCACCAGCAGGGACGGCGTGATCGAGTGGGTCAATCCGGCCTTCACCACACTGACCGGCTACGCAAGCAGCGAGGTAATCGGCCAAAACCCGAGGATCCTCAACTCAGGGGTGCAGGATACGCCGTTCTTCGCGAACCTCTGGGCCACTCTGCTTCGCGGCGAAGTTTGGCGAGGCGACTTGGTCAACCGGAGAAAGGACGGAACTCATTACCACGAGCGTCAGACGATCACGCCGGTCACAGATCATCGGGGTGAGATCTCGCACTTTGTTGCTATCAAAGAAGACGTTACCGAGATCATCCGATCCGAAGAGCGGCTCCGCGCGAATCGCGAGTTCCTGCGCCTGATCATCGAAGCCGAGCCGAACTGCATCAAAGTGCTGGCCCCCGATGGGTGTTTGGTCGACATGAACGCCGCAGGCCTCGCGATGGTGGAAGCGGACTCCCTGAGCGAGGTTCTCGGATTGCCTGTTCGCGAACTCGTTCACCCAAGTCACCGCAGGGTGTTCGACGAGATGCATGCCCGCATCGTCGCCGGCGAGCGGGCAGATGCTTCTCTTGACCTGGTCGGTCTCAAGGGTTCGGTGCGATCGGTGGAGAGCCACGGCGTCCCTTTGCGCGATGCGTCGGGTTCTGTCACCGGCCACCTCTCCGTGACGCGCGACGTCACCGCTCAGAAGCGCTTGGTCGCCCTCAACGCCCAGTTCACCGCGATCTTGGAAGGAATCGCTGGAGGAACTCCGCTCGAGGATACGATGAACCTGTTGTGCCGGGCCATCGAGCAATACGAGCCCGCGACTCGGGCCACGATTCTGGAGGTTCTGAAGGACGGCAGCGTGCGGCATCTGGCCGCCCCATCCTTCACGGAGACCTACGTCCAAGCGGTCGACGGGCTGAAGATCGGTCCGAGCGCGGGTTCGTGCGGTACAGCAGCCTTTGAAGACCGACTGATCATCGTCGACGATACGCTCAGAAGCCCACTTTGGGCTCAGAACCGTGAGTTGGCGCTGGATCACGCCATCATGGCCTGCTGGTCGAAGCCCATCCACGGACGTTATGGCGATGTGGTCGGTGTGGTGGCACTCCACTACGAGACGGCCCGCCAGCCAAGGCAGGATGAGCTGGAGATCATCGAAACCGTGGCCCACATCGCTGGCATCGCTATCCAAAGGCACGAATCGGAGCACGCCCTGCTCGCCGCCAACGACGAGTTGGAGCGCAGAGTGGGAGCCAGAACGCTGGAACTCCAACAGGCCATCCAAGAACTGGAGGCGTTCACCTACTCCGTCTCGCACGACTTGAACGCTCCACTGCGCGTCGTGGCCGGATTCGCACAGATGCTTATGGAAGACCACGGTCAGAATCTGGACGACGAGGGCCGCAAACTGGTGGAGGTCATCGTCAAGCGCACCCGCAACATGGGCGAGCTGATTCGGGACCTGCTCACACTTTCGCGAGCCGCAACCGCCGACCTTTCTTTGGCACCGGTCGACATGGGCCAATTGGCGCATTCGGCCGTCGCGCAACAACTCGAATCAGGAGAGCATAGCGTCGAGGTGACCTTGGGCGAGCTTCCCAAGGGGCTCGGAGATGCAATGCTCCTCAAACAGGTTTGGATCAATCTGGTGAGCAACGCGTTCAAGTTCTCGTCCAAGTCGACTGCGCCCCGTATCGAAATCGGCGGCGAGTCACGGGCGGACGAAGTCGCTTATTGGGTACGAGACAACGGTGCAGGCTACGATCCTCAATATCAAGACATGCTGTTCAAGGTTTTCTGGCGCGGCCACACACAGAGCGAGTTCGAAGGGAACGGCGCAGGATTGGCCATCGTCGAACGCATCGTTCGGCGGCACGGGGGGCGCGTATGGGCCGAGGGACGCCCTGGCGAGGGTGCCATCTTTTGGTTCAGCCTGCCCAAACCCGCTCAGTAGAGGTAGGCCGAGTCCATCAATCGGTTCTGCGTCCCATCGTGAACGGCATACCGCCCGCCACGGTAGATGCGCGCCCCCCCGAACTCGCCCTTCTTGTTCACGGCGTAGAAGTTGACCTCGAAGTTCGGCCGCCCCTTTTCGCGCAACAACAGCGGGTCCACGGTGTAGTCGCAGATGCGCTTCAGCACGTCCAGACACGCTTCTTCGGGCGTCATGCCGTGCCGCATGTTCTCGACCACGATGCGGCTGCCACACGAAAGGATGACCGCTTCGCCGCGCCCGGTCGAGCCACACGCTCCGATCTGGTTGTCCACGTAGAGGCCTGCGCCAATGATCGGCGAATCGCCCACGCGCCCCGGAATCTTGTAGGCCAAGCCGCTCGTCGTGGTCACCCCCGAGATCTCGCTCTTGTCGTTGAGCGTCAGGCAGGTGATCGTCCCTGTCGGGCGTGCGGGGAGCGGGCTCGCCGCCGGAGGCTCCAGATAGTCGTCGTCCTTGCTCAGCGACTCCTTCCACTTGACCCATGCCTTCCGGGCAGCCTCGGTGAGCAGGTTGGTCTCTTCGAAGCCGTGCATCCGAGCGAACTCGAGCGCTCCTTCGCCGACGAGCAACACGTGGTCGGTACGCTCCATGACGACCTTGGCGACTCTCGAGGGCGTCTTGATGTTGCGGAGCGAGGCCACGGCACCCGCCCGATAAGTGGGTCCGTGCATGCAGCACGAATCCAACTCGACGACTCCCCGCTCGTTGGGCAACCCGCCATAGCCGACGCTCATGTCGTTGGGGTCTTCTTCGACGATGTTGACGCCCGCGATGGCGGCGTCAAGCCCATCCTGCCCGGCCCGCAAGAGTTCCATCGCCTTCTCGGTGGTGCGCATGCCGTTCGCGCTGGAGATCGCTACCGGCATCCCCTTGTGCGGCGCACGTTGAGCGGATTGGGAGAAGGAGAGCGGCGCCAAACCTGCCGCGCCGGCCGCGGCAAGGAGCGTGCGTCGGGAGATGGTGTCGGCCATGCCGAGCGGTTTCGCCATCGGTCCCGCCGCATCCTGCTTGGCGATTCTCGAGATTCGCTGTACACTGGGTCATGCTTGCACTGATCGCGGCCGCAGCATTAGTCCCGGCGGCCGGTGTCCTGCCCGATGTCACGCTCACCACCATGGACGGCAAAGCCGTTCGGCTCCGCGAGTACGCGGGGCGAAAGGTGATCCTGTTCAATTGGGCGTCGTGGTGAGGGTGCCGCGCGCAGCTGCCCGGGTGGCAGACCTTCTTCGAAACGCGCCGCAAGACGACCGACTTCGTGTTCGTTGCGATCGCCGCCGACGCGAACGGTGTCGCGGCGTGCAAGCCCTTCTATGACAAAGCCGGCGCGAAGTTCGAGACCTTGGTCGACCCGACCAACGCTTTTGGGCGCGCGATGAACGCGAACGTGGTGCCCAACGGGCTGTTCGCCGACGAATCGGGGCGCATCGTGTGGTCGAAGATCGGGGGTTTCGAGGTGCGCGACCCCAAGATCATCGAAGCGGCCGACGCGTTTCTCGCGGCTCCGCGCGCCGATTTGCCGCCTCCCATCGAGGCGCCTCCCCCGACCCTGGAGGCGTTGCGCGCCCAGGTCGCCGCTTCCCCGCGCGATGCCGCACTGCGCTTGAAACTCGGCCAGCGCCTGCTGGTCGAGAAGCGCCTCGCCGACGCCCGGCGCGAACTGGAAACGGCTCTCGGCTTGGACGCGAGGAACGGAGGCATTCGGCAGACGTTGGCCTCGCTGGAGCTTGAGGCGAAGCGGCCCGGCGAAGCGGTGAAGCACCTGCGCGAAGCGTTGAAGCTGGAGCCGGACAACTACATCGTGCGCAAGCAAATCTGGCTCATCGAACATCCCGAACGGTTCCATCCCGAGATCGACTGGGCTTGGCAACGCGACCAGTTGAAGAAGGAACGCGGCGGGTAGCTCGATTCGGCCCGGACCCTTGGGACCTTCCTCCCAGGGCCTTGACATTGGGTACATGAGTGCTATACCATCAAGTCACCTATTCGAGCAGACTCAATAGGAGGACATACATGAGCACGATTGTACGCAACATCAGCCCATTCGACATGTTGGCCGAGCTTCGACAGATGGCCGAACTCATGGATCGCCCGTTCCTCCCCGGCAACGGGAACGGCAACTCCCCGATGACGGCGTCCAACGCCTCTCTCTCCGTGCCCATCGAGGTGCTGGAGAAGGACGGCAAGGTCATGATCAAGGCCGCCGTGCCCGGCATCTCGCCCGACGAACTCGAGGTCAGCGTGGAGAACGACGTCTTGACCATCCGTGGCGAGTTGAAGCGCGAGCACGAGGAGAAGGACGTGAAGGTCTACCGCCGCGAGTACACCTACGGCTCGTTCTCCCGCTCCATCCGACTCCCCGAGGACCTCGACTTGGAGAAGGTGGACGCGGAGTTCAAGAACGGCTTCGTCACGATCTCGATCCCGCGCGTCGAACTGCCCGTTCCGGAGGTCAAGAAGATCGCCGTCCGCGCTTCGTAAAGCGCTCTCCCGATCCTTCACGCACAGGTCCGCTCCGCTTCGATGGGGCGGACCTTGGTTTAGAATGGGCAGCGTGGTCGAAGTCAGCCCTCAGGAATACCTCCGCGCCGAGCGCGAAGCGAACGTCCGTCACGAGTTGATCAACGGCCGCGTGGTGGCGATGGCCGGCGCGACCAAAGAACATGTCGCGATCGTCGCCAACTTGGTGGTGGAATTGACCGTCGGACTTCGCCCCCAGGGATGCCGGCCCTATCCGACCGATCTTCGCGTGCGCGTCCGCGAGACCGACCTTTACACCTACCCCGACATCAGCTTCATTTGTGGCAAGGGCACGTTCGATGAGGACGATGTGGACGTTCTTCTTGATCCCGTGGCCATTGTCGAAGTGCTGTCCAAGTCCACCGAGGCTTACGACCGTGGGGCCAAGTTCGCCCACTACCGGCGAATCCCAGAACTGCGAACTTATGTTCTGGCTTCGAGCACATCCCCCCTGGTGGACGTGTTCGAGCGACAGGACGACGGAGCATGGTCGCTCGTCTCGTACGAAGGTTTCGACAGCACGATTCGCCTAGGCCACTTGAACGTGGAAGTCGCCATGCGGGACATCTACCGCGATGTGGACTTCGAGGGCGACGACCTGTCGCCGACTCACCTCTAGCGCCCGGCGGCCCAGAGGATGCCTTCCGCCACATGGCGGACGAAGAGCGGCTCGGTGTACGACTCCTTGGTGTGGCCGCCCGCCGTGTACCACGCGCGCCCGCCCAGCGACTCGTGTCGCCACGCGATCGGGTGGTCGGCGCCCATCTTGCCGCCCTGGTACGACTTCTCGTCCAGCGTCAGCAGAACCTTGACCTGCGAACGCGGGTTCGTCTTGTAGTCGTACCACTCGTCCTTGCGCCGCCAAACCTTGGGCAGGAAGCGGGTCGAGGGGTGCGAGGCGTCCTCGACGTGGATGTCGGCTTCCTGGATGTGCGGGTGGCTCATGAAGTACGCGCCCACCAGCTTGCCGAACCACGGCCAGTCGTACTCGGTGTCCGCCGCGGCGTGAATGCCGACGAACCCGCCGCCCTTCTGCACGAAGCCCTCCATCGCCGACTGCTGGTCGGCGTTCAGGATGTCGCCCGTCGTGGAAAGGAACACGACGACCTTGTGCTTGGCCAGGCTGTCCGGCGTGAACACCGCAGCGTCTTCCGAATGCTCGACGGCGAAGTCGCGTTCGACGCCCATCTTGCGGATGGCTTCGACGCCGTTCGGGATCGAATCGTGACGGAACCCGGCGGTTTTGCTGAAGACCAGCACCGAGAACTGGGGGGCGGAGACGGCGGCCAAGGCGAGCAGAGCGACGGTCATGGCCCCATTCTAGCCTGATCGCGGACGGGATTCGTCCAACCCGCCGGGTTCGAGCGGGTACATTCAGGGCGTAACGCCAGCCGAATCTATGAAGCCCCGTCGGATCGAGACCACCCTCCGCCCGTCCAACCCGCGTTCTGGGAACGCGAATCGGGCAACGCCAGTCAAAGCCGTTGGCGCGCCACGCGCCTCAGGAGCAGGCAGGTGATTCAAGATTCGACGACGCTCAGCCGTCCGACGGCGGCGCCCTTGGTCGAACCCGTGTACGCGCGGGATCTCAAGGGCGTGAAGGACAACCCGAACTACCGCGTGTGCGTGCGGTGCGTGATGGACACGACCGACCCGGACATCAAGTTCGACGAGCAGGGCGTGTGCAACCACTGCCGCAGCTACGACAAAAAAGTCCAGCAGTACATGGGCCCGTTCGAGACGCGCAAGGCCCGACTCGACAAATACGTCGAGGACATCAAAGCGGCGGGCAAGGGCAAGGATTACGATTGCATCTGCGGCGTGAGCGGCGGCGTGGACTCCACGTACGTCGCGTACTACGCCAAAAAGGTCCTCGGGCTGCGGCCGCTGGCCGTCCACATGGACAACGGTTGGAACAGCGAACTGGCCGTCAAGAACATCGAGAAGACGCTTCGCACGCTGGACATCGACCTGTACACCGAGGTGCTGGACTGGGACGAGTTCCGCGACATCCAGATCGCGTTCCTGAAGGCCAGCACGCCGGACAGCGAAATCCCGACCGACCACGCGATTGACGCCGTTCTCATGCAGCAAGCCTCGCGGCTCGGCATCAAGTACATCCTCGGCGGCCACAACGTGCGCAGCGAGGCCATCCTGCCCAACGCTTGGTCCACGGGCAAGCGCGACTGGAAGTACATCCGCAGCCTGCACAAGATGTTCGGCACCCGCCCGATGAAGACGTTCCCGCACTTCTCCATGTTCGACATGTGGAAGTTCCTGAGCGTGGACAAACTCAAGTGGATCAACATCCTCGACTCGGTGGAATACAACAAGACCGAGGCGATGCGCGTCCTGCAAGAGGACCTCGGCTGGATCTACTACGGCGGCAAGCACTACGAGAGCGTGTACACCCGATTCTTCCAGGGCTACATCCTGCCCGTCAAGTTCGGCTACGACAAGCGCAAGGCCCATCTCAGCGCCCTCGTCTGCGCGGGCGAGATCACACGGGAACAGGCGCTGCACACGCTGGATGCCGAGCCCACCTGCCCGCCCGACCTGCTGGTGCAAGACATGGAGTTCCTCCTGAAGAAGTTCAACTTCAGCAAGGAGGAGTTCGACGCGATCATGGCCCTTCCGCCGAAGTCCATCGACGACTATCCGGCCTACCAGAACGACTGGTACGCCGATGTGGTCCGAAACTTCTATCGGGCGGTCAAGCGAAAGCGGGTCGAGGGCTGACCCTGTGAGCCAGTCGGCACATCGCATCGTGCACGTTTGCGCCCAACACTCGGTCGAGGATCGGCGCGTGTTCCAGCGTTCGTGTTGTTCGCTCGCCAAAGCGGGCTACGAGGTGCACCTCGTCGCCCACGCCACGCCGCGCGTTCCCATCGGCACCCACACCGTCGACGGGGTGACGGTCCATGCCGTGCGCAAGCCCGGCGGACGCCGCGACCGCGCCGCGCACCGTAACGAGGTGTTGGCCGTGGTTCGCGGGCTGAACGCCGACGCTTACCACGTTCACGAGCCAGAACTCCTGGGCCCGACGATTCAACTCGCCGGCGGCAAGCCGGTGATCTGGGACGTGCACGAGGTCTACATGGAAGCAGTCAAGGAGCGGGAGTGGATTCCCAAGCCGCTCCGACCCATCGCCGCGTTCGTTTGGGACCGAACCGAGAAAGGCCACCTGAAGCGATGCGCTGCGGTGGTCCCGGCGACCGAGAGCGTGGCTCGACGCTACTATCCGCTTCACAAGAAGGTGGTCACGATTTGGAACTTCCCCGAACTCGAGGACTTCCCGGTCAAGCCTGACGCGGAGCGCGATCCGGGCGTCTTCGTGTACGTCGGCGGATTGGACGAACCGCGCGGCGTGCAGCAGGGCGTTTTGGCTGCGGGCGTCTTGAGGAAGCGGGGCGTACACGCCACCTTCAAGATCGCCCCATGGCATGGCGAGCATCGGATCCCCGAGTTGCAGCGATTGGCCGAAGAGTGCGGCGCTGGCGACTCGGTTCAGGTGGTCGACAAAATGAGCAAGTGGGAGCTCGCCGAGTTCCTCAACCGGGCTTGGATCGGCTTGGTGCCCCATCTGCCGACCTACCGGATGTCGCTCAACATGCCCGTCAAGATTCTGGAGTACATGGCGATGGAACTGCCGATCGTCTACACCGACCTGCCCAACCACGTCGAGATGACCGACAGTCGGAACGTGGGCATCAAGGTGGACACGCGCAGCCCCGAAGCCATTGCGGACGCCATCCAGATGCTGATCGAGCACCCCGACGAGGCCCGGGCGATGGGTCGGCGGGGGCGCGAACTCATCGAAGAGAAGTTCAATTGGACCACCGAGGCCAAGAAACTGACGGCGCTCTACGGCGAGATTCTCGGCCGACCGTAGACGGTCGCGATTCGGGAACCAATCAGGCGGCGGTCGCCGTAAGGCCCAAAGGGGTTTGACCACCCACCGGGGCGGGTAAAACCCTCTCACTCTCCTGCACGGGCACTCTTTCATCATGAGATTCACCAAGCACACTTCGCTGCTGGCGACCGCGTTGAGCGTGGTCGCGGCACACTCGGCAGCCCAGGACATCCGGTTGCTCCGATTCCCCGACGTCCATGGCGACAAAATCGCGTTCACGTACGCTGGCGACCTGTGGATCGGCAACCTCGACGGTTCCGGTCTCGCAAGGCGACTGACCTCGCACGCCAACCTCGAAACCAACGCCAAGTTCTCGCCGGACGGCAAGTGGATCGCGTTCAACGGCAGCTACGACGGCAACCCCGACGTTTATGTCGTCTCCGTGGACGGCGGCGCACCCAAGCGGCTCACGTTCGAGCCATCGGCGGACAGCGTCCTCGATTGGACCCCCGATGGGCGCGTAGCCTACGTCACGGCCAACTATTCGCCGTTCGTGCCGCGCATGTTCACGGTGCACCCTCAGGGCGGCATCCCGGTGCCGAGCGACGTCGAGCCGGTTCTCAACGGCTCGTTCAGCCCTGACGGCCGCAGCATCGCCTACAACACGAACAACTCGTACAACTTCAACTGGCGGCAGTACCGAGGAGGTACTCAGGGCGTCATCAACTTCTGGGACTTCCAGACGAAGAAGCACTCCAAGGTCTCCACGGGACGCGAAAACAGCTACTGGCCGATGTGGATCGGCGACCGCGTCTACTTCCTCAGCGACAAGAACCAGGGCACGATCAACCTCTACAGCTACGACGTCCGCAACCGCCGCAGCGAGCAGATCACGCGCCACGGGGATTGGGACATCAAGAACCCCGGCTTCGACAGCAAGACGATCGTCTACGAACGAGACGGCTTCCTGTACGCTTACGACGTGGCCTCCAAGCAGGAGAAGCGGCTCAACCCGAAGATCTCCAGCGACGAGTTGACCGTTCGTCCCCGCTTCGCCAAACTCGGCGGCATGGTGACGGGCTTCGCGCTCTCGCCCAGCGGCAACCGCATCGTCATCGAGGCGCGCGGCGAGCTCTTCAGCGTCCCCGCCAAGAACGGCGAGACGCGCAACCTGGCCCCCGGCAAGGAAGCTTTCCGCGAGAAGTCGCCCACTTGGTCGCCCGACGGCCAGAAGGTCGCCTACCTGAGCGACGAATCGGGCGAGTTCCAGATCTACGAGGTCGCCCAGATGGGCGGCGAAGCGAAGCAGATCACCTCGTACAAAGAGGGCACGATCGTCGACTTCCGGTATTCGCCGGACGGCAAGAAGATCAGCTTCTCCACGCAGCAGAACGATCTGATGATCCTGGACATCGAGTCCGGTCAGATCGCCAAAGTGACGCGCTCCGGCTACGGCAACCTGACGTCGGGAACGTACGACTGGTCGCCCGATTCCAAGTGGCTGGCCTACATCGACTCCGGCAAGAACCTGTTCGGCCGCGCGTTCCTCTACAACGTCGCCGAAGGGAAGAGCCACCAGATCACCGAGGGCTACTTCACCGATTCGGCCATCTCGTTCGACCTGAACGGCAAGTACCTGTATCTCATCTCCGCGCGAACGTTCAACCCCTTCATGGGCGTCTTCGACTTCACGATGGAGATGCAGAACGCCCAGCGCATCTACGTCGCCTTGCTCAGCAAGGACGAGAAGAATCCCTTCCTGAAGCCCTCCGACGAGGAGCCGGTCAAGAAGGAAGGCGAAGCCGCCGCTGGCGAGAAGAAGGACGAGCCCCGGGTGGACCTCGAGGGCATCGAAGATCGGCTGCTCGCGCTGCCAGTGGCACCCGGCAGCTATCCGTTCGCCATCGGCGCGAACAATGGCGTGTTCTTCTGGGAGGGCGGTTCGCTCAAGCAGTACACGATCGGCCAAGACCAGCCGCAGACCATCATCGCAGGCGCGACGGGCTTTTCGTTCAACGAGAAGCGCACCAAGATCGCCTACCAGCAGGGCCAGACCATCGGCATCGTCAATGCCGCTCCCGGCCAGCAGGTGGGTTCGGGCGCGGTGAGCCTGAACGCGGTCGAGGGCTGGATCGACCCGAGAAAGGAATGGACCCAGATGTACTGGGAGGCCTGGCGCTACTACCGCGACCGGTTCTACGATCCCGGCTTCCGTGGCTTGGATTGGAACGCGATCGGCAAGCACTACGCCGAGTTCCTGCCCCACGTGGCGCACCGCTCTGACCTGAGCTACGTGTTCGGCCTGATGATCGGCGAGACGGGCACGGGCCACTCGTACGTGCAGGGCGGCGACATGGGCAAGTCCGAGCCGCCGATTCCGGTCGGTGCGCTCGGTGCGGACTATGCGGTCGAAGGCGACTACGTGAAGCTGGCCAAGATCTATCGAGGCCTGAACTTCGAAGGCGCGCGACGCGGACCGCTGGGCGAGCCGGGTCTGAACATCCCCGATGGCGCGTACCTGCTGGAGATCGACGGGCGACCCGTGCGATCCAACCAGAACGTCCACGAGCACCTGATCGGCAAGGTCGGCCGCACGATCACGATCAAGGTCAACGACAAGCCCTCGCCGGACGGCGCGCGCGAACTCCGCGTTTCGCCGATTTCCAGCGAGAACCAGCTCCGCTACATCGAGTGGGTCGAAGCGAACCGCAAGTACGTCGAAAAGGCGTCCGGCGGCAAGGTCGGCTACATGCACGTGCCCAACACGTCCATTCAAGGCGTCATCGAGTTCATCAAGGGCTTCTACAGCCAGACGGACAAGGAAGCCTTGATCATTGACGAGCGGTTCAACGGTGGCGGCATGATCCCGACGTTCTTCATCGAGAAGCTGATCCGCAAGTACGACACCGGCTTCCGGCAGCGCAACGGCGCGGACATCGGCTTCCCGACGGGCACGATCGAGGGCCCCAAGGTGATGCTCATCAACGAGTGGGCGGGCTCGGGCGGCGACATGTTCCCGTGGCTCTTCAAGAACTCGGGCGTGGGCAAGCTGATCGGCACGCGCACGTGGGGCGGCCTGGTCGGCATCACGGGTTCGGCGAACCTGGTGGACGGCGGCGGCATCACGGCTCCGGAATTCGGCATCTACGACACCCGCACGGGCAAGTGGATCGCCGAGAACACGGGCGTGGACCCCGACATCGAGGTGGAGATCAACGCCGAGCACTACTTGGCCAAGAAGGACCCGCAGCTGGACAAGGCCATCGAAGTCCTGCTGGAAGACCTCCGCAAGAACCCGACCCGCCAGTGGAAGCGCCCCGACTTCCCGAAGATGGGCAGCGGCGGCGGCCGCTGATCCTCTGGGGGTCGAAGCGACCGGGCGCGGCATCTGCCGCGCCCGGTTTGTTTTTGGGTGAGGTTTGGTTGAGGTTCGGCTGTGGTTTGGGTGTGGTCTTGGCGGCAGGCAGCACGGTCTGGCGGGACGACCCGCAGGGGCACTCGCCCCCGATTCACCATAATAGGAGAGTGACCGATCATTGGGATGCCACCGAAGCGACCAAGAGTCGGAGCCCGTTCTTCCCGGGACAACCTGTGCCCGTCGAGTTCTTCGTGGGCCGGGCCAAGCAGGCGGACCGACTGCTCAGGCGGGGCGCACAGCAGGTGGCTGCCGGCAAGCCGACTGCGTTCTTCGTCGAGGGCGACTACGGAATTGGCAAGAGTTCTCTGGTCACCTACGCGCAACGACTGGCCGAAGACGACTTCGGCTTGCTTCCCGTGTACGTGACCCTCGGTGGCTGCAAGACGATCGAAGATGTGGCTGCACGAGTCGTGGAGGCCACCCTTTCGTCAGCTACGAATGACAAGGCGGGCGACAAACTGCGCGAGTGGTTGGCCCGCTATGTGGGCGAACAGCAGTTGTTCGGTTTCAGGATCAACCTGCAGGCGCTCAGGGCCGACGCGCCGAACTTCTCTTCGCCACAAGGCATGCTGAGGTTCTTTCGAGATGCGCTGGCGAAGGTCGCCGACTCAGGAGTCACCGGGTTCTTCTTGGTGCTGGACGAAGTCAACGGAATCGCCGGCGACCCGACGTTCTCCATTTTCCTGAAGTCGTTCGTGGACGAGAATGGCGTGACGGGGTCGCCCGTGCCAATGCTCCTCACCGTTTGCGGGACGGAAGACAAGCGGCGCGAAATGATCGCTCGCCACCAGCCCGTGGATCGCGTGTTCGACGTGGTTCACGTGGACCCGATGACGCGGGCCGAGACCGACGAGTTCTTCAGCCGTGCCTTTCGATCGGCGAGGATCGAAGTCGCCGACGAGGCGTTCCCGCTGCTGTGGGCGTATTCGGCTGGCCTTCCCAAAATCATGCAGATGCTGGGCGACAACGCGTTCTGGATGGATCGAGACGGGACCGTGACGATGGACGACGTGTCCGAGGCGGTGGTGGCGACCGCCGAGGAAGTCGGGCGCAAATTCGTGGATCAGCAGGTCTACAATGAGCTTCGAGGCGACCACTATCAGGCCATCCTCGATGTGATCGGCCAGAAGGACCCCTTTGAGAGGACTTTCTCGCGAAGCGAGATCATGGCGACCCTGACCGAGCCACAGAAGAAGGTCTTCGACAACTTTCTACGGCGCATGACGCAGCTTCAAGTGATCCGCAAGGGAGGTCGGGCAGGCGAGTACGAGTTCAATGTCCTGATGGTCCGGTTCTACATTCACATCGCAGCCCGAAGACGAATCGCATCGGGTGGTTAGGTTTCATGAGGCCCCCATCGGTGCAACTGGATCACCACGCCGGGCGTACCTCAACGTTTGTTCGATCTGGGCAGCCACGTGGTGCGGAAGCTTGGATCGCACTCTCTGGGCAAAGTTCGGCATTCGGTCAAGGCGATGTGCTTTGAATCCCCGTGCCAACCCTCCGATCTGGGGTGCCACGGCCTGTCCGGGCGTGCTTGCTCTCCGCTTGGTACGGACGTTTCTGCCCGGCAGGACGTGCGCGTTCGGCGAGGGTTCACGGTCTGGCGGGAGCCAAGACAACTGCCGGTACGGCTGGTCCACGATGAACGAGCGTTCTGGCTGAACCCCGCCCTCGTTTCATGACGATTCATGATCCGTCAGGTAGCTTGTGCAGATGGCCAAGCAGAAGTTCGCGACCCAGGTGGACTCGGAAGTCCTCGAGAAGACGCGGGCCATTGCCCACGCCGAGGGCAAGCAACTCCAGGCCATCGTCGAAGAAGCCCTCATGGACCTGATCGAGGCACGTCCACACGCACAAGTCATGGCGCTGTACGAGGCAAGCGTCGCCCAGTACAAACCCCTCTACGAGCGCCTGAGCAAGTGACCACCTTCGCCGCCTGGCTCGATCGGATGTGCGCGGCAAGCGCTGACCGATGCGTTAGAATGACCTGACATGAGTCTGATCGGACGGGTGGGACGCCGAAGCTGGCGGTCGAGGCTCGCGATGACCCTGCTCTACATCGGGCTCGTCGCGGGTGCGATCACCACCGTCTACCCGTTCCTCCTCATGATGGCCACGGGCTTCAAGGGCCCCACCGACCAGAACGACAACCGCCTCATCCCCGCCTTCTGGTCCGACGACCAAGAACTGCTGGCCAAGTACCGCGACGACAAATACTCCTCCAACCTCAGCTGGATCAAGAGCAACGGCATCGGCACCGACGCGCCGGACGACGTCGTGGACAAGTACGAGGCCTTCCTCCTGGCCCTGCCGAACGATGCGTGGAGCGCAGGATTCGCCACCGCGCCCAATCAGGTCACCAGCCGCCTGAAGCAGCGCTACCAAGCCTGGGTGCGGCAACGGTTCGCCACCATTGACGACCTCAACAAGGCTTACATCGAGGAGAACGTCGCGTTCCAGACGGTCAACCCGCCCGCCGAGCAGTTCGAGCGCCGCGTCTGGCGCCCGCTCGGGGGCAGGAAGTGGGACGAGTGGCAGGAGTTCAAAGCCAGTCTCCCCACCGAGTTCCGCATTCCCGTCCGCAAGACGCGGCTCTACCAAGAGTGGCTAAGATCCAAGTACCAGAACCAATTCGGCGAAGTCCCCGCCGCGACGCGGGGAGCAGCGACCGACTTCGAGACGATCGTCCTCGGCCCAAGCGCCGACCTGGACGAGTTCGAGCGCGAGTGGCCGAACCGAGAGCACATCGAACGCTCGGTCGAAGCCGCTTGGGCCGAGATCGCCTCGGGGCCCATGCCCATCGCCGCCTATGAAGAGAGAGTCGTGCGCCGCGATGCGGGCGCGTTGCGCAAGGAGTTCTCCGCTCGCAACTACGGCTACGTGCTCGACTACATCCTGCTGAACGGGCGGGTCGTCTGGAACACGGCGCTGTTCTGCCTGCTGGCCGTAGGGACGCAGCTCGTGGTGAACCCGCTGGCCGCATACGCCTTGTCGCGGTATCCCGTGAAGTCCTCGCTCAAGATTCTGCTGTTCCTCTTGGCGACCATGGCGTTTCCCGCCGAAGTGGCCATGATTCCATCGTTCCTGCTGCTCAAGGACTTGGGTCTGCTGAACACGTACGCCGCTCTCGTTCTGCCCGCCGCAGCGAGCGGCTACATGATCTTCCTGCTCAAGGGCTTCTTCGACTCGCTGCCGCAGGAGTTGTACGAATCGGCGCAGATGGACGGTGCGAAGGAGACGACGATGATGGCGCGGATCGCACTGCCCCTGAGCCGGCCCGTCTTGGGCTACCTGGCGCTGCTGGCGTTCATGGGTGCCTATTCGGCGTTCCTCTACGCCTTTCTCGTCGTGCAAGACCAACGGATGTGGACGCTGATGGTGTGGATCTACCAGTTGCAGGGGACCGCGCCGAAAGCCGTGATGATGGCGGCGGTGGCTTTGGCGGCTCTGCCCACGCTGGTCGTGTTCCTGCTGGCGCAACGGGTGATCATGCGAGGCATCGTACTGCCCGGCGACGAAAAGTGACGCGGACGCCAAGGATGGATGTCCCTTACCAACGAATCAAGTTCGCGCCCCAGACCAGGCCAGCGCCGAACCCGACCGTCATCACGACCATGCCTGGCTTGAGTCGTCCGTCGCGCTCGGCTTCATAGAGCCCCAGCGGGATGGAACCTGCGCTGGTGTTGCCGAACCGGTCCACATTGACGAACACCTTCTCCGGTGGAAGTTCCAGTCGTTTCGCAGCCGACTCGATGATACGGAGGTTGGCTTGGTGAGGCACGAAGAGGTCGATATCCTCTGCCGTGATCCCGGCTTGGTCGAGCAGTCGGCAACAGGCGTCGCCCATCGCTGTGACCGCGAAGCGATAGACTTCGCGCCCGGCCATGAAGATGTGGTGGCTGTGGTCGCCGTGTCGCGGCGAACACATGGGGTACTTGGAGCCGCCGACTTCAAGTTTGATGTGCTCCGCGCCGCCGCCGTCCGAGAGCATCACGGTCTTCAGCACGCCTCGGTCGGTGTCGGTTCTGCCATGCAGCACGATTGCGCCCGCCCCATCGCCGAAGAGCACGCAGGTCGAACGGTCGGTCCAGTCCACGAACTTGCTGAGGACGTCAACGCCCACGACGAGCACGTTGCGAACCTGACCCGCTTCGATCATGGCCGAAGCCGTTGCCGTGGCATAGATGAAGCCTGCGCACGCGGCGCCCAAATCGAACGCGCCCGCCTTGCTCGCGCCAATAGCGTCTTGGATGAGGCACGAGGTGGATGGGAATGGCATGTCCCCGCTAACGGTCGCGCAGATGACCATGTCGAGATCGTCTGGAGCGATGCCTGCGTGATCCAGGGCTTCGCGTGCAGCGATGACGCCAAGCGTCGAGGCCGTCTCGTCCTCGGTGCAAATCCGACGCTCGCGGATGCCCGTGCGCTGTGCGATCCACTCGTCGTTGGTGTCAACGATCTTGGACAGGTCGTCGTTGGTCAGGACTTTGGAGGGGATGCCGTGGCCGATGCCTTCGACGACGGCGTGGATGGTCTTCATGGGGTGACTGGCTCCAGTTGGCCGATGCTGTCTCGGATGGTCTCCAGAATCCGGTTGTCGGTGGCGTGGTGGGCCTTGATGATCGCGTTCCGGATGGCCTTCGCGTTGCTCCTCCCGTGGCAGATCATCGTGAGTCCGTTCAACCCGAGCAGGGGCGACCCACCGTACTCGGCGTAATCCATCTGCTTCCGCAGTGGGGCGAGGATGCGCTTGAGCGGCAGGAAGAACGCTTTGCCGATCGGGTTCTCGGGGACCTGCGCCTTGATGGTGCCCAGAATGTACTCCGCCACGCCTTCGCTCGTCTTGAGCGTGATGTTGCCCACAAAGGCGTCGCAAACCACCACGTCGCATCGGCCCAGAAACATGTCCTTGCCCTCGATATTGCCCGAAAACCACGGGAAGCGGGAGAGCAGTTTGTAGGCCTGTTTGGCGAATTGGTTGCCCTTGCCTTCTTCCTCGCCGATATTGAGCAGGTGGACCGTGGGTTCCTTGCGGTCGAGCGCCTTCTGAGCGTACGCGCGACCCATCATCGCGAATTCGACGAGATGCTCGGGGTCAACGTCCGGGCTCGCGCCTGCATCCAGCAGCAAGAACCCGCCGTTGGCATTGGGGAATTGGCTGGCGATCGCGGGTCGGTGGACGCCTGCCATCTGCCGCCAAGTGAGCAGTGAAACCGCTGTGGCGGCGCCCGTGTTGCCTGCCGACACCATGCTCGTGGCTTCGCCGTCGCGCACGATGTTGGCCGCGACCACAAGCGAGGCGTCCTTCTTGCGGCGGAAGGCTTCGGTGGGCGACTCGTCCATGCCGATCTCTTCGCTGGCATGCCGCAACGTCAGGTTCTTGGGCAAGGTCGAAGGCAACAAGGGTTCTAGGCGGGCCAGATCGCCGACAAGGATGATGCCGCCGGAAATGAGCGGGGCTGCTTCGAGCGTGCCTTTGACGATCTCGCCCGGGGCGTGGTCGCCGCCCATCGCATCCACGGCAACGATCACGTGCCCTCCTCCAGCAGGTTCTTCAACCGGTGGAACTCCAGTCGGCCGGGCTCGTTCTGCGATTCGATGATGCGTTCGCGAGCCTCCGGGCAGTCGCCATCCCAGCCGTACTCGCACACGGGCTGGAGCGGCAGGTTCACGATGAGCATCTGCCGGATCAGGGCGTCTACGATCAACGCATTGCCCTCGAAGAGTTGGTAAGGCTCGTCCGGCACGACCCGGGCAAAGTCCTGGGTGCCGTAGGAACTGGCGACGCCCTCGACGGGGAACTGCTCTTCGATATCGAGTTCGATCGTCTGCTCGATGGGTGCCGTGCAGCGGCTGCACTCGAACACGGCCCGCGCGGCAAAGTGACCCTTCAGCAACAGCAGATTCCCTGTGCTGACGGCCTCCAAAGTCCCCTCGATCGGCGACACCAAGTCCAGGTCTTCTTCCTGGTCGAGTTCGGTGGACATCTCGTACCAGAGGGTTCGACCGGGATGCTGGAGCGCTTCGTTCAGATCGAGCAGTCCGGCGCGGTTCATGGGGATTGAGATTCTACCTGTCACCGGTAGGGTCCCCCCGCCGAGGGTTGGACTGCCGGGCCGAGTGCCGTCGCGAGGGTTCCGATCTGGGGCTTTGGCCCGTTCACCGAACCCTGAAGCGCAAACGGGCGTTCGCGCCTGATACAATAACGAGTCGCTGGACAAAGCGCCAGCGACAAACCACCAATATGGTCCTCATCGCGCTACAACCCGCCGCCGACACGACCGGATTCCGGTCGCCTTACGGCGTGCCTTCCCAGCCCTTGTAGCCCGCGACTTTCGAGTTTCGGGCGAACGATCCGCCCGGGACGAGACCGACCTCTCCCCACGACCCGTTTTCGCGGCGATTACCGACGCCGGGCCCTTTGCCCGTCTCCGTCCTTCGCCGTTCTTGAGCCGACTTCCGCTTGGGCCGCTCAACCCTTGTCCGACGGAGTCGCGAGAAGGCTGGCCAGCCCCAACGTCGAGGCGTCGCCATCCGCCCATTCGATCAGGAGGATCAACAACCAATGACACTGCAAACGCCCGAACGGCAAGGAACCGCCCCCACGTGGGCGAATCCCCACTCCATGGACCTGGACCGCATCCTGCGCCTGGGCGCCACGGGGTGGGTCCTGCCCGGGAACCCCCAGCCTGCGCCCGAGTGGCTGGTTGCCGCCCTCGGCACCCCGGCGGGACTGCCGCTCGTGGAGCGCATCGCGGGTTCGCACGCGCGTTTTGCAGTCGAGGCGCTGGCCGTGGCTGCCTGCTCGCCCTCGACGGTCGTGCGTGCGCGCGCGCTCGAGGTCATGCCGAGCGTGTGCCGCAGCAGCGAAGAGCTGTTCCGATTCCTGGCGATGGTGGATGCCGGCCGAGGGTGGGGAAGGAGTCTCCGAAGGGCCGTCCAAACGTGGTACTCCAGCCGATCGTTGCACGTACTGGCGCGCGAAGCCGCCCTCGAGAGTCCGACTTCGGGTTGGACGCACCGAGACGTTCTTCGGCTCGCCCACGTTCGACCCCAAACGCCTTCTCAGGCGGGGCTGTTCCGGTGGATCGCCACGGGTGCGGAAGTCGAGGAGCCCGCCGTAGCGGCAGCGCTCCGCCGCATCGCGCGGAGCCGTAACCCCTTGGAAGTCGCCTCGCTCATGCGCGACCATCGCATCCCGATGGCCTGCGTCTCGCCCGAGTGGCGGGAATCACCCGACGCCTGGGCAGCGGTCCTTGTCTCTCGACCCGTCTCCGAAGCGTTGCAGCACCTGGCTCAGATGGGCCGGTGCGGTTTGCTGGTCGAAGGTGCGGCGGCGCTCGAAAGGCTCGCTCAGGCGCTGTCCGATGTCGCCGCGTTCTCGCCGATGGAGGCGGCCAGAGCGCTTACGGACTACGCTCAGGCGTCCGACGTCGTCTTGCCTCACGTGGTGGATCAACTCGACCGAGCGTGGTCTGCGGCGGCACGCGCGTTGCCCGCCACGGGCCTTCGAACGGTTTGGGCACTCGACCGAGAGCCTGGCGACCTGTTGGCCGCGGCTTTGGTCGAAATGGCGCGCGAGGGAGCGGCCAGCCCGGTTGCGGCGCGTGGCCCGGTTCGCGACTTGCCGATCACGCCTCGGCTGAGCCTGCTGGATGCGCGGCGCATCGTGGGCTCGCAATCGGGCGAACCCTCGCTCGAAGCCGAGATCGTGGATCACGCCGAACGCTGCGGGATCGAATGCGACGCGTTTGTGTTCGCGGGTTCCCCTCGGAATCCAGGGGCCCTGCGTGCCGCGTTGTCGTCGTACGCTCGCGCGATCGGCGTGCGTGCGGTCGCCGTGTTCGTAAGCCCCGAGCCCTTCGAAGAGGCCGGGCTGTGGTGCCTGACCGCTCGCGACGACCTGGGTCGGTGGATCCGGGACCTAGTGGCTTAGCTTCGTGGTGTTCGGCTGGTGTTAGGGCCAAGGCTAGGGGAGTTCCCGAGTTCCCCTCTTCCACCGTAGGCGTCATTCAATGGGTGCTTGGGTTTCGCCGGTGGGAGAGGGGTTAGGGGTGAGGGCGCACCTCACTTGGGTCTGCGCCCCAAAAACGAGA